>JBJELE010000029.1:0-329825 GCA_051878995.1 Lachnospiraceae bacterium | reverse complement strand
CGGAAAGCATATTCCCTTGCTCAGAGATGATGTTGTCCTTTTCGGAAAGCATATTCCCTTGCTCAGAGATGATGTTGTCCTTTTCGGAAAGCATATTTCCCTGCTCAGAGATGATACTGTCCTTCAGCGCTAGTTCGGCAGCGTGCTGATTATCTATGATATCAATGTCAAGAATTAAGGATTCGTCGGTCAATTCGTTCAAAGCCTCCATTTCTTCGTAGTGAGAATAGATGTGCGTGTACAGCTTATGGGTAAGCCGTTTAAGTCGACGGGCATCATCCGGTGTAATATTTCCCAGGGCCAGATTGCTCTCTATGCTTTCCAGTATATCATGCTGGATTAGATTCTGCAACGCTAAAAGGTTTTCTTCACTACGGTCTTTCGATAATAAATCTTTGAGTTTTAATAATTGGAACGGAATCAGGATAATCATTTTTCGCTGATTAAGTTCATCTAAAGAAATATCCAAAAGCTTAAAGGTAGAAACCTTATAGAGAAAAGATCCCTGTGTACCAAAGTTAAGCTTCATGGTATATTGAGCCGGTGCCTTGCCGGAGGGACACAGATAGATTACTTTTGGCTCAGGGAAAAGCAGTTCACAGTCCGGTTCCTGTTCAGTCGTGCAATTGCTAGATGCATTTGTATTTTTATGTGAAGTCATACGAATCCGATTGCGGTCAGCATGTCCGAAACTGTATTCAAAGACCCGGAAAATAATATCTTCATCCTCAGTAATCTGTGCTTCGATATGATAGCTTTGTGTATTGTTGATAGTCAGAATCGTGTCTGCCAGAATTTTCTTGAGTTCGTCACTTTCAAACTCTGTCCAGTTATACGTGATGATACTGTCTGTTGGGTAGCTTGTCTCAAACAGTCCGTTGATCAGGTTGATGACGGCACCTGAAGAGAGTGTTAAAATTTTTTTAAATACTTTGTCATAGATGTGATAAATAGAATTTGTCATAAATATAGAATCTCCTTTGTGATGCGATGTAACAGAAAAAGAATTTCTGTTGAAATATGATGTGACGGAATATAATAAATTAACTTATACCCGCATAGAAACCACCTGCTCTCTGTATGAAAATAAAGGTCTGATAATTCGGTCGAAATGACCAACGAATGATGTAATAGAATTTATCAGATGGGCTTATCATAGCATAGAGCAGGCAGATTGACAAGCCTGTTATTTTTTCAGTGCTTCTTTTAAAGCAGCTATCTCCGCATCCTTTTCAGCAATTTCTTGATCAAGCTCAGCGATGATACTATCCTTCAGCGCCAACTCTGCTGCAAATTGATTATCCAACATATCAATGTCTAAAAATAAGGATTCATCTGTCATTTCTTTAAAGCCTCCATTTCTTCATAGTGAGAATAATAATGTGTAGTGTATGCTTGTGATTTCAAGTATAGCATGATAAAGCCGGATATACAACAGGAAAATGCTATTATATAAACGCAATTACGTTTACAAAGAAGAAACGATTATGTTTGATATAAGAAAAGAAATGAGAAAAGTTGGTAAATATGCACAAAAAGTAATAATACACTTTGTCGATATATTAAGCAATAAATATTTTGCCAAAACTTGAAAAGTATTGAAAAAAATACAATATAGATGTAAAATATTTGTAAATTGTTATCGAATAGAAAGAATAATAATACATCGAATAAGTCGGTGCGTATAGCATCAATCAGATACAGTGATAGGGGAGACGATATGGCGACCTGGGGTTATGTCGCAATCGACAAGAGCGGCAAAGAGATAAAAGGCAGTACAGATGCCGAGAATAAAGAAGTAGTAACAAGGGACCTGAAAAATCAGGGATTAATCGTACTGGAGGTTACGGAGCAAAATGCCCTGACCAGAGATATCAACTTTGATTTCGGCGGCAAACCGACTGCCCGTGATCTGGCAGTATTCTGTAGGCAGTTCGCCAGTATTACAAGAGCCGGTGTTACGATTATTGAAACATTGAATATGTTGGCAGAGCAGACAGAGAATCAGAAGCTGCAGAAAGCCGTACAAGAGGTACGTGCAGATGTGGAAAAGGGTGAAAGCTTTGCAGAATCTCTGGCACAGCATCCCAAGGTGTTTCCGGAACTTCTGATTCAGATGGCCAAAGCAGGTGAGGCTTCCGGTAGTCTGGATACAGCCATGGAACGTATGGCTATTCAATTTGAAAAGTCAGCCAAGACGCAGGCACTGGTCAAGAAAGCCATGATTTACCCGTTTGTAGTTGCCTTGGTAGCGGTTGTGGTAGTTATTGTTATGTTGGTGTTCGTTATTCCACGATATATGGACATGTTTGCAGAACTGGGAACGGATTTGCCGTGGATTACGCGAATGGTTGTGACCATGAGTAATTTTATCCAGAATTTCTGGTTCATTATCATACCTGTTATTATTGCGATTGTATTTGCGCTGAAGGCGTGGGCAAAGACAAGCAGTGGTAAGCATGTATTGGGCAAACTGCAGCTTAAGATCCCGGCAATCAAAAATTTGGTAGTCAAGTCGGCAGCTTCCCAGATGGCACGTACTCTGAGCACTCTGTTGGCAGCAGGTGTACCGCTGGTGGAAGCGGTAGATATCGTGGCAGATACGATGACGAATATATGGTTCAAGGAAGCGTTGAAAGAGGCAGTCCAGCAGATCATCATTGGTGTGCCGTTGTCACAGCCGTTGCAGACATGTGGTCTGTTCCCGCCTATGGTGTATCACATGATACATATCGGTGAAGAAGTTGGTTCTACCGAAGAAATGCTGAACAAACTGGCAGATTATTATGAAGAAGAAGTGGAGATGGCGGTACAGTCGCTGATGGCGGCGATGGAGCCTATGATCATCATCGTACTTGCCTGTATCGTAGGTGTACTGATTGGTGCATGTATGGCACCTATGGTAACTATGTACACTGCATTGGATAATCTGTAACATTACAAATGAATTAAACAGGACTGTCGGTAGGGAGCAGTTGTGTTTAAGATATATGGCATTTCCTGAATGCCTAAATTATGTAAGAGGAAAAGGAGAAAGAATCATGAAAGAAAGAAAAATGAATAACAAAGGTTTTTCCCTTGTTGAGTTGATCATTGTTATTGCTATTATGGCAATCCTGATCGTTGTACTGGCACCTCAGTACCTGAAATATGTTGAGAGATCACGTAACTCAACAGATTTGCAGAATGCAACTGAGATCGTAACTGCATTACAGGTATATGCTACTGATCCGGAAGCTACAGTTGCTCCTGCAGATGGTTCAATAACAATTGGAACGGCTGATCAAACAATTGGTACAGATACTTTTTTAGGAGCAGCTTTGGCAGATGCTGGCTTACTAGATGCTAGTAATGTTTTGCATACAAGAAGACAGAGCAGAACAACGTGGCAGGATTATACCATTAAGTGGGATGTTAATGATGGTAATCTTGATTTTACTTATAGTGCTGAAGATGAAGAGACTGCAAATGTATTTAGAGATAGAATGCTTGGAGCCACAAACGCTGCACCGGCTGGTGGTAATGGTGGTAATGGTGGTAACGAGGGTAATTAATCGTTGCTATGACGATGATAAACCTATATCACGCATCACATGCGTAACTAATTAACGAAATCGCAGGTACTTAGCGGTCATATTGACTGCTAAGTACCATTGCATTTCTTGCGAGAGGTAACCGCCGTTTTGGCAGCAGCCTTTTACAAAGAAGTACAGTACTACATTTACAAACCGAGAAGGAACAACATTATGCTTCCAGAGATACTTTTTTACATCATCATATTTCTCTTCGGTATCGTGATCGGCAGCTTCTTAAATGTCTGTATCTATCGCATTCCGAAGCACGAAGATATTGTAAAGACCAGATCCCACTGCATGTCGTGTGGCTATCAGCTTGCATGGTATGATATGTTTCCGGTATTCAGTTATCTGTTTCTTGGGGGCAAATGCCGTAAATGTGGTACAAAGCTCTCCGTCCAGTATCCGCTGATTGAGGCGGCGAACGGAATCTTATATACAATGATCGTATGGATGAACGGAGTGAACGTAGAATCCCTACTCTACTGTTTGCTGACTTCTGCGCTCATTGTACTGAGTATAATTGATTTTAGAACTTATGAGATTCCTTTGGGAATCAATCTGTTTATACTGGCATTGGGGCTGATACGGGTAGCGACGGACTATCATAATTTCCTGAATTACCTGATCGGCTTCCTGTCTGTCAGTGCAGTTCTTGCAGTATTATATTACGTCTCCAAGGGAAGAGCCATCGGAGGCGGTGATGTGAAGCTCATGGCAGTCTGCGGGCTGTTACTTGGCTGGAAATTGATTATTATGGCATTCCTGTTGGGATGCATTTTAGGGGCAGTGATCCATGTAATCCGCATGAAAGTCAGCGGTGAGGACCATGTACTTGCAATGGGACCGTATCTGTCGATGGGCGTTTTTATTGCTGCTTTATGGGGAAATCAGTTACTGACATGGTATCTGGGACAATTCCTATAATTTCTAATTGTAATTGCATAGTTATTATGTATGAAAAAATATAGGTATACATTGAATATGGACAAAATGCCTGCTTGGTGTTACCGGCAGGTTTTTATATAAAGAAGAGGGGAAACAAAGGAGGTTACGATTCATGGCTGGTAAAGTAATCAGTATTGAAATCGGTTATTCACTGACAAGGGTCTGTGAGACAGACTACAAATCCAAAACACATAAAGTCTATAAGAGTTTCACGGTTCCTACACCGGACGGTGTGCTGAATGACGGCGCATTGATGATTACGCAGGAATACGTGGATGCGCTGAAGAAGGCATTGACGGAAAATAAAGTAAAGACGCGACAGGTAATGTTTACGATTACTTCTGCCAAGATAGCCAGCCGTGAAGTTGTTATTCCTTTTGTAAAGGAAAATCGTATCGGGGATGTGGTAAATGCCAATGCATCGGATTATTTTCCGGTGGATTTAAGCCAGTATCAGCTTGCGTATAGCATTCTGGGCGTGATTGGAGAGACCAAGGGAACTCAGCAGTATAAGCTGCTTGTCATGGCGGCTCCGACGGCACTTTTGAGCGGATATTATGATCTGGCTAAGGCATTGAAACTGGAACTTGCAGCTATTGATTATGCGGGTAACAGTATTTATCAGGTGGTAAGAGAAGACTGTGCGCAGGGTAACAACCTGATCGTGAAGATTGATGAACGTTCCACGCTGGTTATGGTCGTGCAGAATGGGGTGCTGAGCTTTACCAGAAATGTTTCTTATGGTGTGGATGAGGCACTGGATGCAGTTATGGAATCCAGACAGTGGGGAGATATACAGGATTTCTCTCAGGCATTGCAGGTATTGGAAAGCAATGATTGTGTGGTATTGCCACAGCGGGCAACTGCTCAGGAGAGTGAAACATCAGAAACAGTTATGCAGGCAGCAGAGGTTTCCGGGACTGCAGCAGAAGAAAATGCTGCTACGGCAGGGGCTGAGCCGGAAGTAACACCGGAGACTCGTGCAAAGCAGGCTGTCACGGAGGCATTACAGCCCCTGATAGGTGGTATTGCCAGAGTAATCGATTATTATATATCTCATAATGGCAATGCAACGATTGACAGGGTATTGATTACCGGTTTGGGTGCCAATGTCAGAGGTTTGGCAGACTTATTATCACGGGAGATTAATCATCCCATAGAGATTTTAAGACAGGCAGCAGGCTGGACTTTAGAGAAGAGCTTTAAGAAGGAATATTATGGAGAATATACCGCCTGTGTAGGTGCCGCTGCAGCCCCTCTTGGCTTTAAGAAAGAGGCTGATAAGGGAAAAGGCAAGACACAGGGCGCAGGTGCCGGCAAGACCGGCATGGCAGTCAATGGCAAGGCGATTGCTTATACACTTTTAATTGTGGGTATAATTGTAGCCATTGTTCTTGCTGTGATACCTACGGTCAGATATATTGGGCTCATGAAGGATAATGTGGAATTGCGGGCCCAGTCAGCTGAACTTCAAGAGATTATTCCGATTTATAATGAGTACGTGACCACCAAGACAGAGTATACCAAAGTCAATGCCATGTATGAAGCAACGGAGAATCGTAACGAGGAGTTGTATGATTTTTTGGCGGAACTGGAAGAGAAGCTGCCAAGCAGCGTGAATGTATTATCCCTTACCAGTGATGCTGCTACAGTAACAATCAATATGAAAGTAGGTTCTAAAGATGAGGCCGCAGCTGCTGTGGAACAGCTCAGAACTTTTGATTCCCTTATCGGGGAGGCCGTTACGGTATCTGCATTAACTGCGGAAGAAGAGACAGAAAGCGGAGTTACAGGTGTTAATTTTACAGTTGTTGCGTTATATCGGCCTGTGGGTTATGACGTGCAGTCTGAGGAAGGTGCAGAATAGGAGGGACACGAAATGAAAGTATCAAAGAGAGACATTTTGATTCTGATAGGCTTCTTGGGAATCCTGCTTGGTGTGTGTTCCTATCTGTTCATTTTCCAGCCAACTATGGAAAAAGCGGATGCATTGGAACAGGAAAACCAGCAGTTGCAGATGCAGATTGCGGATCTGAGTTCCAAGATGGCGAATAAGGATACTTATTTAAGCGAGACGGATAGAATGAACAAGGAAATCAAGGATATTTATCAGTTGTTTCCTGTAGATGTCCGTGAAGAGGATTGCATTTTACTGGCAATCAATCAGGAATTAATGTCACCAATGGCGATCAATTCCATTACCATTGATGCATTAGAGGATGTCAGTTTCCTGGATGATATAGACACAGGAGAAGATGTTGAACATACTTATGAGATTGCTGAAGTAGAGGAATATGAGGCAGAAGAAGGAGTAACGGATACTGCAGCTCCAATGACAGAGACTGGAATCAATGCTGACAGTACCAACCCCTATTCATTGAAAAACCGCAGAGTCACCATGAATTATGCAGTTTCCTATGAGGGTTTAAAGCGTAGTATCAAAAATATTGCTTTGCAGACAGACCGTATGGTTATCGACAATGTAACGGTTGCTTATGATGAAAGCACCGGATTGTTGAGTGGTGTGACCACAGTAAATATGTATTGTGTATGGGGACAGGAAGATAAGGAATATGTAGAGCCTGATTTCAGTTCCGTATTATTGGGTACTGACAATATTTTTGGTACGATTACAATTCACAGTGAGGAGAATCTGGCTGATCTGGATGAGAACGCTGA
Source organism: Lachnospiraceae bacterium (assembly GCA_051878995.1). Lineage (GTDB taxonomy): Bacteria > Bacillota > Clostridia > Lachnospirales > Lachnospiraceae > UBA3282. The sequence continues at coordinate 322,623 of JBJELE010000029.1, read as the reverse complement.
AACAGAAGAGTAGTGTATAACGGGGTAAGACGGGAATGACCGGAGATAATCAATCCAAACTGAATAGGAAGAATGCCGGCTTTTCATTGGTAGAACTGCTGGTAGCCATTACAATTCTGGCAATTATTGTGATTCCGCTTTTGAATTCGTTTCTTTCTTCTCATAAGCTGAATGTCAAATCCAGACAGACCCTGCGGGCTACGACTGTGGCTCAGGATATCATGGAGGGATTGAAGGCATATAATCTGGAGGAATTGAAGACACAGTTTAATGATCCGTCAGAAGGCTTCTATGTAATAGATGACAGCATGATCAAAGGAGAGATCAAGGAAGAAACTGCAATGGAAGTGGATGAGCATGGGAATCCATGCGATGGGCTTTATTATTTCTCCATGAGCAAGGTCACTATGCAGGGGACCGAATATGATGCGCTTATTAAGGTAGATGCCAGAGATTATATGGAAGGCGGCTCTCATACGCAGAAACAGACGAACGTTGATGCGAGCGGTAACCCACAGGCACATAATAATGATAAGGTTGCCCATGTTGGCAATGTAAATAACGATAAGGGTGCCAGTGTTAATAAGGATGGGCTTTATAATGATCAGTATGTTCAGCCTGACGGGAAGACGCTTACTGAGAAAGAAGTTGTAGTAAAAAATATATGGAATGATGCGGAATTTAATGAGGCATTTGAGGCAGCCGGCATAGAAGAAGATGAGTTTGCCATTGATATGCCCAATATGAGTGTGAGCAGGACATACATTATAGAGATTGAAGATAGTGGTGATAAAGATGAGGAAGGCAATGTTATAGCAAATGCCAAAATCACTACTGAATATGAATGCACATATAATAGACCATCTGGTTATGTTCAAAAAAATATATATGGAAGAAATGATTACCTGTGTGGAAGATATAGTAGTGGTAATTTCTACCTTTTCTATTATCCGTGGTATGAGTTGAATGATGATATGATTATCGTCAAAAATGTGAATGATCTTCCTCTATGCATGACGATTGCTAAGCAGATAGACACGGATGCCGGAATGACAGATGCGCAGTTAATGGTTGCAGAGATTATTTATAAAGTAGTAGTGGATTTTCAAAATTGTAGTGTAGACAACCTTAAGGTACGCACGAATCTGGGAACGAGCCTGGTGAACAGTGATTATCTTACGGCAGAAGGCAAGGATACTGAGGTGCCGGGGCAGGTTAAATTCTGGCTTAATGGTGGAACTCCATCTCCATCACAGAAATTGAATATTTATGATCTGTCCGGTGTACGAAATACCAAGCTGGGTGCCCCGGGAACAGATGATAAGGTTACGGAAATGATTTATGATGTGGAAGTTATCATTTATAAGGAAGGCGCGGCTGCCGAAGGTTTCAAAGATGAGGATAAGAAGATAACGATCGAAGGAAGCAAGAACAATTAGTTGTAGTGATGGGACCGGTTGTATGAACAGATTACGTAAGGGGATAACAAAACTGCATAAGTTCTGTAAGAAGAAGCGGGATAACAGAGGCTCGTCTATTGTTATTGTTATTATTGCCATGGCAATGATTGGTATTCTGGCTACTACGCTTCTGTGGATGTCATATATGAACTATATGATTAAGATTTCCGATATGCGGAATAAGGAAAGTTTCTATTCCGCAGAGGAAGTAGTAGAGCAGATCATGGCGGGACTGCAGAATACTTCTTCCACAGCGGTGGGTACGGCATATAAGGAAGTCATTGCGAACTGGGACGGTCTGGAGACAGAAGAAAATCGTTTCTCTACCTTTGCAACCGTATATCTTGATACAGTGGTTGAGCAGTTGAAGGACCCGTCCAGAGGGACAGGTTATTATGACCGGGATAAATTGAAAGAGTTTGTAGATGCGGATATTTTCAATGGCGCCACAGCAACCAGCGGTGTGGATAACGATGCCTGGGAGCATGGGAATGAGTTGTCTGATCCTGAGGGCGAGCCGAAGATGGAGAAGGTCAATGATAACAGTATCATCTTACATAATATCTATGTATCCTATACGGCTGATGACGGCAGAGTATCTGTAGTACAGACAGATATCTGTCTGGATGTGCCGAAATTGATTTTTACCCAGGCAGGCTCTATAGATAATTTGTACAATTATGTGATGATTGGTAATCAGGGAATTGAAGCAGATAGCGGAAGCGGAACCATTCAAATGGAAGGCAGCATTTATGCCGGAACGGATGAACATGGAAAGGGCGGCATTACCGTGAATGCAGCTACTACGCTGACCGTTGATCAGGCAGTCAATGTTATTTCCAAGGGAGATATTAAAGTAGAAGGACCTCAGGCCGGATTTGTAGTGAGGGATGTCCTAAACGAGAATAACAGCATCTATGCACGTAATCTGAAGCTGAACAGTGGAGCGATGAGTCTGGACGGAAGCACTTATGTAGCAAATGATCTGTCCTTGAATGGTTCCGGCAGTAAAGTGACTTTATCTCAGGCGTATTACGGATATGGCACATCAACCTATAATGGCTTGACCGGAGAGCCTGATATTGATTCTGCCAACAGCAGTGCGATTATCATAAATGGCAGCAGCTCAACAGTTGACATGACAGGAATCAAGAAGCTTCTGATTGCGGGACGTGCTTATATAGGTAATTCTGCGACTCAGGCAGAAGCCGAGTTGAAGCAAGAGCAGATAGAAGCAGGGAATCCGAATACGTCGAAGCCTGTTATGATGGGAGAATCCATTGCGGTCAAAGGGAATCAGATTGCGTATCTGGTTCCGGCAGAATGCATTGGTACGTTGGAAGGACAAACTGTTGTTGGTCAGAATCCGTTGAGTGGTGACAAAGAAGCAGATATGGCCACTTATAAAACGGAGAACGGGGACAAGTTTAAGGAAGTGGATTTCTCCAAACCGGTTTACAAGCTGGGCAATAAATCTCTCAGCGATTTTGGTGTGTCAGATGACCAGCATATCAGAAAGGTTTATGCACCATATAATGGTGGTACTCTGGTGTACTATTATCTGGTTATGGATAAAACCAATGCTGAGAAATACTTTGTTCAGTATTATGATTTTAATTCGAATAGAGCGGCAATTGACCGGTATTTCAATAAATATGCATCAGGAGGTATTCTGTTAGGAGATTATAACGTAACTTCTGACAATCAGTATACGATTCTGGGTAACAGTCTGGTATCCAGTGCCATTTCGGACAGTGGAGTGGCCTTGCTTACGGGTCTGGATCAGAGTACTTTATTCCCCGACAGCGGAGAAGAGGGCGAAGGGGAAGGAACCTCTGAAGGTGGAGAAGATACCGGAGAAGCCGGTACCACACCGGAAGACGTTTACCGGGAGACCGGGGAAAATGCAGATGAGATAACCAACTTCAGGGATGAAGCGGACGTGCTTGCATTCTCCGCTAATATAGCTGATAAATATAAGGCATTGACAACGAATCTGACGGATGATGCTTCTACGATTGCAGTGGATCAGAATGTGTTTAACAGCATCATTAAGGAAGATGAACTGACAACCTATCTGGATAACAATCATGTTAATACGGTTACTTATACTACCGATGCCGGATTGAAGGCCGTAGTGACCAGAGAAGCTGATATCAGCCTTTCGGGAATCAGTGACAGCTCCAAGGTATGTCTGATCATTTCCATGGGAAATGTTGTTATCGACAGAAACTTTAGCGGACTGGTGATTGCCAAAGGTAAGATTATTTTGGCCAATGGTGCTGCTTCCGTTAAATGGAATAAGATGGAGTTGTACAAGGTATTGAGTGGGACAAGCAGCATATCCGGAGATACGGTTACACCAATCGATATTTTTGTGGCTGGACATGGCAGCATGATTAATGGCGCAGAGGAAGCCAAGGTGGATGAGGAAGGTAATCTGGATATCGACTACGGTGAGATTGTACGTTATATGAACTGGATTAAGAAGTAAGGCGGAAGATTATGCAGGATTTGGATAGACAGAGAAAGTGGCATGACAAATTCCATATCAATAACAGTGGTTATTCTCTGGTTGAGCTGATTATCGTCATTGCCATTATGGCAGTTTTGATTGGGACGGTTTTCTATTCCATTACGATGATCTTCGGAGCCAATGCGAAGACCTGTGCCAACAATATACAGCGTGCTATTGCAGACTGTAAAGTAACTACCATGGGAAAAAAAGAGGCCTATATGGAGTTATACCGTGCTGCTGACGGCAACGTGTATACAAAGCTCTATGTGTATGAGCAGACAGGCGCTACACCGGTAGAAGGTGAACCACAGAAAATGGGAAACAGCAGGGTGTATGTGGGATACATTAAGCCCGGGGAAACACCGGATGCGGCCACAGAACTGAATAGTGGTGACAGTGTAACCATTAAGTTTGACAGAAGTTCAGGCTCTTTTGATAAAACAGCACATGATAACTGCGCGCAGATCATAGTGCGCGGTGGCAGTAAGAACTATGCAATAGAGATGACGCAGCTGACGGGGAAATCGGAAGTTAAAGCAATCGCTCCGTTGCCTTAGTGACAGGAAACAGAATCGGAATCAGAAAGGGAAAGGATTATGAGAAAGGATCAGGCAGGCTTCACATTAGTAGAATTGCTGATAGCGGTAACCATTATGGCAATTGTGACGGCAGCAGTGTGCGGTTTTATCATTGTCGGGTCGAGGAGTTATGCATCAGGCAACAGTGATATCAGCGTACAACAGGAAGCACAGCTTGCTCTAAATCAAATATCGGATGTTTTGATTGATACAACCAGAAGTGTGAATTATGCGGCATATGATGATTCCGGTGCGGCGACTTTAGGTCTGAAGGATGCAGAGTTTACTTTTGAACCCGCGGGGAAGAGCCTGACGATGTTTAACGGTGTCAGTGTGGTTGACTCCGGTGGCACTGAGACGATAGAAGAGGGCAATGGTAATAAGAACTATCTGTTTTATTGGGATAAGACAGATGAGACGCTGTATTACTCAGAAATTGACATCACGGAAACTTCTTTCCCAATGCCGGGGGAGAACGGCTGCGTGGTACTGGCAGAGCGGGTAAAGGAATTCTCGGCAGATTTGACTCAGGTAGAGGAAAAACGGGTTGTTCAGATTTCTATGACCTTTACCAACGGTAATAGGGAATATAAAACCTCTAACAATATAACGATTCGAAATAAAGTGGGCATCAATGACGTTGAAATCGGTCCTTTGGACAGAAGGGTAGAATTGTCGGTTATACCAAGGGAACTTCAGATTATCATAGAACCGGGAGAAACCTATCATTTCTCGACCCCGAAGGTAACCGGTAAGAATGTAACGGATAAGAGTGTTACGTGGTCCATGGCACCGGGGTATTCCGGAGGAACGGTATTTATTGATGCGGCAAATGGTATTATCCAGATTGATGTGGATGAACCGGCAGGGACGATTCAGGCTATGGTTACTACTAATGCAGTGGATTCAGATGGAAATCATGCAACTGCTACGGTATTGATATGTATTAAAAGAGTAACAAGTGTAGCGTTAAGTAAGACCTCAGATGAGAATACGGAGAATACAGCAGAAAAAGTGTCTTCCGATAAAAAATTTACGGTTTCTTCCGTGGTAAGCGGTTCACAGCTGGGAGTGGCATGTAAAGGGTGCAGTGATGATACCGCAAAGGATTTTGATGTGACAGACTGGGTGGTAGAAGGTCCGGCCACTCTGGTGGAGTCTGATGAGAAAGAAGCAACTTTTTTAGTGAATGCGGATGCAACGGAGGGTACTAAAATTACAATCCGTTCCACTTCATATCTCTCAAAGATGAGAGCATATCCGGATGTTCAGGGAGTGTTGGAACTGACGGTAGCCAAATCTAAGATTGATTTGGAATTTGATGGTGATATTAAGTACGGCAGAGCAAGTAAAATCATTATTAACAGACCGGAGTTTAATATAGGCGGTCAGGGATATTATATTGTCTGTGCTCGTATTAAGGAATCTCAGGATGCACCTGCAAGTTCGGATAAGATTATGCTGTACGGAACCAACGGTTCGGATGCATGGATGACGCCGGATTTATTCGGTCTGGATGTTAGCAGGACATGGTATGTTTCCTTGCAGATTATCGATCCGGGGACTCATTTCAGTCAGGGAGATGCCATCGTGCAGGAGGTCATTGATGACTATAAAAACAAGTGCGATAGTGACGGCACCTATAATGGAAAATATAAGCATACGGATAAAATTACCTGCGCAATTTACCCGCCACAAATCTATTATGATTACAAGGGAGAAGTTACCACCGGACAGCTTACACTGGATTCTATGTATGCCACTAAAGGATATCAGGAGATGAAGTTCTGCGTTGATCATGTGGCGAACACAATTGGTGACAGAAACAGCAGTCATTGCTCTGAGTATGTAAAATTCGCGGTATATGAGGGGAAAGGAAACGATAAGTCTTCCTGGAATGGGCCGATTTATGGATATCGTTACGAGAATTATTATGGTGAATACAAGGGAAACAGAGAAGTAGGTGGGTTAAGCTTTGCTGAAATCCAGAATGCCAATAATATTATCCTGAAGCTGAACAATAATAATGTTATGCAGGCAATTGGCAGTTACCATCTTGTACCTTACATCAAGTATGTAAACAAACAACAGGCTGACCATAGTTATATTGTATATCATAAAAATTACAGTCCCAATTACGAACAGATTCAGCTGTATGAAGTGCCGGAGAGTACCATTCACTTTGAGGTTAAGAAGAGTAATATTACCTTAAAAGCATATTATGACAATAAACATTTTACCGGCGGAGGTTATTTCCCGGTGCCCTCTGATTCCGCGTTTACCAACTATTTTCAGCGGAATAAGACTTCGGTGCAGACGAAAGAATGTCAGAAAGTTAAAATGTACTGCGACTTTAGAAATGAAGTATGCGAAGTAGAATTTAAACGGATTACCTGTGAGTATATTGCTAAGGATGATACCTATAAACTGGAATTCTACTATCGGGATAATAACGGGAATGAATACTATTCCGGTAAGTATCGCTGTGATTCCGATGGAGTCGAGTGGGAACAGTATTGACAGGGAATGACTTGGATATGAAGAAAAGGACATCTGATAAGAAAATCCAACTGAATAAGAAGCGGATTAAGGCAGGCATAGCTGTTCTGTCAGTAGCTGCGGTGGCAGTTGGCGGCATATTTACATATATACAACCGGCAGAAGTATATGCAAAGGAATCCCTGGGCGGTATGGAGCAGATTGTACAGGCCCATGATGAAGAAGATCCTTTTACGATTCTGGATATTGTGCCGGGAAATGGGACATACACGTTTGTGTATCCCGATGACGTTGACCCTAACGTTGAACATAATCTGACATGTAATTTCTCGCTTGGAACCATAGGATATCTGGCAGGTGATCAGGCACCCGTTACTCAGGATTTGATGAAAATATATACTGAGAACAGCAATATCTTCTATTCCTATGCGAACAGAAAGAAACTGGCTGAGGAAGTTATTGCCACAGGCTATGAGGATGGATTTCTGCATCTGGAATATATGGAATCTTATGCCGGAATGGAACAGAACCTGACGGCGGAGAACGGTTGGACTAAGGTGTATGATCCGCTTTCGGCAGATGAAATGGCAGCGGGTGCAAATGTTCCTACCGGTAGAATAAAAGCTTATGTTTCGGATTGGGAAACAGGTACGGAAACGGACAGAACCGGTTTTGATTACAATTGGATCGATCCGGGTTCGGGAACATCCCTTTCCGGTTATTCACTGCGAAATACCGGGACCTATACGGGCGATGAGGAATTCTTCCTGGTAGATGAAGAGGGTGATCAAGGAGAGTATGGTGAATATCAGGTAGAGTTTGGTAATCCTGAGATGAATATCCAAGGGTATCGTGCCACGGTAATATCAACAGACTGGACCAATTATCCGGATGCAACCTTTGTATATGAGAAGATAGTGAATGACGACAATGAGGAATTTCGTTATGTGGGTACCGTCAGAGAGCTTAAGGCACAACTGTACGGAGAGGATGACACAGATGCTGATGTTCCGGAAGACGATAACCTAGAGCCTGAAGAGGGTGGCAGTGCAGAACCCGAAGAAGGCAGCAGCACAGAACCTGTCGGGGATGAGGATACTGAGCCCGAAGAGGATGATGATGCAGATTCCGGTGAGAATGATAATACAGATCCTGTCGGTAATGAAGAGGGCTCAGAAGCTGAGAATGATACGCCGGTACAGGGCGAGGGTGAAGGAAATAGTGAAAGTACGGGAGAAAACAGTACAATGTCCGGCAGCTCGGCAGCCCTTGGCTGGCGCAAGCTGGTGGAAACGGGCGTAAGCCGGAGTGAGGAGTACTATATTCTGGAATTCGAATATGTATATGAGCCGGAGGAGGCAGAACAGTTATATCAAGTGATTAACTTCCGACCGGTTGCTGTTGGTGAAGGTGAAGCCAGACCTTGCTATACCTACAACCGGGAAAATGCCTTAATATGGTTAAATGGGGAAGTATCTCTATTTACAGGAGAAGGCGGTGTAGGTGGCGGAGGCGCAGCGACTGAGCCCACACTTGAGGGAAGCTTCGTATATGTGGGACCCGGACAAGGGCGTTATAAATTGACGGCAGCACATTCGGTTCAGTCTGCCGCTTCCGGGGGCTGGAGTACATATGTTTCTCCCAATCCTTTGGTTGATGATCATGAGCATTACATCGAAGTGCGGAATGCCCCTGTTTATATCAGATGTAGTAACAATGACTGGCTTTTACGTTATGTGTTCCATTCGCTGAAGAAACAGGATAATGCGGATGAGGATTTCAGTATTAAGGTACAGACAGTAACTGCAGCAGAGGTAACCTATGAGGCAGTTCAGGATGCGGATCTGGTTTATCTGGAGGATGGCGTTAACAGCTTCTTATCCACTCAAGTAAGCCCTGTATATATCGGGACGAATCCCGGGGGCATTGAAGATATTGATGAAGGAGTTATCGCAACCCTTCTGTATGAGGCTGTGACTTACCAGAAACCGGTAATGGTTGATTATAGTATTATCGAAGATACTGCAAAGTATATGGATTCTGATTACCGGAAGCTTGCCAAGGTATTTTTGAAGAAGGATTTACAGTCATTCTATTTTGCCATGAACCAGGGGGAGAATCTGGCAGAGAATGTACTGATGAATGTGGATAGTGATGATTATCCGAATAAGAAGGATAATGATTATAATTATGTAAACCGAAACATCTATATTGTCAATGCCGCAACAAAACTGGTAGCGGAGGATTTTCCGGAAGCAGTGGATGAGGACGAAGCCAAGGCAGGCTTCAAAGAGGTGCTGGCCGCCATCAAGGCTGAGAATTCTACATTGTCGGAGGATGATGAGATTGCGGAAGAGGTCAGTAAGGCCATGGCAGTACAATACATCATCAATTATGCGGTGGGCATGATTGGCGAGTATAAGGATCTGTCAATTCTGGAATTACAGCCTACAGCAAACGTAAAATCAGATTTGCATAGCAGTCTCGACAGTGAGAACCATAGTGTGGTTTTGTATTGGCAGAGGGAAGACAGAGAAGAGCCCGGTCAGCAGATTCTTCGCAGTAATAAAGAAATAGAAACGAAGATAACCGTGAAATCTGTTTCAGAATTCAATGGCAGATATGAGGATGTTAACAGTACCTATGATATGATTTTTATCGGTCTGGACGGACAGAATCTGAATCTTAAGACCGGTAGGAATCCGGAAACGGTTTATAATGATTCGGATTTAAATGGTAAGGTATACCATAGCGGAGATAAGGTTGCCGGCAGTGACTTCAGATATGATGCTAATGATATAACCGATGGAAAGAAGGAAGTACTGCTTGATTATATGCGGGCCGGTTATCCGATTGTGGTTGAGGATGCATGCTTTAAGGACAGGACTGCCAAGGATGCCGGAAGCAAGGATATCAATACGGACTATATTGGTTCCGATACACAGATGTATGAATTCCTTAAGACAGCCATCAGTGAATATGAAGATTATATCTATACAATATCGGATGTCCACAGCAGTGCATTGTTTACGGTGCAGTTGAATACCATGCGTCCACGTATTGAGTGGTTGCATGATGCTGAGGCAAGCAGAGTAGTTGAAACGGAACTGACAGAAAGCAAATATTATCGCGGAAGCATAGAATACCGTATTACCAACGACAGAAAGCCGGAGGAACATAGATATGCCGGAGATATCGTAAAACATGTATATCTGGATCTGAATTATGACGGTGTCTTTGCCAAGGGAGAAGAAATCTCGGAGTACGGAGAAGAAGCTTCTGAGAATGGCAGTATTATTTCTGTTGATTTCAAGGATATATCTTTTGGTATTGTGCCATGGAAGGTGGAAATTGCAGATGCGGGAAATGAATGGCGAAGAGATGCAATACAGGGATATTTCAGGATTATGGGAGAGGGAGAAACACCTGTCCGTGTTCTCCAGGTTCTGGATGATCCCTCCAGGGAGACGGCGAATCTGCAGTTCCTTTATGAAGAAGCAACGAATTCCAGTCTGGGGTATTTCCTGAAAGGTGCGGAAGGTCTATTACATGCAAAATTTGAGATTGAGACTGTTACACCGGCTGTCTTATCGGACAGACTTGCGCACAATGCTTTGTATCTGAAGAGTCAGGATGTGCTGGTGCTTGGATTTGGAGATAGCGGTAATCCGGGAGATACTGTGGTATCTGCGATGAACAGCTTTATTTCGGAAGGCGGCAGCGTGGTTGTATCTTCGGCAGGAGCAGAGGAAGAGAGCGGCAGATTGGGATTAACTGCCGGTTATCTTGGACAAACGGATCAGATGACCTATGGACGTTTAGGACGAGATAGCGGCTCCTATTATCGATACAGTGGCCTGGATGGCGGCATGTTTTATAAAAAACAGGGTCTCTATGCGGAAAATATCAATGATGGATGTATTACGATATATCCTTATCAGATAGATAGCAGAGTTGCTTTTGGTACAGCAACATCCTTGAAGGCACCGGACTATCTGCTGAATACCGGTATTTCTTTGGATGGTAATGAGATTCGTACAACAGCCTGGTATACACTTAATGAGAGTGGAGAGAGCAGGAATGCCTATAATGTATCTCCAAGGGATGCAAGAAATAATTACTATGTTTACAGTAAAGGCAATGTAGTATATGTGGGACAGTCGGAGTATCCATATACTTATGATGCAGAGAATAATAAGATACCTGAAGGAGCTGGTACAGAGGAGTGTCGTTTGTTTGTAAATGCACTTATGGCAGCTTATCAGGGTGGAATCCATCCATCGGAGGTATCCATTGTGGCAGGCTTCCCGGCAACTTCTTCTGAAATTGAAAGTATTGCAATTCCTTATGATCAGGAATTGAAAACAGAAGGGGATGCGGATGGCGGTATCTTAGACGAGACAGTGGATGTATACTTTAAATTTGTAGATAATAATCTGGCTTTGAATAAGACGATGCAAGTAAGCTTTTACTATGAGAACGATGCGGGAGAGCCGCTTGCTTTGCCACAACAAACCGTAACGGCGACCGCTTTTAGCAGTCCTCTGGAAACTGTGGAGGAGAATCAGTTGATTACAGTGGACGGCAGTGCGTTGAAACAGGGGCAGGTATATCGTATCAAAGCACCGGTTACAGCTTTACGAGACAGTGATAAGAGCAGCGTTGCAATCTATATTGTACTTACCTCCGAGTTCAACAAATCCGGACGACATGTGCAGGTAATAAGTGCCGACTCAGTATCCCTGAACCGTGCACAGATGTTCCTACTTGAGTAGATATTATGTAAACTATTTAAAGACCTCGAACTCTTTTGTTCGGGGTCTTTTGAGCGGTGTATTTAGACATTTTTATTTTTTTGTCTCTTGTCATAGAGAAAATTTTGGTGTATAGTGTTTCACGTTAACAGACCGATTCGAAATTGCTAGAATATATAATAAGAAGAAACAGGGGAAAATGCTATGGCGAAGTATTTAGTGATCGTGGAATCACCGGCTAAGGTGAAGACCGTCAAGAAATTCCTGGGTGCCAATTACGAGGTGGCGGCCAGCAACGGACATGTGAGGGATCTGCCCCGCAGCGTGCTCGGTATCGATGTGGAGCATGATTTTGAACCGAAGTATATTACGATTCGTGGCAAGGGAGAAATCCTGGCTAATCTGCGTAAGGAAGTGAAGAAGGCAGAGAAAATATATCTCGCAACCGACCCGGACCGTGAGGGAGAGGCTATTTCCTGGCATTTGCTCCATGCATTGAAGCTGGAGGATAAGAAGGTATATCGAATTACTTTCAATGAGATTACGAAGACGGCAGTGAAGGAATCCCTGAAAAATGCCAGAGAGATCAACATGGATCTGGTGGATGCACAACAGGCGCGCCGTTGTCTGGATCGTATGGTTGGATATATGATCTCACCGGTATTATGGGCCAAAGTAAAGAGAGGACTTAGTGCCGGACGTGTGCAGTCTGTGGCACTGCGTATTATTTGTGACAGAGAAGAAGAAATCAATGCTTTTATTCCGGAAGAGTATTGGACACTGGATGCTTCTCTGGCAATCCCCGGTGAGAAGAAACCACTGGTGGCTAAATATTATGGCACAGTGGATGAGAAAAAGACAATTTCCTCTAAGGAGGAACTGGATGCTGTCAAGAAGCAGTTAGAGAATGCAGATTATCAGATATCATCCGTGAAAACAGGAGAGAGGGTTAAGAAGGCTCCGCTTCCTTTTACAACTTCTACATTGCAGCAGGAGGCCAGCAAAGTGTTGAACTTCTCTACCCAGAAGACAATGCGTCTGGCACAGCAGTTATATGAAGGTGTGGAAATTAAGGGTAGCGGTTCCGTTGGTATTATCACCTATCTGCGTACCGATTCCACGAGAGTATCAGAGGAAGCAGAGGCGGCAGCAAAAGCATTTGTGACACAGCAGTATGGCGAGGAGTATGCAGCCGGAACGGAGCAGGAGCGCAAGAACGGTCAGAAGATCCAGGATGCTCATGAAGCAATCCGACCTACCGATATCAACAGAATACCTTTGGAGATAAAGGAATCCCTGTCAAGGGATCAGTTCAGACTTTATCAGTTGATCTGGAAGCGTTTTGTGGCAAGCAGAATGGCAAATGCCCTGTATGAGACTACTTCTGTTAAGATTGATGCGGCAGGACAGCGTTTTACGGTGGCTGCCTCCAAGGTAAAATTTGATGGTTTTATGAGTGTGTATACACAAGAGGAAGACAAGGAAGAGAGTAATACGCTGGTTAAGGGGATTACCAAGGATACGAAGCTGTCTTTTGTTTCCTTGGAAGAGAAGCAGCACTTTACCCAGCCGGCACCTCATTATACAGAAGCTTCACTGGTTAGAGCGATGGAGGAGCTGGGAATCGGACGTCCGAGTACCTATGCGCCTACAATCACAACGATTCTTGCCAGAAGATATATTGTGAAAGAGAATAAGAATCTTTATGTTACGGAACTTGGAGAAGTGGTAAATGCCATGATGAAGGAAGCATTTCCTTCTATTGTGGATGTAAACTTTACCGCTACGATGGAGGCATTGCTGGATGGTGTGGAAGAAGGCAATGTGAAATGGAAAACTGTAGTACAGAATTTCTATCCGGATCTGGAAGAAGCAGTGCAGAAAGCGGAGAAAGAACTGCAAGAAGTAGAAATAGCGGATGAATTATCCGATGAGTTCTGCGATGTGTGTGGCAGACAGATGGTAATCAAGTATGGTCCACACGGCAGATTCTTGGCTTGCCCGGGCTTTCCGGAGTGCCGCAACACTAAGCCCTATTTTGAGAAGATCGGCGTGCCGTGTCCGAAATGTGGTAAGGATATTGTTCTTAAGAAAACCAAGAAGGGCAGAAAATATTTCGGCTGTATCGGTAATCCGGAATGTGATTTCATGGTATGGCAGAAGCCGGTAAATGAGAAGTGTGACAGATGCGGCTCTATCCTTTTGCAGAAGGGAAATAAGCTGGTCTGCTCCAATGAAACCTGTGGATTTATCAAGGACGCACCTAAGACAGAAGCATAATTTTCATATTTTGCCCGGAATGTCAGAAAATTTCAAACAATATATTCAAATTGTGGATTAATTGCACCGAAAACACATTGAAAACGCTCAAATAGTGTGATAAAATCAATATGTATTGAATTGTGTATCAACAAGCACTTAAGTTACGATGCAGCATATTGAGGAGTAAGGCTATGAGTAGTGTTCAATTATTGGATAAGACCAGAAAGATTGGCAAACTTTTGCACAATAACAATTCGGGCAAGGTGGTTTTCAATGACATCTGTGATGTATTGAAGGAAATCCTGGTTTCAAATGTTCTGGTTATCAGCAGAAAGGGCAAGGTTCTCGGTGTCGGAGATATTGCTTCGGTGGAATCTATTACGGAACTGATCGTGGATCATGTGGGTGGATTTATTGACCCCATGCTCAATGAACGTCTTTTGGGAGTCCTTTCTACAAAGGAAAATGTAAATCTGGAGACGCTTGGTTTTGAGAATATTGATACGAAGCGGTTTAGAGCAGTAATCACACCGATTGAGATATCTGGTGAGCGGCTCGGCACACTGTTTATCTATAAATGTGATGAGCAGTATGATATTGATGATATCATTTTGTGTGAGTACGGTACAACGGTTGTGGGTCTGGAAATGCTCCGTGCGGTCAGCGAGGAAAATGCGGAAGAGAATCGTAAGATTGCGGTGGTCAAATCAGCGATCAGTACGTTATCTTTCTCGGAGATGGAAGCCATTACCCATATTTTTGACGAACTGAATGGCATGGAAGGCATTCTGGTGGCCAGCAAGATTGCGGATAAGGTGGGAATTACCCGCTCGGTTATCGTGAATGCACTGCGCAAGTTTGAGAGCGCCGGTGTCATCGAGTCCAGATCTTCCGGTATGAAAGGAACATACATTAAGGTATTGAATGATGTCGTGTTCGATGAAGTAGAGAAACTCAAGGAACAGGGCAGATATTAACAGAATATCAGACAATGGATTGTCGGGCGGATTTTCCGTCATGAGAGAAAGGATTTACACAAAGCGGCATAGGACTGCGCAGTAAATCCTTTTTACATTTTTTTGTGTTTTTATGGCGATAAGAATTGTGAAAATAAATCGAAAAAACTTGTATTTTTTAAGATTTACTTTATAATGGATTATGGATTGTATTAACGTGAAAGGAGTATGACTATGAGTTTAGTGGATACCAATGCATTTGACTATATTAACGTGTTGGACAAGGCGGCAGATGCTTCCTGGCTTAGAAATGATGCGATTTCCAACAACATTGCCAATGCAGACACACCCGGATATAAGAGACAGGATGTGAATTTTGAAACACAGCTTGCTAAGGCACTTAGAAACTCCAGATATACATCGATGGACAGCAAGGTTGCCAACGTGAAGATGAATCGTCTGAATCCGATCACCTATACGGATTATTCCGGATATTCCTACCGCATTGACGGCAATAATGTGGACCCGGATACAGAGGGCGTATATCTGGCAAAGAACCAGGTGGTGTATCAGGGATTGACACAGAGTATCAATCAGGAATTTAAGAACTTACAGTCAGTTATGAAATAAATGATTCGGACAGAAAGGATATAAGATATGGGAATGTTTACATCTTTTGATATTAATGCGACCGGTATGACAGCTGAGCGTTATCGTATGGACATCATATCCGAGAATGTTGCAAATGCCAATACTACCCGTACGGAGGATGGCACCCCCTATCGCAGAAAAGTAGTCGTTTTTGAAGAGAAGAATTCCCAGACTCCTTTTCATCAGGTGCTGAATAAGGCAACAGACCGTTATTCGGGGACAGGTGTCAAGGTAACGGGCGTCTATGAAGATAAGTGGACAGAGGGAAATATGGTGTATGATCCTTCCCATCCCGACGCAGATGAGAACGGTTATGTGATGTATCCCAATGTCAATATTGTGACAGAGATGACCAATCTGATTGATGCCAGCCGTGCTTATCAGGCCAATGCGACGGCATTCCAGGCCAGCAAGAACATTGCAACGACCGGACTGAATATGCTGAATGGCTGATGGCTTTAAGAGAATTATCAGGGGAATAAGAGACTAACCGGTTTTTTGGAGGAAGAGAAATGGCGTTAGATATTACTGCTTTATATAATGTGACTTCAGGAGCAGTCAGGGAGGCCGCCAAAGCGGCTCCTACAACCAAAACGGAGACATATGAAGCACAAGGCTTTGATAATTTATTACATACTGCAATTGATAACCTGAATACAACAAACAGTTATCTGTCAGATGCAGAAAATGAAGAGATTAAATGGGCACTTGGAGAGACCGACAATACCCATGACCTGAGTATTGCATTACAGAAGGCTTCCACGTCGCTGCAATATACTGTAGCAATCAGGGACAAGCTTTTAGAGGCTTACCGTGAACTTATGCAGATGCAGATCTAGCACTTGCCTAAGCGTGTGAGGGATATACTGAAGGAGAATGGGTTGCTGTGGATAAATTAGTAGATAAACTAAAGGAATTTGGGAACCGTCTGCTGGAGTGGTGGAACCGGTTCACAACAAAACAAAAAACATTAATTATTGCGCTTGTCTGTGGTGTTGTACTGGCACTTGTTATCATTGTAACTGTGTTGAGACAGCCGCAATATGTGTTGTTACGAGAATGTGAAACGACGGCTGAGGCAGCAGAGGTCAGAGACCTGTTAGAGGGAGAAGGTCTTGATTTCAATGTATCGGATGACGGTTTGACTGTGTCAATCCTGAAATCCCAGCAGTCAGATGCAAACCTGTTACTTGGTGCAAATAATATTCAGGCTGCAAGCTACGGCATAGAAAATGTAACGGACGGAAGCTTCTCGACAACAGAATCCGACAAGCAGAAGAAGTATGTGGTATATCTGCAGAAGTATCTGGAGCATGATGTGATCTCCAAGTTTACTGCAGTACAGAGTGCAAGCGTTACACTGAATATTCCTGAAAATGACGGTACATTGATTTCGACAGAGGAGGAGTCCTATGCGTGGATTCTTCTGGAATTGAAAGATGAATTTAGTTCAGAGAGCGCGGCCTATCTGGCGCGTGCGGTAGCAACTGCAATCGGTAATGATACAACGAATAACATCGTGATTATGGATACGGAAGGCAACATGCTCTTTACCGGTGACGACAATTATACAGTATCCGGTACTGCCAATGCGCAGCTTTCCGTAAAGAGTGAGGCAGAACGTCTTGTGACCAATGAGGTGCGCAAGGTGATTCTGGGAACCAATGAGTTTGATAATGTTGAGGTAGCAAGTAATCTGGTATTGGATTTCTCTACCAAGGATAAAACGGAACATACCTATACACCGGCAGACGGCCAGACTCAGGGTGTGTTAAGCCATGAGGATGTCTATAATTCCGAGAATACCAGCGGTACAGGCGGTGTGCCGGGAACGGATTCTAATGATGATGATACGACTTACGTGTTGGAAGATAATAGTAATTCTTCTTCCACGGTCAGTGAGGAATCCCGTGATTACCTGCCGAATGAGACGATTACCACAACGACTACACCGGCAGGTCTGATTGATTATGATAAATCATCTCTGGCGGCATCTTTGATCCGCTATAACGTGATTAGAGAAGAGGACGCCGAGACCCAGGGACTTTTAGATGGTATTACATGGGAAGAATATAAGCTTGCCAATAAAGAACGTACCAAATTGGAAGTGGATGAGGATTTCTACACGGCAGTATCCAATGCCACGGGCATTTCGGCAGAGAGTATTACGCTGGTAGCTTACAGCGAGAACGTGTTCTTTGACAAAGAGGGTTCGAGTATTACCGCAACCGATATCCTGCAGATCATATTGATCGTTGTGATTCTGGCATTGCTTGCCTTCGTAGTTCTGCGGAGCATGCGTGGCGAGAAGCACGAAGAGGAAGAAGAAGAGTTATCGGTGGAGAACTTACTGCAGTCCACACCCGAAGTACAGTTAGAAGATATTTCGCTTGAGAATGAATCGGAAGAGCGGAGACTGGTCAACAAATTTGTGGAAGAAAATCCGGAAGCGGCAGCAAATCTGCTGCGTAACTGGTTGAATGAAGAGTGGGGGTAGGATAAATGGCAGCAAGGGCAGCAGAGGAAAAACTTACCGGACTGCAGAAAGCGGCTGTTTTATTGATCGCTCTGGGACCGGAGAAATCAGCATCAATTTTTAAACACCTTAAGGAAGAAGAAATTGAAAGCTTAACATTAGAGATAGCCAACACCAGAAGCATTACACCACAGGTAAAGGAATCAGTGGTCAATGAATTCTATCAGGTGTGTCTGGCGCAGCAGTATATTGCGGAAGGCGGTATCAACTACGCCAAAGAGCTTTTGGAGCAGTCTTTTGGTGCCGAGAAAGCAATGGATGTTATCGGCAAACTGACGGCATCCTTACAGGTAAAGCCTTTCGAGTTTGTCAGAAAGACGGATGCGGCACAGTTGCTTAACTTTATTCAGGATGAGCATCCGCAGACGATTGCCCTTATCCTGTCTTATCTGTCTGCGGCACAGTCAGCGCTTATTATATCAGCACTTCCGCCGGATAAGCAGTCCGACGTGGCAAAGCGTATTGCGATTATGGATAGAACAAGCCCGGATGTTATTAAGGAAGTGGAGAAAGTATTGGAATCGAAGTTATCCTCTCTGGTCAATCAGGATTACACCATTATCGGTGGTGTGGATGCTATCGTAGATATCCTGAATACGGTAGATCGTGGTACAGAGAAACATATTATGGAGACTCTGGAAATCGAGGAGCCGGAACTTGCAGACGAGATCAGAAAGAAGATGTTCGTATTCGAAGATATTCTGCTGCTTGATGACAGGGCAATTCAGCGTGTATTGCGAGATGTGGATAACAGTGATCTTGCGATTGCCTTGAAGGGTTCCAATGAGGAAGTACAGAATGCAATCTTCAATAACCTGTCCAAACGTCTGGCTGTCATGATCAAGGAAGATATGGAATTCATGGGTCCTGTACGTATGAAGGATGTGGAAGAGGCACAGCAGAAGATTGTAAATATTATCAGAAAACTGGAAGACTCTGCTGAAATTGTTATCTCCAGAGGCGGAGGTGACGAGATCATTGTCTAGGAATCTATATAAGTCGTATTGGGTAGCAGTAGACGAAGATGACAAATGTATTATTGACAGTAATTCCCGTGTTTCGCAGAGGATTGAGGAATGGGAAGCTATTCATCAGAGACAGCAGGCACAAAATGCCGAATATGATGAGAATGGTGAAGAAGATGCTGAATTTGTAAGCGGTCTGGGTGGAGAAGCCATTGATGCACTGCTTGCTGATGGGGAAGCCGGTGAAGAAAACAGAGGCGGTGTCATTAAGGCGACATCTGTCGACCAGGGACCGGATCTGGAAGAAATAAAGGCGCAGGCGCAGGAGATAATTGATTCAGCGCAGGCAGAAGCAGACGAAATCAAAGAAACAGCCCGGCGCGAGATAGAGGCTGAACGCCGTACAGCGATTGAAGCGGGTAAGCAGCAGGGCTATAACGAGGGCTATCAGCAGGGACTTTCAGAAGCCGATGAAATGAAGCAGGCTGTGGAAGCTGAGAAGCATAAGCTGGAAGCAGACTACGAACAATTGGTGGAGGAACTGGAGCCCCGGTTTGTTGATGCCATTACTGCGGTTTATAATCATATTTTTAATGTGGATTTATCAGACAACAGAGATATCCTGGTGCATTTGATTGATTCTACCTTGAGAAAGGTGGAGAGCAGCAGGACTTTTATTGTACATGTTTCTTCAGAGGATTATCCTTATGTGAATATGCAGAAGCAGTCCCTGGTGGAAGGAGCAATAGCAGGAAGAGGTATCATTGAGATCATTGAGGATATTGCGCTTTCCAAGGGTGCATGTCTGATTGAGACGGATGGCGGAATCTTTGATTGCGGCATTGGTACGCAATTGGAAGAACTGACGAAGAAATTACGTGTGTTATCTTTTGAAAAAGACACATGACCGTTATACGGGAGTGATGTAACCGATGGATGCAGCGATTAATTTTGATAAATACAGCAAAATAGCGGATGAAACTTTTTTTAGAAAGATGGGACGGGTCGAAAATGTGGTTGGGCTTACCATTGAGTCAGCAGGACCGGAAGCCAAACTTGGAGACCTGTGCAGGATATATCCGGCGGATGAAGCTTATGCTCCAATCGTGGCAGAGGTGGTCGGATTCAAAGACCGCAAAACACTTCTGATGCCCTGTGATAAGACGGACGGTATCGGGCTTGGATGTGTGGTGGAAAACACAGGTCAACCCTTGACGGTCCCTGTGGGTGATGACCTTCTGGGTAAAGTGCTGGACGGTCTGGGAAGAATCGACGGACAGTATTTGCCGGGGATATCTTATCCGGTAGAGGCACAGCCTCCGGACCCAATGAGCCGTAAGATTATTTCTGAAGTCCTGCCTCTTGGCGTTAAGGCCATAGACGGCCTGATGACTGTGGGCAAGGGACAGCGTATCGGTATTTTTGCCGGTTCCGGTGTGGGCAAGTCGACCCTGATGGGTATGTTTGCCCGCAATACGAAAGCGGATATCAATGTCATAGCCCTGATCGGAGAGCGTGGCAGAGAGGTGCGCGAGTTTGTGGAGCGTGACCTTGGGGAAGAAGGTATGAAACGATCTGTCGTCGTTGTGGCGACTTCTGATAAATCGGCGCTTGAGAGAAATAAGGCTGCCAAAACAGCGACTGCAATTGCAGAATATTTCAGGGATCAGGGTAAAGATGTTCTTCTTATGATGGACTCCTTGACCCGTTTTTCCATGGCGCAGCGGGAGATTGGACTTGCCAGCGGAGAACCGCCGGTATCCAGAGGGTATCCGCCCAGCGTATATTCTGAAATGCCAAAACTTCTGGAGAGAGCCGGATGTGCAAGCAGAGGTTCCATTACCGGATTGTACACGGTGCTGGTAGATGGTGATGATATGAATGAGCCGATTACGGATACTGCCAGAAGTATTCTGGATGGTCATATTATGCTGAACCGTAAGCTTGCTCATAAGAACCATTATCCGGCGATTGATGTGTTACAGAGTATTTCCAGGTGTATGAGCCAGATTGTGGATAAGGAACACAAGAGTCTTGCCGGCAAACTGAAGAATGTGCTGGCAACTTATAATGAGGCCGAGGACCTGATCAATATCGGCGCTTATAAAAGTGGCAGTAATCCGAATATTGACTATGCGATATCGAAGATTGATGCCGTTAATGAATTCCTGTTACAGGATGTAGATGCCAAATATGACTATGAACAGGCAGTAGACCTGCTTCGGGAACTTTTTGCAGAATAGAGGACCGTGTGCAGGGAAATAAGAGGTATCGGTCATGGCGAAATTCAGATATAGAATGCAGAGCATTCTGAATATCAAGTATCAGTTGGAGAATCAGGCCAAGATGGATCTTGGCAGGGCTCAGGTCAGACTGATGGAGGAAGAAGAGAAGCTTCAGACGCTCATAGACAGGAAAGAGGCGTATCTCGAAGAGGGGAGACGGATGAGGAGCAAGACACTCCACGTCAGCGAGCTTCGGGATAACAGCAATGCCGTGAGTGTTATGGATGAAATGATCGAAAGGCAGAAAGAACAGGTCGCCAAGGCAGAGGAAGATGTGGAGACGGCAAGAGTCAGACTGCAGGAAGTCATGCAGGAACGTAAGATGCATGAGCGGCTCAAGGAGAAAGCGTTAGAGCAGTTCAGACGTGAGGAGAATGCTGCAGAGTTTAAATCTGTGGATGAACTGACCAGTTACACTTACGGGCAGCGTGGAAAAGAGGAATAAAGATGGCAGATGAACTTTTAAACAGCCAGGTGGACACCAAGGCAGAGAAGAAACGTTTAAAAGAAGAACGAAAGAAAATAAAAGAAGAACAGAAAGCACAGAAGAAAGAAGCAAAACAGCGTGCCAAGGAGATTTCACA
Organism: Lachnospiraceae bacterium; assembly: GCA_051878995.1. GTDB lineage: Bacteria > Bacillota > Clostridia > Lachnospirales > Lachnospiraceae > UBA3282. Next base: position 300,575 of record JBJELE010000029.1, on the reverse strand, counting down.
GCAGGAGGCACAGCTTTCCGAGGATGAAGAGGCCGGTGGTGTATCCGTATTTTTAGTAACAGTTGTTATTGTTATTATCTGGATTGCAATTTTGTGTCTGTTGATCAAGCTGGATGTAGGTGGCTTCGGTTCGGGTGTGCTGGCGCCGGTGCTTAAGGATGTACCGGTCATCAATAAGATACTGCCGGCAGAATCAGTGGTAACCACTGATGATGAAGAGGCTTATGGCGGTTATACAAGTCTGAGAGAAGCTGTGGATTATATCAAGGAACTGGAATTAGAGTTGGAAGAGGCGCAGTCTGCCAGCAATGTGAATTCGGAAGAGGTAGAGCAGCTCCAGGCAGAGGTCGAAAGATTACAGACTTTTGAGGATGCGCAGGTTGAATTTGAACGTATCAAGACGGAATTTTATGAGGAAGTAGTATATGCCGAGAACGGCCCGGGAGCAGAGGAATATCAGAAGTATTATGAATCCATGGACCCTACTACGGCAGAATATCTGTATAAACAGGTGGTGCAGCAGGTGGAAGCGGATAAGGAATTGCAGGATTATGCCCAGGCTTATGCGGAGATGAAACCGAAAGAAGCTGCGGGAATCTTCGAATCTATGACAGACGACCTGGAACTGGCAGCGAAGATACTGGATCAGATGAGCGCCGAGGACAGAGGTAAGATATTGGGTGTTATGGACCCTGAGGTGGCTTCCCGCCTGACAAAGATTATGGACCCTGATTCATAGAGAATTTCCATAGAAAAGGCAATGCAAATTGCCAAACAGTTTTGATAAAGTGCTTTAGTAAATTGGATAAAAAGCCGATATATTTCATGTGGACAACCACATGTGATATATAGATGCCGTAAGGCAGAGAACCTTGAAAATTAAAGAAAGGAGGAAGAGGAATGACTGTAAACAATGTGAACGCTCTATTGAATTATACCGCAGGTCAGAGTACTCAGACAGGAAACGGTCAGGAAGCAGCAGTCAGTGAAAGCTTTGACAAGCTTATGACAAAGATGAGTGATCAGCTTACAGATTTGCAGTCCGTGACAGATGGAAGCCGTAAGGCAGTGCAATCAACCGTTACAGCCGCCAATACACAGAAAGATACAACGTCTGATGACGGTGGCAGGCAGATTTCCAAAACTGATTCCGCACAGCCAGACAAAACCCGGGATGCAAAGCAACAGGATGGAAAGAAAGAAGTTGCGAAGGATACCGAGAATGTCAAAGCTGAAAATGTGCAGGAAGAAGTGGAGAAAAAAGGCGAAGAACTGGTACAGGACATCGCAGAGGAGATGGATGTGACACCGGAAGAGGTAGAAGCAGCCATGGAAGTGCTTGGCCTGACAGTGATGGAGCTTTTTGATCCGGATAATCTCAAACAACTGTTATTGCAGCTTACGGGCAGTACAGACGAGTTATCGCTTGTGACCAATGAGACACTTTATGACAGTCTGCAGATTTTGTTACAGACGGCAGAGAAAGACCTTGATATGCTGGCTGAAGAACTCGGTATCAGCACGGAAGAACTGAAGTCTTTGCTGGAACAGATGGTTTCCGAACCGGTCGAGTCAGAGACACAGAATGTGCAGAACATGCAGGACGTAACATCAGATCAGGAGCTCCCTGAGTTGAATCTGGAGGGTATGAAAGATTATACGGTATCCGTTCATAGGGATGGAGAGACCGTACAGATGAAGGTTACTGTAGATGATGCAAGCGGTGCAAAGAGTGTTGCTGAAACGGTGACGGATACGCCTAAGACTGAGGCAAATGGATTTTCCGGAAATAAGGGAAACGGTGCTTCTGATCCGGGTAATCATTCAGAAGGCAATACAGCAGGAAATGCCTTATTGCAAACGAACGGGCAACAGCCTGAAATTGCTGAGGTACAGACATCAGAACCTGTATTCCAATCATCTCAGACACAGGAAATCATGGATCAGATCGTGGAGTACATGAAAGTTAATTTAAAGGCTGATACACAGGAAATGGAAATGCAGTTACATCCGGCAAGCCTTGGTACGGTAAATGTACAGGTTGCGGCGAAGGATGGAATACTCACAGCACATTTCACAACGCAGAATGAAGCGGTTCGTGCAGTAATTGAAACACAGTTGATTCAGTTGAAGACCCAGTTCGAAGAACAGGGAATTAAGGTAGATGCGGTAGAAGTTACAGTTGCCAACCATGCTTATGGCGAACAGTTCTCAGAGCAGAATGAGAATATGGAGCAGGAGCAGGGCAAAGCCGGGAAGAAAGCCAGAAGGATCAATCTGGACGAGATGGATGCAGAGGATGATCCGGAAGAAATGGAAGATTCCGAGCGCATTGCCGTAGAGATGATGCAGGCAAACGGCAACACGGTAGACTATATGGCATAGACCTAATGAACAGAGAGGAGTGAGAAAATGGGTGTCGTAGGAAAAGTAGAAGACGGTAAATTGGTACAATCCAATTCAGCAGCTTCCATAGCAAATAAGAGCAGCGAAGTCAAGACCGGCAATTCCAGTCTGGATAAGGATGCTTTCTTACAGCTTCTGGTGGCACAGATGAAATATCAGGACCCGTTGGAACCGACTTCCAACACAGAGTACATTTCTCAGTATGCGACTTTCTCAGAACTTGAGCAGATGCAGAACATGAGCGCATCTTTGGAATTATCCAGAGCATCCGCTTTAGTAGGTGAGACAGTACTGATGAAGATTACAGACAGTACAGGCAGAACCACTAATGTGCAGGGTAACGTGGATTATGTCGTATATGAGAATAATAAAGCGTATCTTTCCATCAACGGAGAGCTATATTCCATGGATGATCTTGACACGGTAGCTGATCCTACTTATCTGGAAGCATACAAACTTGCAGCAGATTTCCTGAATACATACAACAAGCTTCCGGCAATCGCTGCTTTATCCTTAGAGGATAGGGAGAATGTAGAGAAGCTGGATGAGATGTATCAGAACATGACTGATTATCAGAAGAACTTTATTACGGATGATTATGTGGACGGTCTTAAGGAATATGTGAGCAAGATGAACGATCTTATAGCAATCGGCAAAGCTGACGGAACGCTTAATGAAGACGGAACGGCCAAGGAAGAGTAACAGCAGGACTTGTAGTTATCTCAAGGAGGAGAGCATATGAAGGTTCAGGGTAATCAATTCCTTTCCATCGAGCAACTGCAGGATCAGTATTTAAATCGGAACAGACAGCAGAGCGCAGCACTGACCAGTGACGGATTGAGTTTTCAGGATATCCTGTCCGGCAAGACAGAAAGTGCGAAGGAAGCGGGAGAGGTCAAATTCTCCAAGCATGCAGCCAATCGTCTGGTAGACAGAAATATTGAGCTGACCAAAGAGCAGGTGGAACGCCTGAATCAGGGAGCAGCCAAGGCAGGCGCGAAAGGAATTAATGAATCACTGGTCATAGTCGATTCTCTCGCATTTATTGTTAATGTACCGAACCATACGGTGATTACAGCGATGGATCAGACAGAAACCAATGAAAATGTATTTACTAATATTGATGGAGCCGTAATTATGTAGCCGGACCTTTTACGGAGGCTTATGTTCCTGACTGACAGAGGGAACAGGACGGTTTCGATTAGAATAAGGAGGTCATTTCACTATGATGAGATCACTTTTCTCTGGTGTGGCAGGTCTTAAAACACATCAGACAAGAATGGACGTTATCGGTAATAACATTGCCAACGTCAACACAACTGCATACAAGTCACAGTCCATGGTATTCAGTGACTTATTATACCAGACAACACAGTCCGCATCCGGTGCCAATGCAGCAACCGGACGAGGTGGTATCAACCCGAGACAGATTGGTCTTGGTTCTAAGACAGGTGCTATCTCAACTGCAATTACACAGCAGGGTTCCGCACAGTCTACCAATAACCCGTTTGATATCATGATTACGGGAGAATCCTTCTTCATTGTAAGCAATGGTTCCCAGAACTTCTTTACAAGAGATGGTTCCTTTACTGTTGATGGTGCAGGTAATCTGGTTATGTCCACTACCGGTTATAAGGTAATGGGATGGCAGGTAGATCCGGAGACAGGAGATATTAAGGCTGACACTGTATCTGCTCTGCAGATCATGAGCGAGAAGAACCTGGTGGCTGATCCGGAGGCTACTTCCAAGGCATATGTGGCAGGTATTCTGGATAAATACGATACCAATGTCAACAGTACATCCGGTAAGATCATGACATTGAGCTTCTATGACAATCTGGGCTATGCCTATACAGCTAAATTCAGTATCCACAGCAAGGGTGCTGAAGGAATGTACCGTGTACAGCTTGATGATATCATTGACAGCGATGGTGTATCTCTAGTGGAGAGATATAATCTGTCTGATATCAGCCAGATCGCGAACTTTGGTTCTGTACAGAATAAAGAAACAACTTCAATGTATAATTTGATTGAGGGTGCATCTTGTAAGACGAATGGTACTGCGTTAGAGTACTCTTTAGCTTATTCTCCTGAGGATTTCTTAGAGGGCTTATCCACCGATCCATTGATTGCTTCTGCGAAAGCGAACGGCTCATGGGAAGTGGATTCTGCAACGGCAGGTGTTACAGCGGGGCAGGATGTAAAAGTAAAAGGAACCGCTACAATTTCCAAAGCTATTCTGGAGGCAGAGCCGTACAATCTGATTTATAATTCTACCAGTGGATTGTATTATAAGGATGCCAATGGTAATCAGGTTGCCGATATTGGTGAAGAAGTTAATGATTTGACTAAATGGAAGGCTGCTCTTGGTCTGGATGCATTAACAGCAGTTCCGACAGTTGACACCGCGGATGGAAGCATTGCCATTACATTTGAGAAAACTTTCAAGGCGTCGGATGCAGGTACCTATAACAGTACGTCAAAGAAGTTTGAGACACCATTGACGGGAGATGATATTTTAAAAGCATATGGTCTTGAAAATACCGCAGATACTACTTACAGAATAGAGTATGCAACCCCTGATGATGCCTCGACCACGGGTGTTGATGAATCCGGTAAGTACGCGCAGATTACCAAAATCGAGAATAATAAAGGGTTCGAGCTTGTATTTGATGTGGATAACGGACATTTCTCTTATATTGATGGCCCGAATAATGATACGGTAACTTTGGCATTTAACGGTGCGGCTTCCTCCTTAACAGGAGAAAATGTCAGCCTGACTCATTTCAGCAACATTGATATTGATTTCTCCAGTTGTAATATGTTCAACAATGGTGGTACTTCTACCATTGGAGCAACAAGCGGTGCAGGAGATGAGAACAACACAGGCAGCGGCCGTAAGCGTGGTGAGATGATCGGTGTGGAAGTTGGACAGGATGGTAGAATCACAGCTTCCTATGACAACGGTATGACCAAGCTGTTAGGACAGATTTCAGTAGCTAATTTCGCGAATGCATCCGGTCTTGCCAAAGCAGGAGACAACCTGTACTCTGCAACGATGAACTCCGGCGAGTTCGACGGTGTAGGTGTGGATATTACTTCCGGTGACGGCTCCATGACCTCCGGCGTACTGGAGATGAGTAACGTGGATCTGTCTTCCGAGTTTACCACAATGATTACAACCCAGCGTGGTTTCCAGGCAAACAGCCGTATTATCAGCGTATCTGATACGATGCTGGAGGAGCTTGTTAATTTGAAGAGATAGTGATTAGCATAATCACGGTAAAGAGGAACTTTCTTGTCGAATTATGGGAAAGTTCCTCTCTTTTTGTGCTTTGGGAACGACTGTATATATTTTAACAGTATTTATACAAAAAAATTTTGCAGTTTCTGTAGATGTATGGTAAAATAATAAAGTTCTATAGTGTCTATTGCTATGAAGTTGGATTTACATATAGGAGTATACAATGATAGAAGTTACGAAAATAAATGGTGTCAAAGTGCTTGTTAATCCGGACCTGCTTGAGCTGGTTGAGGAAACGCCTGACACCGTCTTGTCTTTTACAACCGGGAGGAAAATAATTGTAAAAGAAAGTAGACAAGAAGTGAAAAATTTAGTAAAATCGTATAGAAAGGATATTTTTGCAAATTAGTGTAAAAACGGGTGGATATAGATGGATATAGCTTCAATTCTCGGTTTGGTAATATGTTTCATCTTGATGATTTTCGGTATCGTTTATGGTAAGGATTTCTCAGTTATCATTCGTTTCCTGGATGCACCGTCTGCACTTATTACCTTTGGCGGTTCTTTCATGTGTATTCTTGCAAGTAATACGATTCAAAGTTTTGTAGCCGGTCTTAAGAGTTTTACTTTGATTTTTAAGACATCAACGATGAATGTTCCTGAAATTATTCAGAAAATTATAGATTTATCCAATGTGGCACGTAAGGAAGGTCTTCTTTCTTTGGAAGAGGCAGCGGGAGATATTGATGATGAGTTCCTTAAGAAAGGAATACTGCTGATTGTCGATGGTACTGATCCGGAATTGGTACGTGCGATTATGGAAACTGAACTTGTCAGCGTAGAAGATCGACACAAAGAGAAGATCGGATTCTGGGAGAACCTTGGAGCGATGGGGCCTGCCTGGGGTATGATCGGTACTTTGATCGGTCTTGTTAACATGTTACAGGATATGGATGACCCTTCGTCAATCGGTCCTTCTATGGCGGTTGCCTTGATCACCACATTATATGGTTCTATTCTTGCCAACTGGATTTGTGCACCGGTGGCCACTAAGCTGAAGAGTAAGAATGCGGAAGAAATGATGATGAAGGAAATAGAGATAGAGGGTCTTTTGTCAATTCAGGCAGGAGAAAACCCGCGTGTTATTGAGGAGAAACTGAAATCCTTCTTAGCACCGAAGGACAGACAGACTCCGAATGAGGAAGGCGGAGGTGAGGCAGATGGCTAAGAGAAAGCCGGAAGAGCCCCCGAAAGGCGCGCCGGCGTGGCAGTCGACTTTCGCGGATCTGATGAATCTGTTACTCTGCTTTTTCGTGTTGCTGTTTTCTATGTCTACTGTGGATGCTCAGAAATTTGATGAAGTGGTAGCATCCTTTAACCAGACTTTTTCGATTTTTACGGCAGGAGCAACGGCAATTGGTGACGGTGTATTGATCAGTAATGGTGTCAGCCAGTTAAATGAGCTGGATGAGTATATTAACAGTACCGGTAAGATGGATAACGGTGAGATCGTATCTGAGGATGTGGCGGAAGCCCAGAAACAGTTAGAGGAAGCTCAGATGGAAGAAGCTGAGAAGATGGCTGAACAGATACAGGAAGCTGTGGATGAGCGGGAAATGGATGAAGATATCAATGTAGAATTTACTGCTCAGTATGTGCAGCTTACTTTAAAAGGCGCATTACTGTTTGATTCCGGAAGCGCACAACTGAAGGAAGAGGCCAAGCCGGTATTAGACCAGGTTGGTGTGATTTTGGAGAAATATGCACAAGGCACTGTTGAGATAGAAGGACATACTGACAATGTGCCGATGTCGGGCGCAAAGTATTCTAATAATGATGAACTGAGTGCTGGTCGTTCTTTGTCAGTATTTGATTATCTTTTGTCTATCACCGATTTGGAACCGGCAATGTTTAAGCATGCCGGCAGGGGTGAATATGTACCAATTGCAGACAATGCTACAGCTGAGGGAAGAGCGAAGAACAGAAGAGTTGAAATCAAGATATATACGCCTCTCAGCTCTTATTAATATAGGTAGAAGGAGAATGGTACGGTTATGAAGAAAAATATGATTTCCATTATTATTTTAGCCTTGCTTGTTGTTAACATTGTGCTGACTGCGATCATGATGTTTAGTGTAACGAGCGCTTCTAAGAAGACAGCTGCACTGGTGGATAATATTGCGACAGCACTTGATCTGGAACTGACAGCAAAAAATGGAGATGAGGAAGAGGCTGAGGTGGTAATTCCGATGACGGATACAGAGACCTATCAGATTTCAGAGTCTATGACAATTCCACTGAAGGCAAGTGAGGGAGACGACAAGGCTCATTATTGTTTGGTATCGGTTACTTTATCGATTAATACCAAGGATGAAGGTTATAAAACATATGGTTCTGACCTGTCGGCACAGGAGAGCCTGATCAAGAGCGAGATCAACAATATTATTTCAAGCTATACAATGGAAGAGGTCAGAGATAATCAGGATCAGATCAGACAGGAAATTCTTGAGAAAGTGCAGACCATGTTTGACTCCAAGTTTATCTACAATGTGTCCTTTAGTGACATTATGTTCCAATAGAACCACAGGAGGTGAACTTTCGTGGGCGAGGTACTATCTCAAAATGAGATTGATAATCTGCTCGCCGCGCTAAGCAGCGGTGAATTAGATGCAGATGATATGAGCGATGCCAGTGACAAACAGGTCAAGAACTATGATTTTAAACGTCCGACAAAGTTCTCCAAAGAGCATCTGCGTACACTGGAAATTATATATGAACATTACGGAAGATTACTTTCGACGAATCTTCCGGTTTACCTTAGAAAGAATATACAGGTTTCCGTAGCAAGTTCCGAGACGGTTATTTTCTCGGAATTTACCAACGCTCTTTCCAATCCGGTTATTTTGGGAATTGTAAACTTTCAACCGTTGGGAGGTACAATCCTGATAGAGTTGGCAGCGCAGTTGGGATTTGCGATTATAGACAGAATGTTAGGCGGTGCGGGAGATCCTTTGGAAAAGAACAGGGATTTCACGGAAATAGAGATGACGATCATAGAGAAAATGATGGTAGTCTGTATGCAGCTTATGCGTGAACCGTGGAAAAATGTGGTTGACATTAATCCGGTCATGGAACGAATTGAGACTAATTCCCAGTTCGCACAGGTTATTGCACCGAATGATATGATTGCAATTGTTACTTTGAATATGAAAATAGGGGATGTCGAGGGCTTCATGAATGTATGTCTTCCATTCTTCACATTAGAGAATGTCATGGATAAGCTGAATACCAAATACTGGTATGCTAACATGCAGGAGAAGAATGAGGAAGAGTTTCAGGAGAATATCGAAGCACTTATCAAGAGAGTTGATGTTCCGGTCAAAGCAGCACTTGGCAAAACAAATATATCTGTTAATGATTTTGTCAATCTGCAGATTGGCGATATCATACGATTAGATACCGATGTAGATCAGGATTTGACAGTTTATGTCGGTAATATTAAAAAATTCACCGCATTACCGGGCTCCAGCAAAGATAAATATGCTGTCAGAGTAACGTCGGTAATTAGAGAGGGGGAATAGAAAAGCATGGACGGAATGTTATCACAAGATGAAATAAATGCGCTCTTAAGCGGTATGGATGCACCAAGTGATGTAAATGAAACCGAGGAGCCGGCAGCGGCACCTGCAGAGGAACCGATCTCATCCGGCGGTGCCAAGGTAGATGAATCGCTCTTGTCAGACATTGAGAAGGATGCGATTGGTGAAGTGGCCAATATCAGTATGGGTTCTTCAGCAACTACGCTGTATTCACTTGTTAACCGTAAGGTAAATATTACAACTCCTGTTGTTACACTGGCAACATGGGAGAATGTATTATCAGAATATGAGAAGCCATGTGTATTTATTCAGATTAAGTATACGGTAGGTTTAGACGGATCAAATATTCTTGTATTGAAAGAGCATGATGTAAAGGTCATCACGGACCTGATGATGGGTGGTGATGGCAGTAATACGGATGGAGAACTGGGAGAATTGCATTTAAGTGCAATCTCTGAGGCAATGAATCAGATGATGGGTTCGGCCGCAACGTCTCTTTCTACCATGCTTGGTAAGATGATTGATATCAGCCCGCCGGAAGCAAGCCTTGTAGATCTTACCGCTTTCAAATCCGGTGGCGATATAGCTAAATTCCTGGAGGGAACCTTCGTTAAGATTGCATTCCGTATGCAGATCGATGACCTGGTCGACTCCACGATCATGCAGCTATATCCGATTGATTTCGCAAAAGAGCTATACAACACCTTTATTAGTAGTCAGAGTGGGGGAGGGGCAGAAACACCTGCGCCTGCACCGGAACCGACACCGGCACCGCAGATGGCAGCACCCACACCAACACCTGCACCTACAGCTGCACCACAGATGGATATGAACCAGATGGGTATGGGGCAGATGGGAATGCCGCAGATGCAAATGGGAATGCCACAGATGGGAATGCCTCAAATGCAGATGGCAATGCCACAGATGCAAATGGGAATGCCGCAGATGGCAATGCAGCCTAATATGAATATACAACCTGCACAGTTCCAGAGTTTTACCAATGATTTTAATCCGATGCAGAGTCAGGAGAATATTAGTTTGATTAAGGATGTACCATTGGAGGTTACCGTAGAACTGGGTAGAACCTCTAAATCCATTTCGGATATTCTGGATTTTGCTCCGGGTACTATTATCGAATTGGACAAAATTGCCGGTGAACCGATTGACGTATTGGTTAATGGCAAATTCGTTGCAAAAGGTGAAGTTGTAGTAATCGAAGAAAGCTTTGGTGTTCGAGTAACTGAAATTATCAAATAATGTGAAATAGGAGAAGAAAGATGGCAAAAAATATTTTAGTATGTGATGATGCAGCGTTCATGCGTATGATGATCAAAGATATCCTTACAAAAAATGGATATAATGTAGCCGGAGAAGCTGAAAATGGTGCTAAGGCAGTCGAAAAATACAATGAACTGAAACCGGATCTTGTGCTGATGGATATTACAATGCCTGAAATGGATGGCATTCAGGCGCTTAAGAAGATCAAAGAGTGTGACCCGGCTGCTATGGTTATTATGTGCTCTGCGATGGGACAGCAGGCCATGGTTATTGAATCAATTCAGTCCGGCGCCAGAGACTTTATTGTAAAACCTTTCCAGGCGGACCGTGTATTAGAGGCTGTTAAGAAGGTAGTGGGATAATGATACTTGCAGTATCGGACAGAACAGACTCCTACATACAGTTCCTTACGGTATTAATTATCTTTGTATTTGTTTTGGCCCTTACCTATTGGGTTACCAAATGGACGGCGGGATATCAGAAGAGTAAATCCACCGGTGCAAATATGGAGTTGATTGATGCCATGCGGCTGACCAACAATAAGTATGTCCAGATTATCAGAATCGGACAGAAATATGTGGCAGTTGCGGTCTGTAAAGATACTGTTACAATGGTGACAGAAATCCCTGAGGATGAACTGTGCATATCCGAGGGAGAGGTGACGAAAATATCTTCTTTTAAAGATATTTTATCAAAAGTACAAAGAAGTAATGTTCTGGAAAAAGAAGATGGGCGAGACGAATGAAGAAATATTTTTCCGGATTTAATTTGGCAAAGTTGGTATGCCTGCTGTTAATGGCAGGCATATTGTGTCTTAGTCAGAAAACAACGGCATATGCAACGAGTGATACTCCTTACCGGGAATCCAATCTGACAGGTACAAATGAAGAGCGGACCAACATAGAAGAACCCGGAACATCTGAAAATGCCGACGATTTATCAGAATTGAATATCGCCAATACGGTGACGGTTACATACAACAATGGTAATGGTAGTGTGAATGGCGCTCTGCGCATTCTTGTGATCCTTACCTTAATTGCTATTGCACCGTCATTGATTATTATGTTAACCTCGTTTACCAGAATTATTATTGTTCTGCATTTTACGAGGCAGGCACTTAATACACAGACGGCACCGCCTAACACAGTTTTGATAGGTATTGCCCTCTTTTTGACGTTCTTTATTATGCAGCCTACATTAACCACGATCTACACAGAGGCGGTTGTTCCATATGAGGCGGGAGAACTGGATCAGGAGGAAGCGATTGAGAAAGCGGCCGAACCGCTCAGGGAGTTTATGTACCGGCAGACCCAGAAGAAGGACGTCAGTCTTTTTATGGAACTGAACCGGACACAGTGGAATGGCGAATTGTCTGAAATTCCAATGAGTGTTCTGGTTCCCAGTTTTATTATCAGTGAGCTGCGGACGGCTTTTATCATTGGATTTCTGATTTATATACCTTTCATAGTGATTGATATGGTTGTGGCATCTACCCTGATGAGCATGGGTATGATGATGCTGCCGCCGACCACCATTTCCATGCCGTTTAAGATTCTGCTCTTTGTGCTGGCAGATGGCTGGTATCTGGTAATTAAAGGACTGGTAGAAAGCTTCTATGTTTATTAGTCGTATGAACAAAGCTTGGGAAAGGAAGGAAAGACATGACAGTAAATGACGTTACAGCCATTGCCTCAGAGGCACTTTATACGATCATTAAATGTGCAGCGCCGCTTCTGCTTGTGTCATTGATTGTAGGTCTGATTGTCAGCATCTTTCAGACAGTTACTTCCATTCAGGAGCAGACACTTACTTTTGTCCCAAAGATTTTGGCGATTTTTTTAACCCTTATCCTGTTGGGACACTGGATTATGAATACAATAGTGGAATATATGACGAATCTGTGGCTGAACTTTAGTACTTATATCAGATAAAAGAAAGTGACAGAATGATAAATATTACTTTTACATATGCAGATTTAGAATATTTTTTATTGATTCTTGTCAGGATTTCCTGTTTTATCTTTATCTCCCCTTTCTATGGTATGTCAGGAATACCAAGAAGGGTAAAGACAGGACTTAGTATTTTCATCGCGTATTTGGTATTTAATGCGGTTGACCACAATGCGGTGGTCTACGACAGCCTGCTTGAGTATGCGATTATTGTCATGAAGGAAGCACTTACGGGATTTTTAATCGGCTGGGGTGCTCAGATATGCACTGCGGTGACATCCCTTGCCGGAAGCATTGCTGATATGGAGATAGGTGTTTCCATGGTATCTTTGTTAGATCCGGCTACGAAGGAGCAGGCAACCTTCAGTGGTGTGTTTTATCAATATCTTTTTACTTTATTTATGATTACTACAGGTATGCATCGGTACCTGTTACAGGCATTGATAGATACCTTTACTTTAATACCGATTAATGGTGCAGTCTTTAAGACCGAGTCTTTAACGGAATCGGTTATTATGTTTATGTCGGATTATATTACGATCAGTTTCCGTATTATTCTTCCGATCTTCTGTACCATGATCCTTCTTAATGTTATTCTTGGTGTGCTTGCCAAGGTATCTCCGCAGCTTAATATGTTTGCTGTGGGTATGCAGCTTAAGATACTGGTAGGATTGGGAATTATGTTTTTGACAGTCAGAATACTGCCCGGAGCAGCAGATTTTGTATTTGTGGAAATGAAGAAAATGATTGTATCTTTTGTGGAGGGGATGATGTGATCCTACAATATAATCTCCAGTTCTTCGCTAAGGATGGTCCCGGCGGAGAGAAAACAGAAGAGCCTACCTCCAAGAAATTGGAGGATGCCCGTAAGGAAGGACAGGTTGCCAAGAGTAAGGAGGTAACCAGTGCCTTTGAGTTGATGGCGGTTTTTGCATTATTATACATCTGGGTTGAGAGTATGGGCACCTATTTTATCGGGAATATATATGACATTTATTCTCAAATCCCGGAAACGATCAAGATGTATGACGGCAATGTGCCGGAACAGACCATCAGTGCTATTTTTATTAAGTCAATGACCAGGGTGCTGTTGATCTTAGCGCCCTTTCTGATAGTTGGTGCGATCGTAGCATTTGTGTGCAGTGTGGTACAGGTTAAATGGAAGCCCACCGCTAAGCCGATGAAGCCGAAATTTAGCAAATTGAATCCGGTCAATGGTTTTAAGCGTATTTTTTCGGTTAATTCTCTGGTGGAGCTTTTGAAATCCATCTTAAAGATTGGACTGATATCCTATGTTGTGTATTCCTATCTGAAGAAGAATATGCCGCCCATATATCTTTTTTATGATCTGTCGTTACAACAGGGGGTGGCACAGGTAGGGTCTCTGGTTGTGAATCTGGGGCTTCGTATTTCAGCCTGGTATATGATAATCGCTATTCTTGACTTTGCTTATCAGAAGATCAAGTTCAAGAGAGATATGAGGATGACCAAGCAGGAAGTGAAGGATGAATATAAGAATCAGGAAGGTGATCCCCAAATAAAGGGTAAACAGCGTCAGAGAATGCAGGAAGCATCCAGACGACGTATGATGCAGAAGCTTCCTGAGGCAGATGTAGTCATCACAAACCCGACACATTTTGCAGTGGCAATCAAATATGATCCGGATCTGTATGATGCTCCTTATGTGGTAGCGAAAGGTGCCGATTATCTTGCACAGAAGATTAAGGAAACTGCGAAAGAACATCATATAGAGATTGTAGAGAACAAACCGCTGGCACGTATGTTGTACGCCAACGTAGATGTGGGCAGCGTTGTGCCGCCGGAGTTATATCAGGCGGTGGCAGAGGTACTGGCCTTTGTATACCATTTGCAGGGTAAAGTCTAAAGAGAAAGGAGGAGAAACGAATGGGCAATCTGAAGAAAGCAGATGTGGGCGTAGCTGCCTATGTGCTTGCGGCATTTATCATGCTGATCGTACCGATTTCGTCGGGACTTCTGGATGTGCTTCTGGCTTGCAACATTGCAGTGGCATTTACCATCATGTTTGGTTGCATGTTTGCCAATGAAGTATTGAATATGTCCTATTTCCCTACCATTCTTTTGTTTACCACGGTATTCAGGATTGCACTGAATGTTTCTTCTACCCGATTAATTCTTACCACCGGTGATCCCGGTAATGTTGTCCGGACTTTTGGTCAGTATGTTGGTGGCGGTGATCTGATTATTGGCGCCATCGTCTTTATTATTCTGATCATTATTCAGTTTATGATTATCAATAAAGGTTCTGAGCGTGTAGCTGAGGTTACTGCCAGATTTACATTGGATGCGATGCCCGGAAAACAGATGGCAATTGATGCCGACCTAAATACCGGAGCCATTACGGATGCAGAGGCTAAGAAGCGAAGGGATAAAATTCAGGAAGAAGCCAGCTTCTTCGGTTCCATGGATGGTGCGGTTAAGTATGTTAAGGGAGATGCAACAGCCGGCCTTATTATTACTGCGGTTAATATCATAGGCGGTATTGCCATGGGAGTAACCCGTCAGGGTATGGAAATGAATGATGCTTTGAATAAATACACGATCCTGACAATTGGTGACGGTCTGGTCAGCCAGATT
The DNA here is from genome assembly GCA_051878995.1 of Lachnospiraceae bacterium. Taxonomy (GTDB): domain Bacteria; phylum Bacillota; class Clostridia; order Lachnospirales; family Lachnospiraceae; genus UBA3282. The sequence goes on along the minus strand of JBJELE010000029.1, from coordinate 285,483 downwards.
CCTTCCCTGTTGATCTCCCTGTCCACCGGTATTCTCGTTACCAAGGGCTCCAAGGATGCGGATTTTGGTACGGTACTGATCAGACAGCTGTTTGGTGTGCCCAAGGTATTGTATCTGGTAGGCTCGGTTATCGCGGGGCTCGGTATTGTTACACCGTTGAACACAGTGATTTTCGTTGCTCTTGGTCTTATTTTTATCATTGTCGGCAGAATCATGGCGGGAACTATTGAAACGGCTGAGATTGAGCATGAAGCAGATCAGGAAGAGGCAGCGGCGGAAGAGATCAGGCAGCCGGAGAACGTTACTTCTTTATTGCAGGTAGATCCTATCGAGCTGGAGTTTGGTTATGGTATCATTCCGCTTGCCGATGTGAACCAGGGAGGAGATCTGTTGGACCGTGTTGTTATGATTCGTCGGCAGATTGCATTGGAACTTGGTACAGTGGTCCCTATTATTCGTCTGCGTGATAATATACAGTTGAATCCAAATCAGTACATTATTAAGATTAAAGGTGTACAGGTCAGTGAGGGAGAGATACTGTTTGACCACTATATGGCAATGAATCCCGGATATGTGGAGGAAGAGATTACAGGTATTCCTACTTTTGAACCGTCTTTCCATCTGCCAGCCATCTGGATTACGGAGGGACAGAGAGAACGCGCGGAGAGTCTGGGGTATACAGTGGTAGATCCGCCGTCTATCATAGCAACTCATCTGACGGAGATTATCAGGCAGTACATAGCCGAACTGCTTACCAGACAGGACGTACAGAATCTGGTCAACAACTTAAAAGAGTCCAATCCTTCGCTTGTGGAGGAACTGGTACCCAAGCTGCTTGGGCTTGGTGAAATACAGAAGGTATTGCAGAATCTGTTGAGGGAAGGCATTTCCATCAGAGACCTGCTTACGATATTTGAAACCCTTGCCGATTATGCAGCGACGACAAGAGATACGGATATCCTGACTGAGTATGTCAGACAAAGCCTGAAGAGAGCGATTTCCAATAAATTCTTCCCGGCCAATGAGACTACCAGTGTGGTGACGCTTGATCCGAAGCTGGAGCAGGAGATTATGGCAAGTGTGAAGCAGACAGAGCAGGGAGCATACCTGACACTTGATCCGGCCAAGACGAAAGCGATTATGGATTCTGTTGGTGTTGAGGTCAAGAAGTTAGAAGATCTGGGCAAGATGCCCATTGTGATTACTTCGCCGATCGTGCGTGTGTACTTTAAGAAACTGACGGAAGATTATTATAAAGATCTGGTAGTTGTGTCTTATAATGAGATTGAGTCTAATATTGAATTACAGTCTGTTGGGATGGTGACAGCATAATGATAATCAAAAAATATACGGCAAAAACTGAAAATGAGGCAGTCGAGGCTGCCAAGAAAGAATTAGGAGAAGGCGTAGTCGTCATGAATGTCAAGAACGTGAAGCAAAAGGGATTTCTGGCATTTCTGAAACCACCTTTGGTAGAAGTTACGGTTGCGCTTGAGGAAGAAAGTGAGAAGTACACAGCGGCGGTATCTGCCATTAACAGTGTGATTGCTTCCAGTCAGAGCAGGGAAGCGGAACAGGCAAAGAACGTATCGTCTGCACCGGCTGAGACTGCTGTAAAGAAAGAAAGCAGTGCTATAGAAGAAAAGCTGGACAGTTTACAATTACTGTTAGAGCAGCAGCTGCAGAAGCCGGAAGATGATAAAGAGGACAAGGAAGGTAAGACAGAAGAACCGAAGGAAGAGACGGAAACAGATAAGTTTATGAAGCTTCTTCACCGTACCATGCTGGATAATGAAGTAGATGAAAAGTATGCCGGTGAGATTATAGAAGAGATCGGACAGCTTAATAAACCCAATCTGCCTTTTGATTATGCACTTGCCAATATCTATCAGAAGATGATTCTCAAATTTGGCAAGCCAAACGGTATCACTCCGGCACGAAATGGCATTAAGCTTGTGTTTTTCATTGGCCCTACCGGTGTGGGTAAGACTACCACGATTGCCAAGATTGCTTCCAAGTTCCGTGTGGATGAAAAGAAGAAGGTGGCTCTTCTGACAGCAGACACTTATCGTATTGCAGCGGCTGAGCAGCTGCGTACTTATGCCAATATCCTTGAAGTTCCTTTCCGGGTAATCTATACCGTGGAAGAGCTGGAAAAAGCAATGGAGGATTTCAGGGATTATGATTATCTTCTGGTGGATACGGCAGGACATTCCCATCAGAATACAACACAAAAAGATAACATGAGCGAGTTTATTCATTCCATTGATGATAAGGTTGAAAAAGAGGTATATCTGGTTTTAAGCGCTACAACAAAATATCGTGATCTGATCAGTATTGCAGATTCTTATAAAGAGATGGCAGATTACAAGCTTATTTTTACAAAGCTGGATGAGACAACGACATTGGGGAATTTATTGAATTTGAGACTGTACACAGGAGCGTCTTTATCTTATGTCACTTATGGGCAGAATGTACCGGATGATATTGAAGATTTTAACCCGCAGAAGACAGTTAAGAGACTGCTCGGAGGCAAGAACTAAGGAGGAGGCCTTATGGATCAGGCTGAACAACTAAGAAATATTATTAAGGCAAACAGTCTTCCCCAGCGCCCTATGGCAAGGGTGATTACGGTTACCAGCGGTAAGGGTGGTGTTGGCAAATCCAATACAGCCATTAATCTTGCTATTCAGTTTCGTAAGATGGGGCAGAGAGTCATTATTCTGGATGCTGATTTTGGATTGGCTAATATAGAGATTATGTTTGGAGCGGTGCCCAAACATAACTTATGTGATTTAATATATCAGGGTAAGAATATCAAGGATATTATTACATGGGGACCGATGGAGGTTGGCTTTATATCCGGTGGTTCCGGTATTGCAGGGATGTCTAATTTAAGCAGGGACTATTTGAATTATATCATCCAGAACCTTGCAGAACTGGATGAAATGGCCGATACTATTATTGTAGATACGGGCGCAGGAATATCGGATGCGGTACTGGAATTTCTGGTTGCCAGCGGAGAAATCCTTCTTGTGACTACGCCGGAACCTACTTCTATTACAGATTCCTATTCCCTGCTCAAAGCATTGGGCAGACATCCGCGCTATTCCAGTGAAACGACACAGATTAAAGTGATTGCCAATAAAGTGATGAGTGAAGCAGAGGCAGAGGCTTTGTATGCCAAACTGGAGGCAGTAGTTGACCGTTATTTAAAGGTGCCTATTTCTTATCTGGGAATGATACCACAGGATATTCAACTGGCCCGGGCAGTTATGCAGCAGACCCCGGTGTCTTTGGATAATCCGAAGGCAAGGTCGGCGGTGGCTTATGAGGTGATTGCGGCAAAGCTGATGAATAAAGAACTGAATAAGAATGTAACGAAACGTGGTATGGCAGCGTTTTTCTCACATATGATATCAAAAAGATAATTATAGTTTATGGGAAAGAGACAGCAGTATAATAAAGGAGAAGTGATATGGCGAATCTTATATCAAAATATGTTGTGCCGGGATGCAGAGTTGATCTTCAGGCAATCCAGCACACCACATCTCCGGAGGAGATAGAAGGACCACGCAGGAGTCATCAAAGCCAGGTATTGGATATCCTTTCGGAGGATAGGATTGAAATCTCCATGCCAATGGAAAAATCCAAATTGATTCTGCTACCGGTAGACGGAGAGTATGATCTGTATTTCTATAGTGACAATGGTCTGTATCAATGCTATGCGAGAGTGGTAGACAGATATAAAAATAAAAATTTATATGTTCTTGTGATGGATTTGACCAGTAACCTGCGCAGATATCAGCGAAGAGAATATTATCGATTCAGTTGTGCTCTGGCAATGAATTCCAGACAGCTGGAGGAAGAAGAGATATCCTTTGCAGATAAAGGCGTTGACAAGCTGATTCCGGAGCTGCCTCTGAAAAGCAGCGTTGTGGTAGATATCAGCGGAGGAGGACTCAGGTTTGTGGCTAATTATGCTTATGAGGTACAAAGCATGATCCTTTGTAAGTATCGTTTGCTGATCAACGGCCAGGCCAAGGAATACAGTCTGCTGGGCAGAGTACTGGCAGTAAGAGAACTGGAGAACCGCAAAGGTATTTACGAGCATCGTGTCCAGTATGTCAATATGGATTCTGAGGATCGGGAAGAAATCATAAAATATATTTTCGACGAGGAACGTAAGACGTTGAAGAATCAAAAAAATTGACAGATAAAGGGCGAAAAGCTTCGATTGGAAATAATGCAAAAGAAAAAGCAAGAAAATAGATGAGAGGCATAGTATGATGAAAAAAAATATATTACTAGTTGACGACTCTGCACTTATGAGAAGGGTACTCTGTGATATAATCAATAGTGATGAGAGATTTCAAGTACAGGATCGGGCCGTCAATGGGATAGAGGCATTGGATTTACTCAGCAGAAAGACCTATGATGCGGTTGTGCTGGATGTTAATATGCCCCAAATGAACGGGCTGGAATTATTAAAAGAGTTACAGAAACGTAAGATTTCAGCAAGAATTATGATGGCAAGCACCGATACCAAGGAAGGCGCCAAGACAACATTGGATGCTTTGGAACTGGGAGCTCTTGATTTTATACATAAGCCCAATAATGCAATGGACTGTAGAGACGGTGCTTTTAAGGAAAAGATGCTTCGCATTCTGGCTGTAGTGGCAGATTCCAAGGTGCCTACTATAGGAAAGACATTTACCATGGAGGAGCTGAAGACCTCCAAGAAGATGGTAGAACTGGTCAGCAAACATGCTTCCGGTGTATTGGGGAATAAGATCGTGGCTCTGGCCAGCTCCACGGGAGGTCCCAAGGCATTACAGGCGGTTATTCCAAGGCTGCCTAAGAATCTGAAAGCGCCTGTTGTAGTGGTGCAGCATATGCCGGCAGGCTTTACGGCATCCTTAGCTGAGAGGCTGGATTCCTTAAGCGAGGTTCATGTGAAGGAAGCGGCAGAAGGCGATATTCTGGAGGCAGGAACTGTATATATTGCAATGGGAGGCAAACATCTGAATATTCTGACCATGGCAAGTAAGTACAGTATCCATTATACGGACGAGCCTTCCAGAGAAGGTGTTAAGCCTTGCGCCAACTACATGTATGAATCCTTGTGTGACAGTAAATATGATCAGATCGTATGTGTTGTTATGACAGGGATGGGAGCTGATGGTACGCAGGGTATCCAAAACTTGAAAACAAAGAAAAAAGTCCATGTAATTGCGCAGGAGGCAAATACATGTGCGGTATACGGAATGCCTAAGAGTGTTGTAAATGCCGGATTGACAGACCAGGTTGTACCGCTTGAGCAGATTGCACAGGAAATTATAATGAACGTGGGGGTAAAGTAATATGGATGTAAGTCAATATCTTGAGATTTTCCTTGATGAAACAAATGAACATTTACAGAACTTAAATACGCAGATCCTTTCTCTGGAGCAGGATCCTGAGAATATGGATACCATTAATGAGATATTCCGTGCAGCACATTCCTTAAAGGGTATGGCAGGCACAATGGGTTATAAGAGAATGCAGACCCTGACTCATGATATGGAGAATGTATTTTCTGAGGTTCGTAACGGCAATATCAAGGTGAATGCCGGTATGATAGATGTGCTGTTCCAGTGTCTGGATGCATTGGAAGAGTATAATACCAATATCAGGGAAAGTTCCGATGAAGGACAGAACGACAATGAACCTCTGATCAAACAGCTGAATGCTATCCTTAAGGGAGAGAGTGCTGACGGCGCTGTACCGGAAGCAGCTCCTGCGGAAGCGGCAACTGCAGCTGAGAAAGCACCTGCTGCAGAAGAAAATACAGAAGGCGCAAAGTGGCTTTCTATCAAATTGAATGAGAGTCAGCAGACTGTCTTAAAAGAAGCTGCAAAGCAGGGCAAGAAGGTATACGGTCTTACCGTCAAGGTACAGGAGTCCTGTATCTTAAAGGCTGCCAGAGCATTTCTGGTATTTAAGGCAATTGAAGAAACCAGTGAGATCATTGTTTCCGATCCTTCCACACAGGATATTGAGGATGAAAAATTTGAACTGGATTTCAGTTTGATTATTATATCCGATGCAGAATTGGATACGGTAATAAAAGCAGCAAAGAATGTATCTGAAATTGAGGATGTTATCGGTGGTGCGATGGATGTGGATTCCTTGACATCTTCCGCTTCGGAAACGGCAACCGAGGAAACAGCAACTGCGGTTGTAGAAGACAAGGCACCTGCAATGGCGGCAGCACCTGCTCCGGCAGAAGAAGAGCAACATCCTGCAGCAGCGGCAGCACCTGCAGCAACGGCTAAGAAACCGGCAGCTAATAAGCCGGTAGTAAATCGGACTGTCAGAGTTGATATTGAGAAGCTGGATACGTTAATGAATCTGGTAAGTGAGCTTATCATTGCCAAGAACTCACTGGTGTCTGCTTCCACCATGACCGGAACCTCAAGTCCGGCGGTTAATGAACAGATTGAGTATTTGGAGAGTGTTACCACATCCCTTCATGAATCTGTCATGAAGGTTAGAATGGTACCTATCGAAAGCACAGTAAATAAATTCCCACGTATGGTTCGTGATCTGCAGAAGAAGTTAGGCAAGAAGATGGAACTGTACATGACCGGTGAAGACACTGAGTTAGATCGTACGGTAGTTGATCAGATTGGTGATCCTTTGATGCATCTGCTCCGTAATTCAGCGGATCATGGTCTTGAGTCTGCAGAAGTGCGTAAGGAGAGAGGAAAGCCGGAGGTCGGCTCCATTTTCCTGGATGCTTATCAGGACGGCAATAATGTAGTCATTGAAGTAAGGGATGATGGTAACGGTATTGATACGGAAGCCGTTAAGAAGAAGGCTATTGAACGTGGAATTATTACACCTGAACAGGGAGAGAATATGAGCGAGAAGGAGGTTATCAATCTTCTGTTTAACGCAGGCTTCTCTACTGCAAAGGTGGTATCCGACGTATCAGGCCGAGGCGTAGGTCTGGATGTTGTAAAATCCATGATTGAATCCTTAAGCGGTGAGGTAGAGGTTAAGTCCAAGCTGGGAGAAGGCAGCTCGTGGATTATCAGACTGCCACTTACTTTGGCAATTATTCAGGCCCTTATGGTAGATATTGGTAATGAGAAGTATGCGATTTCCCTTGGCTCTATTCAGACCATTGAGGATATTTCACCTTCTGATGTGAAATTAGTACAGGCTAAAGAAGTTATTCAGTTAAGAGATCTTGTTATTCCGCTGATCCGTCTGAATGAGATTCTGGACATTGAGAGCAAGAAAGACCCGAATGATAACTTAGTTGTTGTCATTGTGAAGAAGGGTGACAAGCTTGCAGGATTGGTAGTAGATGAACTGATCGGACAGCAGGAAATTGTTATCAAGTCACTTGGTAAATATATCAACAAGTGTAAGATCATCAGCGGAGCGACTGTCCTGGGCGATGGTGAAGTGGCATTGATCCTGGATGCCAATGCACTTATTTAATCAGAGGGAGGAACAGTGATATGGAAGAATTAAAAATGGTAAATGACTTTACACAGTTCATTGTGATCAAGCTGGGCGATGAACAGTATGGTATCGATATCAAATACATAGACAATATTGTCAGAATGCAGCATATTACCAGAGTACCCAAGGTGGATGCTTATATCAAAGGCGTGATCAATCTGCGTGGTGAGGTTATTCCTGTTATGAGTATCCGCATTAAGATGGGACTGGAGCCTGATGTGGAGACGAAATCCAGTCGTATTATCATTCTGAAGATGGAACAGCAGGGTACTATCGGTGTCATTGTGGATGAAGTAAAAGAGGTTGTAACATTGGAGAACGATCAGATTGAGAAGATTGCATATGATTCTAAAGATGACAGGGACAGCTTCCTATGTGGCATTGGTAAATGTGATGATGGCCTGATTTCTCTATTGGATCTAAATGCAGTTGTTTTTGAAGGTGTTTAGGAGGAACTATTGTGGGTGAAATTACCTTAGAAAAAATGTCTAATGAATATTTCGATGTTTTAAAGGAACTGGGAAATATCGGTGCGGGCAACGCTACTACGGCACTGGCGCAGATGCTGCAGTGTAAGGTAGATATGGCAGTGCCGCAGGTTAAGCTGTTGGAATTCAAGGAACTTGGAGAGACAATGGGCGGAGAGGAACAGATCATGGCAGGTATTTATCTCGGCATAGAGGGAGATATCACGGGAAGTATCATGTTCCTTTTGGAAAAGCAGGCTGCCAGACATCTGGTAACTAAACTGATGGGAATGGCATCAGAGGGAGATGATTTTTCGGAGATGGAGTATTCTGCTCTGAAAGAGGTGGCCAATATTATTACGGGTGCATATCTGAATTCCTTATCCGGCCTGACAAATTTGTGTATTTATCCTTCTGTTCCGGACCTGTGCGTGGATATGGCAGGAGCAATCTTAAGCGTGCCGGCAATCGAGTTCGGAGCGCTCGGCGATAAAATGTTATTGATCCAGACGCAGTTCTTTGATGAGATGACACTGGATGGATATTTTATCCTGATACCGGATTTAGATTCATATGGTAGAATATTATCAGCACTGGGACTTGGATAAGGGCCACACTGATAAACTGATAAGTGTAAACAGGAGATGGCAGTGGTATGGGCAATATGATAAAGGTCGGGATGGCCGATTTAAACGTGTGCGTCAGTCCTGATAGTATTACAACATTGGGACTGGGGTCCTGTGTCGGAATTGCGCTTCGTGACCCGGTTACGAAGATTGGAGGATTGGCGCATGTTATGCTTCCGGACAGCACAACAATCCGTAATAATACAAATATCCCGAAATTCGCGGATACCGGAATAGAAGAGCTGGTGAGGCAGGTAGTAGCCAAGGGCGCTAACAGGGGGCGTCTGGTTGCCAAGATTGCCGGGGGTGCACAGATGTTTGCATTCCAGAGTAAAAATGAGATGGTTCGTGTCGGTGAACGGAATGTAGAGGCAACCAAGAAGAAGCTTGCGCAGCTTAAGATTCCGATTCTGGCAGAGGATACAGGTAAGAATTATGGTAGAACCGTTATATTTTATCCGGAAACGGGAGATTTCGTAATCCGCGCAGTAGGGAAGCAGGAATACTCAATCTAACCGAAGTAAGAGTGAGGCTGGAAGGAAAGTAAATTGGCTATTGAAGAGACAAACATCAAGGAAGAAAATACTGCAAATATGTCTGACAATGAGAACGAGGTAAGTGAGAACGAAAATCAGACAGAGCCTGAGACGGCTGCGCAGAGAGAGGCAAGAGAAAAGAAAGAAGCAAAGGAGAGGGAAGCAAAAGCAAGAAAACGCAGATTGATCCCTCCTTTTGTTATGCTGACAGCCGGTGCGATTACCAGTATTACGATGCGGTTGCTGCACTATGAAATGCAAACGATGTTAATTGTCTTATTATGTGTTCTGTTAGTTTTTTATATGGCCGGCTGTGTTTTAAAGTATATGCTCGACCGGTTTGAACGTCAGATAGAAGAAGCGGCGATGGAAGAGGGAGAAGTTATAGAGAAGGAACCGCAGGAAGAAGAAACAGCGCAAGGTGCCGTTGTGAGTGAAAAGGGTGAAATGTAATACATATGGATGAAGCAGGCAGAAAGAGACTTTGGGACGAATATTCAAAAACAAGGTCTCCCGAGATCAGGGAAAATATTATATTGGAGTATGCTCCGCTAGTCAAAGTAGTTGCCGGTCGACTCAGTATGTATCTGGGATACAATGTAGAGTATGAAGATCTGGTGAGTTATGGGATTTTCGGGCTGATTGATGCGATTGACAAATTTGACTGTCTTAAGGATGTAAAATTCGAAACTTATGCCAGTCTTCGTATCAGGGGTGCTATTCTGGATCAGATCCGTAAGATGGACTGGATTCCGCGTACCATCAGACAGAAACAGAAGCGGATTGATGCGGCTATCAGAGAGATTGAGGCACAATCCGGTCGAAGCGCTACTGATGAGGAGATTGCAGAAAGTCTGGGCATTTCGAATGATGAATATCTGGAATGGCAGTCTCAGATGAAAATTACGAATGTGGTGTCTCTCAACGAGTTCTTGGAACAGGGGAGTGAGGTGCCAAATGAGGCAAATCGCAGCAAGAGTTCCCAGTTTGACAGCCCGGAAGAGGCGTTGGAGAAGGATGAACTGAAGAAGATTCTTGCGCAAGCCCTGGAACTTCTGACAGAGAAAGAACGGAAGGTTATCCTATTATATTATTATGAGGAATTGACATTAAAGGAAATCAGTAACATTTTGGAGGTGTCCGAGTCCAGAATTTCCCAACTTCATACAAGAGCACTTCAAAAAATGAAAGGAAAGCTGGGAAATTATATTGGGATTCTGACAGAGGCAGATAGTAGAAAATAGGGGTACATATGAACGGTTATTTCAGACTGGTAAATGAGAAGGGAAAGTCAAGCATTAAGCTGATACCGCCGACAGAGAACGGTAAGGTAGTTGATTTGAATGATGTGATTGAGTATCTGACGATGAAGGACTATGCTTGTGATCTGCCTTCTTTGAAGAAAGCTGTAGAGACGGCAGCAACGCAGGAAACAACCATGGTGCTCAACCATGAAACCAGATTTGTGGAAAGAGAATGTTATAAACTGACCGTGACACCGGATAAAATGAAGGCTTATGCGAGATTTTATGCAGCCTCCGAGGGCGGGGAAGAACTGACGGCAGAGGAAGTTATACATGATTTGGAACTGAAAGGCATCCGAAGTGGTCTAATGCGTGATGAGATTGAGGCTTTCTTTGCGCATCGCGAGTACTGTGAGGATGTACTGGTGGCAAAAGGAACTGCACCGGTGCAGGGCAAGGATGCTTATATAGAATATAAATTTAATACGGACAGGAAGGCGAAACCTACATTATTGGAAGACGGCAGTGTGGATTTCTTTAATCTGAATATTCTGAATCTCTGTGCTGAGGGTCAGGAGCTTGCAGTTCTGCATCCTGAGGAACCGGGTGTGCCGGGAGAAAATCTGTATGGAGAACCAATCAGAGCCAACGATGTCAGGAAGGCTGTCCTGAAATATGGTAGAAATATTGAAGTCTCGGAAGACGGTAATGTACTTACCTCTATGGTAAACGGTCATGTGGAACTTGTGGAAGGTAAGGTCTTTGTTTCAGATGTATTGGCGGTAGAAAATGTCGATAACGCTACCGGTAATATAGAATATGAAGGAAATGTCCAGATTAATGGTAATGTAAGAACGAATTTCAGCGTCAGGGCCAAAGGGGATATTGTGGTCAAAGGCGTGGTAGAAGCTGCAACATTGTATGCAGGCGGCAATATTATTATTGCCAGAGGTATGAATGGTATGGGCAAGGGCACTTTGTATGCAGAGGGAAATATTGTTGCAAAGTTCCTTGAGAACGTCACGGTAGAAGCGAAAGGGTATGTAACTTCCGAGTCTATTCTGCACAGCAAGGTTATGGCCGGTGGAGAAATCAATGTAGACGGTAAACGTGGATTTATCACCGGTGGGAAGGTATGTGCTACAGGCAGTATTAATGTTAAGACATTGGGTTCCGAGATGGGTGCTGATACGATTGTGGAAGTCGGTGTTGATCCCGGGATCAAAGAGCGTATTGCTGAACTTCAGAAAAAAATCAATGAGGATATGAAGACCCTTCAGTCTATCCAGCCGGTATTGATGTCTACCAAGCAGAAATTGGCGCAGGGTGTGAAACTTACGCCGGAGCAGATGAAATATGTACAGTCTCTGGCACTTGCCAATAAACAGAAGACAGAGGAAATAGAGGCCGCTACAGCGGAAGTGGAAGAACTGCAGCAGGGAATCAGCGATGCTTCCAATACTACGATCAGGGTCAAAGGAACGGTGTATCCCGGAACGAAGATCTGTATGGGTGATGTATCCATGATCGTCCAGAAGAGCGCACAGTACTGCCGTTTTGTAAAAGAGCGGGGAGATGTGAAAATAGCGCCGTTTTAGTGTCAGGCCGGAATAGGGATTAAATGGAAGAAGGCGTATAATATGGCAATAGGATTTGTGGAGATGCAGGGGCAGATTACAAGAGCCCAGGATTTTACAACCATCAAGCATAATGAAGATACGAAAGGCATGGTAGAGCAGGCAAATGTTGGGCAGCAGATGACCAAACAGGTGGAACGTCAGTCTAATCGTGTCAATAAAGGGGAACAGCCGGAATATCATGAACGTAAATTCGATGCAAAAGATAAAGGCAGTAATGAATATTCCGGTGATGGCGGACGAGGCAGTAAGGATAGAAAGAAGCAGGAGAAAGACGGCAAAGTGCTGTTGAAAGGAATCGGTCATATTGACATTTCTTTATAGAATACATAAGATTATGGCATGTGCCGGATCGTGAAAGGAAATGAGGAGTATTATGAGTGCGATGGAGATCGTTCTGATTATAATGGGTGTAGTAATTTTCTTGCTGGGGTATCTTTTGCCGGGAGGTAAGAAGAAGCCGGATGAAGAAGTGCAGTTAATCAGTGAAGATGAAGTCAGGAAAATGGTAGCCGGTGAGATAGAGGGTGCCAGAGATAAAATATCAGATATCGTAGATGAGACTGTCAATTATTCCATTGAAAAAACAGAACGTGCACTGGAGCGCGTGACCAATGAGAAAATAATGGCAGTGAATGAGTATTCTGATACCGTATTGGAGGAGATCAATAAGAATCATAAGGAAGTTGTATTTCTCTATGATATGCTTAATGATAAGCATGATAATCTGATGTCTACCATCAATGAGGCAACTCAGGCTACCGATGGGATTAAGCAGACGGTAAAGGATGCGGAAATTACAGCCAATGAAGCGGCACGAAAAGTAAAAGACGCCGAGGATGCGGCGAATGAGGCGGTTGAAATCGCAAAAGAAGCGGTAGCGGCAGCGAATACAGCAGCAGAGAATATCAAGGATGTGGAAAATACTGCAAGAGAAGCCCGGGAGACTGTACAGAGTGCTATGCAGTCTGTGAGGGAAGTGGCAAATAAGAAGGCAGATCTGGAAGAACTTCACAATGCGCAGCCTTATCACGCAGATGTTGTGGAAGAAGTACAGAATCTGATGAAGGAAGAGCAGGATAATATTCCGGTGCAGGAGGAAGAGCCGGAGTTTAAGCCTATTTCTCCAAGAAGAGTGGAGATCATACATGAGCCGGATGGAGATTATGTGGCAGAGGGGCAGGATGTTTCTACCAGTGCAGCTTTTGCGCAAATGGGTATTTTTGCGCCCAAGAAGGAAGAGCCGGCAGAGCCTAAGAGGAAAACAAGGACAAAGAGAACTTTCAAGAAGGAAAACGAGCCTGAGGAAAGCCGTGGTGTAGATATTCAGTTTACCAAGGGAATGGATAATAACCGGAACAGCAATGAGAGAATTCTGGAACTTCATAAGGCAGGTAAATCCAATATGGCGATTGCCAAGGAACTGGGACTTGGACTTGGTGAAGTGAAGCTGGTTATTGACTTGTTTGAAGGTATCTAGAGAAAGGCATGAAGAGGCATATGGAGCGGAAATATTATCTACGCGGTCTGGGTATTGGTATCGTTGTGACTGCGATCATCATGGGAATAGCGACATCCGGTAAACGCGAGATGACGGATGAAGAAGTCATTGCCAGAGCGAAAGAACTGGGAATGGTCGAGAATACAGTCTTAGCTGAGAAGACAGAAGAGGAAGCAGAAACGGAAGCTGTTGTAGATATAGCAAATGCAGAGGATACGACAGAGAAGAGTGCGATAGAAGAGACAAAGAAGCCGGAGACTTCCGCAGAGCAGAAAGAGAATACGACGGAAGAAACAAAGAAGACAGAGACTTCTGCAGAGCAGAAGGAGAATACGACGGAAGAAACAGAGAAGACAGAGACTTCTGCAGAGCAGAAAGAGAATACGACGGAAGAGACAAAGAAGCCGGAAACTTCCACAGAACGGAAGACAGCAGCCGACAAGAAGGAAGACATTACTTCTGCGGCCGTTAAGACGATTACGGTAAGTAGTGGTGACGGCTCCTACACAGTTGCCAAAAAGCTTGCTGAGGCGGGGGTGGTTACCTCTGCAGAGAATTTTGATACGTATCTTTGCCAGAATGGTTATGATAAGAAGCTCAGAACAGGAACATTTTCCATTCCGGCAGATGCATCCGATGAACAGATAGCCAGAATTGTCACCGGAGCGGAATGATGTTTTCCGGAAGATAGAGAGAAGGAGACAGGAAGCCCAAAAGAGTTGGAAAGAATTGAGAAATCCCCCTTGCATGGGGGATTTTTTTGTGTTATAGTATCTAAGTGTGCGTTAGCACACAGTAACAAGTAATCACATATGCCCAGCACCTGTCGGTGCCTTCTAACGCAAAGGTGGCAGGAAGCGTAAGGTATATGGTAGACAACTAACCAAATGGAGGTAGAACAATGAGCGTTATTTCAATGAAACAGTTATTAGAAGCAGGTGTTCATTTCGGACATCAGACAAGAAGATGGAACCCTAAGATGGCTCCTTACATCTTCACAGAGAGAAACGGTATTCACATCATCGACTTACAGAAATCCGTAGGTAAGGTAGATGAGGCATACAAAGCAGTATTTGATGTTGCTTCCCAGGGTGGTACCATCCTTTTCGTAGGTACTAAGAAACAGGCTCAGGATGCTGTTAAGACAGAGGCAGAGCGTTGCGGAATGTACTATGTAAATGAGAGATGGTTAGGTGGTATGCTTACCAACTTTAAGACCATTCAGTCCAGAATTGAAAGATTAAAAGCAATCGAGACAATGTCTGAAGACGGTACTTTTGATGTTCTTCCTAAGAAGGAAGTTATCCAGATTAAGAAAGAGTGGGAGAAGTTAGAGAAGAACCTGGGCGGTATTAAGAACATGACCAGAATTCCTGACTGTATCTTCGTCGTTGATCCTAAGAAGGAGAGAATTTGTGTTCAGGAAGCTCATACATTAGGAATTACTCTGATCGGTATCGGTGATACCAACTGTGATCCTGAAGAACTGGATTATATCATTCCGGGTAATGATGATGCAATCAGAGCCGTTAAGCTGATCGTTGCTAAGATGGCTGATGCTGTTATCGAAGCTAATCAGGGTGCAGAGAACTATGTAGAAGAGGCAGAAGCTGAGAAGATCGAAGAGACAGATGAAGCAGAGGCATAAGACAAAGCAGGGTTGAAATTTTATATATTGTGGAGGAAATAACAATGGCTATCACAGCAGCAATGGTTAAAGAATTAAGAGAAATGACCGGTGCAGGTATGATGGAATGTAAAAAAGCGCTTACCGAAACCGATGGTAATATTGATGAAGCAGTTGAAGTATTAAGAAAAAGCGGTGCAGCAAAGGCTGAGAAGAAAGCAAGCCGTATTGCAGCAGAAGGTATCTGCCGAGTTGCTATTGATGGAAATAAGGCTGCAGTTGTAGAGGTTAATTCTGAAACAGACTTCGTTGCAAAGAACGAAGTGTTCCAGACATTTGTACAGGCAGTTGCTGATAAGGCACTTGCATCAGGCGTTGAAAAAGCCGGAGATGGTGAAGATGTTTGCGAAATCCTTGGAATGAAGGAAGAATTAAACGAAAAGACTCTGACAATTGGCGAAAAACTTTCTATCAGAAGATTTGAAAGCGTTTCTGCAGATTGTGTTGCTTCTTATATCCATGGCGGTGGAAAAATTGGTGTCCTTGTAGCTGCTAATGGTGATGCATCTGATGAAACAAAGACAGCACTTACAAATGTTGCAATGCAGATTGCAGCTATGAGTCCTCAGTACATTTCAAGAAATGATATTTCAGCAGATGAACTTGCCAAGTTAAGAGAAATCACACTTGAAAGTGCATTAAATGATCCGTTCTCACTTCCTAAGCCTATTTTACAGGGGCTTCTTGATAAGGCTGTTTCAGGTGTATGGAGTGAGGAAGATGTTGCGATTTATAATGAGAAGAAGAGCAACATGAACTATTTGCCGAATTTCCTTTCTAAGGAAGCAGCAGCTCAGCTTGCAGGTCTTGCTATCGAAGATAAGGAAGCTATATCCGGAAATAAGATTTTTACCGGATTGGTAGAAGGACGTGTTTCAAAGCAGTTAAAAGAAATGTGCTTACTTGATCAGACTTATGTAAAGGCTGAGGATGGAAAGCAGACTGTTGCAGCATACCTTGCTTCTGTAAACAAAGCAATCGTTATTGAAAAGATTGTTCGTTTTGAAGTTGGCGAGGGTATGGAGAAGAAGTCAGAAAACTTTGCTGAAGAAGTAGCTAAGCAAATGGGAATGTAAGGCGACTTTTGAGAGAAAACCTATAATGTAATTGAAACCCTTATAAATACCGGAATATCCGGTATTTATAAGGGCTTTTTTATTTCATGAGTTTTTCTAATTCGTTAAGAGGAATCGGTTTGGAGTAATAATAGCCCTGAAACCAGGTGGCATTATAATCCCGCAGATAATTTTGCAGTTCTTCATTTTCAACGCCTTCCAGGCAGGTAGCCATGTTGGACTTATCGGCAAAATACAAGATAGAGCGCACCATGGCCTGATTTTTAGGATTATCAATGATACCACGGATAAAACTCATATCAATCTTGATTTCATTCATAGGAACATTCATAACGATGTTGGAAGAGGCACTTCCTGTACCGTAATCATCCATTGCGACCCGGATACCGAGGCTTTGAAAATAGCAAACCTCTTCCTTTAAGACATCTAAAGGAAAATCTTTACACCGTTCAGTTAGTTCCATACAGAGGTTGCCTGCCGGGAATTTAGTTTCGTCAAGGATTTTTACCACCTCCCGGTGAAATTCCGGTCGCTCCAGCTGCCTGACGGAAAGATTTACGTTGATAAAGAAATCCGGCTTGGATGCAAGTAGAGGCTTCGTTTCAGACAGTGCTGTCCGCAGAACGAAATTGCCTAAATCGTACATGCTGGGATCGGTCTCTAACCATTCGATGAACATGCCGGGCGGTACGGTTCCGTATGGCTCACGGCTCCAACGGACAAGTGCCTCGGCACCTACTATTTCTCCGGTGTTGGAATCTACGATAGGCTGATACACCAGATAGAATCCTTCACAGTTATTGCGGACGGACTGATGGATTACCTTCATAAGAGCCAGGTCTGCCCCGTTGGCAGTCTTTACTTCATCATTGAAAATAACAATCTGATGCTGATGCTTGTTTATAGAATGGTTTAATGCATATGAAACCTGTCCGCACAAAGACGAGACGTCTCCGCAATAATTTTCAAGCAGGATTGCGCCGGAGGCAATTTTAAGAGGATGCAGTTGTCCCTCCACCATAATGCCGGTATCAAGAGCGAGACGCACCTTCCTGTCAAAATCAAGCAGTTCTTCACGACCGGCTTTCTTCAGTATAAAAACGAAGCACTCGCTTTCGAGCCGGTAAACTGCTTTATCCGCATCCATCATATAGATAAACCGTATGGCAATTTCACGAAGCAGTTTGTTGGAAAAATCACGTCCATAGACCAGATTAAAGGTGGAAAATCCTTTTACCTGAATCTGTAATATGGCAAAACGATTTTCCTGCGCAATCGCTTTCTTAAGATCATCTATGTACCGGGCTTCGGAGTACAGATCTGTCAAAGCATCAATTTTATGGAAAATATTTTCATTCTTAATCAGGGCGATCAGATATTCGGGAGTATCATTTTCATCGGAAAGAATCTGTGTATGGATACTGAACAAAGAGTAGCTTCCATTCTGTGTGCGCATGCGGATGCACAGTTCCTGATCCAGATCGGTTCCAAGCATTCTCTTCTTAATCTTTTGCAGATATTCCGGTCGATCTTCGGGATATAGATACTCTGTAAGCTTTTGCTCAAAATCCGGGATGATCTGATCCGGCAGACTGAAAAGCTCCTGCGTTTTTTCAGTACACCAGGTTTCATGTTTCTTCAGATTTGTTACCCATATGTATGAACTGTCGGAAAGCTGATCAAAAGCATCTATGACCGCAGAAATTTTGTCTGCATCCTTTTCCCAAAAGAGTCCTTCTCTCATTCGTAATTCTCCTGATTATTATTTCTAAGCTTTTGTCTGGTTCCTATAACCTATTGGTATATATTAGTATATAGTTTTTGAGCATATAATTCAATGTGCAAAAGATTAATTTAAAGCGGAAGTTGACAACATATAAATTCCATAATATAATTTTATTGAAATTAATTACATTGTAATGTAATTCAATAAAAAGAGGACGAAATATGAATGCTTTTATTGGACGAAAAAGTGAGCTTATGGCTTTGCAAAAGATCTATAGCATGCCGGGATTTCAAATGACTGTAATTTACGGAAGAAGGCGTGTTGGTAAATCGACGTTAATAAAGCAGTTTATTGCGGGAAAGCAGGCTGTTTATTTTACTGCGACAAAGTCTGGAATTACAAGCAATATTGAACGATGGGGCAAAGAAGTAATCACTGCGATTGCACCGGAAATGGAAGGAATGTCATTTGCAGGAACAGAGTCACTTCTTAGTTTTCTTGGTAAAAAATGTGCAAACAACAGAGTGGTGGTTGTAATAGATGAAATACCGTATCTGGCAGAGGCTGACAGTAGCTTTTTGTCAATCCTTCAAAGTTATATTGATAATGATTGGATAAATGGTCAAATGTATCTTATAGTTTGCGGATCATCTATTAGTTTTATGGAAGAGGAAGTGCTTGGTTCAAAGAGTCCTCTTTTTGGAAGACGGACGTCACAGATACGTCTAAAGGCATTTAATTATATTGAGGCTGCAGAGTTTGTTCCCAAATACAGCTATGAAGACAAGGCAATATGTTATGGAATTACCGGTGGAATTGCAAAGTATCTTGCTTTAATTAACCCTGATAAATCGTTAGATGAAAATATAGTTGAACAATTTTTCTCAAGAAATGGGTATTTGTACGAAGAAACAACTAATCTTTTGGCTCAGGAATTTCGTAATATAAATACGTATAGCGATATCATAGAAGCCATCGCATCCGGAGCAAACAAAATTAATGAAATCTCGGACAAGGCACATATTGACGCTACCGTTGTGTCTCATGCAATTAAGAATCTTCTTGTCACAGAAATTATAGAAAAGAATTATGCAATCACAGACGAAAAAAACAAGAAGAAGGTTCAATATTCCATTAAAGATGGAATGTTTCGGTTTTGGTATCGGTATGTTCCGAAGGCCATTGCAATGATCGAACTGGATAAAGGTGCAGAGTATTATTATAAAGTAGTCAAACCAAGTATTTCAGAATATATGGGAAGCGTATTTGAAGATATGTGCAGATATTACACATTGGTAAAAGGATCAGAAGGAGCATTTGACTGCTTTATTACTGAGACAGGTAAATGGTGGGGGACACACCCTGCGAAGCGGGAACAAACGGATATTGATATTGTGGGAATTGATCGAACTGCCCAAAAATGTGTTCTTGGTGAATGCAAATTCAAAAATGAAGTAGTTGATAAAGGAATACTTGAAGACCTGCAATCACGGAATGGATTAATCGATCATAATTTTACGACTGTTGCTTATTTGCTCTTTTCAAAAACAGGTTTTTCGGATTGGATTACAGAAAATGCAGCAAATCAAAAGTTGAAATGCTTTACACTTGAAGATATATATCAGGAGGAGAAGTAAAAGTGAATCAATTATTAGTGAACAAAAGAATGGCGGAAAAAACAAATAAGGCGATCAAGGCTGTCAGAAAAAAATCCCTCAAGATGTATGGAAGGACGAAGAAGCCGATAGTAAAGAACAAGCCGGGAAAATTTGCAGAATGTGTTACCGAACAGTTCGTAAGAGGCATCAGACCGGCTATAAAGGTTACGGCTACCAAGCAGGAACTGGTACAAAAGGTTAAGGAAGCCGGACTGACAGGAATGAGCGGCAGCAATTTTCCGGTTGACAGGAAGCTGGAAGCCTTTGATCAGAGTGAGGCTGCCGAGAAGATTTTATTGATCAACGGGGCGGAATGTGAGCCGGGGCTGGTTCACGACCAATGGCTTATTTATGAGTATTTTGAGGAAATCTGTGCCGGTATCAGTCTGATTGCGGAGGCTTTTGGAATCAGCAGAAAGATTCTGGCTGCAAAGGATTTTTATCTGCATACGGTGGCTGATCTGGAAGCAAAGATAACATTATATAAGCTGCCTGTCCGTTATCCTATTGGTGAGGAGCATGTTTTGATCAGACAGGTGTTGGGGATCGACCTGCCCATCGAAAGTATACCGGCAGACAACGGCATCTTACTGTTGAATGTGCAGACGGTTCTGGCAATCTACAGATTGTTCCGGGGAGAAAGCATTGATGGTAAATATGTGACCATAGCGGATCTTGATACTGCCAGAGCTGAGGCGGTATACGTGAAATACGGCGAGAATATTAAGGATAAGCTTATGGAACGCTTCGGGCAGGGACGCAGTTTTTATGCCGGACATGGCAGCTTTGCCGCCCATGAGTTAAAGGAAGATGAGGTATTTAGCGGAGAGATTTCGTTTGCATGTGTTGCCACAGAGGTTGCCCATAATTCTAATGAGAATAAATGCAAGGGTTGTGGAGGCTGTCAAAGAATCTGCCCACAGGGGGTTAAGGTAAAGGAAATCGTAAAACGCAAGGAGAAGGACAGTAGTGCCGATATCTCGGATCTGGGAATTGAGAAGTGTATTCACTGCAATTCCTGCACCTATGTTTGTAAGGCTGCTAAGAATATTGCGGAGTATTTGCAGTAATAAGAAAAATAGACAAAATATTTGACAATACAGCCAAAATGTGTAATATGTTAGATGAACACGTAAATAATATAAAGATAAGAGCATGAGGAGGAAAGAATCATGAAGGTAATGAACATTGACGATCCTGAAAAGTTTTTTGAGGTAATCAACAAGTGTAAAGGAACTGTAGAGCTGGTAACGGCAGAGGGCGACAGATTGAACCTGAAATCCCAGTTGACCAAATATGTGGCACTTACCAAGCTTTTTGCAGATAATATGATTCCGGAGATGGAGATTGTAGCACATGATCCTGAGGATGTGAACCGTCTTCTTGAATATATGGTAAGCGGTAATTAAATCCGGTATTATATTCAAATCAATAATCCTGGAATCCTGTGTTTCACAGGATTCTTTTCGTTTGGGAGGAAAACAATGCATAATGAACTGACACAACAGGATATTCAGAAGATGGAAGAAGAAATTGAATATCGTAAGCTTGTAGTACGCAAGAATGCGCTCGAAGATGTGAAAGAGGCGAGGGCTCAGGGGGACTTAAGCGAGAACTTTGAGTATTATGCGGCGAAGAAATTCAAGAATCAGAACGAGAGCCGTATCCGTTATCTGGAGAGAATGATCAAGACTGCTGTAGTGGTGTCCGACGAATCCGCTGAAGATGAGGTGGGCATGAATAATACGGTGGAGGTATTCTTTGAGGATGATAATCTTACGGAGAAATATAAACTTGTGACTACGGTCAGGGGAAACTCTCTGGAAGGGCTGATTAGTACAGAATCTCCGCTTGGTAAAGCACTGATGGGACATAAGGTCAATGACCGGGTCTATGTGGAGGTAAATCCCGGTGTGGGATACTATGTGGTCATCAAATCCATTGAAAATACAATAGATGATGGAAGTGACAAGTTGAGGAGCTTCTGATCTGTAGTATGCGGAGTTTCAGAGCATTGATTTTGCAAATTGGTCTGAAGCATTATGATATATTTTGCAATTGGTTAACATAACGTGTAATATTAGACAACTCTTTCTCATATATCTTACAGAGAAATGACAAGCCTGCGACCACAATATCCTGAGAGATGGAATGAGGCGCCGTGGCGGTGATTTCAGGATAAGTGTAGGAGGAGTGTGCATGTATGAGATGAAAACGGCGTCGGACGTAATCCGGAGTCTGGAGACGGACAGGGAGAAAGGGCTCAGTCGCAAAGAGGCCTTGGAGCGGAAAGCGAAATACGGAGCCAACAGGCTGAAGGATCAGGAACAGAAAACGGTTGGACAGATGATTCTGGAGCAGTTGAATGATCCGTTGATCCTGATCCTGATAGTAGCGATGGCAATTTCCCTGATGCTTGGGGAAATCGGGGATGCGGTCATTATTATCACGGTAGTAGTTTTGAATGCGGCTATAGGGATCATACAGGAAGGAAAGGCAGGCAGAGCGGTAGAAGCACTGAAAAAGATATCTTCACCACAGGCAGTTGTATTGCGTGATTCTGAACGGATCAAAATTCCGGCAGAAGATCTGGTACAGGGGGATATTGTGCTCTTAGAAGCCGGAAATATGATTCCGGCAGATTTAAGATTGCTTGAGACAATAGGGGTTTGCGTAGAAGAGTCTACCCTTACAGGAGAGTCTGTTCCTGTGGAGAAGGATGCAGATTATGTGATGGAGGTACAGGGAGATAACAGCTCCATGAATATGGCATATATGTCCACCTATATGACGAAGGGACGGGGCAGGGGTGTAGTGGTAGCTACCGGTATGGATACCCGTATCGGCCATATTGCAGACATGCTGCGTGGTGGTGACAAGAAGCTGACACCGTTACAGATTAAGCTGGGAGAACTGGGAAAGGTGCTCAGCGTTCTGGCAGTGGGAATCTGTGTGCTGTTGTTTCTTGTTGCCGTGCTGCAGAAGCGGGATGTGGGAGAAATGCTCCTTACATCGGTGTCTCTTGCCGTAGCGGCAGTACCGGAAGGACTTCCGGCTATCGTAACAATCGTACTGGCACTTTGTGTGTCCCGTATGGTGCGCGCCAGAACCATTGTGCGAAAGCTTGCGTCGGTAGAGACATTGGGAGCCGTGGATGTGGTCTGTTCGGACAAAACGGGTACCCTGACCCAGAATAAAATGACGGTAACGGAATGTTATCTGGAGGGCCGGCTTACGAGGCGGGAACGGTTTGCATATCTTTTGGGAGAGGCAGTACATATCCGGGAAAAAGATCCATGTCTGCAGCATTTCTTATTAGGCAGTATCCTGTGTAATGACGGAATGATCACGGAGGAAGGAAATCTGGGTGACCCTACAGAGATGGCATTACTTTATATGGCACAGGAATGCGGCACTGATATTGAGGTACTCAGAGAACGCTATCCCCGTGTGGCAGAGAAAGGTTTTGATTCAGAGCGTAAAATGATGACTACGGTACATCAGGCAGGTAATGAGGTAATTGCCTATTCCAAAGGTGCAGCGGAGAAGATTTTGGAGAACTGTGCGAGTATGTACAGACAGGGGCGGATGGTTGATATGGCCCAGTCTGACAGAGAGGCGGTTATCCGTGTCCAGAAGCAGTTAATGGCGGAGGGCAGGCGTGTTATGGCACTGGCTGTGGAATTACATGGAAGTCTGCAGGAAAGCGGCATGACTTTTCTTGGGTTAATCAGTATGCAGGACCCGGTCAGACCGGAGGTACTGCAGGCCGTGGAGGCATTTAAGCAGGCAGGGGTATCCACCGTGATGATTACGGGAGATCACCCGGATACGGCCTTTTCCATTGCAAAAGAACTGGGGATTGCCTCCAATACTTCCCAGTGTATGACCGGACAGGAGCTGGATCATCTGAAAGAGCACAGTTTCCTGCAGAAACTGCCTTCGATTAAAGTGTTTGCAAGGGTGACACCGGAACATAAGGTGCGGATTGTGGAAGGATTTAAAACACTGGGTAAGACAGTGGCCATGACGGGGGATGGTGTGAATGATGCGCCTTCTTTACAGGCTGCTGACATTGGTATTGCCATGGGACTGAATGGTACGGATGTAGCCAGAGGGGCTGCAGACTTTGTATTGATGGACGACAATTTTGCCACCATTCATCTGGCAATTAAGGAAGGCAGAGGAATCTATGAGAATATCAGAAAGTCTGTGCTTTTCCTGCTATCTTCCAACCTGGGAGAAATTATTACCATGCTGTTAACGATTGCGGCAGGACTTCCCAGTCCGTTGAAAGCCAGTTTTATTCTGTGGATCAATCTGATTACGGATTCTCTGCCGGCTCTGGCTTTGGGAGTAGATGATAATGAGACAGAGGTGCTGATGCGGGAGCCTCCCCGTAAGAAGGAAGAATCACTTTTTGCAAAAGGCGGACTTATGTGTGTGATCTGTTATGGACTGGTGATCGGTGGCGTGAGTCTGGCAGCATTTCTTAAAGTGCCTTATGATAAAATACTGGCAGAAGGACTTCCTGTAAGTTTACATAATGTGTTACAGGCCCTGAGGATTTCTACCGTGCTGGCACAGGCACAGACCCATGCTTTTATGGTGCTTGGTATCAGCCAGTTATTCCATGCCATAGGAATGCGGGATGTGAACCGTTCCGTATTTAAGATGAATCACAGGAATAACCCTTATATGATCCTGGCGTTTGCAGCAGGTATTCTGCTGCAGATAGCGGTAACGGAGATTCCTCCTCTGATCCGGTTATTTGGTACGGTGCGGCTTAGTCTGACGGAGTGGCTGCAGTTAGTTGCCCTGTCAGCTACACCGTTGATTGTGCATGAACTGCTGGTAGCAGTAGGCAGGAAACGTTACAAAGACTGTGGTCGAGAAGCTACGCAAGAGCCTGTAATGCCAGAAGAAGAAGCAGCAGACCGCTGAGCCAGGACAGATCAACATGAAATAAATGACAGAGTACATGCCCGGCAAGGTAGCCAATCAGGAAAAAGAGCAGATTAAAGAGAACGGCCAATAGAAAAAGAATGACCCGGGAGACCGCTTCTGTGGTAAAAGCCATTCCAACCAGAATGCTGTCAAGGGAGAGGGCAAGGCTTAAGAGCAATGCTTCCTTGGCACTCAGTATCCGCAAATCGTCCCCGTTTGCATATTCGGGAGACAGATAGATAGTGAAAATAATATTGATCTGTTTGATTTTACAACCCCGGTTCCTTGTGAGACTGGGGTGTTTTGCTGCCAGTCGGCGGATCAGACTTTCCATAATCCTGCTGATGCCTAACAGAAACAGAAGAAGGAAAGAAATCCATGGAAGAACCTGCGGAGGCAGCAGGCAGGCAAGAAGTGTTCCAATCTGATTGGCGGCAGTGATAAAGAGTGCCGGTATGCAGATCAGAATCAGGTAGGAAAGGGGCTGGATGTGAACTTTGCGTGTACCATAGGTCAGCCCGGCAGTCAGGGAATCCAATGTAACTGCAAGCAGAAAGAAAAGCAAGGCGGGAAATAGCTGAAACATGGGAAATACCTCTTGTGATAGCCTTACTTTATTGTATGGGTCTGGTTAAAATGGTGCGATAAATTCTTGCAAGAAAAGTGAAAAGTTCTGTCGGAAAAGATTTACGCATCTTGTAAAAAATGGTATGATAAACAAATAGGAGGGTTGCATATGGAACTTATGTTTATTGGGGCCGATCATGAGGTAACAGGCAGCTGTCATTACCTGCGTGTCGGGGAGAAGAATATTTTAGTAGACTATGGTATGGAGCAGGGAAGTCAGGCGTTTGAGAATTGTGAACTGCCGGTGGAGCCTGCCCTGATTGATTATGTATTTCTGACGCATGCCCATGTAGATCATTCCGGTATGCTTCCGCTTCTGTACGCGAGAGGATTCAGAGGACAGATTTATGCTACGGTGGCAACCTGTGATCTGTGTAGTATCATGCTTCGTGACTGCGCGCATATCCAGATGCAGGAAGCAGAGTGGAAGAACAGAAAGGCAAAGCGTACTGCCTCTAATGCTGTGATTGAGCCTCTTTATACAATGGAGGATGCAGATGGGGCCATTAAGCGTCTGGTTCCATGTGAATATGAGAGGGAAGTAACGGTCTGTGATGAGGTAAAGATCAGATTTACGGATATAGGACATTTGCTTGGGTCCTCCAGTATTGAAGTATGGGCAACGGAAGACGGTGTGACGAGGAAAATTGTTTTTTCCGGTGATATCGGTAATTATGACCAGCCGCTTATCAAGGACCCGAAGCTGACGGAAGATGCAGATTATGTGGTAATGGAATCCACTTACGGCGACAGACTGCATGGAAATGAGAAACCGGATTATATTGGAGAACTGACGAAGATACTGAAGACTACCTTTGACAGGGGCGGTAATGTGGTAATTCCTTCTTTTGCGGTAGGAAGAACCCAGGAGATGCTTTATTTCCTGCGCCAGATCAAGGCAGAGCGGCTTGTGGAAGGCCATGAGGATTTCGTGGTTTATGTGGACAGTCCGCTGGCAGTGGAAGCCACCGGTATTTTCCAGAAGAATGAATTTGACTGTTTTGATGAAGAAGCCATGGAACTGGTAAATAAGGGCATTAATCCCATTGCATTTCCGGGACTCAGACTTGCCATTACGAGCGAGGAATCCAAGGCAATTAACTTTGAAAATGAACCGAAGGTTATCATATCTGCTTCCGGTATGTGTGAAGCGGGACGTATCAGGCATCATCTGAAACATAATTTATGGAGGCCGGAATGTACCATCCTTTTTGTAGGATATCAGGCAGTGGGTACTCTCGGACGTGCAATTGTGGAGGGAGCCGAGGAGGTTAAGCTGTTTGGTGAGCCGATCGAAATCCGTGCGCAGATCATGAAACTTGCCGGTATGAGCGGTCATGCGGACAAGAACGGATTGTTGAATTGGGTGAAGGGCTTTACGCAGAAGCCTAAGAAAGTATTTGTAGTGCATGGTGAAGACAGTGTGTGCAAACTGTTTACCGAGTGCCTGAAAATAGAACACGGCATCAGTGCTTATGCGCCTTACAGCGGCACCAGATTTGATCTGATAGACGGCAGCTTCATCTATGAGGCTGAACCTGTGGCAGTGAAGAAGAAAGCCCATGGTGTATCGGATGTATTCGCAAGACTGCTTGCCAGCGGACAGAGGCTTATCGCTGTTATTCATAAGAATGAAGGCGGTGCCAATAAGGATCTGGCGAAGTTCGCGGATCAGATTAATTCCCTGTGCGACAAGTGGGAAGCGTAAGAAACAAAGATACCAGAAAGGAACGGAAGCAGCATGAGTGCAGCGGATCAGATTTTTATTAATATGTGCAAGGATATTCTGGAGAACGGAACCAGTACGGAGGGTGAGAAGGTCAGACCCCACTGGCCGGATGGCACCAGTGCTTATACCATCAAGAAGTTCGGAGTAGTGAACCGTTATGATCTGTCAAAGGAGTTCCCTATCATGACCCTTCGCAGAACCGCGTTAAAGAGTGCTACGGATGAGATGCTCTGGATCTGGCAGCAGAAATCCAATAATGTGCATGATT
Organism: Lachnospiraceae bacterium; assembly: GCA_051878995.1. Lineage (GTDB taxonomy): Bacteria > Bacillota > Clostridia > Lachnospirales > Lachnospiraceae > UBA3282. Next base: position 258,236 of record JBJELE010000029.1, on the reverse strand, counting down.
TGCACAGCCATATCTGGGATGAGTGGGCAGATGAGGATGGTTCCATCGGCAAGGCATACGGCTATCAGATGGGTGTGAAGCACCAGTATAAAGAGGGTATGATGGATCAGGTGGACAGGGTGATTTATGATTTGAAGAACAACCCTTTCAGCCGGCGCATCATGACGAATATTTATGTACATCAGGATCTGCATGAGATGAATCTGTATCCCTGTGCATACAGCATGACTTTTAATGTGACTCAGAAGAAGGGACATGATAAGCTGACGCTGAATGCCATTCTGAATCAGAGATCACAGGATGTGCTTACGGCTAATAACTGGAATGTGGTACAGTATGCTGTGCTGGTTCATATGCTGGCACAAGTATGCGACATGGAAGTGGGAGAACTGGTACATGTGATTGCGGATGCCCACATCTATGACAGGCATATTCCGCTTGTGGAGGGGCTGATTACGAGGCAGGTATATGATGCACCGACATTCTGGCTTAACCCGGAGATTAAGGACTTCTATCAGTTTACCAGAGATGATGTCAAAGTAGAGAACTATGTAACAGGGCCGCAGATAGAGAATATTCCGGTAGCAATTTAAGTGTGATAAGAAATGATAAATGAAAAGAAATAGAAGAAAGAGGAACGATATATGAACTTAATTGTAGCAGTGGATAATAACTGGGCGATTGGCTGTAAGAACAGTCTTTTGGTCAGCATACCGGCAGATCATAAGATGTTCCGGCAGGAAACCACAGGTAAGGTGGTAGTGCTGGGCAGAAAGACATTGGAAACTTTTCCGCAGGGGATGCCGCTTAAGAACAGAACGAATATTATCCTATCTACCAATCCGAATTATCAGGTAAAGGATGCAATTATTGTTCACAGCAAAGAAGAATTACTGGAAGAACTTAAGAAATATAATAGCGAAGATGTGTATATTATCGGCGGTGAGAGTGTCTATCGAATGATGCTTCCCTACTGTGATGTGGCACATGTGACTAAGATTGACCATACGTATGAGGCAGATGCTTATTTTCCGAACCTGGATGAAATGGAAGAGTGGGAAATTACAGCGAACAGCGAGGAACAGACCTACTTTGATATTGCATACGAATTTGTAAAATATGAGCGGGTGATGTAATAACCAAGAGGAGGGGCGTACGGAGATGAATCAGGAAAAGAATCCGATACCAACGAAAAAAGGCGGGAAAGAGAATACGCTTTTACAAGTACAGGAACAACTGGAACAGAAAAATGTGGAACTGAAAGATGCTAAGAAAGCAGCCAAAAAAGCAGAGGATGCCAGAGATATTTTCTTAGCAAATATGTCCCACGAATTACGGACACCTATTAACACCATTTTGGGATTAAATGAACTGATCATTCGTGAGAGCCAGGATGAAGTGATCAAGGATTATGCACTGGACATCAGGCAGGCGGGTAATATTCTGCTGGCATTGGTCAGTGATATTCTGGATTTCACCAAGCTGGAGGCAGGTCAGCTGCAGATAACGGAAGGAACCTATGATGTCAGTTCCCTGTTAAATGATCTTATTAACAGTATTTCTCTGCAGCTTCGTCGGAAGAAACTGGATCTGGTACTGGATATTGCTAAGGATATACCGCATAAATTGCTGGGGGATGAGATCCACATCCGTCAGATTATCAGTAATCTGTTATCCAATGCCGTGAAATATACGGAAGAGGGAAGGATTACCCTGCATCTGGGGTGGAAACAGCTTGAAGACGATGCGATTGAAATTGATGTTGTCGTGAAGGATACGGGAGTGGGTATCAAGGAGCAGGAGATTCCGAAGTTATTTGATGCTTTCCAACGGATGAATTCTACATCAAGAAGCAAGGGTAAAAGAACCGGACTGGGGCTTGCCATTACGAAACGTCTTGTAGAGATGATGGGAGGCAATGTGGAAGTGCAGAGCGTTTATGGAAAGGGTTCCGCTTTTTCCTTTAAACTTGTGCAGCACGTGGTAGACAGGACACCATTAGGCGATTTCGAGAAACAGTACAAGGAGAGTCTAAGAAGCAGAGAAAACTACCAGCAGAAATTTATTGCACCTCTTGGAAGGATTCTGATCGTTGATGATAATGCCATGAATCTTGCGGTGGCACAGGGACTTTTGAAACAGACCAGACTGCAGGTTGACGTTGCGGGAAGTGGAGAGGAATGTCTGGAGTTAATCAAGCATAAGACCTACCATCTGATCTGCTTAGATCATATGATGCCGGTTATGGACGGTGTACAGACGCTTCATGCTATCAGGGAGATGGAAGGTAATCCTTCAAAGGATATTCCGATTATTGCGTTGACAGCGAATGCAGTGCCCGGTGCGCGGGAATTCTATATTAACGAGGGATTCCAGGATTATCTGACGAAGCCTATCGATTCGGACAAGTTCGAGAATATGCTGATAGAATACCTGCCGGATAATGTGGTGTATCTGACTAATGATCAGGATATGGGTCGGGATTTCGAGAAAGAGGATGCCGAGATGGCACTCAGCATCAAGGAAAGCCAGCTATATATGATCGGTTTCAACATCCGCAATGGTTTAAAATATATGGGTGGTGATAAGGCTCTTTATGGCAAGGTGTTGCATGATTTCCATGCAATCCTGACAGAAAAGGAAGCAGCTTTGCGGGAGTTTTTAAAGAAGGGTGATATGCCGGGATATGCTATCATTGTACATTCTCTGAAAGGAAATGCCAGAAATGTGGGAGCAGACGATCTGGCCGATGAAGCATTTACATTGGAGAAAATGAGTAAAGCAGGGCAGAGGGAAGATGTGGAAGTACGCTCCCCTATCCTCTTTAGTATGATGAAAAATATGCGTGAGAGTCTGAAGGTTTATCTGGACCATGAGGAAAAGAGTGGGGCTTCACAGGAAGAAGCAGAAGAGACGAAGACCAAGAGGATTTCGGAGGACGACTGGAAAAAAGCATTGCAGGAACTGGCAGGAAGGCTGGATGACTTTGATGCTGACAGTGCAAATGCCAAACTGGCAGAACTTAAGAAATATGACAGACCTGAGGATGATAAGAAAATGCTTCGTGTGTGCGAGAAGGCAATGAAGGATTTTGCTTTTGATATTGCGCTGGAAGTGGTAAATGCAGTGTTGTAGTCTTGACTTTTATACATAAAAGTATAATATTAAGAAGAAAGCTTATTACAGAACACAATAAGATACTTTGAGCAAAAAGGAGTATGGGAAAATGGAAAAGAAAAACATTGACTGGGCAAATCTTGGATTTGGTTATCAGGAGACAGACAAGAGATTTGTGGCAAATTACAAGAATGGAGCATGGGATGAGGGAGCACTCATATCCGATGCCAACATTACTATTAATGAGTGTGCCGGTGTGTTCCAGTATGCACAGACATGTTTTGAGGGCTTGAAAGCCTATACAACAGAAGATGGTCATATCGTATGCTTCCGTCCTGATTTAAATGCACAGCGTATGGAAGATTCCTGTAAGAGACTGGAGATGCCGGTGTTTCCTAAGGATCGTTTCGTGCAGGCAGTACATGATGTAGTAGCAGCCAATGAGGCTTATGTGCCGCCCTATGGCTCCGGTGCAACCTTATATATCCGTCCGTATATGTTCGGCAGCTCTTCCGTTATCGGTGTAAAACCGGCAGAGGAGTATCAGTTCAGAATCTTCGGTACACCGGTAGGACCTTACTTCAAAGGCGGTGTAAAACCTCTTACCATTAAAGTAAGCGATTTTGACAGAGCAGCTCCGCATGGTACCGGTCATATTAAGGCAGGTCTGAATTATGCCATGAGTTTACATGCAATCGTAACAGCTCATGAAGAGGGTTATGACGAGAATATGTACTTAGATGCAGCAACCAGAACCAACGTAGAGGAGACTGGCGGCGCCAACTTTATCTTTGTAACAAAGGATAATAAGGTAGTTACTCCGAAATCCGACAGCATTCTGCCTTCTATCACAAGACGTTCTCTTCTGGTAGTGGCCAAAGAATATTTAGGCTTAGAGGTAGAAGAGAGAGAGGTTCCTTTTGCAGAAGTCAAAGATTTTGCAGAATGTGGTCTGTGCGGTACGGCAGCAGTTATCTCTCCGGTTGGCAAGATTGTAGATCATGGCAAGGAAATCGCATTTCCAAGCGGCATGAGTGAGATGGGACCGATTACCAAGAAACTGTATGATACATTAACAGGTATCCAGATGGGTCGTATCGAAGCTCCTGAAGGATGGATTCATGTAATTAAGTAGTACGGATATAGACAGGTAATTATCTTAATAAATAAGGAAACAGATAGAAAGAGGAGAGGGATTAGGTTACGATGCATAGGCAGAGAATTTAATCCCTTTTTTATGAAAATGAACATGGAAATAAGAAAACAATATCCATATCTGTATGAAACCCATTTGCATACCAGCGAGTCCAGCGCCTGTGCACGCAGTACAGGGGCAGAGATGGCGAGAGCCTGCAAAGAGTATGGTTATACCGGCATTTTTGTGACAGATCATAACTGGGGCGGTAATACAAGAACAGACAGAGGACTGCCATGGGATATTTGGGTTGACAGATTCTGTGAAGGCTATGAACATGCCAGGGAAGAGGGAGAGAAGATCGGCCTGGATGTGTTTTTCGGTTATGAAGCAGGATTCAGGGGAACGGAATTCCTTCTATATGGAATTGACAAAGGTTGGATGAAAGCCCATCCGGAATTATGGACGGCAACCATAGAGGAACAATATCAGCTGGTACATGAAGCAGGTGGTTTAGTCATACAGGCACATCCGTATAGGGAGGAAGATTATATTCCGGAAATACGGCTTTTCTCGCAGTGGTCGGATGGCGTCGAGGGAATCAATGCAACCCATTCCAATTCAAGGAGCATGGCTCACAATGATCCGGCATATGATATAAGAGCGATTGCTTATGCGAAAGAGCATGCACTTCCCATAAGCGCAGGTTCTGATATTCATACCACAGCCCTGCTGGGTGGAGGCGTGGCATTTCGTAGGAAGCTTGCATCTTCACAGGATTATGTAAAAGCCGTTCTTACCGGAGAAGATTATGTATTAACGAATGGGGAAGCATGGTATGATAAAGAGGGAAATGAATTAGAATAGTAAGAGATGATGTAACTATTTGAATTAGTTATCAAACAATGGTGGTTTATGAAAAAAAACAGATTAACAAAAATGGCCGTGCTTATGCTTAGTATCCTCATGCTGTCTTTTGGTCTGATGGGATGTAAGAGCGGTGATGGTATCGGCACGAAGGTGGTGCTTACCACAGGATTTGGCAAGGATGAAGTATTTCGTATTGAGGGCAGTTCCTGTACTTTGCCGGAAATCATGGTATATCTGACTAATATCCAGAATCGATATGAGAGCGTCTATGGAACAGAAATATGGGACGCCCATGCCAATGGGGTGACTCTGGAAGAAAATGTCAAGGATATTGCACTGGCACAGATTGCCCGCATCAAGACGATGAATCTGATGGCAGAGAAATATGAGGTATGGCTTAGCGAGGAAGAGAAGGCCCAGGCGGAGAATGCGGCAAAGGCTTATTATGCCTCTCTGAATGCGACAGAGATTGAGAAAATGGGTGTGACGGAGAAGACAATCAGTGAGCTTTATTCGGAGTTTGCCCTGGCACAGAAGGTGTATCAGTATACGATCAAAGACATTAATCCGGAGATCAGCGATGATGAGGCAAGAACCATTACAGTGCAGCATATTCTGATCAAAACCTATGCCCTTGATGGCACCGGCAAAAAGATTGAGTATACGGAGAAGGCCAGACAGGATGCATACAAAACAGCATGCGAAGTATTGGAGCTTGCCAGAAACGGAGAAGATTTCGATGAACTGATCCGCAAATACAGTGAGGATGATAAAGCTACCTATTCTTTTGGCAAGGGCGAGATGGACCCGGCATTTGAAACTGCGTCTTTTAATCTGGGTACGGATGAGATCAGTGATATTGTAGAGTCTGAATATGGGTATCATATAATAAAATGTCTGACAACCTTTGATAAAGAGGAAACAGATGCCAATAAGATCAAAATTGTGGAACAGAGGCGGGAAGAAGCTTTTGGTCAGGAATATGATGCTTATGTGGCAACACTGACCAGAAACCTGAATGAGGAGCTGTGGGACGGTGTGAGCTTTATCCATGATGACAATGTAAAAACGCAGAGTTTCTTCGAGGTCTACTCGCAGTACTTTGAGTAAAAGGATTTTTATAAAAAGTTTATAATTCTGCAAACCCGCATAAATACTGGGAAAACAGAGAATTACTAGCACTCATCTCAAATGAGTGCTAATTTTTTCTTGACTTCTCAAATTTGTGGGATTAAACTATTCTCTAGTATCAATCCTGCCAGATAAAAGCAGGGGAACGGCAGAATGGCTGCATAAGAATGAATATGTAACAGATAGAAAGGAAAGTGGTATTAATGGCAGCAAAACACGGTAATTTATCAATTAACAGCGACAATATTTTCCCAATCATTAAGAAGTGGTTGTATTCCGATCATGATATCTTCTTCAGAGAGTTGATTTCAAACGGATGCGATGCAATTACGAAGCTGAAGAAGCTGGATATGATGGGTGAGTACACTCTTGCGGATGATTATAAGGCAAAGGTGGAAGTCATTGTTAACCCTGAAGAAAAGACTTTGAAATTTATCGATAACGGTATCGGTATGACAGCGGATGAGGTGGAGGAGTATATCAATCAGATTGCTTTTTCCGGTGCTACCGATTTTATTGAGAAATATAAAGATAAGGCAAGCGATGATCAGATCATCGGTCATTTCGGACTTGGTTTTTATTCTGCATTTATGGTAGCCGATGAGGTACATATTGATACCTTATCTTACAGGGATGGCGCACAGGCTGTTCACTGGGAGTGTGACGGCGGTACGGAATTCGATATGGAAGAGGGAACAAGAACAGAAGTTGGTACAGAAATCACCCTCTTTATCAATGAGGACTGCTTAGAGTTCTGTAATGAATATAAGGCAAGAGAGGTCATCCAGAAGTACTGTTCCTTCATGCCTACGGAGATTTATTTATCCAAGGCAAACACCACAGAGACGCAGATCATCAAGGCTGATGAGAAGCTGGATACTGATGAGGTAGTGGAAGAGATTGCCAAGGAGAAAGAAGAGGATGAGCAGAAGCTGAAGATCAAGAAACGTCCGGAGCTTCTGAATGATACCAATCCGTTATGGATGAAGCATCCAAATGAGTGTACCAGAGAGGAATACTTAGAGTTTTACCGAAAGGTATTCCATGATTACAAGGAGCCTCTTTTCTGGATTCATCTGAATATGGATTATCCTTTCAATATGAAGGGTATTCTGTACTTCCCGAAGATCAATATGGAATATGAATCTATCGAGGGAACAATCAAGCTGTATAATAATCAGGTATTTATCGCAGATAATATCAAGGAAGTCATTCCGGAATTCCTGCTTCTGCTAAAAGGTGTTATCGACTGTCCTGATCTGCCGCTTAATGTATCCAGAAGTGCACTGCAGAATGACGGATTTGTGAAGAAGATCAGCGAGTACATTACCAAGAAGGTGGCTGATAAGCTGTCCGGTATGTGCAAGACTGAGAAGGAAGAGTATGAGAAATACTGGGATGATATCAGCCCGTTTATCAAGTTTGGCTGTCTGAAGGATGATAAGTTCTGTGAGAAGATGACAGATTATATCCTCTTTAAGAATCTGGAAGGTGAGTATATGACCCTGCCGGAGTGCTTAGAGGTTAATAAGATCGATCCGGATGAGGTGGAGGAGAATGCTACCGACGAGAATGGCGATAAGGTAGAAGCCGAGGTAGTGGATGAAAATGGTGAAACTGTGACCGGCGAGGATGGCGCTGAGGAAGAGAAGAAAGAGAAGGTTATCTATTATGTAACGGATGAGAAACAGCAGAGCCAGTACATTAACATGTTTAAGGCAGCCAAGATGGATGCAGTCATTTTGACCCACAACATCGATCAGCCTTTCGTATCCCAGTTAGAGGCCAAGAATGAGGGTATCAAGTTCCAGAGAATCGATGCGGACTTAACAGATGTCTTTAAATCCAAGACCTCCAAGAAAGCCGAGAAGGAGATGGAAGAGCAGGCAGAGGCTGTTGCCAAGCTGATGAAGAAAGCCCTGAAGAAAGATGGTATTAAGGTTAAGATTGAGAAGCTGAAGAATAAGAAGATTTCTTCCATGATTACCTTATCCGAAGAAACCCGCAGGATGCAGGACATGATGAAGATGTACGCTATGCAGGGTATGGGTGGTATGGATGGATTCGGTAAAGAAGGCGAGACGCTGATTCTGAATGCCAACCATCCGTTAGTACAGTACGTCATTGAGCATCAGGATGGTGAGAATGTACAGATGATCTGTGAACAGCTTTATGATCTGGCACTGTTACAGCAGGCACCGCTGGAGCCGGAGGCTATGACGAAGTTTGTGGCAAGAAGCAATGACATTATGATGCTGCTGACAAAGTAAATTAAATAGAGAAAGATAATAGGATAGATAGAGCCCATGGTTTCAGATGCCATGGGCTTTATGTATGAAAAATTGATGTATGCATAATGACATTTGGTACAGAGTATGATAAAATAAGGAATCATTGATTGCGAAGGGATGGAAATGCTATGAAACGATTACGAAAGATTATGACAGCCATACTGGTAACAGCGGCAGCAGTGATGCTGGCATCGGGAACAGTGGCAGTGTCGGGAGATAATCTGCAGGTTGTAGAAGCGGCAGGCAGACCGGTTGCTATTGATTCCTGTCTGATATCCGGTGGTAATGTGGTGTGTCAGATCACGACCGGAAGTGTTCCGTCGAGTGATGACGGTAAATTCTATATCTATGCTGACGAAGTCTATCAGGATGGCACTACGGGAGCAATTGTGGCAACTGTTGATGCAGGAACTTCTGTGACGGCCAGCTTCCCATTAAATTATAATACGTCAGATTCCAATCTGAGCCGGAAATTTCTGGTTGCCGTAAAGCGTGGCGGACAGATGGTACAGGTCAGCGACGAACATTACATAACCAATCCTGAGGCCATTGCATCGCATACTTCTGCCAGAAAGGACGGCGGCATCAAAGGAATCCTGCCGGATCTGACTAAGGCTTCCAACGGAGAACTGCAGGCGCTTGGTGTGCATCAGGTAGTATATAATATGTATGTGGATGATATTTGCGTTGACGCATCTGTACCGGGGGCGATTCCTTTTAATTACAATGGACAGACATACTATTTCAATAACGGTATGGTAGGAAAGTATGATTCCATGATTAAGAGCTTTAACAGCTATGGTCTTCAGGTTACCATGGTATTGTTAAACGGTGGAAGGAGCCCGTACACACAGGATTTGATTCATCCTTCAGCAGTAGGTGCAGACTGTCCGGGTTACGCCTTAAATGTGGCTGATGCTTCCGGTACGAATCATTTGAAAGCTATCGGTGCTTTCCTGGGACAGCGTTATTCCGGTACGGCAGGCTGTGGTCAGGTTGATAACTGGATTCTCGGTAATGAGGTTAATGCCAGAACCTCCTGGTGGTATAGCAGCTCCACCTCCCTTGATTATAATGTAAATATCTATGTAAAAGCATTCCGTATTATGTATAATGAACTGAAAGCTCAGAATGCCAATGTGCGGGTTTATAACTCGATTGACCAGGAATGGAACCGCAAATCCAATCCGGGAAGCTTCCTTGCCAAAGAGTATCTGGATCAGTTCAACTATTATATGAACAGAGAGGGTAATATCGACTGGGGACTTTCCTATCATCCGTATAACTCTCCGTTATACGATCCTTATGCGTGGAACGGTCCGGCGGTATGGGTAAAACAGAATATTTCCACCCCTTATATTACTATGCAGAATATCGATATCCTCATTGATTATATGCATCAGCCCAAGTTCTTAAATCCTTCAGGGCAGGTGAGAAGTATTTCTTTAGCCGAGATTGGTTATACATCCAGCTTCGGTACAGAGGCACAGGAGGCATCGGTTGCCTATGGCTATCTGAAAGCAGCTTCCCTGCCGGATGTGGATGCGTTCATCCTGTTCAGGCAGACGGATGATGCACATGAGATGGAGAGCAATCTTGCTCTTGGTCTGTATGATCTAAACGGAAATAAGAAACCGGCATACTATATTTATCAGGATTTGGGTACTGCCAATGAGGCCAAAGCCAAAGCACGTGCTTCAGAGATCATCGGAATGGATATCGACCAGATGATCAGCCAGAACATTGTGTGGACCAGAGGCGGAGACGGTGTGGTACACTAGAGGTCGAGTAGGATTATTACATATGTAAGATGATATAGAGAACACGGTATAGAGGACACCATTCTTTTTCTGCGGAAATCGAAGCAGAAATCGGATGGTGTTTTTTATTGCATTTATGAAAGAATATAGTATAATAGAAACTAAAGTAATTTAGGTAATTGTAAACAAAATGAATTATGTAAACCTAGCGGAGGAGTGATATGAGAAGGAATCTGACAAAGACGGTACAAAAGGGAATTTCCTGTGCTTTATGTCTTGCAATGGTAATCATCGCAGCGGGGTGTGGCAGTAATGACACAGCAAACCAGGCTTCGGGGGACGTGGCAGAAGAAAGTACATCGGAAAGCATGACACAGGCAGCAGATGGCGCGATATCCTATACTGTATATACGGATACTTCCGGTTTAGATGAAAGCCATCAGATTTCTGATACGCTGTTCGGGCTTTTCTTAGAAGACATTAATTATGCCGTGGACGGCGGTATGTATGTAGAACTTGTCAAGAACCGCTCTTTCGAGTATGGGATAGAAGCCCGGAACGCACAGCTTCACGGCTGGGATAAGACGGACGAAAGTGTGGAATTTAACGTAACAGACGGCAGCACGGACGGGACGGCTTTAAATGAGCAGAATCCCCGGTATGCGGTGATTACGAATCCGGGAACTTCTTCCGTAAAGCCCTATGCGGGTATCAGCAATGGCGGTTATATTGAGGGTATGGCAATTACGGAGGGAGCCTCTTATGATGTGTCATTCTACTGCAAATCACAGGATAAGACAGTGGAGCAGGTATATGTGACGCTGTGTAATGAGGATGGAACCGTTTATGATGAGCAGACAGTAGAGGGGATCACGTCAGAGTGGATGAAGTATGAGGTTACACTGACCGCTTCCGCGACGGCTAATAAAAATGTGCGGTTGGCAGTGGAGATTCCGGCAGGTACGGCATGCTTTGATATGATTTCCATGATGCCCCGGGAGACTTATCAGGGGCTACCTGTGCGTAAGGATTTCGGAGAATATCTGGAAGCCCTTGAGCCTTCCTTTTTACGGTTTCCCGGTGGCTGTGTGATAGAAGGAAGAGATGAGGAGAGCATCTACAGTTGGAAGGATTCTGTGGGTAACGGTCTTACGTTTACTATCAACGGAGAAGATACGGTTGGAGATGTGGCAACCAGACCCCAGGGTAAGAATATCTGGCAGGGCTCTAAGGGAAACCCCTATTATATGACATACGGGCTGGGCTTTTATGAATACTTTGAATTGTGTGAGGCTCTTGACTGTATGCCGGTACCGGTGCTGAATGCCGGTATGACCTGTGAGATACAGAGTCCTTTCTATCAGGTGTACAGCATTGCAAGCGAAGAATTCAAACAGTATGTGCAGGATGCACTGGATCTGGTAGAGTTCTGCAGAGGCGATGAGAATACTACGTGGGGCGCTGTGCGGATTGCCATGGGGCATCCGGAGCCTTTTGAACTAAAATATATTGCCATCGGTAATGAGCAGTGGCAGACGGAATATCACCAGCACTATAAACAGTTCGTGAAAGCCTTTGAGGAAGCGGCGGCAGAGAAACCGGAGCTGTACGACGGTATTGAACTGATTGTGGCAAATGGTACGGTCTCCGAGAGCGAGGATGGATGGAATTATCTGACGCTGAACCCGGATTCCCTGACAACTCTGGTGGATGAGCATTATTATCAGACGCCGGAATGGTTCCTTTCAAATACAGACCGTTATGATAGCTATGACAGGAACAGCCAGGCCAAGGTGTTCTTAGGAGAATATGCGGCCAAAGCCAATACGTTAGACGCTGCATTAGCGGAGGCAGCCTATATGACCGGTCTGGAGAAAAATGGTGATGTGGTGGCGATGGCATGCTATGCTCCTCTTTTTGCTAATGTGAAGTTAAATCAGTGGCAGCCGGATATGATCTTCTATTCCAATGACAGTATCTTTGCATCTGCAAATTACTATGTACAGCAGCTTTACAGCACCAATACCGGAGAGATTAGCCTGCCGGCAGAACTTACAGGCGCAGAGGAACAGACCTTGTATGAATCTGCGGTCTGTGATGAAAACGGTGATGTGATCCTGAAGCTTATCAATGTGTCTGATCAGGATATGACCGTAAATGTGAAATTAGACTGCGGAAGTATGGATATCGGGGAGTTCATGACAGAGGCAGATGTTACAGTCCTGACCGGAAATGATGAGAAGTCGGTCAACAGCATGGAGAGAATGGAAGTGGTGCCGAAGGAGAGCACGCTTACGGTTGGTGAACATTTCTCCTATACGGCACCGGCACTTTCCCTGACGGTGATCAGGGTTAAGCATCAGTAATGATTAACCAGGTTCAGCAATCCTGCTCACACCCACATAGACATCTGAAATTTTATACCAGGTCGGATAATCCACGATGCCGGATTGTGGCAGGTTAAAAATACGCTGGAAGGTTTTTACTGCATTGGCGGTAGCGGGACCATATACACCGTCTGCGGTAATACGTGGGATAGCGGGATAATTCTGGGCGATTCGGTTTAGCTGCTGCTGGATCTGCAACACCTTATCGCCGGATGCACCGATGTTTAAGTTGTAACCGGGCCAGGAAGAAGGAACACCGGATACAGCCACAGCAGAATTAATATACATATCGTTGCCGTAGTAATAGCGAATGATCTCGATAGGAGCATAGCCTTCATCGCCAAGATACTTGGAACCCCATTGGCTTAAACCGCTGCAAGTCACGTTCTTACCGTCACAGTAGGAGGTAAAGATGGGCTGACGTACACCGGGGCGGGAAAGAAAGTTGGCAAAAACAGTATCTACCAGTCTGTCAATATTGGTGTATATGTTACGGCCGTAGATCCATTTCTGGTCATAGGCGGTGGAGGAAGTAATGGTAAAGTTATAGCCCTGATTGCGGTACCATTCGGTATATACTCTGTTCAGGGTAACAGACATGATGGCCAACGTGTTGGCATAGATGGCGCTTTCCGGCCAGGTAGCATAAATCTCTGAGGAAACTACATTTTTGATGTAATCCCGGTAACGGACATAATAGTTATTGGCGGTAGAATCCGCAGGGACACCGTCATGTACAATGATATATTCCGGGATTACCACACGGCTTAGGACAATTTCGCCGGTTTCATTCATCGGCTTAATTTCATCTTCGGGGATTTTGGGAGGATAGTCTCCGTACAGGGTGTGATCCGGGATGGTAATGGTTTCTTCCGGTGCTCTGGATATTTCAGAGGGGGTCATTTCGATGTTCTGAATGGCAGTAACATCCGGTAATACTTCCACACCGGACACGGTAACAGGTTCATATCCCGGTGCCGTGACAGCTACGGTATACTCGGAATAGGGCATGGGGGAGTTGGGTGTCAGACTGTATTCAAGGGGCGGGGTTTTCAATGTTACGGCATCCGTCTGTCCGGAAGAATCGGTGGACAGGGTTTCCAGAGGCCTGCCCGGCTCTCCGGTAAAGGAAATGGATATGGTTGCGTTCTGAATAGGAATCTGCCCAATATCCGCTGTGACATTGATCTGTAGCTTGCCGTTATCGATTGCATCGGTCTGCATGCTTTTTAAAGTGGGCTTTTCCATGAGATACCTCATAATATTCTCTTGCTTTTAGTGTATGCATTTGAGGTTGCACATGCTACCGCAAAAATGCTATAATAGGCGCGTAAGAAAATGAATGAAAAAAGCATGGAGTAGAATTGTGAGACAGGTTATAGATGAAATATTAAGCGGCAATTTCATGTTTGATAAGAGTTCCTTAGACTTTTCCTGTCCACGTATTGACTTATCCCTTTATGCAGATACGGTGGAGGAAGGCTCTTTTTCCATCAGCGGTCCCGAGGGGCGGGTGACGGAAGGTTATGTAGTGTCTTCTGATGTGCGCATGACATGTATTACCCAAAGCTTCAGCGGCAGTCAGGATGAGATTCTGTATCGATTTGATGCAAGTGGCATGGAAGAGGGGGAAGAAGCCAAGGGTGCTTTTCATATTATATCCAATCAGGGGGAGTATTATCTTCCCTTTTCTGTGGTAATTATTCCAAGAACCATTACTTCGAATCTTGGTAATATCAAAAATTTATTCCATTTTACAAATCTTGCAAAAAGTAACTGGGATGAGGCGGTCAATCTGTTTTATTCCAAGGAATTTAAAGAGGTATTTAAAGGAAATGACAGGCAGTATTATGCGGCATACAAGGGACTTTCACAATTTCCGGATAATGAGCATAATGTGGAGGAATTTTTGATAGAAATCCATAAGAAAAAGCCGGTAGAATATATTCCTGAGGAAACCCAGATTAAGATTGAGGATCCGTTGGAGATGACCCGCTATGCGCTGGTAATCAATCGAAACGGATGGGGATATACACATTTACAGATTAAGACAGAAGGAGAGTTTTTACAGATAAATGAAGATACTGTGACAGACTCTGCTTTCTTAGGAAATATATACAGATTGTATTATTATGTAGATCATGAGAAGCTGCATGCAGGCAATAATTACGGAGCCATTATATTAGAGCAGGAGCATGCAGTAATCCGGATACCGGTTACGGTGGTACAGCATATCACGACAAGAAAGATTCTTGGCCTGCATAGAGAAAAAATGCAGCTGACAGTGTCTCTGATGGAGTATTATCAGGCATTCCGACTGAAAAAGATCAGCACCGGAACATGGATGGCAGAGACACAGAAGTTGTTAAACCGAATGTCCGAGATTGATGATAAGAATATTGCGGTAAAACTTTTTCAGGCTCAGATACTGCTTACGGAAGAACGCTACAATGAAGCCAAATGGCTGATTGAAAAACAGGAGGAACAGGTTCTTGCCGTAAAGGAGGACTGTCCGGAATTATGGTGTTATTATCTCTATCTTACGACACTTTACAGCAGGGATGAACAGTATGTAGATGATATAGCTGCTGTTGTGGAGGAAATCTATAATCGTAACAGAGGTAACTGGCGCATTGCATGGCTGCTTTTGTATTTATCAGAGGAGTATGTGAAGAGTCCTTCCCGCAAGTGGATGCTTTTGGAGGAATTATTCCGGTATCATTGCAATTCTCCGGTTATTTATATTGAAGCATGGCATCTTTTGTGTATGAATCCGGCCATGCTTATGAAGCTTGGTACTTTTGAAATACAGATTCTGTTGTTTGCCTTAAAGAATGATCTGATGAAAGATGAAATTGTTTTACAGATCGTTTATCTGGCACAGAAGCAGAAAAACTATTCTGCACCGCTGTTTCGTATTTTGGCGGGATGTTATGAGAAAAAGCCACAGAATGATGTTTTACATGCGATTTGTACTCTGTTGATTAAAGGAAATTGTCAGGGAGAGGAATATTTCCCGTGGTATCAGGCGGGTGTGGAGCAGAATCTTCGGATTACCCGGTTATATGAATATTATATGATGTCCATTTCGCTGTCTTATGACGGACCGCTGCCGAAGATGATACTGATGTATTTTGCATATCAGAGTGATCTGCAATATGAAATCACTGCCTATCTGTATGCCTATGTGTATCGGCACAGGGAAGAAATGCCGGATATTTATGTAAACTATAGTGCTGCGATAGAACGTTTTGTTCTGGAACAGATACAGCATGGCAGGATAAATAAGGATCTGGCATATCTGTATCGTAATGTGATCAGCCTGCCGATGATTGACGAGGAGAGTGCACAGAAACTTGTTTCCCTGCTATTTATGAAGGAAATCAAGGTTTTTTCTGACCGGATAACAGAAGTGGTACTTATGTATCCCTATGGCGTGGAACCGACGATTTATCCTGTTATAGCAGGCAGGGCTATGGTGCCGGTTTATGATTCGGACTGCAAGATTTTGTTGGGAGATGGAGAAGGAAACCGTTATACGGTCAGCATAGAATTCCGGGTTGAAACGGTTATCGCTCCGGCCAAACTGGCTCTTATGATATCGCCTTTTGTGCGGGATCATTTAGGGTTTGCGGTTTATACCTGTTTTGAATATCAGAACAGGCTGGCGGTACAGGAGGATAACGCGGATCTGTTCGTCCGTCTGGCAGCGTCTGATAAGATAGAAGAGTCCATGAAACAGGAAATCCGTATGATGCTTTTGGATTTCTATTATGAAAAGGACAGAATGAGAGAACTGGACGATTATCTTCTGGTGCTTACACCTGAGGATATGGCACAGCATGACCGAAAGAAGATTATCCGTTATATGGTAATCAGGGGCATGTATGAGGAGGCATATAAGTGGGTAAGAAGGTTCGGACCATATCATGTGGATGCCAAAGTGTTATTGAAGCTTTGCAGCCGGCTTTTGGATATGGAGGAGAGAGAAGAAGACCCGGTTATGACCTGTATCCTTTTCTATATTCTGAAAAAGGGAAAGTATGATGAGAATGTGCTCAATTATCTGGTAAAATATTATTCCGGCAGCATAAAGGATATGCGGGATATCTGGAAGACAGCGGAGGCATTCGGAGTGGATACTTACAGCCTGTGTGAACGTATGCTTGTCCAGATGCTCTATACCGGCTCCCATGTGGGAGAAAAGGGTGAAATATTCCGTTCCTACAGTAAAAAGGGCGGCAGTGAAGAGCTGATGTCAGCCTTCTTATCAAAATGCTGTTATGACTATGCGGTTAATCAGCAGATTACGGAGTCGTACATTTTTGAAAGTGTCATGGATTTGTTTTATAAGGAAGTGCCGCTTCATCTCGTATGTAAAATTGCATTTCTGCAGTATTATGCAGAGAATAAGCAGGAGCAGAATGATAGGATCAGGCAGATGTGCAGCCGGTTTTTGGAAGACCTTCTGGCAGAGCAGATCGTGATGCCTTTTTATAAAGAATATCAGGGATATCTGCCGCAGATGGATGAGTATCTGGACAAAACCATTGTGGAGTATCGGGCAAAGCCGGGATGCAGGGCTGTGATACACTATGTAATTCAGAGTGACAACAGTACGGAAAATGAATATTGTAAGGAAGAGATGAAGGATATGTTTGCCGGGATCTGTGTCAAGGAGTTTATTCTTTTCTTTGGCGAGCGGCTTCAGTTCTACATTACGGAGGAATCCGAGGAAGGTGAGCAGCTTACCAAGAGTGGCACCATCAGTAAGAGCGATATCGGACAAGAGTGCTCGGAGAGCAGATTCAGTCTTCTGAATGATATCATGATTGGCAAGAACCTGCAGGATTATGACACAGTAGACCATTTGTTGGAAGAGTATTACAGACAGGATTTCATGGTAGATAAAATATTCCGGATACAATAAAAGGAAATTCAGAACGGATGAGTCATATGCTTTTGGAGAAAAAAGAGGAGAGCAAACTGCATAAAGGAAGTGTACTGGTAGGCTATGACCTGGGTGAGCAGTATTCCCAGATCAGCTATTGTCTCTACGGGCAGGGAGATGTGGAAATGGTTGCCACCGTAGTGGGGACGAAGCAGTACAATATTCCGACTATGTTATGTAAACGTAAAGGCGTCAATCAATGGTATTATGGTAAGGATGCGGTAAAACACAGGGAGGAAGAGGACATGCTTCCCGTGGAAGGGTTGATATCCCTGGCCAGAAAAGGTGAGGAGATTGAACTGGACGGGGAAATGTTTGATCCGGTGGCACTTTTAACATTGTACATGAAGCGCAGTATGACGCTGATGAATTTTATTGCCTCAATTGAAAATATAGATGCAATCATGTTCACTGTAGATGAACTGGATGACAGGATGGTAGAGATATTGGCCAAGGCAGCGGCGAATCTGAATCTGAAAACTTCCCGCATCTATTTTCAGAGTCACACGGAGAGCTTTTATTTCTTTATGCTGCATCAGCCGCCGGAACTGTGGCATCATCAGGTGATTGCCTGCGAACACAATGGCATGCGGCTCAAAACATATCGCTTGGAATGCAATAAGCGTACTACCCCGATTGTTGCATTGATCGAGGAACAGATTTATGATACCCTGGTCATTCCGGAGGAATCTGAGGAGGAAAGCATCAAACAGGATGCTTACCGACTGGCGGATGAACGCTTTCTTGGCATTTTACAGAAAATGTGCGAGGGAAGGATTGTGTCTTCCGTATATTTGTTGGGAGATGGTTTCCGTGCAGGATGGAATGAGAGATCATTGCAATTTCTCTGCCATAACAGGAGAGTTTTTCAAGGAAATAACTTGTTTAGCAGAGGTGCATGCTTCGGCCTGATCGAGAAGATGGAACCCAGTGAAGCAGGTCAGAAACATGTCTTTCTGGGAAAGGATAAGCTGAAGTCCAATGTAGGAATGAATGTGCTGCGTCAAGGTAAGGAATCTTATTTTGCCCTGTTGGATGCCGGAGAAAACTGGTATGAGGTACAGAAGGAATGTGAGTTTTTGTTAGGCAAAGAGAAAGAGCTTGCATTTGTCATAACACCCCTTACCGGCAAGGACAGGGAAATCAAGGAGGTACCGCTTCAGCATGCGGGCAGCAGCGAAGCGCCTTATATCCGATATCGTTTGGAGGTATCTATGAGTTCTCCTGATACGGTGCAGATAAAAGTAACCGATTTGGGATTTGGAGAGTTCTTCCCGACCGGTGGACAGGTGTGGGAAGATAGTTTTAAAGTGTAAGATCACGGTATGACAGAATCAATTCGGAAAGGAGTGTGTCGGATGAGTCGGATTATCTTGGAAACAGGCAGATATGCTGAAAAACCATATTATGTGGAAAGATTTTATGTAAACCTATATTCCGTGGAAGAGCTGTGTTATCTTTTTGTAGAAAAGGCTGAACTGCTGGATCAGGATATCATGCAGCATGAGATGGTGCAGTGGCTGGACGAACAGTGCGGACTGAATCAACTGGCTCATTCTCTGTATGCACTTCTTAATCAAAAGGGCTCTACGGTGGCTTACGTTGGTACGATACTGGAGTATGTGAATCTGTATCCGGAAGAGGTTATTGCCCGGACGGAGGAGGTCATAAAGGCCAATGAAGGATTAAATCCCTATGAACGCAAAAAGGCCAAAGCGGATTACCTGTTGCAGAATCGAAAATATTATGCAGCACTGGAGCAGTATCATAGCCTGCTTGCCCAGATTCCGGAAACGGATAAGATTTTACAGGCGAAAATCCTACATAATATGGGAGTGGCATGTACCGGTATGTTTATGTTTAAACAGGCTGCAGAGTGGTTTATGAAGTCCTATCAGACCGGTCATGAGGAAGAAAGTCAGATTTCTTATCTGGCAGCTATGCGTATGTCCTGCCAGGATAAGGATTATATTACTTTTATTGCGGAGCATCCGGAATATCATGATGCTTCTCTTGCGGTGGAAAAGCGGGTCAATCAGGCAGTCGGCCAGTTTGAGGGCACTGATGAGAATCGTATGCTCTTCACGCTGCATGTGTTCAAAGAAGAAGGTAACAGTACCTTGGGAAATACGGTACCTTATTATAATGAAATAGAGAAACTGACAAACAGTCTGAAAGAGAAATACAGGGAGTATGTATCATAGTTGTTATGACAGCCTGACCTGAATGGTGAGAAAGGCATGGTTATGAAGATGGGTTTATTTAAAAGATTGCTGGCAAGATTCAGAAAACATGATGACGACGAATTTTATGATGAGTCATGGGAAGACGATGACGAGATTGTCGGACAGATTGACTACCACAACAAAGAGCAGAGGACGGATTATGTCAGAAACTGTCTGGAGAAGATGGCAGATGCCACTAAAGAACTGGAGAATCTGAATTTTGAATATGATATGGTAACCTCATATTTGAAAGATATGGAAGAGATTGAGGCCCTGCCGCCGGAAGAAAGTGAACAGCTCAAAGAGTGTGCCAAGCGAGTATCGCTGTTGCAGGACAGTAAGGCAGACTATATAGGCAGACCCAGGAGAATTACGGATGAACAGTTTCAGCATATGGAACGTGTAGCCGATGAGGTACAGGAGGGATATGAGAAGCTGACAGAGGCAGAGAATTATCAAAGTCTGATCAAGCAGGATCTAAATCGCCTGGAAGGGGAGAAGCATGCTTATCTGTTCCGTAAGAATGAACTGATAGGAATGATTTCTGACACGAAAGGGATGACATTGATCTGCGTGACGGCTCTGGGCTTATGTATCGTACTTCTTTTATTGCTTCAGTTTTTCCTGGAGATGGATACCAGAACGGGATATCTGCTGACAGCGGCAGCGGCGGCGATTGCCATTACAGTTATCTATGTCAAGCATATGGATGCTAAAAGGGAGCTGCGCCGGGTAGAGACAGGGATCAATAAACTGATCCTTTTACAGAATAAAGTGAAGATTCGCTATGTAAATAACACGAACCTGTTGGATTATCTTTATTTGAAATATGGTGTATCCAGTGCCAAAGAGCTGCATGAAATGTGGCAGAATTATCTGGTAGAGAAAGAAGAGCGGGAGAAATACCGCAAGGCGGAACTGGAGCTGGATTACAGTCAGCAGGAATTATTACAGATTCTGAAGCGCTACCAGATTAAAGATCCGGCAATCTGGCTGCATCAGACGGAGGCGATACTGGATCATAAGGAAATGGTGGAAATCCGGCATAATCTCATTGTAAGGCGACAGTCCTTAAGACGTCGGATGGACTATAATAAGGAAATTGTGGCAGGAACCTCCCAGAAGGATATTAGAGAGCTGGTGGAGCAGTATCCGCAGTATGCCAAGGAGATTATGGCGACAGTGGATGAGTATGAGAAAAAATATCAGGGGTAGTTGTGCAAAAGCAACTTTGTAGACATAAAGTATAATTATGTAAACTAATGGGAATTAGGATTATGTAAACCACTTGCGAGACGGCAGGACGTTTACAAAGGTATACGTGGGAGTTTTGAAGAAAGCAGAATCCGTTGTCTGTGGAAGAGAGGACGGAACATGGAGGAGAAAATGAACACGGAAAAAGAAATGTATACGGAGCAGACAGATAAGCTGGGAGAAGAGTGTGGTGTATTCGGTATCTATGACTTTGATGGCAATGATGTGGCATCCACTATTTATTACGGATTGTTTGCCCTGCAGCACAGAGGTCAGGAAAGCTGTGGTATTGCAGTCAGCGATACGAACGGACCGAAAGGCAAAGTGTTAAGTGCCAAGGAAATGGGACTTCTCAATGAAAACTTCACACCGGATACGTTGGAAAAATTAGAAGGTGATATCGGTGTAGGGCATGTACGGTATTCTACTGCCGGCAGCAGCACCAGAGAAAATGCGCAGCCTCTTGTTTTAAATTACGTTAAAGGTACTTTGGGACTGGCACATAACGGTAACCTGATCAATGCACCGGAGCTTCGTCATGAACTGGAATATTCCGGGGCAATCTTCCAGACAACCATAGATTCGGAGGTTATTGCTTATCATATCGCGAGAGAGCGTTTGAACAGTAAGACGGTTGAAGAAGCAGTGGGACGTGCCATGAAGAAGATCAAAGGTGCCTATTCCCTGATTGTAATGTCACCTCGTAAGCTGATCGGTGCCAGAGATCCATATGGATTTAAGCCTCTGTGTATCGGTAAAAGAGATAATGCATATATTTTGGCGTCGGAGACCTGTGCTCTCGATACCATTGGCGCTACCTTTATCAGGGATGTAGAGCCGGGAGAGATTGTGACGATTTCTCCGGATAAGGGAATCGAGTCAGATAGAAGCATGTGTCTGCCGAAAGAACAGCACGGCAGATGTATCTTTGAATATATATATTTCGCAAGACCGGACGGCCATATCGATGGCGTCAGTGTCTATGAGTCCAGAATCAAAGCAGGACGTTTCCTGGCAATAGATTCTCCGGTGGATGCGGATCTGGTAGTGGGTGTACCGGAGTCAGGTAATTGTGCGGCACTTGGTTATTCCATGCAGTCAGGAATCCCTTACGGACAGGCTTTTGTCAAGAATGCCTATGTGGGCAGGACTTTCATTAAACCGAAACAGAAGAATCGCGAGAGCAGCGTGCAGATTAAGCTGAATGCGATCAAGGAAGCGGTAAACGGTAAGCGTATCATTATGATTGACGATTCCATTGTGCGTGGTACGACTTCGGACCGCATTGTCAGGATGCTCCGCGAGGCAGGGGCTAAAGAGGTACATATGAGAGTAAGCTCACCGCCGTTCCTTTATCCCTGCTATTTCGGTACGGATGTACCGGCCCGTGAACAGCTCATTGCCTATAACCGGTCGGTGGAAGAAATCTGTCAGATCATTGGTGCGGATTCCCTGGGTTATCTGAGACTGGAAAGACTGCCGGAGCTGGTAGACGGCCTTGATATCTGCCGGGGATGCTTTACCGGAGAGTATCCGATGGAGCCGCCCACAGAGGATATCCGCGGGGAGTATGAGAAATAAATATTGAGTTATCTTCCTGTTTTGTATATTATAATGTTAATGAATCATGATCAAAAGAATAAAATATAGGAGAATCAATTATGAGTACAGACAGATATGTAAGTCCTTTGTCAGAGCGTTATGCGAGTAAGGAGATGCAGTACATCTTCTCACCGGATATGAAATTCCGTACCTGGAGAAAGTTATGGATTGCCCTTGCTGAGACCGAGATGGAACTTGGTTTAAGCCAGAACGGTAAGCCCGTTATTACCCAGGAGCAGATCGATGAACTGAAGGCGCATGCGGAGGATATTAATTATGATGTAGCCAAGGCCCGTGAGAAAGAAGTACGTCATGATGTTATGAGTCATGTATATGCATATGGCCAGCAATGTCCCAAGGCAGCAGGCATTATTCACCTGGGTGCAACCTCCTGTTATGTAGGGGATAACACGGATATCATCGTAATGCGGGAGGCTCTTAAGCTGGTAAAGAAAAAGCTGGTCAATGTAATTGCGGAGCTTGCCAAATTCGCTGATACCTATAAGGATCTGCCGACTCTGGCGTTCACTCACTTCCAACCGGCACAGCCGACTACGGTAGGTAAGAGAGCAACGCTTTGGGCACAGGAATTCTGTCTGGATTTAGAGGATCTGGATTATGTTTTGTCTACCTTGAAGCTGCTTGGCTCTAAAGGAACCACGGGAACGCAGGCATCTTTCTTAGAGTTGTTTGACGGCGATCAGGAGACCATTGATAAGATCGATCCCATGATTGCCAAGAAGATGGGATTTGAGAAATGCTATCCGGTATCGGGACAGACCTATTCCCGTAAGGTGGATACAAGAGTCTGCAATATTCTGGCAGGTATTGCCGCATCGGCCCATAAGATGTCCAATGATATCAGACTGTTACAGCATTTAAAAGAAGTGGAAGAGCCTTTTGAAAAGAGTCAGATCGGTTCCTCTGCCATGGCATATAAGAGAAATCCGATGAGGAGTGAGCGTATTGCATCCTTATCCAGATTTGTTATGGTGGATGCGCTGAATCCGGCAATCACTTCCGCCACACAGTGGTTTGAGAGAACGCTGGATGATTCTGCCAACAAGAGACTTTCCATTCCGGAGGCATTCTTAGCCATTGACGGTATCCTGGATTTGTGCCTTAACGTGGTTGACGGTCTGGTGGTATATGATAAGGTTATCACCAAACGTCTGATGAGTGAGCTTCCTTTCATGGCAACGGAAAATATTATGATGGATGCGGTCAAGATGGGAGGCAACCGCCAGGAGTTACATGAGAAAATCAGGGAATTGTCCATGATTGCCGGTGCCAATGTGAAGCGTGAAGGCAAGGATAATAATCTGCTTGAGCTGATTGCAGAGGACCCTGCATTCAATATGAGTCCGGAGGATTTACAGAAGACCATGGACCCGTCCAAATATGTGGGACGTGCACCGCTTCAGGTGGAGAAGTTCTTACAAGAGATTGTGAATCCGATTCTGGAGGAGAACAAAGATCTGCTGGGTGTAAAAGCAGAGATTAATGTATAGAATTAGACAGCAGGCCGGAAGAGGTCTGCTGTTTTCGCGTTCTTTCCATAAAAGTATAAATTATATTCTTGACAAATAATTAAATAAGTGTATAAATGTTCATATAAAGAAACAAAGTGATGAAAAAGACATATACTAAGTGAAAACGCATTAGATCAGAATAATGCCTTGATTAGGAGGAGATTATGAGCAGGAAACAGAAAAAAGTATTGATTCGTATTATTATTGCAGCAGTTCTGGTAGCTGTACTTCATTTCATTCCGGTGGGAAATCCGTACCTGAGGCTGGCAATCTATCTGGTGCCTTATTTTATCATTGGATATGATATTTTGAAAAAGGCTGTACTGGGGATTGTTCACGGGGAGGTCTTTGATGAAAACTTCCTGATGGCGGTAGCTACCGTGGGAGCCATTATTCTTGGGGACTATGTAGAAGGTGTGGCGGTTATGCTGTTCTACCAGATTGGAGAATTCTTCCAGAGCTATGCTGTGGGAAAGAGTAGGAAGAATATTTCCCAGCTGATGGATATCCGTCCGGATTATGCTAATATAGAAGTGGATGGAAAATTGGAACAGGTAGATCCGGATGAAGTTGCCATTGGAACAATCATCACGGTACAGCCGGGGGAAAAGGTGCCGTTGGACGGTATTGTGGTAAGCGGTACAGCTTCTCTTAACACAAGCGCTTTGACCGGTGAGAGCCTGCCGCGAGAGGTGCGGGAAGGCGATGAGGTTATCAGCGGATGTGTGGATATGTCCGGTGTGCTCCGCATCCGGACAACCAAAGAATTTGGGGAATCTACGGTATCTAAGATATTGGAACTGGTAGAGAATTCCAGTATGAAGAAATCCAGATCTGAGAACTTCATTACCAGATTTGCCAGATATTATACGCCGATTGTCTGCTATGGTGCCCTGGCGCTGGCATTGCTTCCACCGGTAATCAACTTACTTCTGGGACATCCTGCGAACTGGTCACAGTGGGTTACGAGAGCACTGACGACTCTGGTTATCAGTTGTCCCTGCGCTCTGGTGATTTCAATTCCGTTAAGTTTCTTCGGAGGAATCGGCGGTGCTTCCGCAAGGGGTATTCTGATCAAAGGCTCCGTGTATCTGGAAGCTTTGGCACAGACCCGATATGTGGTATGTGATAAAACAGGAACCTTAACCAAAGGTGTCTTTGAGGTAACGCATGCAGAGCCTGCCGAAGGCTTTTCCAAGGAGGAATTGCTGGAACTGGCAGCTTATGCGGAATGTTATTCCAATCATCCGATCAGTAAAAGTCTGAAGGAGGCATACGGCAAGGCGATTGACCAGTCGAGAGTCAGTGATGTGGAAGAGATCAGCGGCCATGGCGTGCAGGCATGTATCGATAGCCGGAGCGTGGCGGCAGGAAACGGAAAGCTGATGATGCAGCTTGGCATTGCTTATAATCAGCCGCAGAAGATAGGAACGGAAGTTCATGTAGCTGTGGATGGCAGATATGCAGGTTATATTCTTATCTCTGATGTAGTAAAACCGGAGGCGAAGAAGGCAGTTTCCGGCCTGAAAGCAGCAGGTGTAAAACAAGTAGTTATGTTAACCGGAGACGCAAAACCGGTGGCAGACGCAGTGGCAGCAGAGCTGGGCATTGATGTGGTAAAGAGTGAACTGCTTCCGGCCGATAAAGTATCGGAGGTAGAGAATCTGCTTGCTGCCAAAGGGGAGAAAGAAAAGCTTGCTTTTGTGGGAGACGGTATCAATGATGCACCGGTTCTTTCCAGAGCAGATCTTGGTATTGCCATGGGTGCTCTGGGCTCTGATGCTGCAATTGAGGCGGCGGATATTGTCTTGATGGATGATGATCCGGTTAAGATTGCTACGGCTATGAACATTTCCCGAAAGACACTTCGTATAGTGCATCAGAATATTGTATTTGCTCTGGCAGTTAAGATTGCATGCCTGGCACTTGGGGCTGTCGGTTTTGTCAATATGTGGTGGGCAATCTTTGCAGATGTAGGGGTTATGATTATCGCAGTGCTGAATGCTATGAGGGCACTGAAAGAAAATTGACGGAAAAAGGGAAATATAGTATAACAATGCTATCTGATTCTATCGAAAAGCAAACCATGCTCTCTGAAAAGCAGAAGGGAAAACTATGGCAATTGTAAAATACATTCTTCCGAAACTGATAAAGAAGAATATAAAAATATTTATTTCATTGATCTTGATTGCGGCGATGGGAATGGGTCTTCCAATAGCATTGCTTAACTCGTATAATGGGGTGCTGTATTCATTTGAGAAATACTTTGAGGAATACGGATTCCCTGATGTAACCATAATGTCTACAGCTCTGTTTGGAGAAGAGGAATTGAATTCGGCAGGCGAGTTGTCCGGTGTTGACGATGTGCAGGGCAGGCTTTGCATAGATATCGAAGCTACAAAGGGAGAAGATACTTTTGTTTCTCTGCGGTGCTATTCCATTGGAGAAACGGATTTTATGAGATATTCTGTGGTAGATCAGCTTTCAGAAGATGCGTATTTGGCGACGCAAGGCGATGAAACGGAGCACCTTATCCCCATGGCGATGGAGGTGTTTTTTGCGGAATATGCCGGTTTTGAACTTGGAGATGTATTTACTTTAAGTTTTCCGCAGGGAGAATATGAATGTGTTCTATCGGAACTTGTTTCTTCTCCGGAGTGGGAAATCACCTACCGTGATAATTATTTTAACTTCAGTACGGATGAATTTGGGTATGTCCTCTTCTCTTATAACGATTTATTAGAAATGACAGGGATTTCTTGCGGAACGTACAATCAGGTTATGTTGCGGACACAACCGGACATCGCAGCGGAGGAGGTTGAACAGCAGCTTTTGAACAGTGGATTGTTTGGTGACGGAGCATTTGGCTATACTTATGAAACTTCTCCGCAAAAGGAGTTTGTGGATTCTTGTGTGAATCCGCTGAAACCGTTGAGCTACTTCTTAGCCTTTTTCTTTTTTCTAATCTCTGCTCTGATGGTTTATTTGTTTTTATATCAGATTATTTGGGAGCAGAAGGAAGAATCGGGAATTCTTATGGCATTAGGTGTATCGAGAATCCGAATCGCCTGGGTGTATTTGGGATTTGGGATAGGTGTGTCTGTGATGGCAGGACTTATCGGAAGTGTGGCGGGATACTTCCTGATGCAGTTGATATCCGGAGTATATCAAGATGTCTTTGTGCTGCCGTATATGGTGAAGGTATTTTCTCCCGGTCTTGCACTGGCTGCCTCTTTATTGATGACGCTGGTAATGTTCTTTTCTTTTTTGATAGCATCAATACAGATATTTCGCATGGATCCGGCGGATGCAATGAAGAATCAAATAGCTCAAAGCAGAGGAAAATCATCCTGGAAAATCTTTTCGATATTTGGATATGCTGCAAAGGTCTGCTTTTGCAGTGCGCTGCGTAATAAACGGCGGCTGATTTTATCCATGCTTTCTACGATTCTCTCGGTTACTATAATTAGCCTTTCGTTTCAGTACGTAGATGCAGGAAAATACGCAGTAAAGCACACGTTCGGTGAGCGGCTTTTATATGACTGCCAGATCTTTCTTAACAATGTTTGTACAAAAGAAGAGGTAAAAGCTGAGTTGGAGGATATTGAAGATATCCTTGAAAGCGAAGTTTTTTTCATAGCAAATATGGACATCGAAGCCTCAGGAAAAGAGGTATTTACAACATTTTACGGAGTGGAACCGTCCTCTAAGCTTCTCCGGAATCGTGGGCAAAACGGAGAAATCCTGCAGCCGGAAGATGGTATCGTTTTGGCTCGATATACGGCAGATGAACTGCAGGTTTCCGTTGGTGATCAGGTGGAAGTCGGGGGAAAGATGCTGACGGTCACCGGAATCCACGAAGAAAATATAATGCTTGTTCAGTATGTCACTCACGAAGTTTTTTCAGAAATTACAGAGGATGGTGCCATTGGTGCTTTCTTAAAACTAAAGGAAGGCGTTACAAAGGCAGAAATCTACTCTGTTTTACAGGAAAAAGAAACATTCTCGTATCTGTCTATGAAAGATTCGCAGCAAATATCTGTGGAAAAACGTCTTAACAATACAGAGGTTGGTGTATATATCGTAATCGTAATGTCCTTTTTGATAGGTGCATTGATCATATATAATATGTCTCTTATCAATTTTAAGGAGAGAAAAAAGGTATACGCCACTATGCTCACCCTGGGAATGCAGGAAAAAGAGCTGGGCCGGGCGAGTTTCGCGGAACTTGTTGTGCAATATGTTATTTCCATGCTGGTGGGAGGCCTTGCCGGCAGCGGATTAGGAAAACTCCTGCTTAAGATGACTTCAACCGACAGTATTTATTATACAAAAGCATTTTCCTTATCCAGCAAGTTTCTAATTTGGTTCTGTGTTGGCGCATTCATGGTTTTGGGACACCTGCTGGCACTCAGGCAAATGAAGAAAATAGATATTGTAGAAGAATTGAAATCGAAGGAGTGATAGAATGACATTCTATATATCTGTGGGAAACACTGTGTGGTGGATGGTCATCGCGCTGGGCTGCGCAGTGACTGCTTTTATATATTTGCTTCTGCGCAAAAAAAACGACGAACAGAAACGGAAAGCTATGCTGATTATCGGCTGTACCATTATAGTTTTGTTTTATGTACAAAGAATCCTTATGTTCCGTTTTGATGCTTTTGTTTCGGCATATGGCAGCGGATGGGAGCATATCTTGACTGAACTGTTGCCATTTAATCTATGCTACTTAAGTGTGATAGTGATGATGATCGGAGCACACTTCAATAACAAGTATCTTCTCGGTTTTTGTTTTTACATTTCATCTATGGGTGCTGTACTTGCGTTGGCGGCGCCAGTCGAAATATTTACGGACACGAACCTGCTGCAGCCTGCAGTTGTTATGTTTTATTTCTTACACATTCTTGTGGCAGCTGCATATTGGAACATAGGTTTTCTCGGACTCGTAAAGCCGGGAAAAGTAATGGCAATAACTTCACCTCTTTTGCTAAATGTCATATCTTTTCTGGTACATATAGTGAATTGGCTGGGCAGAAGTGTAGGGATTGATTGTATGAATTATTTTTATACTTTTGATCCGGAAGGGAGTTCGATGCTTGAGTTGTTTTGGAAATGGTTCCCTGTGCCGTATTTGTATTTGATAGTTCCGGGATATGTGATTTTTGCCGGATGGTCAGTATTGCTGACACTTTTGTATCGATGTGGAGTGCTTTTAAGGAAGGGGAAGGTGAGGACATTTGAATAAGTATGATTTTGAATGGCGTGTACTGGAACTGCTGAATAAAAGCAGGCACACGTCTGAAGCAATGCGAATCTTGCTGGAAGAGCTTGCTGTGCAGTCCGAGGCAGCAGCCGCTTCCATATGGCTGCTGGATGAAAAAGACAATATCAGCCTGTATGCGGCCTGTGGGGAGAAATGTGGTGGGTTGGAACAGATCGTTCTAAAACGCGGTCAGGGAATCTGCGGAGCATGTATTGAACAAAACGATGTTGTTCTTGCAGAAGATGTTGCACAGGATCTGCGATGGGAGAGCAAGGCGGACATTCTGACGGGGTTTCATACCGAAAATATTCTGTCAGTTCCAATTTCTGCATCACAATCGGGAGCTTTTGGCTGTCTGCAGTTACTGAACAAAAAAGAGGGAGTCTTTGATGAAAACGACATTTCACTGGGCCGTACAATGGCTGATTTGTTGGCGAAATGGTTCTGTGAAAGCGGTATCAGTATTCCTTCTTTGAAAAAACGAGAGATTCTGGTGGAGGGTGTGAATCTGACAAAGACTTACGGCGAGGGTGATGCTTGTGTGCACGCTTTGGATGATGTAAGCTTTCGTATCCATAAAGGAGAACTCACCGTAATTCTTGGCAGCAGCGGCAGCGGGAAAAGTACGCTTCTAAATGTAATCGGGGGTATGACCAGACCGGACAGCGGAAAGGTAATTTTTGACGGTTTCGGTGATATCGCAGGCTTTCGGAAAAAGCAGCAGACAGTGTTCCGCAAAGATATGGTGGGATTCGTTTTCCAGTTCTATAACCTGATACCTGAACTGACGGTATGGGAGAATGTTGCCTTAGTTGCGGATATGGCTAAAGTACCGCGCCCGGTTGAGGAAGTGCTTGAGATGATGGGATTGTCTCATAGGAAGGATCACTATCCGTCTCAGTTGTCAGGCGGAGAACAACAAAGAGTATCTATTGCAAGAGCTCTCGTAAAAAACGCAGCCTTTCTGCTTTGTGATGAACCAACAGGAGCTCTGGACTACAATACAGGAAAGCAAATATTGGTTGAATTGGAAAAGCTGGCGAGGGAGCAGGGACAAACGGTGGTGATAGTCACTCATACTACATCAATCTCCACCATTGCTGACCGCATTATAAAAATGCGAAGCGGTCGAATTGTGGAGGAAATAGTAAATCCGCACCCTGTTTCGGCGGCTATGGTGGAATGGTAAGCTGGCAAGAATCGACGTAGGAGATTCTTGCAAGTTTCGCAATTGCATATATATTATATAGAGATGAAGGATAGAACATATGGCACAGATTACGATGCCCCATGACCACGGGCAGAAGACAGAAAAAGTATTGGACAAGCTGCCAAGTCAGGAAGAATGTGCGCGGGTGGCGGAAATTTTCAAACAAATCAGTGATGGTACCAGACTGCGGATTCTGTGGCTGTTATGTCATTGTGAGGAATGTGTCAGCAATATTGCTGCTGCTATGGAGATGAGTGATCCGGCGGTTTCCCATCATCTGAAGCTGTTACGGGGAAGCGGTCTGATTGTAAGCCGCAGAGAGGGCAAGGAAGTCTACTATAAGCTGGCAGATACGGAACAGGCGCAGCTTCTGCATCATGTCTGTGAGGAGATGTTTCAGATTTCCTGTCCGTTGAAGTAGCCAGTAAGCAGAGAACTGAAGAGAGTGATAGTAGGAAAGGGATAGCAGAAGAGAAAAGGACTATGGAGCAGATATCTTTATTTGAGAGAGAAATGCCGCAGCCGTTAGCTGCCAAATTAAGACCGCAGACCTTAGAAGAATATGTGGGGCAGACTCATCTGCTTGGGCAGGGCAAGGTGCTCAGACGTCTGATCGAGAGCGATCAGATCTCTTCCATGATCTTCTGGGGACCGCCCGGAGTAGGGAAAACTACGCTTGCGCGGATTATTGCAAACCGGACGAAAGCTGCTTTTATAGATTTCTCAGCGGTGACAAGCGGTATCAAAGAAATCCGCACGGTCATGGAACAGGCTGAGGCGAATCGCCAGTACGGTACGAAGACAATCGTGTTTGTGGATGAGATTCACAGATTTAATAAGGCACAGCAGGATGCGTTTCTGCCCTTTGTAGAGAAAGGAAGCATTATTTTAATCGGAGCAACTACGGAGAATCCGTCTTTTGAGATCAATAGCGCTCTTTTATCCAGATGTAAGGTATTTGTACTGAAAGCACTGGAGGAACAGGATCTGGTAAAGCTTTTGAAGCATGCGCTGCAAAGTCCGTCAGGTTTCGGTAATATGGATATCGAGATTACGGATACACAGTTACAAGCTGTCGCAGCTTTTGCAAACGGGGATGCCAGAAGCGCTTTAAATACGTTAGAAATGATCGTGTTGAACGGGGAAATGACTCCGGAGGGCCGTGTCCGTGTGACCAAAGAGGATATGGCGCAGTGTATCAGCCGCAAATCCCTGCTCTATGATAAAGCGGGAGAAGAGCATTATAATCTTATTTCAGCACTACATAAATCCATGCGCAACAGTGATCCGGATGCGGCAATCTATTGGATGTGCCGGATGCTGGAGGGTGGAGAGAATCCTCTTTACATTGCCAGAAGACTGATCCGGTTTGCCAGTGAGGATATCGGTATGGCAGATTCCCATGCGCTGCAGGTGGCAGTGGCGGCTTACCAGGCCTGCCATTTTCTGGGGATGCCGGAGTGCGATATCCATCTGACCCATGCGGTAACCTATCTTGCCATGGCACCCAAGTCAAATGCGCTGTATGTGGCCTGCGAGCAGTGTAAGGCAGATGTGAAGGAACATAATGCGGAGCCGGTACCGCTGCAGCTTCGCAATGCCCCTACGAAGCTGATGGAGGAATTACAATATGGCAAGGGATATCAATATGCGCATAATACGGATGAGAAACTGACCA
Organism: Lachnospiraceae bacterium; assembly: GCA_051878995.1. Taxonomy (GTDB): domain Bacteria; phylum Bacillota; class Clostridia; order Lachnospirales; family Lachnospiraceae; genus UBA3282. The sequence continues at coordinate 225,827 of JBJELE010000029.1, read as the reverse complement.
ATATGGAATGTTTGCCGGAATCCATGCAGGGCACCAGATATTATTATCCTACCGGAGAAGGAGAGGAACAGAGGGTTAAGGAGCATCTGGAGGAGGTTCTGACATGGAAAAAGGAGCATGGCTCACAATAAGATATAAGACAATATTATGACATATATAATAAATATTGATTTTACTTATGATAAAAGTTGTATTATAATCATAAAGTAAGAAACAGCGAAGGATGGGTTTTTTACAGACCCATCTTTTTTATGCGAAAAGATAATATACAAATTCAGGAGGGATAACATGGTTAAAGCAGTAGTAGGTGCTAACTGGGGCGATGAAGGAAAGGGTAAGATTACGGATATGCTGGCAGAAAAGGCCGACATTATCGTGCGTTTTCAAGGTGGTGCAAATGCAGGGCACACGATTGTGAACGATTATGGCAAATTTGCGCTTCATACATTACCTTCCGGGGTATTTTATAATCATACAACCAGTATTATCGGAAATGGTGTGGCACTTAATATCCCGATACTTTTCAATGAGATCAAGTCTATTACGGACAGAGATGTACCGATGCCGAAGATCCTTGTCTCTGACAGATGCCAGATGGTAATGCCCTATCATATTTTGTTTGATCAGTATGAGGAGGAGAGACTGGGTGGTAAATCCTTCGGTTCCACCAAATCAGGTATCGCACCTTTTTATTCCGATAAATATGCAAAAATCGGTTTTCAGGTCAGTGAGCTGTTCGATGAAGAACTGCTGAAAGAGAAAGTAGAGAGAATCTGCGAGACTAAGAATGTTCTTCTGGAGCATTTATATCATAAACCACTGATTGTACCGGAGGAGCTGCTGGCAACCCTGCATGAATATAAAGAGATGATTGCACCCTATGTCTGTGATGTGTCTTCTTATCTGGATCAGGCAATCAAGGATGGCAAGACGATTCTGTTAGAGGGACAGCTTGGTACCTTGAAAGATCCTGACCACGGTATTTATCCGATGGTTACTTCTTCCTCTACACTGGCTGCTTATGGTGCTATCGGAGCAGGAATTCCGCCCTATGAGATCAAGCAGATCGTGACAGTATGTAAGGCATATTCTTCCGCAGTCGGAGCAGGTGCTTTCGTATCCGAGATTTTTGGAGATGAGGCAGATGAACTGAGAAGACGCGGTGGTGACGGCGGCGAATTTGGTGCCACCACAGGTCGTCCGCGCCGTATGGGATGGTTTGACTGTGTAGCGTCCAAGTATGGCTGCAGATTGCAGGGGACTACAGATGTTGCCTTTACCGTACTGGATGTTCTGGGATATCTGGATGAGATTCCGGTTTGTGTAGGATATGAAGTAGACGGAGAGATTACTACAGATTTCCCGGTAACCCATAAGCTTGAAAAGGCAAAACCCGTATTAAAGACATTACCGGGATGGAAATGTGACATCCGCGGTATTAAGAAGTATGAAGATCTGCCGGAAAACTGCCGTAAATATGTAGAGTTTATCGAGGAGCAGATTGGCTACCCGATTACTATGGTATCCAATGGTCCGGGCAGAAGTGATATTATCTATCGTGAGAGTCCACTGAGCAAATAGTTGACATAACATAGCGCGAAATTTCTAAGGCAGAAGTAATGCCTGTATGGAAAAGTAATAAGAATGCTGATAAGCTGTATGATTATATTTCATGGAGGTTATCAGCATTTGCTATTTCCCATCAGTAAAATTATAATAAGCTAAGGTAAGTAAGGAAAGTAATAATGCAAAGTGAAGTCAGGTAAGGAAAACAGGAAAATATGATTAACAATCTGGAGTATTATAAAGTATTCTATTACGTGGCAAAGCATAAGAGCCTGACGGCAGCGGCGGGGGAGCTGGCCATTTCCCAGCCGGCGGTCAGCCAGTCTGTCAGGCAATTGGAAACATCTCTGGGAGTTAAGCTTTTTACAAGGGCATCAAAAGGTGTGCGGCTGACCAAAGAGGGAGAAATGCTGTATGGCTATGTGGCCAAGGGCTATGAGCAGATTATGCTGGGCGAACAGAAAGTGCGGCAGATGCTGAATCTGGATCTTGGAGAAATCCATATTGGGGCCAGTGATATGACACTGCAATACTATCTTTTGCCGCATCTGGAACGGTTTCATGAGAAGTATCCGGGGATAAAGGTGGTGGTAACCAATGCACCTACACCGGAAACACTTCGCAATCTGCGGGAAGGGATTATTGACTTTGGGGTTGTCAGTACGCCCTTTGATGCCGGTGATGAGATACAGGCGATTGTGGTAAGAGAGATCGAGGATGTATTCGTGGCGGGAAGGAAGTTTATTCCTTATAAAAACAGGATGCTGGATCTGCAGGAATTAGAGCATATGCCTATCATATGTCTGGAGGGAGAAACAAGCAGCAGAAGTTATATAGACAATTTCCTACTACAGAATCATGTGGAGATCAAGCCGGAGTTTGAACTGGCAACCAGTGACATGATCGTTCAGTTTACACTGCGTAATCTGGGTGTGGGATGCGTTGTGAGGGATTTTGCCGGCGAATATCTGGATTCGGGGCAGCTGTTTGAACTGCGTTTTAACCAGATCATTCCGAAACGGCATTTCTGTGTAGTAACAGATGCCAGAAATCCCATGTCGGCAGCAGCACAGAACCTGTTGGAGCTTGTGTATGAGTCGCAGGGGATGGAATAGTGTGAAAAATCCATATATGGAAGTTTTTTAGATAAAAAGAAAGGTATGGTTATTGAAATGATTACAACAATTATATTTGATATTGGAAATGTACTTGCAGATTTTACATGGAGAGAGCATTTTGCAGGCTATGGCTATGATGATGCAATGATAGAGAGGCTTGCAGCAGCTACGATTATGAGTCCACAGTGGAATGAATATGACCGTGGACTTATGTCCGATCAGGAAATTGAAGATAGTTTTATCAGCAATGACCCGGAGATTGCATCGGATATCCATAAAGTACTTGCTGATGTGAAAACAATTGTAAGACGCAACGACTATGCGATACCATGGATTAAAGAATTAAAGAGCAAAGGCTATCGATGTCTGTATCTGTCTAACTTTTCCCGTAAAGCAGAGACGGAATGTGCCCATGCATTGGATTTTCTGCCTTATATGGATGGCGGTATCCTGTCATATCAGGATAAGGTGATCAAGCCCATGCCTGAGATTTATCAGCTCCTGATCGACCGGTATGATCTGAAGCCGGAGGAATGCGTTTTTATGGATGATACACCGCGCAACCTGGAAGGGGCAGCGAAGTTTGGCATCCACACCATTCATTTCCAAACGCAGGCACAGGCCATAGAAGAACTGCGGGCGATGGGGGTCAATGCATAATTGACGGGTCCATCGCCGCATATAAATGTTGCTTAAGCAAGAAGTCTGCCATCTGTTGAGATGGTTTTCACCTGCCATTGCAGGAATTTTCCGCTGGCTTTGAGTGCTTCTGTTGCAGCATACTCAATACCGCTGCAGCATGGTACTTCCATACGTATGATGGTGAGACTTCTGATATTATTGGAGCGGATGATGTCTGTCAGCTTTTCCGTGTAATCTCCCTCATCCAGTTTCGGACAGCCAATCAGTGTAATTTTTCCCTGCATGAAATCCTGATGGAATTTCGCGTAGGCATAGGCGGTACAGTCGGCAGCCACTAACAGATCGGCACCGTCCCAATAGGGTGCATTGACAGGAACCAGTTTAATCTGGACCGGCCATTGCTGCAGCATCGAATCGGATTGTGATTGCTTATTCTTCTGTGCCAGAACAGCTTTCTCATCAAAAGCAGCGGCTTCTCTTTCGGTAAAGGTGATGGCACCGGTAGGACATGCCGGAAGGCAGTTGCCCAGACCGTCACAATAGTCATCCCGCAGTAATTTCGCTTTGCCGTCCACCATGCCGATGGCACCTTCGTGGCAGGCGGTTACGCATAAACCACAGCCGTTACATTTCTCTGAATCAATCTGTATTATTTTACGTATCATAGTATCCTCCCTTTTTCTTTGTACTTGACTTCATGTCATGAGTATATAAAAATGAAGGATAGAAATATGTTGCCATAACCACAAAATATGGTTTTTTGATAGGAATAATCTGGTAATACTGATAGAGATGGCTGAGAGTCAGAGGAAAGGATGTCATATGAATCTTAAGACAGCAGATATTTCTATTATATCAGAATCGCCCCTTTTTATGGGAATGTCAGAAACGGAGATCAGGGAAAGATTATATCTGTTAAAGGCGGAACGTAAAAGCTATGCAAAAGAAGCGGTTATCTATCACTCCGGAGACCGGATCGGGACGTTTGGTCTGGTATTGCAGGGATGTGTGCAGATCATACAGGCTGACTTCTGGGGCAATCAGCATATTCTTGCCAGGATTGAAGCGGGACAGGTCTTTGCCGAGACTTATGCCTGTGTGGGAGAACCCTTGATGGTAGATGTGACAGCGGCAGAATCGTCGGAGATATTGTTTCTCAATGCGAGTGCGCTCTTTTTGACAGATGGGGCGACAGTCTCAGGCAGAAATATAATGGCAGATAATCTGCTTCGTATTTCCATGCGGAAGAATCTGATGCTGTCGAGACGGATCTGTCATACGACACCGAAAACCATTAGGGAAAGACTTCTTTCCTATCTGAGTTACTGTGTGGTGCAGGCAGGAAAATCTGCATTTGATATTCCCTATGACAGGCAGGGACTTGCAGATTATCTGAGTGTGGAGAGAAGTGCCTTGTCCAAGGAACTGGGGAAAATGCGCAGGGAAGGCATAATAGATTTTCAGAAAAATCATTTTATATTAAAAAGAGAACAGTAGACAGGAGAGACCATTATGCAGAATCAATTTTCCAGAACAGAAATTTTAATAGGGAAAGAAGCCCTGGAGAAGCTGAAAACATCCCGTGTGGCGGTGTTTGGCATCGGGGGTGTGGGCGGTTATGTCTGCGAGGCTTTGGTCAGAACCGGTGTAGGAGCCTTTGATCTGATCGATGACGATAAAGTATGTCTGACGAACCTGAACCGTCAGATTATCGCAACCCGTAAGACGGTGGGACAATACAAGACAGATGTGATGAAAGAGCGTATTCATGACATTAATCCGGATGCGGATGTGCGAGTGCATCAATGCTTCTTCCTGCCGGAAAGTGCCGACCGGTTTCCTTTTGAGGAGTATGACTATATTGTGGATGCTGTAGATACTGTGACGGCCAAGATTGCGCTTGTGATGAAAGCACAGGAGATGAATATACCGATTATCAGCAGTATGGGAGCCGGTAATAAGTTGGATGCCGGTGCCTTCCGGGTGGCTGATATTTACGAAACAAAGGTCTGCCCTTTGGCGAAGGTGATGCGTCGGGAGCTGAAGAAGCGTAATGTAAAGCACCTGAAGGTTGTATACTCGGAGGAGGAACCAATTACACCTGTTATAGAGGAATCTAACAGCTGTAAGACCAACTGTATCTGTCCACCGGGCACTCAGCGCAAATGTACGGTGCGACGTGCAATTCCGGGAAGCGTGGCTTTTGTGCCTTCGGTGGTTGGCTTGATGATTGCCGGAGAAGTGGTGAAGGATCTGATAGCAAACTGGTATGATTAAAAAACTTAAAACTGGATATTTTCACAATGCCATAATGCATATATAATCCCTACTAAACACATAGGAAATAAGTGCAACAACAGAGGCATAAGCCTCGGAAAAGAGGGAACATATGAGTGAAGAAAGATATGCATTGAATAAGCAGCTGGCACAGATGTTAAAGGGTGGTGTTATCATGGATGTTACCACACCGGAGCAGGCCAGAATCGCTGAGGAAGCAGGTGCCTGTGCAGTTATGGCATTGGAGAGGATACCGGCGGATATCCGTGCGGCAGGCGGTGTATCCAGAATGAGCGATCCGAAGATGATCAAAGGGATTCAGGAGGCAGTTTCCATTCCGGTCATGGCGAAGTGCCGTATCGGTCATTTTGTGGAGGCCCAGATACTGGAAGCCATTGAGATTGATTATATCGATGAGAGTGAAGTATTGTCTCCGGCAGATGATGTCTATCATATCAATAAGAGAGAGTTCAAAGTACCCTTCGTGTGTGGTGCCAAGGATCTGGGAGAAGCACTGCGCCGCATTAATGAAGGTGCATCAATGATCCGTACCAAGGGTGAGCCGGGAACCGGTGACGTGGTACAGGCAGTGCGCCATATGCGCAAGATGAACAGTGAGATTGCCAAGATTACTTCCATGAGAAAGGATGAACTGTTTGAAGAGGCCAAACAGCTGGCAGTTCCTTATGAGTTGGTGGAATATGTGCATGATAACGGAAGACTTCCGGTCGTTAACTTTGCGGCAGGCGGTGTGGCAACTCCGGCAGATGCGGCATTGATGATGCAGTTAGGCGCGGAAGGTGTGTTCGTAGGCTCAGGTATTTTTAAGTCCGGTGATCCGAAGAAACGTGCGGCAGCGATTGTCAAGGCTGTTACCAACTATCATGACAGCAAATTAATTGCAGAGCTTTCCGAGGATCTGGGAGAAGCCATGGTCGGTATTAACGAACAGGAAATAGAGATTTTGATGGCAGAACGCGGCAAGTAAGGAAAACGGAACGTGTTCTGTCGCACAAAGAATACAGGATGCGACAGTCAGGAGATGAGTAAGTATGAGCAGAAAGAAGATAGCGGTACTGGCTGTACAGGGAGCTTTTGCTGAGCATATTGACAGAATGAAGGCGTTAGGGGCAGAGTGTATCGAACTTCGTCAGAGTGCCGATCTGAAACAGGAGTTTGACGGGTTGATCCTGCCCGGTGGTGAGAGTACAGTGCAGGGGAAACTGCTGCGGGAACTTTCTATGTTTGAGCCTCTTCGTGAGAAGATTCAGAATGGACTTCCGGTGTTCGGAACATGTGCGGGACTTATCCTGCTGGCACAGAAACTGAGTAATGACGAACATGTCTACTTCGGTACTTTACCGGTGCGGGTGCAGCGCAATGCCTATGGCAGACAGTTGGGCAGCTTCCATACAGAGCAGGAAGTAAAAGGAATCGGCAAGGTGCCGATGACGTTTATCCGGGCACCGTATATTGAATCCGTAGTGCAGTCTGGTGAGAAGAGCGTGGAGATACTGGCTGAGGTGGATGACCATATCGTTGCAGTGCGTTATGGCAATCAGCTTGGAGTTGCCTTCCATCCGGAACTGGATGCAGATAACAGGATACATGAAATGTTTTTACAGATGTGTGAATGCTGATATCAGTATTCACACATCTTTTTCTTGTGAATCCTCATCACTTTGCATGATATCTAAGGATGCCATAGTATGTTTCTGCGTATACTTACCGTAAAGCCAGATGTAGATCCACAGAAGGATTGGCAGGGCAACGGTCATCAGAAGACATCCGGCAAACAGCCTGTCCCAACCGGGGAAACTAAGAAATGCCGAGATAAAAGTAAACAGGTACATGGCAACCAGCAATATAATACAAACCATGGCAGCAATCTGCTTCGGTGTCTTCTTTTCTTTTTTAGTCTTTTGATCGGTAGAATTGTTTATCATCTGATTCATGGGAAACCTCGCTTAAATTATTATTTTATTGATATATCATTAGTGTGCATCTTTTTTCGGTTCTTGCCATCTTTTGTTTCTTTCTGGGTCAGATTTTTGCAAAGTTTGTGCTTTTGTATAAACTTCAATACTGATATTTAAGGTTCTGCATGCCTGTTCCAGATCAATGTGTAGATTTTTCATGACAGAGTCCACATTTTTTAGAAGCATTTCGTTTTGTCCAAGAGTTACACCATCCGTTTTTCCTAAATCGTAGCCTTCTTGATACAGCGTCTTTTTAACATAATCTTCATTATATTCATAGATTGACATGGCAATAACCTCAGCTTTCTGTTCTATCAGAAAATCTCTCAGAATATTCTGTTTTATACATGTTTCTACAGCTTCTTTCCGTTCAGTGCCGTTGTAAAAAACGATATATTCGGGTACCGGTATCATAATGCGTTTAGGAACGCTTAAATCGGCATCCTTAATATGAATTTTGAGCAAATCTGCAAAATATAGAAATCCACGCAGCGGCATATTAGGACAGTAGGTAGATTGATGCTCATACAAACACATATCACAGTCAATGATAAAAGAAACGTCATTCTTCATTTTCATAAAAATGGCATTCTCCAGTGTATTGACCACAAGATTCTCTTCACTGGTGTAAGAGGTATTATTAAGAGCATTGTAGAGTTCTAAAAGCCGGCTCTTTTCCTTAAATAAGAGTCGGAAAACACGGTCTTTATAGGTGCGGTATACAGGAACTGTATTTTCCGTGGTATTACCGGTTTTGTTGTTAGTAATGTCTGCAACGTTTGTCATGTTCTTTTTCTCCTTTCGTATACGGTTGCAGAGAAACCCAGCCATATCAAAAGGTCTGTTTCATTTCCCTGCTGTTTATTAATTGGATTATTAGCAAGGATTCTAAAACAGAGAAAATACCGTTAAGGTATTCTATAGAAAAAAGATTTTATAGACGAATTTCCGTTAGAATTTCATTGCTATGAAATTATCATAGCAATATTTGCCAAAAACGTCAATAAAAATGTTCAAATTAAGAGAAGCCTCCGAGATTGCTTTAACGCATTCCCGGAGGCTTCCATAGGGGAGGATAAGTATTAATTTCTCTTTGGTAATCATCAAAGGAGGGGGTCCATTGACTATTAGTAGTATGAACAGCTTTAGAAAAGATATACATTTTTATGAAAAAAATTTACTTTTCACAGAAAATGTTATATACTTAGTTATCGACTGCGATAAAAATGCCGGAATCGGTTGATCGCAATATTACAGGATAAAAGGTGGTATTTAGAAATGGCATTATTAAAACAGTGGCGTGATATGGCCTACTCCGAAACAGCAAATAAGGGAGATCTGCAGAGACTCTGGTCTGCTTATTTTCTCAAGGAAAAGGAAATATATGCAGAGCTTCTGAAAACTCCTGATGAGGTAGTTGAGGGAACCGTTAAGGAACTGGCTGAGAAATTTGACATTGATATTATGACAATGACAGGATTCCTGGATGGTATCAACGACAGCTTAAAGACCCAGAATCCTATCGAAGAGATGGAAGAGGATACCAAAGTAAATCTCGGCTTTGACAAGGAACTGCTGTATAAGAATATGGTAGCTGCGGGAGCGGACTGGTTATATAATCTGGAAGAGTGGAACGATATTTACGACGAGGAAACCAAAAAGAGACTTTACAAGGAACAGAAGGAATCTACCACAATTCATAAGGATAAGAAGATTTACCCGAATGATCCCTGTCCATGCGGCAGCGGCAAGAAGTATAAGAAATGCTGTGGCAAGAATGCATAAAAAGACTTTACTTTTGAAATAATATGGCATAAAATACGAGTAGAGTCCAGAAAATAAATCATAACACGTTGACGAGAAGAGTAGAATGCGGAACGTATCAGAGAGAGATGCCTTGTGCTGAAAGCATCTTTGCCGGAAACATTTGAAAACTAACTCCGAGTGGCCCCAATCCGGCCCGTTGGCTTACGTTACAGCTTAATGAGAGGTTCTGATAAGACGTCAAAGGCGCACAGAACAAGCGAGGTGGAACCGCGTAGTATATACGTCCTCTGCATTACCGTTATGGCAGTGCAGAGGTTTTTTTTGCGCGAATGAGGAACGCGGAGCGTTCCGAATCTGCTTATGCGCGCAAGGAAAGAGAGCAGAGAAGAACACAATAAGGGAGGAAAAGGATATGACATTTACAGAATTGAAAGAGCGAACTTGTAAGGCTTTAGAGGGAGAGTTGACACTCAGTAAAACAGATTTCTGCTTATTGGGGGCAGTTCTGCTTCTGGCGGGCATCTGCCTGGGACTTTTGGCAGCACCTATTACCCATGGCGTCAGCATCGGCAGCCATAACGGTTGTAATAATGGTAATAATAACGGTAACAACAGCGGCAATGCCAATGGCGATGACAGCTCCTATAATGAGAAAGGCGAAATAGACCGGAATGGCGCAAACGCCTTAGAGGACAAGGCCGGAAAGAAATGTAAGAAATGCAAATAAATAAGACAATATAGATATTTAGAAAATGGAGGAAACATTATGAAAATCACATTAAAAGACGGTTCCAGCAAAGAATATGCACAGGCAATGAGCATTTATGATATTGCGCATGATATCTCAGAGGGACTTGCAAGAGCAGCCTGTGCAGGAGAAGTTGACGACAAGGTAGAAGATTTAAGAACGGTTATTGACAAGGACTGTCAGTTAAATATTCTGACAGCCAATGACCCGGAAGGATTAAAGGTAGTCAGACATACGACTTCCCATATTTTGGCTGAGGCGGTTAAAAGATTGTTCCCGGATGCCAAGGTGACGATTGGGCCGGCTATCGAAGAAGGCTTTTATTATGACTTTGATGCAGCACCTTTTTCCAGGGAGGATCTGGACAAATTAGAGGCAGAGATGAAAAAAATCATCAAGGAAGGTCATAAGATAGAACGCTTTACCCTGCCGAGAGAAGAAGCAATCAAATTTATGGAAGAGAAAGGTGAACCTTATAAGGTAGAACTGATTCAGGATCTGCCGGAGGGCGCAGAGATTTCCTTCTACGATCAGGGTGGATTTGTAGATCTGTGTGCAGGACCGCACCTGATGAGTACGAAGAATATCAAGGCATACAAATTGATTTCCTCATCCATGGCATACTGGAGAGGAGATTCCAACAAAGCACAGTTGCAGCGTATCTATGGTACGGCATTTGCTAAGAAGGAAGAACTGGAGGCTTACTTAGAGCATTTAGAGGATATCAAGAAGCGTGACCATAATAAACTTGGCCGTGAGATGGAGCTTTTTGCAACCGTAGATGTAATCGGACAGGGTCTGCCGCTTCTGTTGCCAAAGGGTGCTAAGATGATTCAGAAGATGCAGCGCTGGATTGAGGATCTGGAAGATAAAGAGTGGGGTTATGTGAGAACCAAGACACCGCTTATGGCGAAGAGTGATCTTTACAAGATTTCCGGACATTGGGATCATTACACGGACGGTATGTTTGTACTGGGAGATGAGGAAAAGGATAAAGAAGTGTTTGCCCTTCGTCCCATGACCTGTCCGTTCCAGTATTACTGTTACAAGAATACGCAGCATTCTTACAGGGATCTGCCGATTCGTTACGGTGAAACTTCTACGCTGTTCCGTAATGAGGACTCCGGCGAGATGCATGGTCTGACCCGTGTAAGACAGTTTACAATTTCTGAAGGACACTTGATTGTCAGACCGGATCAAATGGTAGAGGAGTTTAAGGGCTGTATCGCCTTGGCAAAACATGTTATGTCAACTTTGGGATTGTACGAGGATGTGACATGGCATCTGTCTAAGTGGGATCCGGATAACTCAGAAAAGTATATCGGAGAGCCGGAGGTATGGGAAGAGACAGAGGGACATATCCGCAGTATTTTACAGGAACTGGAGATTCCTTTTGTAGAAGATGTGGGCGAAGCCGCTTTTTATGGCCCGAAGGTAGATATCAATGCCAAGAATGTATATGGTAAAGAGGATACCATGATCACAATCCAGTGGGATGCACTCTTAGCAGAGCAGTTCGATATGTATTATATTGACCAGAATGGTGATAAGGTTCGTCCTTATATCATCCACAGAACCTCTCTTGGGTGTTATGAGAGAACGCTGGCATGGCTGATTGAGAAATATGCAGGCAAGTTCCCTACCTGGTTATGTCCTGAGCAGGTTCGTGTACTACCGATTTCCGAGAAATATGAGGAATATGCGGAAGAAGTCAGAAAAGAGCTGGCAAGAAATGATGTGGATGTAACGGTAGATAACCGTTCTGAAAAGATCGGTTTCAAGATTCGTGAAGCAAGACTGAATAAGATACCTTATATGCTGGTTGTTGGTGCGCAGGAAGCAGAGGATAAGACCGTATCTGTCAGAAGTCGTTTTGCGGGTGACGAGGGCGTGAAGCCTTTACAGGAATTTATCGATCAGATCTGTAAGGAGATCAGAACCAAGGAGATCCGTCAGGAAGAAGCGGAACAATAAGGAAGCGGTCTGAGGAACCAAATCATGATGTGGAAAAAAGAGAAAATCTCCTGTCAGAGCGTTATCGGATGGCTTCTGACGGGAATCAGCATATTAATGCTTATCAAAAGCGTTATGCTGTGTTTCTGCAATGATATCTGGTATGATGAATTATTCACCGTGGGAATGATAGAACATTCCTACGGTGAATTAATTGCTTTTACGGCAAGAGATGTTCATCCTCCGTTATATTATTGCATTACAAAATTCTTTGTAGACTTATGTAAACTAATTTATCCTGCAGCCGGTACGGTTATTGCAGCCAAAGCTGTGTCTGTTCTGCCGTATTTTGTCTTAGTACTGTATGGCGTAACTTTTATAAGGAAACGTTTTGGCAGTTTCACATCGGGAGTATTTCTGTTTAGTGTGATTGCCATGCCGCAGCTGGCAGGATATACGGTAGAGATCCGTATGTACAGCTGGGCACTTCTGTTTGTAACAGCAACGCTGCTGCATGCCTACGGAACGCTGACGGAAGAGAAGACGCGGCGTATCCATGGCGGGGCTATGGTGCTCTACGGGCTGGCGGCTGCCTATACCCAGTATTTTGCCTGCGTGGCAGTGGTGATGATTTACTTGTATGTATTGATTGGCTTTCTGCTTCATCATAGAAGCAGAGTGCGGGAATGGTTCCTCGGGGTCATCCTATCGATATTGGGATATATCCCATGGATTTCTGTTCTGATCTCTCAGATGACTGCAGTCAATCAGGACTACTGGATTTTGCCGTTGACATGGCGGTCTTTGGGCGGCTGTGTCAAATTTTTGATGAAGCCTTCTTTTACTGATGACAGGCTGAATACGATTCTGGCGGTAGTATTATTCCTTGTATATGTGGCAGTATTTGCGGTATTTATGATTAAAATGCAAAAACTATACCATGACGGGAGAGTTCTGCTTTCCGTAGCCGGTATTGGCGCATTGGCAGGGCTGGTTTTGTTCGGCTTTCTGGTTTCCATTCTTGTGCGGCCGATTTTTGTGTACCGCTATATGATTCCGGCTATGGGATGTTTCTGGCTGGCTTTTGCGGTATGCCTGGGCAGCCTGATGGATTCCAAAGGGCTGATTTACGGAAAGCTTGCCGTGACTGTGTTGCTTGTTGTGATTGGTCTTCGCAATTACAGGGCTTTTATGGGAGAAGAGGAATATAAGGCGCTGCTGATGCAGGATACTCAGGAGGCGATTGCCTCTGTGGAGGCCGGAGACATCGTAATCTATAATTTTGATCAGGTACAGGCAGTTACTTCCTATTATCTGGAAGATACTGTGGATAGTTATCTGTGGTGTGATACGCCGGAAGAATTAATCCAGGACATTATCCGTTCTTATGATATGGTAGACGATGTGAAGGATGTTATGACACTGGCACAGAAGGGTGCTGAAGAAGACCGAAACGTTTTGTTTTTTGGAAGCTTCAATAGCCGTGATGAGATTGTCGATGAGTGGCGAAAAGCAGGACTTACGGTTGAAGAGCAAGGAAGTTATTTATTAGAGCGGTATTGGTTCAATATCTATAAAGTGAGTATTGAATGATAGAGCGTTTTGAATAGAAATTAATTTTTCGTCAATAATAACCATGATGCCGAAGAAAAAGAAATGGTGTCAAAAGTGATTTTATGTAAACTAAAAGTGTGTAAAGCTGCGCACGGGAAATCAGGAGGTTATTATGGCAGAATTAAAATGTGGTGTGGAAAATTGTACCTACAATAAGGACAAATACTGCAGTAAGGGTGATATCATGGTTGGCGGTAAACATGCTGTCAATGCAGGCGATACATGCTGCGAGAGCTTTGTCCAGAAACGCGATGGCGCTTATACAAGCTCCCTGGATCATCCATGTAAAACGATCAGTATCGATTGTGAGGCAACAAAGTGTGTATACAATTCTAACTATAAGTGCCACGCAGAGCATGTAGATATCAAAGGCTGCGGTGCCTGTGACTGTCAGGGAACAGAGTGTGCTACCTTCCGGGAAGCATAATTGCGGTAATCCCTATAGAGAACGAGATTTATTTATCCAATTTATAAGGAAAGAAAACTGACAGCAGGCGGTTAGGATAGAATTACTAATTGCCTGCTGTTTGGTTTTAGATTATACTACTTAAGAGCGGCATTTTTTCATCGGGCATGAAAGAATGTCTGAAGACCGGGAGAAAGGTTAGGTTTAAAGATGATAAAAAAGCAAGGAATCATACTGCTTGTTGTAGCTATGCTGGTAATGATGAACGGATGCGGCAGTAAGGAAACAGTACATACAAGTGCGGAAGCGCAGGAAGAAGTAAATGATGAATCGACTCAGGACGAAGAAACTGCAGAGGAAGCGGTACAGTCAGAAGCAAATGAGGAGAAGTCTGATGCTGTAGAAGCACAGATGGAGATCGACGAAGAAACAAAGAACGAGCTGACTGCGGAACTCTTAGAAGAAGAGAAGCTGGATACTTCTGTTATGGACAATACCCGTACCACCAAAGGCTGTACTTTTACGGTGCCGGATTCCTTTATGGAATCGGAGGATGTACCGGGAATGTATGTGACGAAGCGCTATCCTATTGATGCATCTACTATTTGCTATGCAGAATTTGAACAGGATAAATCGATGCAGCTTATGACAGAGGAAACCTTTAAGACGCAGGCAGAGGAAAATCTGCGTCAGGCTTATGATAAGGAAATTGAAGTAAGCGTAGACAGTTTTAAAAAAATCGAGATAGATGGTTACCCGGCCTTCCGTATCCTGTGCCATTATCAGGTAGATGATATTGTGGTTACGCAGTTGGAATATGCCATCAACGCGGATAAGAGCTATGTTATTACATATTCACAGACGAATGACTATGATTATATGGAGGAATATGAGGCCAGTGCCGAGACCATCAGTCTGGAATTTAAATAATTATTTTTAATGTATTGACATGGGAGGTATCCTGTGTTAAAGTATCACTTGTGTGAAAGCACATAACAACCAAGCAGAGTATCCACTCTCACCTTGCAGCAATTGGGTTCGCAAGTGTTCATAGCTTAAACTTCACAGTCCTTAGGGTATATGGGAGTTGTTTTCAAGCGTTTATGATCAGTGGATAGTTATGCTATCCATTTTTTTGTATTAGATAACTGCTCGTATGTAGTGCGAAGCCAATAAGAATCGACGTAGGAGATTCTTGCAAGTTTCGCTGCCGAGCGAAACTTTTTTCTTATGGAGGACAAAATCATTAGCGACTTATTTATTAACGAACAGATCAGAGACAAAGAAGTACGTGTTATCGGCGAGGATGGTGAGCAGCTCGGTATTATGTCTGCGAAAGAAGCACTGAAGCTTGCAGAGGAGGCCGGCGTAGATTTAGTAAAGATTGCACCAACCGCGAAGCCGCCTGTTTGTAAGATTGTGGATTATGGTAAATTCAAGTACGAACAGACCAGAAAAGAGAAAGAAGCTAAGAAGAAACAGAAGGTAGTTGAGATTAAGGAGATTCGTTTATCTCCCAACATTGATACGAACGATTTAAATACCAAGATTAATGCTGCCAAGAAGTTCATTTCCAAAGGCGACAGAGTGAAAGTTACCCTTCGTTTCAGAGGCCGTGAAATGGCTCATATGAATACCAGCAAGCATATATTAGATGATTTCGCACAGGCACTTGCTGATGTGGCAGTTGTTGATAAGGCGCCGAAGGTAGAAGGCAGAAGCATGACAATGTTTTTAGCTGAGAAGCGATAAGCGACTTGGTTGAAATATATGATATCTAACTTTGATATCCACTAAAATTAATAATAAATACAGGAGGAATTTTGAAATGCCCAAAATGAAGACAAGCAGAGCAGCTGCAAAACGTTTTAAAGTAACCGGAACAGGTAAGTTAAAAAGAAGCAAAGCTTATAAACGCCATATCTTAACTAAGAAGACAACTAAGAATAAGAGAAATCTTAGAAAGCCTGCTATGACAGACGCAACGAACGTTAAGAATATGAAGAAGATTTTACCTTACATCTAATAGGTCAAGAATAGGAGGAGAAAAGACATGGCAAGAATTAAAGGCGGTGTAAACGCTAAAAAGAAACATAACAGAGTGTTAAAACTTGCAAAGGGTTACAGAGGAGCAAGATCTAAACAGTATAGAGTAGCAAAGCAGTCCGTAATGAGAGCATTAACCTCTTCTTACGCCGGCAGAAAAGAGAGAAAGCGTCAGTTCAGACAGTTATGGATTGCACGTATCAATGCGGCAGCCAGAATGAACGGCTTATCCTACAGCAAATTCATGTATGGTCTTAAGAATGCAGGCGTAGACATGAACAGAAAGATGTTAGCAGAGATGGCTGTCAATGATGCAGCAGGATTTACTACATTAGCTGAGCTTGCAAAGGCTAACTTAAAATAAGATATTGATAATTTAGGGGACATGGTGCTATACCATGTCCCTTCTGTGTTATACGTGCGAAAGAAAGCAGGGAGAGTCAGAAGACGGCACAAATGAATATGAAAAAGGATATGAGGTAAATACTATATGATAAATTGGGAATTGGGGATTGCATTCCTGATGGCATTTTCCATGACCGCAGGAAGTGGAACGGATATTAATAATATCAATATAGAAGAATTGGATCAGAAGCAGGCAGAGAAAGTGATAGCGTGGCAGAACGGATGGGAGGAGCCTGATACTGCTGATCATGGTATAAGCGGACGCGAGATAGAGGAAGGCTATGTGTTATCTGAAAGTATCATGTTTACGGATTCCTTTGAAGCTATTTCCTACGGAGATGTGATTGGCTCCATGGAAGTGGAATACACTAATATCGATTGCGATATTATCTATGCAGAAAACAAAGCTGATGCCATAGAACGCAGCGAAGAGCCGGGCGGGGATGATTATGTATATCTTTTCTATGAAGAGGGCGGCAAAGGGCTGAATGCTTCCTATATGAATTTCTATGCGGCAGAAGAATTAATGCCTGATTATGAAATGGTAGATGAGGCAGGAGAGATACAGACCCGTTATCTCCACGCGTGGATCAGAGTTGGGGAAGAAGAACTTAAGATGGACATTTCCGGCATTTATTGTTCCGATGATATGGGAACAGACCATGGAACTCTGATTGGACTGACAGAGCCGGAGCTTTTGCCACCGGATGCAAAAGGAGACGAGGGCAAGATCAACTATATCGGCAGCTGTCTGCAGGCGATGCCGGAAGGAATAGAGTATGACAGAATGATTACGATATCCAGCTATAATACAGATCATAAACGTATCATTGTGGCTGTGAATATGGCAGAGTAAAGTATTAATGTATGAAATTGGATGGTTTACATAATATCAAGCTCTTTGTTGAATGTTGGTTTACATAAAGCTGAAAGGAGAAAAGACAATGGACATTCTGGAAGGGTTACAACCGCAGAAGGTATTCACATATTTTGAAAGGATATGCCGGATTCCGCATGGTTCCGGAAATATAGAGCAGATAAGCGATTATATAGCAGATTTTGCAAAGGAAAGAGGATTGTTCTGTATTCAGGATGATTTGAAGAATATCATCATCATCAAGGAGGCCACACCGCGTTATGAGCAGGAGGAACCTTATATTTTGCAGGGGCATATGGATATGGTAGCGGTTAAAGAGCCTGGCTGTGAAATTGACATGGCAGTGGAGCCTCTCAGGCTGAAAGTGGAGAATGGGCGAATTTATGCAGAGGGTACCAGTTTGGGCGGTGACGACGGTATTGCAGTCGCATATTGTCTGGCACTTCTGGATACACCTGAACTTGCTCACCCCAGACTGGAAATCATTCTGACGGTAGATGAAGAAACCGGTATGGAAGGAGCATTGGGCATTGATTTGTCCATGCTGCAAGGAAAAAGAATGATCAATCTGGATCAGGAAGAGGAAGGTATCTTCATTACAAGCTGTGCGGGAGGTGCCAGGGTAGATGTGAGCATCCCTGTTCAGCGTGTCACGGTTAATCAAGATAGGGACAAAATGTCTGTAATAGAATTGAAAATTACCGGACTGGCAGGCGGCCATTCCGGTACTGAGATAGATAAAAGGGGTGGAAATGCCAATGTTTTGTTGGGACAGCTTCTTGAAAAGATCATGGCGCAGACAGACGCGATGCTGTTATCTCTTCAAGGTGGTGTGGCAGACAATGCGATTCCGAAAGAGGCATGTGCACGGATTATCGTAAGCAACGGCGAACTTGAGCAGATTAAGAAATTGATTACGGAACAGGAGCTGTATCTGAAGGAGCAGCTGTCAGCAACCGATCCGGAGTTCATGGTAGAATGCAATATCATTCCGGCAACGGAGCAGGAAGTGTTACCGGAGGCAGAAAGCAGTGACAGTCAGATAGTCTGCTGTTTGGAAGATGCAGTCCGAAATGCACTTTCTTGTCTGGATAAACTGCCCAATGGAGTAATAACCATGAGCAGGGATGCGGTCGGTCTGGTGGAAACTTCCCTGAATCTGGGTATTATGAAACTGACTGAAAATGCACTGGTTTTGGAATATGCGGTCAGAAGCAGTGTGGATCAGGAAAAAGAAGAATTGTGCAGTCAAATGAAGGCAGTTGCATCACAGTATGATGCAACCGTGACAGTGCGTAATGCATATCCGGGCTGGGCATATCGGGCAGATTCTGATCTAAGGAATCATATGTATGCTGTCTATGAGAAGATGTATGGCTATGCACCGAAACTGGAGGCTATCCATGCAGGACTGGAATGTGGAATTCTGACAGGAAAGATACCGGGACTTGATTGTATTTCCATCGGGCCGGATCTTAATGACGTGCATACTGCACAGGAAAGTATGGACGTTGCTTCGGTACAGAGGGTATGGAATTATCTGCTTGCTGTTTTGGCGTCGAAGTAAGTCGGAAAATGGATAATATTGGTTTTGTTTTTGTTGTATCTTATTGACAGAAACAGAGCTTGCTTCTAAAATTAGTATAAATGGGGGATATACTACTTCGAAACGGAGAATGAGATGCAGGTATACGAACATCAGGCACAGTACTATGAGACAGATCAGATGGGGATCATCCATCACTCCAATTATATCAGATGGTTTGAATCGGCACGAATCTGGTATATGAGTCAGATAGGAGTAGACTATCGTGACATGGAGCAGCAGGGGATTATCAGCCCGGTATTGGAAGTTTCCTGTACTTATAAATCCATGGTACATTTTGGCGATATTGTGGAGATTATACCAAAAATCGAAAAGTATAACGGAATTATTCTGGAATTGTCTTATCTTATTCAGGATCAGAAAACAAAAGAGGTCAGAACCTGCGGAAAGAGCAGGCATTGTTTTTTGAATCAGGAGAACAAACCGGTTTCTTTGAAGAAATCATGCCCGGCATTTCATGCGGCTTTTCAGTCGGCCATGGAAGCGGAGCAAAGATGAGAGGGCTAATAAGGTGAGTATATGAAGGACATTTTAACGGGATTGGATCGTTATGAGACATTTTTGGATACGCTGGAGAGGGAACTTGAAAATCTCGGTAACAAACGGATTGCCATAACTTATACAGATATCAAGCATTTTAAATATATTAATGATACTTATGGATATCAGACCGGAGATGCGCTCCTGAAAGAGTTTGCAAGCAAGATTACGATGAAAAGTGAGTCTACGTTGTGTGCGGCCAGAGTATATTCCGATAATTTTGTGACGGCAAGTGTTGTAGATGAACAGTGTAGCAATGAACAATTTCGGGAAGTGATTTTGCAGCTTAATCATAAATGGGAGGCAATGTTTCGCGAGAAGTATTTGAACAGCCGGTTACAGTTTTGCAGCGGCATCAGTATTGTCGACAAAGATTCCAGAAGCCTTGATGCGGAGACCGCGGTATCCAATGCCAATCTTGCCAGAAAAGTTGCCAAAGAGATGGAAAGCGATAGCTGCGTTTTATTTGATCGGAGCATGCTGGAAGGGATCAAGCGCGAAGTGGAAATCACTTCCTATATTCCCAAAGCCATTGCAAAGCATGAGTTCAAGGTATATTATCAGCCTAAGATGGAAACAGAGACTTTGCATCTGATTGGTGCGGAAGCATTGGTAAGATGGCAGAAACCGGACGGCAAATTCGTCTATCCGGACGAATTTATTCCTTATATAGAACGAAGCGGTCAGATTGTTGATGTGGACTATTATGTATATCGGGAGACTTTTCGGTTTATAGCCGAGCGGCTGAAAGAAGGAAAGAAAGTTGTTCCCATTTCCTTAAATGTTTCCAGAGTGCATTTGAATAAGATGCACATTTTGGAATATGTGAAAGAATTATTTGAGGAATATAAGATTCCTTCCGATCTGATAGAGTTTGAATTGACGGAAAGTATTTATCTTGACAATACAAAGAAAGCACTGGAATTGGTTGATGGTTTACATAAATTAGGGACAAAAGTATCTATGGATGATTTTGGTTCCGGCTATTCGTCTCTGAATCTGTTAAGCAGGCTGCCCATTGACATCATCAAGCTGGATAAGGTATTTCTGAAGGATGATAATTTGCAGGAAAGTGACAAGATTATTATTTCCTGTGTGATTGATATGGCTAAAAGACTGCAGATTACGTCCCTGTGTGAAGGTGTTGAGACATTGGAGCAGAGTGATTATCTGAAGGAGGCAGGATGTCAGATCCAGCAGGGCTATTATTTTTCAAGACCGATTCCACAGGAAGAGTTTGAGAAATTTATGGATGAGAAGGACTGATGGATTAAATTGTATTAATTTTTGGTCAAATTTTGCAAATAAGTTTAAGATTAGGGCTTGCTTTTTTACCCGGGATTAGTTATAATGGTAACTGCTTTCGGGATGTGGC
Organism: Lachnospiraceae bacterium; assembly: GCA_051878995.1. Classification (GTDB taxonomy): domain Bacteria; phylum Bacillota; class Clostridia; order Lachnospirales; family Lachnospiraceae; genus UBA3282. The sequence continues at coordinate 204,908 of JBJELE010000029.1, read as the reverse complement.
TCAGGTGGTAGAGCGCTACTTTAGGGAAGTAGAGGCCGCAGGTTCAAGTCCTGTCATTCCGATGCTGATAAAGCTCTTTAAGTACTGGTTAACGGTATTTAAAGAGTTTTTTGTATATTGGGATGAATCTGTATACAGAGTGAGAGAAAGGCATGGCGATTCTTATGATAGATAAAGAAAGTTTTCATCCGTTAAATTATATCAAGAAAGAAGAATACTCCGGCAGCATGGACGGTATGCGGTATCTGCTGAAAAGGGTACATAGTGAAGAAAAAGAGGAAGATGTGATCCGTGTGACGGTCTGGCCGGAGCCGTTAGGAATCCTGCGGACACCTGACGAAAAGAAAACCTCCGTAGAAGTTCCGTTAACAAAGGAAGGGGTAGATCAGGCAGCAGATTGGCTCAACGAACAGTATGAGACCAGGAAGGACTATTGGACAGAACAGAGGAATAAACCCTGGACAGAAATTGATTATTAGGATGACTTCTGATAAGCGGGAAGAGGATATATGGATAATAAAAAGGAATAATTTGAGAAAATGAGCATAAAATGTATCGTACTGGATCTGGACAGGACAACCCTGGATCGAGAGGGAAGATTGTCCGCAGAAAATAGAAAAACCTTGGAAGAACTGATTGCCAGAGGCATTGAAGTCGTGATTGCCAGTGGACGTGCCTATGAGACACTGCCGGCGGACATGATGGCAGTAGAAGGGATTCGCTATGCGGTTTGCTGTAATGGTGCCACTGTGTATGATGTGCCAACGGGACAGTGTATCAGACGCTGTCTGTTGTCACCGGATGCCGTGGAGACTGTGTTGTCCGTAACTGCTGATGAGCTTGTTAGCTATGAAGGTTTTATTGACGGAACAGCCTATGCCGGAAGGGAATATATTGAGAATCCCGTGAAATACGGTGCCACACTGCAGGCGGTTGCCTATGTACAGTCCACCAGACATATGCAGGAGGATATCGTTGCTTTCCTGAGAGATAATAAGAACCGGCTGGACAGTATGGATGTGATCGTCAAAGATAACGAGAGCAAGGTCAGAATATGGGATAAAATCAGCAAGGAAACCCGGGAAGTTTACATAACATCATCGGTGAGCCAGCTGATAGAAATAGCCGATCAGGATGCCGGAAAAAAGGCGGGAGTAGAGTTTGTGGCGGACAGGCTGGGGCTTAACAGGGAAGAGATTGCGGCATTCGGTGATGCAGACAATGACATTGATATGCTGCAATATGCCGGCATCGGTATAGCCATGGAGAATGCGTCTGAAGGCTGTAAGGCTGCGGCGGACTATATTACCACACATCATGCCGAGAACGGCGTTTCCTATGGTGTGCGTGAAATCCTGAAATTGCTTTCCTGATCTATATTTCATACGGGAAATGAATCGTAAATTGTTACGAAAGCCTCTGCACTGGGAAATATACACAAGATTTACATAAATATTTAGTCATATTGTAGAAAAAGAAGAAAAATGTTGTAATTACTACAATATTTAGTATATAATAAACAAAAGAGTTGACATAAAGCTAGAAACAAAAGAGAGAAAACTAGTTGTGCGGAGGTGGCGATATGGCAGCGATTGATGTGAGTGAATTATTTTTTAACCATGAAATTCCTTTTTGCAAAGTATATAGTATGGAGAGTAAGGACAAGCTGGAGAAACTTCTTCTGTCTAACCGGATATCCTTTTTCATTGAGTGGAAAGAGAAAGGATTATGGGAGAGATTTTTCCATAATAATAATGAGAAAAATGTCTTTACAATCCGCATTAATGAGGCCGACAGTGTACTGGCCAGAGATCTGGTAGAAGGCATGGACAGCGTGCAGATTGCGTCGGCATAACCGGATATGATAAAATAGCCCTGAGAGAAATCTTGGGGCTTTTGTTTTGCATTGCTTCGGAGTCCTGCGCAGTTGTATCCGGAGCAGGATGTGTAAGATATATGTTGGGGTGAAAGATGGAGAGAAAGACATGGCTGTTGGGATGAGAAAAACAGATAAGAGAAATATGGAAAAGAAAAATGCAGATAAGAAAAATGCAGAAAAGAAAAATAAGACCAGATGTCCCGTATCAAAGAAATGTGGTGGCTGCCAATATATTGATATGCCCTATCAGGAGCAGCTTGCCGGTAAGCAGAAGTATGTAGAGCAGCTTGTAAAGGAATTCGGTAAAGTACAGCGTATCGTCGGAATGGAGCAGCCGGAGCATTACAGGAATAAAGTGCATGCAGTCTATGATTTTCAGAAGGGGAAGGGAATCGTGTCCGGTATCTATCAGGAGAACAGCCATGATGTGGTGCCTGTGGACAGCTGCCTGCTGGAGAATCAGAAAGCGGATGCAATCATAGTTTCCCTCCGGGAGCTTGCCAAATCCTTTAAAATAAAAACTTATAATGAAGATACAGGCTACGGACTGTTGCGCCATGTGCTTGTCCGGGTGGGGCATACAACGGGGCAGATTATGGTTGTTCTGGTATTGGGGTCTCCGGTTATGCCCTCTAAAAAGAACTTTGTGAATGCGTTATGTAAACTACATCCGGAAATTACAACTATTGTGGTAAATGTGAATGATAAAAAGACCAGTATGGTTTTAGGAGATAAAGAACAGGTAATCTACGGCAAAGGATATATTGAAGATGTGCTGTGCGGACAGACTTTCAGGATTTCTCCGAAATCCTTTTATCAGGTAAATTCCGTACAGACGGAGAAACTGTACCGTAAGGCAATCGAATATGCACACCTGACCGGTAAAGAGACGGTCATAGATGCCTACTGCGGGATCGGCACCATTGGCCTTGCGGCAGCAGAAGGAGCACAGAAGGTCATCGGGGTAGAGCTGAATAAAGATGCAGTACGGGATGCCGTTACCAATGCCAAAATCAATCAAATCAGGAATGCGGATTTTTACCAGAATGATGCGGGGCGATTTATGGTGCAGCTGGCCCAAACGGGTACAAAGGCAGATGTAGTGTTTATGGACCCACCCAGAAACGGAAGTACGGAGGAGTTTATGGATGCACTGCTGCAGCTGCAGCCTGAGAGGATTGTCTATATCTCCTGTAATCCTGAGACACTGGCGCGAGACCTTAAGTATCTGACTAGAACCGGCAATGGGAAAGGGATAGGCCGAAAGGCCGCGAGAGGAAGGGGTAAGACGGGACAGTACCGGGTGGTGGAGATAACGCCGTATGATATGTTTCCGTTTACAAATCATGTGGAGAATGTGTGCTTGCTATCGCGAAAAGTCCCAGTTTAAGCGGGGTTCAGGGCTTTTTTGAAGAATATGTACCTGTGTTTTTAGCAGGAAAAATGTATATAGAATTTAGTAATTGCAGAGGGGTGTAAAAATTTGTTGATACCAAAGTTGTGCGCCGGAATAGTATTGGTAGTAATTTGGTGTCCGCGAATAGTGTCACCCTCCTTATTTTGTGAATACTGGTGGTGAATTTGTGAGTACATTGAAGGCATACGGTGATGCGGTGATTAGTATTTTTCAGCTCATCGGAGATAAAGAAAATGATATAACGAAAAGTATAGCGTGGGCTTTGAATAAGTGCCCGGTGTTCATGAATAAAGTTGTAAATGAAGTATTTGGAATTGATGCGAATCCAGATGAGGTAAATATTCTTTATAAAAATTATGATTCTGAAACGGGAATAACTGATATTGAAATGACGGATGGACAGACATTTCATCTGATAATAGAGGCTAAGCGGGGGTGGTTACTTCCAGGTGCTGAGCAGCTTACAAAGTATTCACTTCGAAGTGATTTTAGAAAGGCAGCAGTTATTAATAAGGCGATTGTATCCATGTCAGAATGCAGTATAGAATATGCGAAGTCTAATTTGCCTTTTAATGAGGTAAATGGCATACCAGTGAAACATTTGTCGTGGTCAAAGATCTATGAGTTAGCTGCGGATTCAAGAGCTGACTCAAATAACGAACAGAAGCATTTATTGGAGGAATTAAAAGAATATCTCGGAGGGATAATGACTATGCAAACCAAAGATTCAAATTGGGTTTATGTTGTAGTATTAGGCAGCGGGAAACCAGATAATTGTGATTTGACATGGATTGAAATAGTGAAGAAACATAACAAGTATTTCCATCCTATTGGAGGAAATGGATGGCCAAAGGAACCACCAAACTATATATCATTTCGATACGGTGGAAAGCTACAGGCTATTCATCATATTGATGATTATGTGGTAACAAAAAATTTGCATGAAGAAGTTTTTGAAATGCCGGATGTTACAGAGGATGTTAATTTTTTTGTGTATAAACTTGATCCTGCAATTATTCCACCGAAAGAAGTTAAAAACGGGAAGATTTATCCCAATGGCAGAGTATGGGCCATGCTGGACACTTTGCGTACATCAGACACAATTTCAGAAGCGAGAGATATATCGAAGGCGAGGTAGTCATGGATTTAGAGATACTTATAAATGAGTTTATGAATTTGGTAGCAACAGGTGAGGTAGAGGTATATAACGAGTTTAGCTTGCAGCATGAACTTGGAATTTTTCTACGTGCAAAGTTAACAGGTTATAAAGTGCAGTTTGAAAGAAATACTAAATTCTTTGGTATAACTGGCACTGTAAAACACGAGATCGATATTGTAATTTATAACGACAATGAGAAGTATGCCATTGAACTTAAGTATCCCCTTAATGGACAGTATCCGGAGCAGATGTTCTCTTTTATAAAAGATATTAAGTTTATGGAGGAACTTAAAGAAGCAGGATTTAGAGGTACATATTGTTTAACGTTGGTTCAGGATAAGAATTTTTATTCTGGTCAGAGAAAAGATGGAATTTACGCATATTTTAGAGGCCAAGATCCTGTACATGGAGAGATTAATAAACCAACTGGAAAAAAGGATGAATCGGTGTATGTGAATGGCTATTATATTATTAATTGGAATTCGTGTAATGTGATGAAATATTATTTGAATATAATTGGATAAGCTCGTTTTTGGTACAGCATATTTGTAAAAATTGATTGTATAAGATAGTCGATTTCAAACTAATGACGGACTGATGTCAGACTAAAAATAGGTTGAAAACAGACTAGAAATTTGCCCAAATGGTATTTGGTGAATAGGAGGTTTCGAATCATGGAAAAAGAAATACTACTCGATACCTATGTACTTCAACAGGACATGAGAGTGAGATTACCAAAGCAGATATTAAACAATTTAAATGTAGTAAAAGGCGAGACAATGTTTGATATCTATATTAATACAGAGACCAGCGATATTATTTTACGAATTGCTGAGTCAGGAAAAGGTGGTAAGGTAAATGCGTAGTAGAAATCCTGAGATTATTTTTGAAAAAATAAAGAGTGTAAATAATCCAAATTCGATGCATGGCATATATCCATATAGAGGAAAGATTTCTGCAATTGACGCCGCAAATATTATTGGACAATTACCTAAAGAAATACTGCTGCCACGAGTGTTACATAGAAGATAGATTTAAGAAATAATATAAGGCCGGTAGGCAAATCGTGTGGATTTACTGGATTTGTTTACTGGCCTTTTGATTTTAACACTACATTAATGCAACATTTATATTGTAAAATGTGTATAAAGGTGATATTATATTACCAGAAACAAAGAAAGTGAGGTGTGCTCAGTGGATACATATAATGTCAAACAGATAGCAGATATGCTTAATACGCAACCGGAAACGGTTCGAAGATGGATTCGTAGTGGAAAGTTGCATGCGGAAAAGGCATCTAGAAAAGATGGACATGTGGTAACTGAAGGTGATTTGAATAAGTTTCTTAAGAGCTCACCTAAATATGCTGGTATGGCTGGTGGCCTAGTAGGCGCAGCTATGATGATGCCGATTGCAGCGATTCCAGTTGTAGGAGGTATTGCAGCTACTTATTTGGCAGCAGCCAAAAAGGCAAAGGAGACTGGTGATGAGTCTTTCTCAAAAGAGGATGTTACTAGATATCTTCAGGAAGAAATTGAGAGACGTAATCAGTCTATCAACCAGAAATTAGCAATCATAGAACAGTTGCAGCGTGAAATTACAAATGACCAGCAGCAGATAACGGAATGTAATTTTGTATTAGGTCAATTAGCGAATGAGGAGGAATAACACTATGATGTCAGAAGCAAAAGTACTTAAAAAACTAGATATTGCAGATTTTAGACACCTTACTAAAGATAAGGTGATTAAAATGGCATCCATGTTAGACAAGATGGATCCAGAAGTAGCAAAGAAGGCACTTGAGCAGTTCCCTGAATTTGCTAATACAACTAAAGAAATGTTAACAGAATATAAGGAATCATTGGATAAGGGATTGGAGTCTAATAATGAAAGTGTTAAAGCGGTTTATGACACGTATAATGCCGTAATTACTTCACTTCAAAAAGAGCTCGAAAATGAAAATTTAACATTTGAACAGAAAAAATACATTATCGAACAGATGAAGGATGTTGCTGAGAAAGTTGATAAGAAGGATACAGAGAATAAGCGATTTATTGCGGGTATGGCTACTTTAGCTACTATAGTAGTTGGTGGTACAGTTGCTGTTTTGGCTTCTGTTCTGGGAGGAAATACTCAAATTGAGACAGATGATATCGATAAAATAGTTTAGCAGTTATTATAACAAAGATGTATGGAGGGCTATTTAGGTGGATTATGCGAGTTTTTTTTATTCTATTGCCGGATGCTCGGCAACTATTATAGCAATTATTGGCGGCTTTATTGCATCAAAATTAATAAGTATCAGTGCTGATAGAGATAACATCTTAGACAAAATCAAAGAAATTAATGATGAGCTCAATATGAAAACTAAGCAGCACGACGATATAATAGAAGAATTAGACGATGATGATGCGCTTGATTTTGTAAGAGATAATGTGTCTATGCTGGTAGATCATAGAAGTATAGATATAGTTTATAAGCCAGAAGAAAAACCAAAGCTCGATTATTTTAAAATGGAAAGGTACTGGCTGAGAGCATTAAAAATTTGTGAAGAAATATTTGATTTGAATGAAGAACAAGTCTGTGATGTGAATTCAGATAAAGTACCGGTGGTATTGGCAAAAAAGTATACAAATGAATTTGATTATGGGGTTTGTAAAAAAGTGCTATTTGAGATTGAAAAGAGAGAAAAAAAGCGAAGTGCAAATTCATTATTATTTTCTCCATCATTAATTGATGTTGGAGATATTGTTCCACAAACTGCGGGACTGTGGTATCACGAGAAAGCAGGAGAAGCTGAAAAACTGGAATTGCGGATTGAAGAATTAAAATTTGAAAAATCACAGTATGAAGAAAAAAAGAGGGAAATAAAAAAACCAAAAGGAATGAAATCTGGATTGATTATTTTTATCATTTTTTCAATTTTAGGAGTGTTTTTTCCTTTGGTGTGTGCGTTAATAGATTGTACATATTATAGTAGTCTATGTGTGCCAATTATATCACTTGGTTTATTTGTTATTTGCGTTTTAGTTACATTTATTTATCTAGCATTGTTATTAAGATGGAAAGACGTTGATAAGGAGGTAAATAATCATGAGAGCAGTGGTTCAGAAAGTGAATTATAAAAGAGGCTTTGTTGCGTATGAGACAGAAGATTATGATTATGGGTGGTTGGAAATATTAGATACAGTTGATTTGGAAATAGAGGATGAATTAGAAGGTCCTTTTACAGATTTGGGCGAAGCTATAATTTGTAAAAAAAGTACCGGGGAGTCTATTCATGTATTTATTGAGGACTATGGAATGTCTAAGAAAAAGGCATTTGAAATGATTATGAGGTAAAGAAAGGAACTGAGAAAATGAACAAGTTTTCGAATATAGAAGATATATCACAGTTGGAATCTCTTGGAAGTAAGGAAATACTTAGAAATGAGATAAATGCGTTAATATTTCCTTTGAACACAAATGCAAATACGTATGAAGAACTGCTTGAAGTAATTAATTGCCTTAAGAGAAATTGGGTTGGTTTTACTGATGAGTTTTTTGTTAATAAAAGTAAAAAATACGAATACATTTTAACAAAACTGGAAGGAAAGAAACGAAATGAATTACTAGGTATTACCGATCAGATGTATGAGAACAAAGAATCAGCACAAAAATGGTTTAAGAATATTGCAAAATATATTCACCCAGATACTGAAGGAATTGATAAGAATGCTTTTATCGTACTCAAAAAATTGTATGATACTATGATAGAGGAATAGGTGTAAAATGGGTGAAAAGAATGAAATTATTAAGCATGAAGCCCGGGACCTTGATATCAATTTCCCTCATAATTCTAAATTAACTGAAAAGGAAAATTTGCTTCCTCAAAAAGCAATTAAAGAGACGGGTATTATTGACAGTAAAGGAAAAGCATATATTGGAAAAAAGAAAATGAAGGATATCCTAGTTACTGATAAGGCAGGAGTTAATAAGTTTTATAATGATTTGGATGATGAAGACAAATTTGATAACGGTAATGAGAAATATGCTTCAGTAGCAGCTTGTCAAAAAGAGATTACAAATAAAATACAGCAGGATCGGTCACAGTTAGAACGTGAAAAATTGAAGCATTCAAGAGATTGCATGAATGCATTTATTGAATCACCGGAACTTGAAAAAGAAAGAAGTATTAATTCTGATAGAATACAGAAAGAACTTCCTACTCTCACGAAGAAAAAAATTAAGGCTGAGAATATTACGTGTGATCAATTGACTGGAGAAGAATTTGAAGACGATGCAGAAGGACATCATATGACACGAAAAAAGGATGATCCTAGTAAAGCCTTGGATCCTAGTAACATAATAGTTGTGAAGAGTAAAACCCATGACACTATTCATAAAGCTGAGGCAAATTCGCCAGAGACCTTAAAAGAACTTGCAAAGGAGAAAGGCTGGAACGAAGAAAACATTAAGTAGTTGTTTTGTCTGCTGGAATGGTGCAACTTTTTAATTTTTTTATACAGGGGTGCAAAAAATGGTGAAATCAATGTCACGTGCGCGAATGTTAATGCAAAGGTTTGATTTGTCGTGAAAACGGAAAGCGTAATGGTAAGTGGAATGTATTAGTCGAATTGTAATTGTTATGTTGCAAAAATGGTAATTGAGAAAGACTGCATATTTGCAGGGAACAGTAACATAATTCATCTGCAAAGGGTGAATTTTGAGAGTAGCGATTCATATTTGGATACGTTTTTTACAGCAATATAAAACGAAACATTAGCGTCGGCATCAGAAATGGGAATAGCGATTCTGTTTTGCGGAATGGGATATCTTTCAATGGCAACATCTGTTGTAAAGCTTGGAAGTGAGGAATTATTTACAAGCTCATTGAATTCAAATTCATCATTTTGAACCAGAAATTTAGATGCAGGCATATTTTGACGACACATTTTATCCCAAAAACCAAGTTCCGAACGAAGAAGGAAGTTATAGCCATTAAGATCTTTCATAGATACAGATGGTTTGCTTGCAAGCTCATGGTCTTTCCGTACACATATAGAAAGATGTTCTTCCATAAAGAAGAACTGGGAATTTATGGATAATGCTTCCGTCATATAAGGTAAAATTAGGATATCATAGGAATTCTCTGAAATTGCAGTTTCAAGTTCATTTATATCACAGATTGATGATGCAATTGTCATTGACGGATACAACATATTAAGTGTAGGAAGCAGCTTCCAAAGTGGTGCAGGAGCACAGGATTTTATAACGATAGTTTGGAGACTTTTATCATATTCTTTCACTTTTTCCAGTGTATCGGAAGCGGTAGAAAGCAGCGTTTTGCAATATTCTACCGCTTTTAGTCCGGTTGCATTAAGAGTCAGCTTGTTCTTGGTCCGGTTGAATAGTTGTACTCCGAAAGTAGCTTCTATGTTCTGCATCGAGCGGCTTAAAGTAGGTGCAGAAATATGAAGACGCTCGGCAACCTCTGAAAGAGATCCGGTCTCTGCAAATAATACAAACTGTTCTGCTTCATAAAGGTTTATCATGTAATTCTCTCCCCAAGATGTTTTAGATTTTAAAAAATGAAAAGTGCTTTTTGGTATTGTTATTGTACATTTAAAATCCCAAATGGTAAAGTATTACTTGAAAAGAAGAGGAATTGTGATTGCTTTCAGACGCCGGCTACAATTATGGTTTCTAAGATTAGAAATAACGATTGGATTTCAAATTAGTACAAGTGGAGGTAAATTATGGAGTACGTTACATTAAATAATGGAATTAAAATGCCTAAGTTAGGATATGGAGTTTTTCAGACTCCGGCTGAAGATACCAAGAGATGTGTTCTTGAAGCGATTGAGGTTGGATACAGAAGTATTGATACAGCACAGGCATACGGAAATGAAGAGGGTGTTGGTGAGGCTATAAAAGAATGTGGACTTCCGAGAGAAGAGTTCTTTATTACTACGAAAGTTTGGATTAGCAATGCCGGATATGAAAAAGCAAAAGCTTCTATTGAAGCATCATTAAAGGTACTTCAAACAGATTATATTGATTTGCTTCTTATCCATCAGCCGTTTGGAGATTATTACGGAACATACCGTGCAATGGAAGAGGCATATAAAGCAGGAAAAATCCGTGCTATTGGAGTTTCCAATTTTGGACCGGACAGATATATTGATATAGAAAATTTTTCTGAAATCAAACCGGCAGTAAACCAGGTAGAGACTCATGTGTTCCAGCAACAGAAGGTGGCGAGGGAATATATGAAGAAATATGGCTGCCAGATTGAATCATGGGGACCTTTTGCAGAAGGAAAGAATGATATATTTAATAACCCGGTTCTTACAAAGATTGGAGAAAAGTATCAAAAAACAGCAGCACAGGTTGCGCTTCGATTTTTACTGCAAAGTGATGTTGTGATTATTCCTAAAACGACCCACAAAGACCGTATGGAACAGAATTTTGCGATTTTTGATTTTGAATTATCAGCGGATGATATGTCTGAAATTGAGAGGCTTGATGGAGGAGAAAGTCTTTTCTTCTCACATTACGATCCTCAGAAGGTAGAGTGGTTTATGACACTCAAATAGGGAGGTTTTCACAATGAACAAATTTACTTTTTCTTATCCTACAAAGGTTTATTTTGGTGAAGGGAGTGCAGCAGGAGCATTTCTTGCAGAGCTTGGAACGGTTGGCAAAACGGTTATGCTGGCTTATGGAGGTGGTTCTGTCAAAAAGAATGGGATTTATGATGAAATGAAGGAACTACTTGAGCAGGCAGGAAAAGCGATAGTGGATTTCTCCGGTATCATGCCGAATCCTACTTATTCGAAGGTTCAGGAAGGTGCCGCACTTGCCCGTGAGCAGCATGTGGATTTCATTTTAGCTGTGGGCGGCGGCAGTGTGATTGATTGTTGTAAGGTAATTTCTGCACAGGCTGTACTGGACGAGGATATTTGGGACATGGAGTATGGTAAAGGACAATTTCCCACAGCAGGGATTCCGATGGGTGCCGTTGTTACTGCTTCCGGTACCGGTGCGGAAATGAATGCAGGTGCAGTAATCACTTATGAGGAAAAAACATGGAAGGGACCGATTTTTGGAACTGCAGCTACTTTTGCCGTTCTTGATCCGGCTTATACCATGTCTGTGCCACCTATGCAGGTTCTATCCGGTGCTTTTGATACACTCAGTCATGCAATGGAAACCTATTTAGGCAGCTCCGATGAGGATAATGTGTCTGATGATGTGGCGTTGGCAATCATGCGTAACACGGTTGTTAATATGCGTCGGCTGCTCGTAGATATCAATGATATGCAGGCAAGAAGTAACCTGATGTGGGATTCTGCTATGGCAGAAAATGGGATTTTGAAATGCGGTCGGCTCACGGATTTTCAGGCGCATCAGATGGAGCATCAGTTGGGTGCTTACACTAACTGTAATCATGGGCAGGGACTGGCGATAATTCATCCAGCCTATTATCGTCATATTGTGGAGGATGCACCGGAGAAATTTACACGGTTTGCAAAGGTCGTATTTGGTGTATATACAGCAGAAGCAGGCATTGAAGCGTTGAGCAATTTTATCAAAGAGTGTGGACTGCCCACCAAAATGGGAGAACTTGCGTCCAAGGTAGAGATTACGCCGGAAGTTCTGAGGCAGGTGGCTGATACCTGCAACATTATCAAGTGTAATCCACGCGAACTTGACAGGGATGAAATTTACGAAATTCTTATGGAGTGTTTATAAGGAGGAGTTCCCTACTCCTCTATTTCCCCGGCCCATTTGAAAGCAAATTTTGCAATAATCACGGCTATGATCTCATTAATGATCGCTGCGGCGACAATCGTTCCGGATATTATGTTGGCTAAAGAAACATCGATTGCCGCCAAAGTAGTGGTAGCGATTCCTGTAAATACCAAAGAGACACCGGAGTGCGGCAGTAACGTGAAACCGAGGTATCTGGTAACGGCCGGCTCGGCTTTGGTCAGTTTGCCGCCCAGATAAGCACCACCGATTTTGCCAATGGCTCTGGCCAGGATATATATGGCCGTAAAGAGACCGGCACCTGCAATCAGGCGGTAGTCTAAGGGCATGCCTAAGTTCACGATCACAATGATAAGTGACAGATTTAAGATAGGGCTGTACAGTGCCAGAGTTTCAGAAAGTACCTCTTCCGGCAGCATATTTGCAACGGTGGCGCTGAATGCCATACCAATCAGCAGGTAATTCAGGCAGAATGTGTGAAAAATAAATCTGTCAATGAGCAGACCGCAAAGCGTGGATGCGCAAAGGAAAAAGAGCAGTAACGCGAAACGAATCCGGCTGTTTTTGACACATTTCATGATTAGTGAAGCCAAAACGCCTGTTAAGATACCGATGATAAATGGGAGTACAACCATTCCAACCACGGCAAAGGGAGAGGTAGAACCGGCGTTATGGGTACCGCTTACAATGGAAATGACGGTAAAGAAAACAATAACACCAATAATATCATCCAGTGCGGCAAGCGGAATCAGGGTTTTGGTAACAGGGCCTTTTGTGTGATATTCGTTGACAATTGACAAGGCAGGCGCGGGTGCGGTTGCCAGCGCAATCCCTCCGAATATAAAAGCTAAATAAATCGGGATGCCGGCAATCCAGAATACAACCGAAAATGCTGCGGATACAAACAGAAATGTACCGATCGACTGTACCGCAAACAGAAGCTGTGGCAATGATTGCGATAATGCGAAGTAATCCTGTCATCATAATAATTCTACCAGCCTTTCTATTACTGTATTTGGACTTTGTTGTGTCTCACATAGCTTCTCAAAGGCACCGTCCACGATAATACGCAGGGTATTCATATCTTTCTTTGCTGAGTCCTGTTTAAAGGATGCAGCAATCTCTTCCCACAGGGCATTATTCTGTTCTGTGGTATAGGAACAGAGTTTCTCATTTAACTTGTATTTATTAAAAATATCTCTGCGGGTCATTATTTTGGAATCAAAATAAAGAGAGAGCAGATCGGAATGTAAAGAGGGCACATTGCTTTGTATCAGCATTTGTGCCTTCTGCTTTGCATCGGTATAATATTTCTCATAGATAGCCAGAGCAAGAGCTTCCTTGTCCGGAAAAAACTTGTAAATGGTCTTTTTGGAGATATTCAATTTGCCGGCTAGTGTGTCCACTGAAAATTTCAGACCTTCCTGACGGAGGCTTTCGATGGATGTATGAATGATTTTGTCTTTCATGATGGAAACAAAAACCCTTTTTTTTGTTTCCATTATAGAAGCCGATGCATGGGATGTCAAGATATATCATGTTGTATTCGTTACATTTAATGTGTTATGATTACACAATAAAGATACTTCTTACTTGAGGAGAATATGAGTATATGGAAAGACTGAAACGTAATGGAATACTGGTCAAAAAGTGCTTTAATCGGTATCTTTTACCCATGGTACTCCTTAACATGGGGACTTCACTGAGCGAATTTGTAGACAGTATTATTGTCAGTTCCCTTTTAGGAGAGGAAGCGCTGGTAATCGTAAATGCAGCAATGCCATTGGTGCTGTGTTTTTCATTTGCGGCATCTTTAATCGGGGTAGGAGGGAGCGTAATCTATGCGAATCTTATGGGAGAGAGGAGAAATGATGAAGCGGCATCGGTTTACACGGTCTCAGTCTATTCCATTTTGATTCTTTCTGCTATGTTGGTCATTCCGATTTATCTTGCAGCAGATACCGCTTCCCGGCTCCTGATTTCTGATTTATCGCTGTTCTCGGAAATGACTCGTTATATCAGGGCCATTGCAATATTCGGAGTTCCTTATATGTTGGTTATCTGTCTTTCCAATTATCTTGTTGCGGCAGGAAATCCACAACTGTCAAGTTTCCTTGTTATAGCAGCTAATGTTATCAATCTGCTCATGGATGTTATTCTGATCAGGTTAGTTGGTTTCGGCGTGGAGGGAGCCGCATATGCGACACTTGTCGGATATTTGTGTGCCTGTGTTCTGCTCCTGTTTATGAGAGAAAGAACGAATTTACATTTTCGGAAAATAGATTCCGATGCATGGAGAATGCTATTTTCCTCGATTGGAGCCGGAGCAGCAGCCGGTCTGGGACAGCTTGGGCTGGCTTGTAAAATATCTGCCATGAATCTTTTAGCAGCCCGGTATGCCGGACTGGATGGACAGATTGTTGTTTCACTTTGTATTCAGACACTTTCCATTGTCAGTTTGGTAATCGGAGGGGTGCTTCAGAGCTTCCTGCCCATTGTTGCTACACTTAACGGAGAAGAGGACATAAAAGGAATCAGGCTTTGTACAAGACATGCCTATGCGGTCATGATTTCTGTGATTGCGGTGGTTATTCTGTTGTTTGAACTGTTCCCGGAGCAGATAGGGAGAATATACAATGTGACCTCCGATGCAGCAATTGCCATAGAGCGAGTTGGATTTCGGATTTTCTCGGTTTCCCATCTCTTCAGGGCGAGTGTACTTTTTATTATGTATTATTTCTCTTCACGATCTTTTAAGAAGCTTGCTTTGTCTGTATCAGTGCTGGATTCTTTCCTTGTACTGCCCATTGCATGGGGAATGTGTTATGTATGGGAAATTGACGGACTTTGGGTTTCATTTTCTGTTGCATCAATATTTTGTCTGTTATGGGTTATTTTGATTACAAAATTGATACGAAAGAAAAGTCCTGAAAGCGGAAAAGGTATTCTCCTTCTCCCACAATCGGAAACAGATGATAAGGTGTTTGATGTGACGATTGAGGATTCTGCCGACAATGCAGTTTATATGTCGGATTCCGTGATGCGTTTTCTGAGCAGTGCAGGATGCGGGAAGAGATTAAGTCTGTATGGCAGTGTGATTGCCGAAGAAATGGCATTGTACACACTGGAACAAACAGAAGACACCGGATATCTCGATGTCAGGATTAAGGTCAGGGACGGACAGATAAGGATATATTTTCGAAATGATGGCAAGCCGATGTCAGCGCTTAATATATTTAAGGAGCCGGAGAAAGGCAAGATTGGTCATCTGGAAATGTTGCATACGCTTGCCGATTGTCTGGAATATTCCAGACTGCTTGGAATGAACAGTACCCGCATCATTTTATCAGAGAAGGAGTGATAATATTATGAAAGAATGTATTTTAATTATGGAGCCGCTGTCTACAGGTGAAAATTATGTATATGATGTCATAAGCAGGGGATTTTGTCCGATAGTTGTTTTCCCATTATTAATAGGAACGGGAGAAAATGTGGGTGTGTATGAGAAGATGAGAGAAACTGCCAGAGCACGTTTCCCGGAAGAAGTATTATATATTGCGGATACCGGTAATTATGAGACCTTGATCAGTGAAATCAGGAAGTATCCGGTCATTTGTGTTGTAATCGGCAGTGAGCTTGGAGCAGAACTCGGAGACAGAATTGCCAGAGATCTTGGACTGGCTGGTAATCCACCGGAAAGCTCTGCCCTACACCGTGATAAGAATCTTATGCAGGAGAGGCTTAGAGAGCGTGGGCTTCCCCATATTCGTGGGAGACTCATCAGCACTGTCGGGGAGGCAGAAGCTTTTCTGAAGGAGGAGAAGCTTGATAATGCCGTAGTCAAGCCGAAGGATGGTTCAGGCTCGGTAGGAGTTCATATATGTCATGGGCAGAAGGAAATCCTGGACATAATACAGGAAGGATTTGCAGGGGAAAATATGTTTGGTGATAAATCGAGCTCCCTGCTTGTTCAGGAACTATTGATTGGTACGGAATATATCGTTAATACCATCAGCCGGAACGGCGAGCATTATATTTCGGATATCTGGCGTTATGACAAGATACCGATTGGTAACGGCAGAGACGGAAATGCCTACAATTATGCCCGTCTTGTGACACAGCCGGATGCTTATGAATATGAGTTGTGTCTATATGCCCTGCAGGTGGTTGATGCACTGGACATAAAATACGGACCAACCCACGGAGAATATATGCTGACAGCTGATGGACCTGTCCTGATAGAATTGGGGGCAAGACCAATGGGTGCAGGGCTTAAGAAAAGCTATATGGAAAAGTATCTGGGACATCATATTACGGACCACTCACTGGATGCCTATCTGGATGCTGAGCTTTTCCGAAAACAGGCGCAGGTGCCTTATCACCCGTGCATGGAAGCTATGATAAAGGTTATGCTCATGGGCAAAGAAGCAGTCTATGATAATGTGCCGTTGTTAAGTATTATTCAGGAACTTGACAGTGTTCAGACTTCCAATCTTCAATCTACTCTGTTGACGGACAGGCTGGTTCGTACCGTGGATCTGGAAACTGCTTGTGCCTCGATCTTTATGTGCCATAATGACAGCAGGGTACTGGAGAGGGATTACCGGATTCTGCACAGTCTTGAGATGAAGATGCCGGAAATGATGTTTTGTAGCACAAAAGTGTCAGAGGAACCATTTGATAAGGAAGAAATGCTGAGAAGTTACCATGGCTTTTCTGCTGATGGCAGGACACTAATATTCTGTGCTGACAGCACCGGACTGGAGGATGGGGTAACGATAGAGAGCATATCCCGTTTAGAGGGAGTATACGACAGCATATTTCTATGGCTTAAAGGGATTCCTTGTAATGTGGAAGAAAAAATTTCGGCTGTTTCAGCATTGCTGAAGTATTTAAAAACGGGTGGAACGGTTGTGATTCCGGAAAAATCTGCTGAAACCTTTCCGTATGGAAGAACGGGAGTTATCGCGGTGCTGGAAGCAAATCATATCATGATTCGGATTCCTCGATGGGATACAGAAGATTATATTATAGGAGATTTTTTGGGAAAATAGAGTGGTAACTTTCAAACACATCCGTTGTATTTCAGAATTTCTACTCGAAATGATAAAACTATGATAAAATAATTCTTATCAGCAACGAAACGGAGAGGAGAAGGTGCAGCAATGAAATTACTTGAAGAACGAATCCGGAAGGACGGAACGGTTAAGGAAGGAAATGTATTAAAAGTAGATTCTTTTTTGAACCATCAGATGGATATCGACTTGTTCAATGAAATGGGGAAGGAATGGGCCCGACTGTTTGCGGATTGTCCGATTACCAAGATACTGACAGTGGAGGCCTCCGGCATCGGGATTGCCTGCGTGGCAGCCCAGCATTTTCATGTGCCTGTGGTATTTGCCAAGAAGACACAGTCACTGAATATTGACGGAGAAGTGTATTCCACGAAGATTCAGTCTTTTACCCATAAAAAGGTTTATGATGTCATTGTTTCCAGGAAATTTATTAAACCGGAGGATCACATTCTGATCATTGATGATTTCCTGGCTAACGGCTGTGCGCTGGAGGGACTGTTGGAAATTGTAAAGGAAGCCGGTGCAACGGTGGAAGGAATCGGTATAGCCGTAGAGAAAGGATTTCAGAAGGGTGGCGATCTGATACGTTCCAAAGGTGTACGTCTGGAGTCGCTGGCTATCGTGGAAAGCATGGATGCCAAGACCGGTGAAATAACTTTTCGGTAAAAAATAACAAAATTTTATACATCTCTTGACAATGGCAGTTGCAGATGATTATACTGACAAGTGTTGAGAGCAGACAATGGGGTTGTATGGATGTGTCATACTGCCCTTTTTCAGTTAGCTTTCAAGGAGAAACGTTGATAAACAACAGGAGGAGAAGAATTATGAAAAAGAAAGTTGTAAGCATACTTGCAGCCATGACTTTGACAGTCAGCATGCTGGCAGGATGCGGATCTGCTGCAGCTGATACTGCTGAAAGCGGAACTGCTGCAGAGACTGAGGCAACAGAAGAAGCGGATACTGCAGAGACAGAAGAAACAGATACTGCAGAGACAGAAGAGGCAGCCGATACTGAGGCAGCTGCTGACACAGCAGGTTTAAAGGCAGGTTTTATTTTCCTGCATGATGAGAATTCCACTTATGACCTGAACTTCTTAAACGCTGCTAAGGAAGCTTGTGAGAATTTAGGTGTTGAGTGCGTGATCAAGACCAATATTCCTGAGGGTCAGGAATGCTATGATGCAGCCTGCGAGCTTGCTGATGCAGGATGTGATTTTATTTTTGCAGACAGCTTTGGTCATGAGGATTATATGATTGAGGCAGCTAAAGAGTATCCGGATGTACAGTTCAGCCATGCAACCGGTACAAAGGCTCACACAGAGAATCTTGAGAATTTCCACAATGCATTTGCATCTATCTACGATGGCCGTTATCTGGCAGGTATTGCAGCAGGTATGAAGTTAAATGAGATGATTGAAAATGGTGATATTACCGAGGATCAGGCTAAGATTGGTTATGTTGGTGCATATACCTACGCAGAGGTTATTTCCGGTTATACATCTTTCTTCTTAGGTGCACGTTCTGTCTGCCCTACAGCTACCATGGAAGTAACCTTTACAGGTTCCTGGTATGATGAGACAGCAGAGAAGGAAGGCGCTAACAAGCTGATTGAGGATGGTTGTGTACTGATCAGCCAGCATGCAGATTCCATGGGTGCTCCTACTGCATGTGAGACAGCAGGCGTACCGGATATTTCCTACAACGGAAGTACAGCAAGTGCCTGCCCGAATACCTTTATCGTATCTTCCAGAATCAACTGGGTACCTTATTTTGAGTACGCACTTCAGTGTGTAGCAAGCGGTACTGCTATTGATACTGACTGGAGCGGTTCCTTAGAGAACGGCGCTGTTGAATTGACAGAGCTTGGTTCTGCAGCTGCAGAGGGAACACAGGAAGCAATCGATGCAGCTAAGGCTGAACTGATTGCAGGTAATGTACACGTATTTGATATCAGTACATTTACTGTAAATGGCGCAACTTTAGACAGCTATGAAGCAGATGTGGATACAGATGCTGATTACACACCTGATCATGAGGTAGTAAGTGACGGATACTTCCATGAGTCCGGCGAGGGTTTCCGTTCCGCTCCTTACTTCGATGTACAGATTGACGGTATCACACTTCTGGATACTGCATTCTAATGATAAGGAAAGCCTGGCAATTAGGATAATAATAATTGCAGAGGGCGGCACAGCGAATTTCGCCGCGCCGCCCTTTTCCATGAAAGGAATGTTCAGTCTTTTTCTATATGGCCGAGGAGGAACTTCGACCGGATAGAAAAAGGCAGAACAGCCAATAACCTGAAGGGGGATAAACAATGGAAACCAAAACAGCGGCAGTTTCTATCAGAAATGTTACGAAAACCTTTGGCTCCGTGGTTGCCAATGATAAGGTCAATCTGGATATTTATAAGGGTGAGATTTTATCGTTGCTGGGAGAAAACGGAAGTGGGAAAACAACTTTGATGAATATGCTTTCCGGCATCTATTTTCCTGACCAGGGACAGATTTTCATTAATGGCAAAGAGGAGGTCATCAAATCACCTAAGGATGCTCTGAAGCTGGGAATCGGTATGGTGCACCAGCACTTTAAGCTGATTGATGTTTTATCGGCAACGGAGAATATTATCCTGGGACTACCCGGCAAGCTGAATATCAAGGAAGCTTCCCGAAAAATAGAGGAAATTTGTACAAAGTATGGATTTGAAGTGAATCCCAAACAGAAGATTTATGAAATGTCTGTTTCCCAGAAGCAGACCGTAGAAATCGTGAAGGTATTGTATCGTGGTGCGGATATCCTGATTCTGGATGAGCCTACGGCAGTACTGACTCCTCAGGAAACAGAGAAGCTGTTCAAAGTATTACGCAAGATGCGGGATGACGGCAAGGCAATTGTGATTATTACCCATAAGATGCATGAGGTGGAATCTTTGTCTGATCGTGTTGCGGTACTTAGGGATGGCCGGTATATCGACAGTAAGGACACCAAAGATACCAATGTGGAAGAGATGACTAACATGATGGTGGGACATGCGGTAACATTAAATATTGCAAGACCCGACCCGGTAGATCCCAAGCCCCGTATTGAGGTGCAGGGACTTACTGTACGCAGTGAAGAGGGTGTGCTGAAGCTGCAGGATGTGTCTTTTACGGCAAACAGCGGAGAAATTCTCGGTATCGCCGGAATTTCGGGCAGTGGTCAGAAAGAACTGTTGGAAGCAATTGCGGGACTGCAGGTAATAGAATCTGGAACCATTAATTATGTGGAGGATGATGACACCAAAGAACTGCTGATCGGTAAGGATCCGCTCAAAATTGCGGAGATGGGTGTCTCCCTTTCCTTTGTCCCGGAGGATAGATTGGGAATGGGACTGGTAGGCAATATGGATCTTACGGATAACATGATGCTCCGTTCTTTCCGTAGCGGTCATACTCCTTTTACAAACAGAAAACCGTCTAAGCAACTGGCGGAGGATGTAGTGCAGAACCTGGATGTGGTGACACCGGGGATTACGACTCCGGTCAGAAGACTTTCCGGCGGAAATGTACAGAAAGTGCTGGTTGGTCGTGAGATTGCTTCTGCGCCTACCGTATTGCTGACAGCTTATGCGGTACGAGGTCTTGATATTAATTCTTCTTATACAATATATGATTTGATTAATGAGCAGAAGAAAAAGGGCGTAGCTGTTATTTTTGTCGGAGAAGATCTGGACGTTATGGTAGAACTGTGTGACCGAATCCTGGTGCTTTGCGGTGGACAGGTCAGCGGGATTGTGGATGCAAGAAAGACGGATAAAAATCAGGTCGGCATGTTGATGACCAGAGTAGGAGGCACCGGAGAGAATGAATGATAAGAATAAAGAACCATTATTTCATATCGTGAAAAGGGCTGCACTTCCATGGTATCAGTCTATGGGAATCCGTGCGGCGGCAATAGTGCTGGCACTTCTTCTCTGTGCCGTTGTGACGACCATTACCACGGGTATTAATCCATTGCAGGTGTATCAGTCGATTTTTGCCGGAGCCTTTGGCTCCACCAGAAAAATCTGGATTACGCTCCAGAATACTTCTATTTTACTTTTGATTGCGCTGGCTTTGACTCCGGCTTTTAAGATGAGATTCTGGAATATTGGCGGAGAGGGTCAGGTATTGATCGGTGGTCTGGCTGCTGCTGCCTGTATGATCTGTCTGGGTGGCAGGCTGCCCAATGCGCTTGTAATGCTCTGTATGGTAATTACAAGTATTGCGGCCGGTGTTATCTGGGGCCTTATCCCGGCCTTTTTTAAGGCGAAATGGAATACTAATGAGACGCTTTCCACTCTGATGATGAATTATATTGCTACGCAGCTGGTAGCCTTTTTCACGATTGTATGGGAAGTACCTAAGGGGTCCGGTAAGATTGGTATTATTAATCAGGATTCCAATGTGGGCTGGCTGCCTCAGCTTTTCGGATCTAAATATCTCCTGAGCATTCTGGTGGCAGTGGCGATTACTGTGTTCATGTATATCTACCTGAGATACAGTAAACAGGGCTACGAGATTTGTGTTGTGGGTGAGAGTGAGAATACAGCAAAATATGTAGGTATCAAGGTGGAGAAGGTCATTATCCGTACCATGGCGTTATCGGGCGGTATCTGCGGTCTGGTAGGTCTGCTTCTTGTGGGAAGTATCAATCATACCATTACTACCACGATTGCCGGAGGACAGGGATTTACTGCGGTGCTGGTGTCCTGGATGTCCAAATTTAATCCGGTAACCATGATTTTCTCCAGTGCGTTGATTGTTTTCATGGATCGTGGAGCCAGTGAAATCTCTACCAATTTCGGATTAAATCATTCCTATTCGGATATTTTGACGGGTATTATCCTGTTTTTCATTATCGGATGTGAGTTTTTTATTACCTATCAGATTCGCTTCCGTCGTAAAGCAGAGAAGGAGGGACAGTAATCATGTGGAATTTTTTACTTGCATTTATTCCGAGAGCTGTGGTACAGGGCATTCCGCTTCTGTATGGATGTACCGGTGAAATTGTTACGGAGAAATCCGGCAACTTGAATCTGGGAATCCCCGGTGTTATGTATGTGGGCGCTATCAGCGGTGTAATCGGTTCCTTCATTTATGAGAGATCGGTACCGGATGCATCAGCCATGAGTCCGGTGTTGGCGATTCTGATTCCGATGCTGTGTTGTCTGCTGGGATCTTTGCTGATGGGACTGCTTTACTGTTTCCTGACGGTAACGCTGCGGGCCAATCAGAATGTAACCGGTCTGGCTATGACAACCTTTGGCGTGGGCTTCGGTAATTTCTTCGGAGGTTCCCTGATCAAACTGGTTGACAGTGATGTGCCTTCGATTGCTCTGACTGCTACCAGCGGCTATTTCAGTAAAGCCCTTCCTTTTGCGGGTAAGCTGGGTTGGTTTGGCAAGCTGTTTTTATCCTATGGATTTCTGGCATATCTGGGAGTCATTATTGCGTTGGTGGCTTCTTATATTCTGAATCATACACGTGTCGGACTGCATTTGAGAGCAGTTGGCGAAGGCCCTAATACGGCGGATGCTGCCGGAATCAGTGTGACGAGGTATAAGTATATAGCTACCTGTGTCGGCTGTATGATAGCAGGATTGGGTGGTTTATATTATGTCATGGATTACGCCTGTGGCGTATGGTCTAATGATGCTTTTGGTGACAGAGGATGGCTTGCGATTGCCCTTGTTATTTTTACGATCTGGCGTCCGAATATCAGTGTACTGGCATCTTTCCTGTTTGGTGGGCTTTATATCCTGTATCTGTATATTCCTACGGGAATGGATCACATGGAGTTTCAGGAATTATACAAGATGATCCCGTATGTGGTTACATTAGTTGTTCTTGTGGTCACCAGTATGCGAAGCAAGCGTGAGAATCAGCCGCCGGCAAGTCTGGGACTGGCATATTTCCGAGAAGAACGTTAGTGATTGGATAGAGTAGAGTAATTATGGATCCGATGAATATTATCTTAGATAAAGTAAAATCTGTGTTTGCAGGGGAACCCCGGATCTATGAGATCTTCAAAAACTGCTATACGAATACGCTGGATACGGCAGTACGTTACATGGATGACGATACGGTGTATGTTGTTACCGGGGATATCCCGGCTATGTGGCTTAGAGATTCCGCCGCTTCCCTTCGGCCATACCTGATTCCGGCCGGTACTGAAAGGCAGCTTGCCGATATTCTGGTAGGGGTTGTGCACAGACAGTTCCAATACATCTGTATAGACCCTTATGCCAATGCTTTTAATGAAAAACCAAACGGCAACTGCTGGGCGCAGGATGAGACAGACATGAACGACTGGCTGTGGGAGAGAAAGTTCGAAGTGGATTCTTTGTGTTATCCTATTCAGTTCGCTTATCTGGTCTGGAAAAATACAGGAAGAACCGATCAATTTGATCGGTTTTTTCTTGATGGTGTACGGAAGATTCTGCAGGTGTTCCGTACGGAACAATATCATGAAGAGAAGTCGGAGTATCGGTTTGTCAGGAAGAACACATATGCAACGGATACGCTGTCCAGAGACGGAAGAGGTGCCCTTGTCAGGTCCGGGACCGGAATGATCTGGTCAGGTTTTCGCCCCAGTGACGATTCCTGTACCTATGGGTATCTTATTCCCTCCAATATGTTTGCAGTAGTGGTATTAGAGTATTTGGAAGAGATTGCAAGAGCTATCCTGAAGGATTCCGGGTTAGCACAGGAAGCAGCCTTATTAAAGAATGAAGTTTATGAAGGGATCGAAACCTATGCCATTACCCGCAGAGAAGGCTATGGAGAAGTATACGCCTACGAGGTGGACGGATACGGACAGTTTAATCTGATGGATGATGCCAATGTACCAAGTCTTCTTTCCATGGATTATCTGGGCTATCGGGGGCGTAACCGACAGGTGGCAGAGAATACAAGGCAGATGATCCTGAGCGAAGCCAATCCCTATTATTATGAGGGAGCGAAAGCTAAGGGAATCGGCAGTCCACACACACCGGTCGGCTATGTCTGGCCGATAGCGCTGTGCATGCAGGGGCTTACGGCACAGAGCAGGCAGGAGCAGAAGGAAATCATAGACAGGATAGCATCCACGGACGGTGGGACGGGGCTGATGCATGAAAGCTTTTGTGTGGATGATGACAGGCAGTATACAAGAGAGTGGTTTGCCTGGGCGAATGCCATGTTCAGTGAACTGGTTATGGATTATTGCGGATATCAGATTAAGAAATAATATAGAGGTGTGTTGGATGAATGTAGAAGGCATATTACGGGGTGGTAAATTTAAGAGGCTTCTGGACAAGGCAATGCTGGATGCCAGGAATGAAACCAATTTAAACAGACTGGAGCTTGATGTGATCTATCTGTTGTTTCATTATGATGAGATAACCACGCTGACGGATATCTGTCAGTATACCCAGATGAATAAGGGGCATATTTCAACCACGTTGGATAACCTTGTTAAGAAAGGTTATATCGTCTGTGAGAGAGATGAGAAGGACCGCCGGTATGTGAAATACAGTCTGGCGGAAGCTTCTTTGCAGATCTGCAAAGAGATGGAGAAGCTGTGGGCGGATCTGATGGCAGAAGTTGTATACGGTATTGACAGTAGTTCCCTGGAAGTATTTAAGCAGGTAGCAGAGCAGATTGACAGGAATCTGGACAGACTGCTGGAGTGAAGCTGACGGGAAGCCATATGGTATATCGGATAGATAAAATTTATAATTATTAAAAAAAAAGAAACTATAAAAAACCGGTTGACATCTTATTGACAGGTGCTATAATACTTTCTAAACAAAAGGTTTGGAAACAAACTATTTAAATGTGCTTCTGAGGAAGCACATATTTTTACAGTTGGATTAGCACTCGATAAAAAAGAGTGCTAACAAAAAGAAAGTGAGGTAACTGTTATGCAATTGAAACCGTTAGGAGATCGAGTAATTCTGAAACAACAGGAAGCAGAGGAGAAGACACAGTCAGGAATTATCTTACCGGACAGCGCGAAAGAGAAGCCTCAGACAGCAGTTGTTGTTGCTGTAGGACCGGGAACGGAGAGTGATGGCAAGAAAGTTGAGATGCAGGTAAAACCCGGTGACAAAGTAATCTATTCCCAGTACTCGGGTACGAATGTCAAGCTGGAGGAAGAAGAATTTATCATAGTCAGCCAGAAAGACATTGCAGCCATTGTTGAGGATTAAATATAACACAGCAGAAAGAAGGAATATAAAATGGCAAAAGAGATTTCATTTGATATTGATGCAAGAAAAAAGATGGAGGCAGGCGTTGATAAGCTTGCAGATACTGTAAAGGTAACAATCGGACCGAAAGGAAGAAACGTTGTTCTGGACAAGTCTTACGGTGCGCCACTGATCACCAATGATGGTGTGACGATTGCCAAGGAAATTGAACTGGAAGACCGTTATGAGAATATGGGTGCCCAGCTTGTAAAGGAAGTTGCAACCAAAACCAATGATGTGGCAGGAGACGGAACCACAACCGCAACTGTTCTGGCACAGGCACTTGTCAATGAAGGTATGAAGAATATTGCAGCCGGAGCCAATCCGATCATCCTGAGAAAAGGTATGAAGAAAGCGACAGAGAAGGCAATTGATTCTATTATTCAGATGAGCAGACCGGTTACCGGCAAGGATCATATCGCCAAGGTTGCTGCAATCTCTGCGGGAAATGAAGAAGTCGGACAGATGATTGCGGATGCCATGGAAAAGGTCGGAGAGAACGGTGTTATCACCATCGAAGAGTCCAAGACCATGAATACGGAAATCGATGTGGTGGAAGGTATGCAGTTTGATAATGGTTACTTATCCTCTTACATGTGTGATGACAAGGAGAAGATGGTTGCCAATATGACCCATCCATACATCCTTCTGACGGATAAGAAGATTTCCAATATTCAGGATATTCTGCCGATTCTGGAGCAGACCATGCAGCAGGGCAGAGAGCTTCTGATCATTGCAGAGGATATTGAGGGAGAAGCCCTTACTACACTGATTGTAAACAGATTACGCGGTACTTTGAAGGTAGTTGCGGTTAAGGCACCGGGCTACGGAGATAACCGTAAGGAGATGTTAAAAGATATTGCTGCTCTGACAGGAGGTCAGGTGGTATTCGAGGATCTGGGCATGCAGCTTAAAGATACTTCGATTGAGATGCTTGGTCAGGCTAAATCCGTGAAGGTTACCAAGGAGCATACTACGATTGTTGATGGAGAAGGTAAGAAGGAGGATATCGAAGACAGGATTTCTTCTATCAAGAGACAGGCTGCCGATACGACTTCTGACTTTGACCGTGACAAGCTGTTAGACCGTGTTGCCAAGATGGGTGGCGGTGTTGCCGTTATCAAGATCGGCGCTGCTACGGAAACAGAGATGAAGGAAGCAAAATACCGTATGGAAGACGCTCTGAATGCAACAAGAGCCGCAGTTTCCGAAGGTATTATCAGCGGCGGCGGTTCTGCATATATCCATGCACAGAAACCGGTGCGTGAACTGGCTGCTACGCTGGAGGGTGATGAGAAGACCGGTGCGGAAATTGTAGCTAAGGCTTTGGAAGCACCGCTTCGTGCCATTGTTGAGAATGCAGGCTTAGAAGGCGCCGTGATTGTCAATAAGGTGAAAGAATTGGACGATGGCATGGGCTTTGACGCAGTTTCAGAAAGCTATGTCAATATGATGGACAAAGGCATTATCGATCCTGTTAAAGTGACCAAGAGTGCTCTTTCCAATGCTGTCAGTGTATCTGCAACGCTTTTGACAACGGAAGCTGCAGTGGCAGACATTAAAGAACCTGCACCGGCAGCAGCTCCACAGCCGGATATGGGCTATTAAAAAGTATTTGTAGTGATAACGAGGGGAAGTGACGGTCTGTTACTTCCCCATTTGTTTTATAAAAGGTGGGGCTTTCTGGCTGATGCCGATAAGTTTACAGAATGAAAGGGAGGTAAGATTATTAAATGGTAGAAAATACAGATGTTATGAAGTTGTCCAATGAACTGACCTATCAGAGATATTTGTTCAATCGGGAGCATATCAAAGATATCTTTATGAAAATGAGTATTCCGGAGTATATTGCGTTACATCATATTGCTATGGAAGAGGAAATGGCAGATATTTATTCCGGTCGTACCTATTTAAAGGATCTGTCTGACAAGCTGCAGATGACAATGCGGCAGACTTCTAAAATGATAGAGCGTCTCCGTGATAAAGGCTATGTATTATGGTCCCATGACGGAAACGGAAGCGAAGGAACCTATGTTACCATTACGGAAAGCGGGAGAAACCTGTTACAAGAGCAGGAAGAAGCGATGAAGCGTTATTACGGTAAAGTGTTTGATAAGTTCGGGAAGGATAATCTGATCCAGCTTCTGCAGCTTATGAAACAGTTGGAAACCGTTATGAGCAGTGAAATAGAGAGTCTGGAGGTAGAAGCGGATGAATACGGAACAGATGAATATGGAGCAGATGAATGAGTATGTAATGGAACTGGAAAAGATATGTTCGGGAAATGACAACATATCACCGCGGTTGTTTGAAGAATATGGTGTAAACTGTGGCTTAAGGGATGAAAATGGCAAAGGCGTACTTACAGGACTTACCAATATATCTAAAATCGTATCTTCTAAGATCGTAAACAATCAGAAGGTACTTTGTGACGGAGAACTCTGGTACAGAGGATACCGTGTGGAAGAGCTGATCAATCATTTGGGTAAGCATGAATATGGTTTTGAGAAAACAGCATATCTTCTTCTGATGGGAGAAATGCCTGATAAGCAACAGGAGGCAGAATTCAGGCAGATGATTGGAGAATGCAGAACGCTTCCTACAAATTTTACGAGAGATGTGATTATGAAGGCACCCTCGGAGGATGTAATGAATACCATGACCAGAAGTATTCTTACCCTTGCTTCCTATGATAAAAAGGCTAAAGATACAAGTGTCAGTAACTCGCTTCGTCAATGTATTCAGTTAATCAGTGAATTCCCTTTGTTGGCGGTGTATGCGTACAATGCTTATAATCATTATGAAAAAGATGGAAGTATGTTTATCCATCATCCGGATAAGAATCTGTCTACGGCAGAGAACATATTGATGATGCTCAGACCGGATAAGAAATATACGGACACGGAAGCAAAGGTTCTGGATACTGCATTGATTCTGCATATGGAGCATGGAGGTGGTAATAATTCCACCTTTACAACAAGAGTTGTGACCTCCTCCGGTTCCGATACCTATTCTACCATTGCAGCGGCCATGTGCTCCCTGAAAGGACCTAAGCATGGTGGTGCCAATATCAAGGTCATGGATATGATGGCAGACATCAGGGCCCATGTGAAGGATTATGCAGATAAGGATGAAATTGCAGCATATCTTCAGAAGATTGTCGATAAAGAAGCCTTTGATCATAAGGGACTGATCTATGGAATGGGACATGCGGTCTATTCCCTGTCAGATCCGAGAGAAAGAGTATTCAAGGAATATGTGAGAAATCTGGCAGAAGAGAAGCAGAGGCAGAGAGACTTACAGCTTTATGAAAATATAGAAGAACTGGCACCGGGTATTATTGCCGGAAAGAGGAATATTATGAAGGGCGTAAGCCCCAATGTGGATTTTTACAGCGGATTTGTGTATGACATGCTTGGGATACCGGTAGAACTGTATACGGCGATGTTTGCAGTCGCCAGAATCGTAGGCTGGAGTGCACACAGAATAGAAGAACTGATCTGTACGGATAAGATTATCCGTCCGGCCTATATGAGCGTCATGGAAGAGAAAAGCTTAGATTAGAATGAAATGCCGGAGTAATGATTTACTGTTTGGATGATATGGTGGTGATAAGGAACAAATTATGATATGATAAACAGGAAATTTTCAATTAGGGATCCGGCATGTTTGCTTGTAGAAGAACAGGAATTTCTGATGGGAGGATGACTGTGGACAGGATATTGATTATTGAGGATGATGATAAACTTTCCGAAGGACTCTGCCGTGCTCTTGCGACAGACTGTGTGACAGCGGAAGGCTGCAGCTCTATCAAGGAAGCACGGAATAAGCTTTCTACAGAAAGCTATGCGCTTGTATTATTGGACGTGAATCTGCCGGATGGAAACGGGTTCGATTTCCTGCGGGAAATCAAATCGGCATACAGAATATCCGTTGTTATGTTAACTGCTAACGATATGGAGTCTGATATTGTTTCCGGGCTGGAACAGGGGGCAGATGACTACATTACCAAGCCTTTCAGTCTTGCCGTGCTGAGGGCCAGGGTCAATACACAGCTTCGCAAGGATAAAGAAAAGGGGAGCCAAGGATTTGTGGACGGTAGATTTGTGTTTGATTTTGAACGGATGGAATTCCAATCACAGGGTGTCTCTGTGGAATTGAGTAAAACGGAGCAGAAGCTTCTTCGCATTCTGACGGAGCATGTGGGGATTACCGTTTCCCGTGAGAATCTCATTGACCGGATCTGGACGGACGGTGCAGAGTATGTGGATGAGAATGCCCTATCTGTTACCGTGAATCGTCTGAGAAGTAAGCTGGGAGCACAGAAGGCGATTAAAACCGTTTACGGAATCGGGTATATGTGGGTCAGTGGGACTGTGTGACAGAGAAGCCCGGCACGCAGACTTAAGAGAAAGGCATGGTTATTAGTGTGACTGAAATAATCGTTGGGATTGCGATAGCATGTATCATTGCTTCGGCAGCAGTTGTCCTTTGGTATCACAGACATATGAAAAAGTTATTATGTTCTCTGGAGCATATGATTGACAAAGCGATTGACGGCAGTTTTACCGAAGAAAATATTGATGAATCTCTGCTTTCACGTGTGGAAGCGAAGCTGGCCCGGTATCTGGCTGATTCGGAGCTCTCTGCGCGGAATGTGGCAGCGGAGAAGAAGAAAATTAAGGAATTGATTTCTGATATTTCTCACCAGACCAAGACACCCATATCCAATATTGTACTTTATTCCGAACTTCTGTCAGAGCAGGAACTGCCTGAGCAGGCAGCCGAATATGCGGCATCTGTGGAGGAACAGGCGGGGAAGCTTTCCTTTCTGATAGAAACCCTTGTCAAGCTTTCCCGATTGGAAACAGGTGTGATTGCCTTGCATCCGGAGCGGATGCCGATTATGCCGGTGCTTGAAAAGGTATGTCATCAATTCCGGCAGGAGGCCGGGAAGAAACAGCTTGTGCTCCGGTTATTACCGACTGCTGCATGTGCGGTCATGGATGATAAATGGGTGGCAGAGGCGATTGCCAATATCGTGGATAATGCAATCAAATATACGGTAGAAGGCTCTGTTACCATCCGTGTCAGGGAATATGAGCTGTTTCAATGCATTGAAGTCGCTGATACAGGAATCGGCATTGATGAGGGAGAACAGGCTAAGATATTTACACGTTTTTATCGCTCGCCGGGGAGTGCGAAAGCTCCGGGGCTTGGCATCGGTCTGTATCTGGCAAGAGAGATCATTACTGGCTGCGGCGGATATATTAAGGTTACTTCCACGCCGGGAAAAGGAACGGTATTTTCCGTTTTCCTGCCTACGGAATAAATCTTTCAAAACTGTAAGAATTTATTTGGGAACAGAAAGAATTGAGAAAGAATGTTATGGTAAGATCTGTATTGTAGGGAAAACCTATGATACAGATTTTTTTAGTTGGTTTGCAGAGAAAATATGGTTTGCCTGACACCAGGATATTATAGAGGAGGTAAGGATACAGTGAATGTGTTATCTACGAAGGATTTAAGGAAAATATATGGAAGTGGCGAGAATGAAGTACATGCTCTTGACGGTGTGGATCTTGCAGTGGAAAAGGGAGAGTTTCTGGCGGTTGTAGGTACTTCGGGCAGCGGCAAATCCACGCTGCTTCATATGCTGGGAGGACTGGATCGTCCTACGTCCGGTCAGGTAACGGTAGACGGAAAGGATATTTTCACGCTGAAGGACGAGGAGCTTACAATCTTCCGCAGAAGGAAAATCGGGTTTGTGTTCCAAAGCTATAATCTGATTCCGGTACTGAATGTATATGAAAATATTGTGCTGCCGATACAGCTTGATGGCGGCAGACCGGATGAGGAGTACATACAGGGCGTGATCAGGACACTGGGACTGGAAAGTAAACTGAATAACCTTCCCAATCAGCTTTCCGGCGGACAGCAGCAGAGAGTGGCGATTGCCAGAGCCCTTGCCACAAAGCCAGCTATCATACTGGCTGATGAGCCTACGGGTAATCTGGACAGTAAGACATCACAGGATGTGCTGGGACTGTTGAAGATTACCGGGCAGAAGTTTAAGCAGACCATTGTCATGATCACCCATAATGAGGAGATAGCCCAGCTGGCAGATCGGATCATACGAATAGAAGATGGTAGAATTATGTAAACCGATGAAAGATCGTGAAATATTAATTGGAAAAACTTATTCAGGCATAGAGATAGTTTTGCAATTATCTATGTATTTCAATAGGAGATGGAGAATATGAGAGTAGATAACAGAAAATGTATCAGGCGGCTTGGCCGGAAAAATCTGAAGGCAGAAAAATCCCGCAACCTGATAGCGGTTCTGGCCATTGCCCTGACTACCATGATGTTTACAGCCCTTTTTACCATTATTATGTCCATCGGCTATGGATTTGAACAGTCTAATTTCCGTCAGGTAGGTGGTTATTCCCACGGTGGATTTAAATATCTGACGCAGGAGCAGTTTGACGAACTGAAAACGGATGAACGTATCAAAGAATATTCTTTGCGCCGTTTTGTGGGCATGCCTTATGAGGAGCCTTTTCAAAAGACTCACGTTGAAGTCAGTTATTGTGATGCCAATGCTGCCAAATGGATGTATCTCAATCCGGTGGAAGGACGGCTGCCGGAGGAAAATACCAATGAAGCGGCAACCGATACCAGAGTACTGTCCCTGTTGGGTATAGAACCGGTTATTGGTAATGAGTTTACCCTGACCTTTACTGTAGACGGGATACAGACGACGGAAACCTTTACGCTTTGCGGCTATTGGGACTATGATGAAGCAATCATAGCCAGTCATGTGCTGATTCCCGAAAGCCGGGCAGAGGAGATATTTACTAAGCTTGGCACCAGAGGCGAAGATGGAATGACCGGCACCTATAATCTGGATGTGATGTTAAAGAGCAAGGCAGATATTGAGAGGGAACTGCTTACGATTCTGGCGGAGCACGGGTATCAGAACGAAACCGTATCAGACAATTATATTTCAATTGGCGTGAACTGGGGTTATATGAGTGCGCAGCTTGCGGACAATCTGGATATAGGAACCGTCATGGCGATTGTGGCGGGTCTGCTGCTGATCATCTTTACCGGTTATCTGATCATCTATAATGTGTTTCATATTTCGGTTGCAAATGATATAAGACGCTATGGGCTGCTCAAGACAATCGGTACAACGGGGCGTCAAATCAGACATATTGTGTATCAGGAGGCACTGCTTCTGTCAGCAGTCGGTATTCCGTTAGGGCTTGTGGCAGGTTACTTGTGCGGCTGTGGATTGACACCCATGGTAGTAAGCAGGCTGGACGGAATTGTTAGTGTGGTGTCTGTAAGTCCCCTTATTTTTATTGGAGCGGTGGTATTTGCTCTTGCCACAGTACTGCTGTCCTGTTTAAAACCGGCGAAAATTGCCGGGAGGGTTTCCCCTGTGGAAGCAGTGCGCTATACAGAGGGAAATAGCGACAGCAAATCCATGCGTAAGACCCGGAAGGACTTTTCTCTATTTACGATGGCATTTGCCAATCTTAATAGAAATAAGAGTAAAACCATTGTGACTGTGGTGTCCATGTCTCTTTCCGTAGTATTATTGTGTATTACCTGTATCCTTACCAAGGGCTTTGATCTGGACAAATATATCGGTTCCCGCTTTGTTACGGACTATATGGTGGCGGATGCGTCTTATTTTCAGACAGGGAATTTCTGGGGAGAGGAGAATGAACTTCCTGAAGAAGTTATTTTGCAGATTAAAGAGCAGGGCGGCATTGCAGAGGCAGGAAGGACGTATGGATTGACCGGTGATGCACGCGAATATGTAACGGAAGATTGGTTCCGAAAGAAATACGGACGCTGGAATGATGCGGAAACCCTTGACGGAATGGTAGAACTGGCTGACAAACAGGGGGAACGGATAGAGGATAATGTGCAACTGTATGGCATGGAGCCGTTCTGTCTGGATAAGCTGAATGTTTTTGAAGGTGATATTTCCAAGCTCTACGGAGAGGGTAATTATGTGGCGGCCGTGTATATGACAGATGATTATGGTGATATAGAGCCGGATTCCCATTGGGCAAAAGTCGGGGATAAGGTGAAGGT
Organism: Lachnospiraceae bacterium; assembly: GCA_051878995.1. Lineage (GTDB taxonomy): Bacteria > Bacillota > Clostridia > Lachnospirales > Lachnospiraceae > UBA3282. The sequence goes on along the minus strand of JBJELE010000029.1, from coordinate 171,254 downwards.
GCGTTATGTGGATAATATGGAAGAAAGCGTTACTTCTTACCATGATGTGGAATATGAGGTTGCGGCACTTGTGGATGTGCCATGGTCTCTTGGTTACCGGTATTATGGAACGGATGAATTTGTGATGAATGCGGATGCATTCAAACGGGATACGCAGACGGATTCCATCATGTATTACACCTACAATATGCAGGAGGATGATGGAGCGATGGAAAGCTTCCTATCCGATTTTACAACCCGGGACATGACACAGCTTGACTATGAAAGCAAGGCAACCTATGCACAGGAGTTTGAATCGTTCAGAAGTATGTTCCTGATCATGGGCGGGGTCCTGAGCTTTATCACCGGATTAGTAGGGGTATTGAACTTCCTGAATGCGGTGCTGACAGGTATCCTGACAAGGCGTAGGGAATTTGCTGTACTGCAATCCATAGGAATGACCGGAAGGCAGCTTAAGCAAATGCTTGTTTACGAGGGCTTGTTCTATGCGTTGGGAGCAGCTGTGATTGCGCTTGGGCTGGATATCTTTATGAGTCCTGTGATGGTCAATGCATTTGAAAGTATGTTCTGGTTTTTCAGCTATCATTTTACTGCGGTACCAATATTGATTGTCATACCGGTCTTTACGTTGCTTGGCATAGCGATGCCGCTTATTACATACCGGTTTGCTGCCGGGAAGTCTGTCGTAGATAGGCTGAGAGAGGCTGAATAGGTTTTTATCGGAAAATACATTGACATTCTCTTGGACAAATGATATATTGACTATACAAACAGATTTGGTCAAAAAGGAGATGGCTGACTTGCCGAAAGCATATTCTGACCAGGAAAAGGAATATATCAGAAAGCGTTTAAAGGAAGAGGCAGCCAAATGCCTTGCACAATACGGAATCAAGCGGACAACCGTTGACGAGATTGTACAGAGGGTTAAGATTCCCAAGGGCACCTTTTATTTGTTCTATCAGTCTAAGGAAATGCTTCTGTTTGAAGTTATCTTAGAACAGCATGATTTGATCGAAGAGAAGCTGTGGAATGAAATCAGCAGTATTGACCCTCAGAATCTTAATGCGGAGAAGCTTACGGATATTATTGTGGGGTTCTATCAGATGGCGGGTGAAATGCCTATTTTAAAGCTGTTAAATTCGGGTGAGGTCGAATTGCTTGCCAGGAAACTACCACCGGAGGTTTTAGAAGAACATCTGGGACACGATAATGCAATGGTTGATAGGCTGTTTGCTTCTTTTCCGATTAAGAACAATGTTGATACCCGGGCACTCAGCGCAGCATTCCGGGCAATCTACTTTTCGACGCTCCATAAAGAGGAGATTGGCGAGGAACACTATGAAGAAGGACTGCGACTGATGGTGTTGGGACTGATTAATCAGCTATTATAGATGAAAAGGCTGTTGTGTGGTAGATTTTTATTTACTATACCAACAGCCGGTTTTTCAGATTTCGTTTGACTAAAAAGATGAATATGGTCATACAGGGAGGAAACATCATGATTCAGGTAGAAAATCTATCATTCAGTTATTCGGACAAGCCTTTTATCAGTAACATGAATTTTACGGTACATAAGGGAGAAATTTTCGGATTCTTAGGTCCGTCGGGAGCGGGTAAGAGCACCTTACAGAAAATCCTGACCGGGATGCTTCCATCCTACAAGGGCTCGGTCAGCGTGAATGGAATCGCCTGTAACAGACCAACACAACAATTCTATGAGAATATGGGAGTAGATTTCGAGTTCTCTACTTTGTATGAGAAGCTGACAGCAAGGGAAAATCTGAAATTCTTTGCCTCATTGTACAGCAGAAAAACAGCAGATATTGACGAATTACTGTCGGCAGTTGGACTGGATAATGATGCCGACAAGCGGGTGTCGGATTTCTCTAAGGGGATGAAGGCAAGATTGAACTTTGTGAAGGCTTTACTACACGACCCCGCTATCATTTTTCTGGATGAACCCACAAGCGGGCTTGACCCGACGAACAACCGGATTATGAAGGATATGATCTTAGAGCAGAAGGCGAAGGGAAAGACCATTCTGCTGACCACCCACAATATGCAGGATGCCACGGAACTCTGCGACCGGGTTGCCTTCATTGTAAACGGCAGTCTTTATGCGCTGGATACACCCCATAATCTGATCATGTCCAGAGGAGCGGCCAAAGTTACCTATTCCTGGATGGAGGAGAAGGAGTGTACGGCAAGCTGCCCGATTAATGAATTGTCAAAGGATGAGAGGCTGAGCAGGCTGATCCGGGAGAACAGACTCCTGTCCATTCACAGTAGTGAACCCACACTCAACGATATTTTTATTGATATTACGGGAAAGACATTGGAGTAGGCACATGGTTTACATAACGACTAATTTCCGATTAGAAAAAGGAGATTCCTATGAGACTTCGACATCTTATTTTAGCTGATTTAAAATTTCAGGCAAAGTATGGATTTTACTTTCTGTATGCAGTACTTTCCGTGGTTTATATCATTATATTGTTTGCTCTTCCCGTATCATGGCGGCAGAATGTGGCAAGCATTTTGATCTTTTCGGACCCGTCAGCCCTTGGGTTATTCTTTATGGGTGCCATTATTCTTTTGGAGAAAAGCCAGCGGGTTACCTGTGCCCTGGCGGTATCGCCGGTGAGTGCCGCTGAATACGTGTGGTCTAAAGTTATAGCACTGGGATTTGTTTCAGTAACGGTAGCTGCGGTTCTGGCAGCTTTTGCCGGATGCAGGCATATGGGGATGGTTTTGGCAGGGACGTTACTGTCCTCCGTCCTTTTTACGCTTATGGGGATTATCATTGCAACGAGGATAGCAAGCCTGAATCAATTCCTGATTGCTACCATACCAATTGAGGTGATTGGCTTTATCCCGGCAATGTTCTATTTTCTGATGAGGGCAGATAAACGTTTTGGCTGGTATCCGCCCAATGCCTGTATCGATCTCATTGCAGGACGGATGCCCGCCGGCTTGGGAATTGTGTTTACGATATTATCTATTCTGGTATTATATGCAACAGCCCGAAAGAGTGTAGAGAAAATGTGGATGCGTATGGGAGGTGTGAAGCTATGACAGCAGTCAGAAAGAGTTTTCTTCAAATGGTATATATGATCCGAAAAGATATGATGCTGGTTGCCGCCTGTATTGGACCGGTGCTTGCAGGAGCAGCCTTCAGATTCGGAATTCCGATGGCCGAGAAGACGCTGTGCGGTATGTTTGAAAAATCCTTTATTCTGCAGCCGTATTATGAATTGTTTGATCTTTTTCTGGCGGTGCTTGCACCGGTATTGTTCTGTTTTGTTGCTGCCATGGTCATTCTGGAGGAGCGGGATGATAAGATTACGAGATATATGTTTGTGACACCCCTGGGTAGAAAAGGGTATTTGATCGCCCGTCTGGGGATTCCCTTTGTCCTTGCGATTCTGGTTACCCTGGTTTTGCTGCCTTTGTTCATGCTTACGAGACAGCACTTCTGGATGATTCTTTTTCTATCCGTAGCAGGTGCACTACAGGGGATGATAGTGGCGCTTATGGTTGTTACCTTATCTTCCAACAAATTGGAGGGAATGGCAGTTTCCAAACTGTCAACCATGACAATGATGGGCTTTGTAGTTCCCTATTTTATCACGAATAAGGTACAGTATGTCCTGGCACCATTGCCGTCCTTTTGGATGGGGAAAGTGGTTCAGTGCGGGAATCCAGTGTATATTCTGCCCATGTTTCTTGTATCGACACTGTGGATTGGATTCCTTCTATACAGATTTGAAAAAAATTGTTAATCTTCTCCGAAGAGTAAAAGCATAATAAGAAATATACGGAACCTCCACTAGGGAATACCTTTCCTGAGTGGAGGGTTTGTGTTTTTCAGATAAAAGTAATTTTTTAAGATATATGTATAAAAAATTTTACAGGGTAGTGACGGTTTAGTTACGGAAGGTATGTTATAATAAAAACAGATTAGAGATAGAAGGAGCAAGTAGGATGAATGTGATCTATGTAGATGATGAAAAGCCGGCATTGGATAATTTTCGGCTGACGGTGCAGGACTTTTCGGAGATAAAGAGTCTTCAGATGTTTCAGGAGGGGGAGGATGCACTCAGATGGACCCGGGAACATCCTGTGGATATTGCCTTTCTGGATATGGAAATGGCTTCCATGCATGGATTGGAGCTGGCCAGGCAGCTTAAGGAAATAGACCGGAATATCCGCATTATTTTTGTGACTGCTTATGAGCAATATGCGCTGCAGGCATTTGGGGTGGATGCCATCGGCTATATCCTGAAACCTTATACGAAGCAGGAAGTGAAAAAGGAGTTTGAGAAAGCGGCGAGATTTCGTTCTTTGCCTTCCAAACGGGTATGTATACAGACCATACCGGATTTTGTTGTTTCTATAGATGGAGTGAGGTTATCCCTGGGCAGAACGAAACCGGAGGAACTGTTTGCGCTTCTGGTAGACCGGGGAAACGGGGGAATTACTGTCGGAGAGGCAATCGCCTGTCTGTGGCCGGGAAGGACGAATGATGAAAACACCCAGTCACTTTATCGTATGACTTATAAAAGATTGATTGATTCTTTAAAAGAAGTGGGAATTGATGATATAATAGTCACTGAGGGAAGAAAGAAAACACTTCTGACAGAATTGGTAGATTGTGATTTATACCGGATTCTTTCGGGAGATGAGGAAGCACTCCGTAACTATGCAGGGGAATATATGCGGGAGTATTCCTGGGCAGAGACTAGAGTTGCCCAGTTGGACAGCATTAAATATCCAAATGGGAAGAGATTGTAAAGTTATTGAGAAATGAAAGGCTATGCAATATGAAATCCATTCAGACCAAAATTACGCTTTTGATTTTAGTAGGAATGTTGGCATGCGTTGTTGTCATTGGCAGTACCGGCATCATTAGTTTTGGAAATGAGATTGACCATGATTCAACCACGGCGATGAATCTGGTTTGTAATGAGAAAGCGCAGGAACTGAATAATATTTTCGGTAAAATCGAACAGTCGGTTAAGATTCTGTCCGTTTATGCTGTGGACAATCTGGAAAGTGTGGACCGTTTGTCTGAGGATGCTGAATATCTGAAGGAGTATACGCAGGAATTGGAAGAATTGGGATTGACTGTGGCAAACAAGACGGATGGAGCAGTTGCTGTATATATGCGCTTTAGTCCTACAGTAACCCCCTCGACGGAAGGGTTTTTCCATGTCAGAAATATGCAAACGGATCGGTTTGAAGCTGCAACCCTTACAGATTTATCCATGTATAGTTCCACGGATAAAGAGCATGTGGGATGGTACTATACTCCGGTGCGGGCAGGCAAGGCAGTTTGGATGCAGCCCTATTCTAATGAAAATATTGATATCTATATGATCTCCTATGTGATTCCAATCTATAAAGACACCAGATTGATTGGCATAGTCGGAATGGATATTGATTTTCACTATATTACTTCACAGGTGGACAGTATACATCTTTATGAGACGGGCAATGCATTTCTGACTGATGATGAGTTTCATATTGTTCATAGTAAGAATTTTGAGAGTGGAATTTCGATAGATGATTTAAGTGAAAGCATTGCGGAGGCTGATGCAGAAGAGATTACCGGCATGGATGCCATTTATGAGTATGTCATTGATGGTGAGAAGAAGCGGACGGTTTTTCAGTCACTCGAGAATGGGATGTATCTTGCGGTAACAGCACCCGTTTCCGAGATAGACAGTATCAAGAATGATCTGATCAAACGGATTGTTGTGAGGGGATTTTTGATCTGCATTTTTTTCCTGTTCCTTGCGTGGCTCATTGCCAGGACTTTCATCAGACCGTTGAAGGAATTGAATGATGCCGCCAGAGACATTGCTGCCGGTCACCTGGATGTATCTTTGACCTGTAAATCAAAGGATGAAGTGGGGACGCTTACAGCAAGTGTCATGGAGATGGCTTCCCAACTGAAAAGAAGAATAGATTATATCAATGGACTGGCATATATTGACAAACTGACAGGTGTTAAAAATAATACGGCCTATCTGCATGAGGTTTCCATGATTCAGATTGATATGGAGAATGGCGGAAAAGATTTTGCGCTGTTTATCATTGATGTGAATGGCCTGAAATTTGTTAACGATACTTACGGACATGATTGTGGCAATCAGCTTATTGTTGATGTTTCCGAAGCACTTGTGGAAGTATTCGGACATGAAAACTGTTATCGGATAGGCGGTGATGAGTTTGCCGTTATTATCAGGAATAGCAATCGTTTTAAGTGTAGTGAAAGGAAGCAGGAGTTCATAAGCCGTTTAGGGCAGAATGAGGATGAAATCAGCCCTTCTGCAGCAGTTGGGTATGCTTTCCACGATAAGGAAACGGATGAAAGCTGGGAAACTGTGTTTAAACGTGCCGATAAAGAGATGTATAAGGAAAAGCAGGAAATGAAATCCAGAAAGGAAAGCAGCTTCCTGAAGTCTCGTAATACGGATAATTTTTAAATAAAATTTTTAAATAACAGCGATTTGTAGCGTTTTGGTTACGGTTTGGTTACAGTGCGTCTGGTATGATAGCTATATTGATACCGGAAATGCAGACCAAAGGATGGAATGTAAAGATGAAACAGAAGATGAAACGCTTGACAGATAAATATGCTGATTATTTATTATATGGTGGAATTACGAAAGAGGAATATCAGGAGATTACCGAAGAAGTCAGGGAGAAAAATCTTAGTTCTCTCAGTGTGACTTCAATTTGTCTCGTGGTTATGTTTTTAGGACTGTTTCTTGGAAGCATTTTTTCACCAATGATGGCTCCAAACCGGCTGATATACGGAATGGTAGGTGTAAGCTTTCTGGTCATTCAGCTTTTATGCCGGATTATGAAAAGAAGGGGCAATCGGTTTATTATCCCACTCTGGTATGTGGCGATGAGTGTCATACTGACTTATGCAGTTATTCTGAATACGGTCATTAGCAATGGTATTTCAGCAACGACCTTCTGTGTGATCATGATGGCAGCGCCACTTCTGATCATAGACAGACCCTGGCGTCTGTTTGGATATTTCTTTCTTATTATCTGTTTTTTTGTTCCAATCGATTTTCATCAGAAAGAATACTACCTGGCATATACAGATACGGTTAATGCGATATGCTGTATGTTTATGGGAAGTGCCATTCATATGCAGATCATGCAGACGAAACTGCGGGAAATGATACAAAGGCGTTATATCGAAAGAGAACGCGATACGGATAAACTGACAGGCTGTCTGACCAAGGCTGCTTTTGAGCGTGGAATGGCGGAGCAGCTGAGTAGACCGGAACATAGCGGTTTTCTTCTGGTTATGGATTTAGACTATTTCAAAACCATTAATGACAGTTATGGACACGTATTCGGAGATTTGGTCCTGCGAACTGTAGGGGAAGCTATCCGGAAGCATTTCCCGGAGTGTGCTGTGGCAGGCCGATTCGGCGGAGATGAATTCCAGGTCTGGATTCCGGGGGCCTATAGCAGAAGAGAAATCATGATATATCTTGATAAATTTCTTGACTGCCTGCGATTCATCGCAACGCCGGATAACCGGGTACGAATCGGGGCAAGTATCGGTGTGGCCGCCTGCCCGGGTAGCGGAGACCGGTATCAGGTGCTTTTTGAAAACGCAGATGCAGCGTTGTATTCAGCGAAAAATCTCGGCAGATGCCGGTATGTATTCTGTCCGGAAGTTAAGATGGTGAAAAAGGCATAAGAGGGGGTATCAGAATATGTTTTATAAATTTGTTATGATCAATTTTGCACCGTTAGCTGGACTGTTGTTTCTTTTTATTTTCCTGATTTCGAATAAAGAGTCGGATCAGGAAAAACGACGTATCTTTCTGGGACTGTGTTTTCTGGAGATCATAGAGCTTGTGGTCTACAGTGCAGAACTATGGACGGCATCCTTTGATCATCCTACGACAATCAGAATATTGCTGTCGGCGATCGGATATAGTATCCGTCCCTTATTGTTGCTGGGAATCTTACAGATGTTCTTACGGCTGAAGATAACGGATAAAAAGTTCCTGCTTTGGGCTGTGCTTGCTCTTTTGAATATACTCACTGCATTTTCCGCATTCTTTATGGATATCATGTATTCTTATGATGCATCCAATGAATTTGTCAGGGGGCCATTGGGATATATAACACATATTGTTTCTATATTCTATCTTCTGAGTATCCTGATTCTGTCTTTCTTCAGATTCAGCAAGGGACATTTGATGGAGAATGCCGTTATCTGGGGAATCAGTGTGGTCGTGATAGCAGCAATCGTACTGGAATCTGTATTTAGGGTAAAGGGGATATGCAGGGCAGCATTTGTTCTTTCAACCATTGCTTATTACCTCTATTTCCAGACCCTGTCCTACCGGGAGGAAATCAGTACCTATATGGAGCAGACCATAGCATCCCAGAAAGAGCATCTGCGTGAAATGAACATTATCGGGGTACTGGCCAATGAATATGTTACCGTCTGTTATGTAGATGTGGAGAAGAATGTTGTAACACCGTATCGTATGGACCCGTTTATCGAGAAAAACTATGGTGAAAAGCTTCGTTCCGGTGTCAGTTTTGAACAGATCTTCCGGGCATACGTATCCCAGAATATTTACGAAGAGGATCAGGAATTTTTCCTGGACCTGGCAGATGTACAGGTCATGCTTGATTATCTGAGGGAGAATGGAAGTCTTTCCAGAAAATATCGTGTATGGCGTAACGGCGCAATCTTATATTGTGAGATGAGAGTAGAACTTGTTATTACAGAAGATGGTGTGGAGGATATGGTCTTCGGTTTCTCCAATAATGACAACAGAGTACGGCGTGAGATGGTGTACCAGAGTGCCGTACAGCAGGAGATAGATAAGGTGGCAGAGACGAAGAACAGTCTGGCAGGGATTGCCGCATTGGCAAGACAGCTGCAGGAGGAGATTGAGGATAAATTATTGCACATATAAATACTTGGTTTTTTATTAAAAATAGCTTATAATTAATTATATTATTATTACATACAAGGAGTGAAGAATATGACAATTGAAATCGCAAAAGAAACGGAATCCCTTACAATGAAACTGGGTGGCAGACTGGATACAACAACCGCTCCCGAATTGGAGAAGGCTTTTGAAGAGAATATGGAAGTCAGTAAAGATCTGATTCTGGATATGAAGGAATTGGAGTATATTTCATCTGCCGGTCTTCGTGTACTTCTGGCAGCACAGAAGAAGATGAATCAGGCAGGAAAAATGAAGCTTACCGGTGTATCGGATGAAGTGATGGAGGTATTTGAGATTACCGGATTTTCAGATATTTTAACCATTGAATAAAATGATGAAGAGCGTGAGTTTTAAGGGTGGCCGGATAAACAGACCACCCTTAAAAACATATATACTTTGTTATGGGTAGATGTGTGGAGAGGATAAAAATGCGAAGATACGATGAGGATTACAGAAGTCTTGTTTCAAAACTGAACAGCGCTTATGAACAGAGCCGGAATGATGCCCCCGCTTACATGGGGGCATTTGGCAGAATGAATCCTGACAATCGGGAACTGATAGAAGATATGCCCTCTGAAGAGGTCAGAAAGATAGGGGCTAAGGTGCGTGCAAATGTGACGGATATCAGTTATCTGACAAAGGATGAGAAAAATCTGCTAAATGAAATCAAAAAAGGTAAAAAAACAAAATATAAGCAGGCAGTATGCCGTCTGATGGGTAAAATCAATACGGAACAGATTATGCAGAACTATAACAAATATATATGGAATGAACCGGCACTTCGTACAGTCTATCTGTATAAAGGATTGCAGGAGCCGGTAAGGGTTGTGTGTGAAAACAGAGAAAGTGTTTTCCCGATTCATGACATCAAAAATTTGAATCAGGCGGGGCAGACTTATCTCCTGAAAAATGTAGTGGCTGCGGAAACAAGACGTGAATTCAATATCGAAACGGATCCTGTTTTACGTATACAGGGGTATATCACAGATGAAAATATGATTACTGTGGTAGTATCTATCTATCCGGATATTCCCTATTCCATGGGAGTGCGGGGAATCCTTATGAAAGTCTTCCAGGGGATGACCCCTCAGGGAACTACGGTATCTGTGGTAAATGAAGCGGCCGTACAGAAGATGAATGAGGAACTGAAGGCAGACAGTATTGCTTATTGGAAAAATCTGATGTTACCGCTTAGTAAGAGTATGACGATTCCGGGAGAAAAATACAGGAAAGATGAGTTCGGCCATGAGGTGAAACGGGAGGCATTCCTTTATAAGGAACTGGATGAAGAGACTGCCTCAAATCTTATTGGTTTTTGCGAGAAGTATTTTGTATCCGTCAAGTCCGTGTTCCTGTATGCCTGGGGCAGCATGATGGGAAGGTTTCATAATGAGAAAAAACCGTTAATGCTGGTTGCACAAAGTGGAGAGCGTATGAATCTGTTCCCTGTTAAAGTTGAGAGAGATTTAGAACAGGAAGAAAGTTTACATAATATTGACAACCAGCTTGCTGCGATTCCCAATTATAATAAATGCTCCGTTCAAGAGATTGAGAGAGAAGTTGGTATCACTTTCTGGGAATATTTCAGAATGGTACATAACTTTATGGAATTCAATGAACTGGATGATATCGGAAACGGTAAGAGCGATATTACTTCAATCAACGGCATTACGGCAGATGATACGGATATCAATCTGTTCATAAGCTATCATTTATATGATAACAACATTGGTATTAACTATATTTCCAAAGGAAATATTATTGAGCTTGTGCTTGATAATCTTCATGAACTTTTTATAGAAGAATTAACCTTGATCCTGTCACATAGGAACTTGAAATTTGATAAGAACTCCTTTATTAAGGTAACAGATACGGACGAGGAGAAAATGTATAAGATACAGCTTGCACAGATTGCTCTGTATCTGAAGGAATCCGGTATTTTTGAATCCATATCGGTCGATGAGATCATGAAACTCGCGGAGCATTGCAGGCTGGTGCCTTATCTGTCCAATGATGTGGTGGTTGCGCAAAAAAGCAGCATTTCCAAACTCTACATATTGGGGGAAGGTAAAATAGAAGAGAGTATGACAGCTGCAGACGGTATGGTAAAGAGTTTAAGGATTATCAAGAAAGGAAGTATTTTTGGCATTGAGAGTCTTTTCCCGGAGGGGGAAGCCAAGACGGAGTATACGGTGGTCAGTCCGGTAGCCAAAGTCGTCGAAATCGATAAGGATATTCTGACAGAGGTATTCCGCAGGAAACCGGAAGGATGGATTGCATTATTAAAGAATGAGAACGAACAGAAATCAAGATTACAGCGCCTGTGGACGATGGTATAAAGGAATCTGGCCGGAATTATTATTTACAGAAGAGAGGAGTAAATAGATGAAATCAAATGAATGTATGTTACAGAAGGGTGAAGAGGATATTGTAAAAGTATTGGAGGAGGTAGAAAAAGTCGCTTCCTATAATAAGTTGCCTCATAAGCAGACTATCCAGCTTCGACTGCTTGCAGAGGAAATGATAGGAATGCAGAGAGGAGTTCTGGGATTTGTTAAGGGTAAGTTTTATCTGGAAAATGAAGGAAACACCTATAAGCTGCATTTACATTCCGACATTCTGGTAGAGGACTGGACCAGAGAAAGATTTGTGGAGCTTTCCACAGATAAGAGGAATGTTGCTTATAGTGGTGTTATGGGCAAGATTCGTCTTGCTATCGATAGTATGATGAACTGTCCCGAGAACAGAATTGCCTATATGGAATATGGTTTGAATACGCCGGTGCTGTACTCAAATCTGGAGAGTAATTATGACAAGACATGGGTCTTAAGCAAGTACCGTGAGCAGACCGAAGAAGGAACAGAGCCATGGGATGAACTGGAGAAATCCATTGTGGCCAACCTTGCCGATGAAGTGATAGTAGGCTCCAGAACAGATTATGTGGATATGATGGTAGTGAAAGAGTTTAAAGAAGAACAATAGAAATGTTGCAGATAGATATGGAAGAGGTGGATTATCCTGGTTAAAGTGTATGTAGCAGATGTAACGATATTGCAGGATGAAAAAATATATAAGAAGCTATATGCACGCTTAGATGAGGAAAGGCGTACAAAAGCAGACCGCTTCCGGTTCCCGAAGGACAGAAGGCTTTCCGTCGGGGCCGGAGCTCTGCTTATGTATGCACTGCAGAAAGAGAATGTCGGGAATGTATCGATTGAGGTAAAGCCAACCGGAAAGCCCTATCTTGCCGGCAAGGAAAGCCTGTTTTTCAATTTATCCCATTCGGAGAATATGGCCATGTGCGCAGTGGCGGATAAAGAGGTAGGCTGCGATGTGGAGAGAAAAACAGAATTTGACGGTGCACTTGCATCATATGTCATGACGAGGCAGGAGCTTCAGCAGATCTATGGATTGGAAAGCGAAGCAAAGCAGCAGGAGATGTTTTTTCGTCTGTGGACGTTGAAGGAAAGCTACATGAAAGCAACCGGGCTTGGAATCAGACTGGAACCGGGCAATTTTGGTATGAAAGTGGAGAAGGAAAGTATTAGCGTGATACCGCCTGTTGATGAGCGGGAGTTTTATTTTAAAGGGTATTATATGGATGACGGGTATTGTTATTCCTGTTGTTCCTTGTCGGATGTATTTAGTGAAGGTATGACAAAAGTTGATTTGGGAGAAGTTTTTTGAATTGTTGGGAGAAAATGACATGAAATTATTGCAAAATCTATTTGGAAAAAATGATGAAATCACTTTAGCTTCACCGGTTGACGGAAAGCTTGTCAGCATTAAGACAGTAAATGATCCTACTTTCAGCGGAGAAATTCTGGGAAAGAGTGTGGCTATAATGCCCTCAGACGGAAAGTTTTGTTCGCCGGCAGACGCAACAGTGACTACAGTATTGCAAACAGGTCATGCTGTCGCAATAACAACAGACGAGGGAGCAGAAATTCTCATTCATATAGGACTCGATACAGTCAAGCTTAACGGAGCGCATTTTCATGTTGTTGCCGGTGAAGGACAAAAGGTCAAAACAGGAGATTTGCTGATTGAGGCCGACCTTGAGAGCATCAGGGCGGAGGGTTATGACATTATTACACCTGTAATCATTTGTAATTCTGATCAGTTTTCTGAGATTTTAGCGGAAACTGAAAAAGAGATTGCCAAAGGGGACCGTATTTTTGTGTTGAGAAAGTAGACAGGAGGCGTTTTCTTGAAAAGATATACCGGGAAAAGTGTGGTAAAAGGAATTGCAATAGGAAGAATCTACTGGTATAAGAAACAAAATTATAAAATAGTCAGGACAGAAGTTTCTGATGTAAATGCTGAAAGAGAACGATTTGGCAGAGCTGTTGAAGCTGCCAAAAACCAACTTGAAGCATTGTATGAGAATACACTTAAAAATCTGGGTGAAGAGCATGCTGCGATTTTTGAGATCCATAAGATGATGCTTGAAGAAGACACTTATCTGGATGCGGTCAAAAATGTCATAGAAGAAGGCTTTGACGCAGAGTATGCTGTCAGTGTGGCAGAAGAACAGTTCGCGGAAATGTTTGCTTCCATGGATGACGAATATATGAAAGCAAGAGCGGTGGATATCAGAGATCTATCAGGAAGAGTGATCAGGATTCTGGCAGGAATTGGTGAAGATGGCATCCATACCGATATACCTGTGATTGTGGTCGCAGAGGATCTGACACCAAGTGAAACGGTAAAAATGGATAAGGATAAGATTCTGGCATTTGTTACGGTAAAGGGATCTTCCAATTCTCATACAGCGATTCTGGCAAGAAGCATGAATCTTCCTTCCCTGGTAAATATGCAGATGGAACTGACGGAAGAGATGAATGGAAAAGTGGCGGTGGTAGATGGATTTAACAGCGAATTTATCATTGAACCGGAAGAAGATGTTATGGAAGAAATGATTACACGCAAAAATCAATGGCTTGCAGAACTGACAGGATTAGAACAGCTAAAAGGAAAAGAAAATGTGACTCGTGACGGCAGAAGGATCAATTTGTATGCTAATATCGGAAATGTAAATGATGTAGATGCTGCACTTGAAGCGGAGGCGGGTGGAATCGGTCTGTTTCGGAGTGAATTTCTATATCTGGGACGAAATGATTATCCTTCGGAAGAGGAACAGTTTGAAAGCTATAAGACAGTGCTTGAAAAGATGAATGGGAAAAAGGTTATCATTAGAACGCTTGACATCGGCGCCGACAAAAAAGTCGATTATTTCAAACTGAAACCGGAGGAAAATCCGGCTATGGGATATCGGGCGATCAGAATCTGTCTGGACCGTCCTGAACTGTTTATCACGCAGCTGCGTGCCATATACCGGGCTTCTGCCTATGGAACAGCGGCAATCATGTTTCCTATGATTGTGTCGGTGAATGAAATTAAAAGGATAAAAGATGTTGTAGGGATGGTCAAGAAGCAACTGCTGGCAGAAGGCTTCCGCATGGGTGAGGTGGAACTTGGAATTATGGTGGAAACACCGGCGGCAGCTGTCATTTCGGATCAACTGGCAAAAGAGGTGGATTTTTTCAGTATCGGAACCAATGACCTGATACAATATACTTTGGCGGTCGACAGGCAGAATCAAAAGCTTGAAGGTACTTGTGATACGCATCATCCGGCAGTGCTCCGGCTGATACAAATGACTGTTGAAAACGGACATAGAGAAGGTATTTGGGTAGGAATCTGCGGAGAACTGGCAGCTGACACGGAACTGACACATACGTTTCTGGATATGGGAGTGGATGAGCTCAGCGTATCAGCCGGGAATGTTCTGAAGGTGAGAAAAGCAATACGTGATGTTTAAATAAGAAAATACGTAACTATGAAGGAACTGAATAGTTACGAAAATACCATATTCGAAAGGGGTAAGAAAATAGGATGAAATTTTTTCAGAAACTTGGCAAAGCATTGATGCTGCCGGTAGCGTGTTTGCCTGTTTGCGGTATTTTGATGGGGATTGGATATGCACTGTGCCCGGAAACGATGCAGGGCGGTGAAATTACCGGCTTCCTGAACCTGTTAGGCTTTTTTCTCGTAAAGGCAGGTGGCGCACTGATCGATAATATGGCACTTCTGTTCGTGATCGGTGTCGGTGTAGGCATGGCGAATGACAATGATGGTACAGCAGGTCTTGCTGCATTTGCATCATGGCTGATGATTACCACGCTGCTTTCTGTAGGAAGTGTTACTACGATGATGCCTTCCATAGCGGATGACCCAAATAAGTCACTTGCATTCAGCAAGATTGCCAATCCTTTTATCGGTATTCTTGCAGGTATTATTGGAGCGACCTGCTATAACAGGTTTAAAACTGTCAAGCTTCCTGATTGGTTATCATTCTTTAGTGGCAAACGCTGTGTAGCCATTATTTCAGGTGTGGTTTCTATTGTCGTGTCAGCAATTTTGCTGTTTGTATGGCCGGTCGTATTCGGCGCGCTGATTGCAGCCGGTAATGGGATTGCCGGAATGGGAGCGTTCGGTGCAGGGATTTATGCATTTTTGAACCGTCTGCTGATTCCTACAGGTTTACATCATGCATTGAATAATGTATTCTGGTTTGACACAATTGGCCTGGGCGATCTGACACATTTCTGGGCAGGCGAGACAAGTGCAGATGTATCCTGGAGCCTTGGAATGTACATGTCAGGTTTCTTCCCTTCTATGATGTTTGGTATCCCGGGAGCGGCACTGGCTATGATTCAGGCTGCCAGGAAAGGCAAAAAGAAAGTGGCAATCGGTCTGGTTGCATCCTCAGCGGTCTGTGCGTTCGTATGTGGTGTTACAGAGCCTTTTGAATTTGCATTTATGTTCCTTGCACCCGGTCTGTATGTGATCTATGCATTGTTATTTGGTATCTTTGCCTTTATCACAACGCTGACAGGCTTCAGAGCAGGCTTCAGCTTTTCAGCAGGAGCAACAGATCTATTGTTCTCAGCATCCCTGCCTGCAGCACAAAATACATGGATGATTATTCCTCTTGGCATTGCTGCATTTGTGGTATTTTATCTTGTTTTCCGCTTTGCAATCACAAAATGGGATTTAAAGACACCCGGAAGAGAAGAAGATGATGTAGAAACAGAAAAGCAGGCAGTTCTTTCCGGCAGTGATTATTCGGAGACTGCAGCAGTTATTTTGGAAGGTCTTGGGGGAAAAGAAAATATATCCTCTCTTGACAACTGTATTACAAGGCTTCGAGTTGAAATCAAAGATGACACAAAGGTTGATGAAAAGAAAATAAAATCAGCAGGTGTTGCAGGTGTCATGAGACCCGGCAAAACATCTGTACAGGTGGTTGTCGGTACAAAAGTACAGTTTATTGCTGATGAGATGAAAAAAATGATATAGTTCAAATTAAGTGTCCGATACGGGTACAATGCAGTACTGGGAGCTGTTTTGGCAGGATTTTTTGATTAGAATGTAAAAGACTGCGATGTCAGGGAACAACTTGGGTTTTCCTTTGGCAAGGACAGAAAGCCGGACATGGCAATGAAGTGTTTCATGATAGACGATATGTGTAGAATCGAGGAATAGTAGAATATGCACCATATATTTTTTGAGCAGAAAGAAAACGAATATCTGGTAAAATTGGAAGGAAGAATTGATTCCAACAATTCCCGGGAGGTGGAACAGGCAATTGCACAGAAGATTCCTAAAGAGAAAGAAATCAAAGTAGTTATGGATTTCCTTAATCTGGAGTACATTTCCAGTGCGGGACTTCGAGTCATTCTTAAAGTAAAAAAGGATTATCAGAGTGTAAGAGTAATCAATGTGCAGCCTGCTGTATATGATGTTTTTGAGTCCACCGGTTTTACTGCCATAATACCAATAACAAAAGTCTTAAGGGAAATATCCATTGAGGGTTGCGAACAGATCGGATACGGAATGACAGGTATTGTATACCGGATGGATATTGATACGTTGGTAAAGGTATTTCATCCCGGTATCAGTCGGGAAGCGGCAGAATGTGAAAGAGACTCTGCCAAAATTGCATTTATGTGCGGTATCCCAACGGCAATTTCTTATGAACTTGCTACCTGCAACGGCTGTTATGCAATTATTTTTGAACAGTTAAAAGCCAAAACCGTTTCGGAAATGATCAATGCGAATCCGGACAAGGTTGAGGAATATGGTATTCGCATGGGAAAGCTGTTGAAGGAGATGCATTCTTTAGAAGCGCATAATGAACGGCTTAATAATATAAAAACTCAGTACATAGAACGAAGCAGGAAAATGAGGGAATGGTTAACGGAAGAGGAAACAGAGGAACTGGTAAAGCTGTATGAAAGATTACCGGATACTGGGACAATACTTCATGGGGATTTTCATTCGAAGAATATTATGGAGCAAAACGGTGAGCTGCTCCTAATCGATATGGGGGATGTTGGGTATGGACATCCTGTGTTGGATTGGGCAGGCATGTATCTTTCCTATATTGCAATAAATGTGCAGCAACCGGACGGAACCCTGCAGACCATGGGACTGGAAAAAGAAAAAGCCGACCTTATCTGGCGTAAAATGCTGGAAACCTATTTTGATACTACGGATGATGCCACCCTTAAACGGAAAGTGGAGCTGATCAGGCTCTATGGTATCGCAAAAAGCAGTCTTGTTCCTCTGCTTGCCCCCAATTTCCCTGAAGAATATAAGCAGAAAGTGATAGAGTATACAAAAGAAACCGTAATTCCTTTATTGAAACAAAGTGATATCATAATTGATTTTTAGTTGCGGTTTGAGAGAGGAACGGTTAATAACATGGTTAAAAATTCTGATTTTATTATTAAAAAGGTTTTTCTGGGAACCTTATCTATTATGATTTTATCAGCTCTCACAGCAATGCTGGGCATGCTGATAGATGGTATGATTATCAGGAAAGGCCTGGGAGCGGAGGCGATGGCGGCTTACGGAATTGCCAGTCCGGTGTTTGTTCTGCTTTCTGCTGTTTCAGGCATTTTCAGTTCCGGTACACAGACAATATGTGCAAGAAGCCTGGGAAAGGGAGAGAGAGAGCAGGCCAACAAATATTTCTCTGCTACGATTATTACAATTGTATTGCTTTCGGTAATTCTGGTTCCGGTATTTTTGGTTTCCGGCAGTCTGGTTGCTCCGTTACTGGGGGCATCAGGAGATGACCGGAATCTGGCACCTTTTGTAGCGGAATATATCAAGGGTCTGTCTTTGGGGATTCCTTTTCTGTGCTTTACCTCTTTGTTTACATCGCTGTTACATTTGGAGGGGCGGAAAAATCTTGCTTTTATTGCGACTGTTGTCAGTTCAATAGTCAATGTAGCCGGAGATCTTATGTGTGTTTATGTATGGAAGGGCGGTATGTTTGGTATGGCTTTGGCAACCACTTTCAGTTATGTGGTATCAACCATTGTAATGCTGTCTTTCTATTTAAAGAGGAAAAGTACGATCAAATTCGTTCCAAAGGCAATAGAACTGTCTGCCATCAGGGAAGTAATTACGGTTGGATTACCCTCTGCTTTATCTAAGGCGTGTATGATGCTTAGAACCGTTGTTATTAACTGGTTGATTCTTACGATATCTACACAGGCGGCATCCAGTGCATTTGCCATTCGGAGTAATTTGAACAATCTATATGGAGCAGCGGGGATTGGAATCGGTATGAGTACTCTGGTGATTGGAGGAGTTGTCGTCGGAGAAGGCAGTCGTAAGGATACCAAAGAATTATTGAAAACCTCCATAAAATACGGTTTTATGATCAATGCTATCATATGTGTCATCATTATTCTGTTTGCAAAACAGTTAGTGGGCGTGTATACATCAGATCCAAACGAGGCAGAATTAGCTGTCCGGGCACTTTATTTTACTGCACTTACGCTTCCGTTGGCAGCCGTTAATCTGGTGTTTATGAATTATTTTCAGGCGATTAAGAAAATGAAACTGACACATCTGGTATGCCTGCTTGATAATTTTGTTTATGCTTGTCTGGCAGCGGTAGTGTTAGGTTTCTCATTTAATATTACCGGTATCTGGGCGGCTTTTCTGGTGGGAGAAATTCTGATGCTTATTACCATATTTATTCTGGCGTGGAAGCACACGGGACATATACCCAAATGTATGGATGATCTTATGTTTTTGCCTGAAAATTTTGATGTTCCACAGGAGAATAGAATGGAATTTTCCTGTCAGGATATGACCGGCGTGACGGAGGCTTCAAAAGCTGCTTATGATTTTGTTTTACTTAGAAGCGGAAATAAAAGAAAGGCAATGCTGGTTTCCTTGAGCATTGAAGAACTGGCGGGTAATGTCATCCGTTGGGGATTTGAGTCTGATAAAAAGAATGTGGTTGATATCCGGCTTATTTACCGGGAACAGTTCGTTCTTCGTATTCGTGATAACTGCAAGCCTTTTAATCCAAAGAAATGGCTGGAGATGTATCATCTGTCAGAGAGTGACAGGATATCAAATTATGGAATCCGAATGACGTTTCAAATGCTGGAAGATATTCAGTATATGAGCACGTTGAATTTGAATAATCTGCTCATAAAGTTATAGAGCTGATTGCATATACATACTTGGTATTTTGCCCAAATGGCTTATAATTCATTATATTAATATTACTTACAAAGAGTGAAGGTATGACAAAAGTTGATTTAGGAGAGATTAATACACTTGTTAGGAGGGATTGCTATGATACTGTTTAACAAAAGGATGGATGAGAATTATGAGAAGTATGTGGATCTTCCCATTTTATATGACGAAAATTCAACGGAAGGGCTGACTTATGGCCAGATCAATGATTTGTCAGGAAGAGTCTATCACTTCCTGAAAACAAACCATATCGGCAAAGAGGATTTTGTACTCATCAGACTTCCGAGGGGTGTGCAGTCTGCTATTGCCATGCTGGGCGTAATGAAAGCCGGAGCAGCCTTTGTCCTTGGGGAAGAAGGAATGCCTTTGGAAAGGCTTAATTATATCCGCCGTGACTGCAACTGCAAATTTGAATTTCATGCCGGTAACTGGGCAGAGATTATGAAGGAGCCATTTCTTGCAGGGCATGAGAATCCTGATGAGCACGATGCCGCTTTTGCAATCTACACCTCCGGGACAACCGGAAATCCAAAAGGCGTTCTCCATGAATATGGTAACATCGACCGTGACCTGACAGCACAGAGGGCTGTGGATGCACCTTTTGCAGAAGGTAAAGAAAGTGTTGCCATCATCACGCCGCTATATTTTATTGCTGCGGTTTCCCAGTTTATTTCCCGTTTGTACTCGGGCTATGTGACATATATATTGTCCTATGCAACCATCAAGAATGCCGCTGCACTTAAGAACTTTTTCGAAGAGAAGCAGATTACCTCCGCATTTCTTTCTCCCTCTTATGTCCGGGCATTCGGCAGAGAACTTACCAGTGTTTTGAAAACATTGTCCGTGGGCAGTGAGCCTGTGAATAATCTGTATATCGAGGGACTGACCATGGTAAATACCTATTCCATGTCAGAGTGCGGATTTCTGATCTGCCTGTTCCCGATTGACAAGCCTTATGAGGACTGTCCCGTTGGGAAGCCTCTGTTTGATTTAAAATTAAAGCTGATCGATGAAAATGGTATAGAAGTGGCTGAAGGAGAGTCGGGAGAACTCTGCGTGGAAGATCCTTATGTAAGAGGATATATCAATCTTCCGGAACAGACAGCTAAAGTCTTTGTGGACGGATTTTACCATACAGGAGATATTGCCAGAAAAGATGAGAATGGGAACTATGTCCTTTTGGGTAGAAATAATGATATGATCAAAATCAATGGCAACCGCATTGAGCCTGCGGAAATTGAAGCAGCGGTCAGAGATGTGACCGGTTTTTCCTGGGTTGCTGCCAAGGGTTTTGTGGAAGAGGGACATGCCTATATCTGTGTCTATTATACGGATGATGTGACAATAGATGAGAATGAGATAAGGAAGGCTCTGTCAGGCAGGCTCCCTTATTATATGATACCCGCATATTTTGTCAAGCTGGATGAGGTTCCGTTGAATCAGAACGGAAAGCTTGACCGTCGTAAGTTGAAGAGCCCGGACAGCGCCACATTCCTAAGGGAGTACGAGGCCCCCTCCACAGAAACAGAGACCATTCTGTGTAAAGGAATGGAAAAAATTCTGAAGCTGGAACAGGTGGGAGTCAATGATGATTTCTTCATGATCGGAGGAGACTCTATCAAAGCAATCAGCCTGGCAGGTGAGTGTAAGGATACCGGTGTCTCTGTTGAAATGATTTTTCAGGGAAGGACACCCGGAGAAATTGCGGTTCTTCTGGAAAAGAATCAAGCTAAAAAGCATATCAAAAAGAGTGAAAAGAGAACGGACGGATATTCAGTTCTCACGCCCTCAGAGTGTGGGATGTATCTCGAACAGAAAATGGAGCCGGAATCTACGGAATATAATCTGAATATCGGAATCAGGATAGAGGGCGCATCACAGGAAGATGTGGAGAACTCTTTAAAAACGATTCTGGGAAGCCACGAGGCATTCCATTCTTACTATGGAGAGGAAAACGGAGTACCCATGCGGATTCTCACAGATACACTGCCTGAGATTCTATGGAAGGATGCCGACAGCAAAGAAGAGGTTGAGAACATTGTAAATACATATGCAGAGCCTTTTGATCTATCCAAGATACCTTTACGGATAACCGCATACAGAATTCCCGATGGACAGATTATTCTTCATTTCGCTATCCATCACATAGCATTTGACGGTGGAAGCACATCCGTACTTGCCGAAGAACTGTACCGGATGTTACGAGGTGAGAAGGTTGATGCCGCAGAGTTGGATCTTTCTGATCTTTCCTGTATAGACCGTACAGAGGAATATGAGGAAGGCTTAAGATATTACAGGGAAATGTTTGACGACGATGTACCGGTCAATGAGATGCCGGTAAAGGGAGCAAGACCCAAGGTGCAGCCTGCTACGGATTCCATGGTAACCTTTGTTATGGAAAAAGAGGAAGTGGAGACATTGGAAGCAGCAGCCAGAAGAGTCAAAGCAACTCCTTTTGAGTTCTATTTTGCTGCCATTTCCATGGTTCTTGGGAAATATTGCAGCAGCGAGGATGTAGTCATCGGTATTCCTTCCAATATGCGTGATCAGGATTCACGGAACGTTATCGGTATGTTTGTCAATACGGCGCCCATACGGGTAAGACCGGAGCATGCCAAGAAACTGGGCGCCTATTTGCAGGAAGTTTCCGCATCCATTCGTGCGGTTACAAGAGGCTCCTATCTGCCTTTTTCAGAAATAGTTCAGGAATTCTGCAAAGAAAGGGATAGATCGAGAGCACCTATTTTTGATGTGGTAGTGAATTACCTTCCTTCTGTGGAACCACGCAGAGATGGCAGTATTTGTGTTGACTTTTTTGCCCCTCTGCAGCAGATAAAGCAGGATATGGTCATCACCATGCATAGGGATACGGAGCAGGAGCAGCTTGAATTCCGGCTTCAGTATTCCAAAGAATTGTTTGAAGATTCTCTGATTGAGCATTTTATCCAGCAGCTCAGACATACGCTTGCGTTGATGAGCAGACAGCATCATAGAGTGGTTGGAGATGTGCTTACACTGCCCGGGGAACAGGAAATACTTCTGGACAGCTTTAATGCTAATGAACGCGATTATGAGCGGACGGATATTGTAACACTTTTCCGTCGTATGGCAAAGGAGTATCCGGACAATCCGGCTGTGGTATATCTGGATAAGACCTACACCTATGCCCAGGTAGATGAGATAACGGAGCGTATAGCCGGGTATCTGCAGGCAAAAGGCATCGGCAGAGAGAATGTGGTATCTGTGCTGATTCCCAGATGTGAATATATTGTGCTTGCCTCACTGGGTGTATTGAAGTCCGGTGCTGCCTATCAGCCGTTAGACCCTTCCTATCCCTCAGAAAGACTGGAATTCATGATACAGGATGCAAGTGCGAAGCTTCTGATAGCTGACAGAAGTCTGATGGAATGTGTGCCCGGTTATGACGGCCCTGTATTGTATCTGGATGAGATCCCTGCACTTTCGGAATGTGAACGGATAGAGGAAAATCCTAAACCGGAGGATTTATTTATACTTTTGTATACATCCGGTTCCACAGGAACACCGAAGGGAGTTATGCTGGAGCATGGAAATCTTTGTGCTTTCTGTAACTGGTATCAGAAATTCTATGAGTTGACAACAGAGTCTAAGGTTGCAGCTTACGCAAGCTATGGTTTTGATGCAGACATGATGGATTTGTATCCGGCACTGACTGGCGGAGCCTGTGTCCACATCATAGATGAGAGCATTCGCCTGAATCTGATGGCACTGAATGATTACTTTGAAAAAAATGGTGTCACGCACAGTTTTATGACCACTCAGGTGGGCAGACAGTTTGCGGAAAACATTAGCAATCATTCTCTGAAAGCATTGTCGGTAGGTGGAGAGAAACTGGTACCGATTGAAGCGCCGGAAGGTTTTGAATTCTATAATGGATACGGTCCTACAGAGTGTACTATTTTTTCCACGATTTACCGGGTGGATCGTTTATATCACAGAGTGCCTATCGGAAAGGCACTGGATAATCTTAAGCTGTATGTAGTGGATAAGGAGGGCAGGAGACTGCCACCGTATGTACCGGGTGAATTATGGATAGCCGGTCATCAGGTAGGAAGAGGATATCTGAATCGTCCTGAGCAGAGTGAGAAGGCATTTATTCAGAATCCATTCTGCAAAGACAAAGGTTATGATCGTGTGTATCGTACCGGAGATATTGTGCGTTTCCTGAAAGATGGAAATATTGATTTTATCGGCAGAAATGACGGTCAGGTGAAAATCAGGGGCTTCCGTATTGAACTGTCCGAAGTAGAGCGTGTGATAAGACAGTATCCGGGTATCGAGGATGCCACGGTAGCAGATTTTGATGCACCGGGCGGCGGAAAGTTCCTGGCAGCCTATGTGGTATCCGACGAGAAGATTGATATTGACAAACTGAATGCGTTCATTCTGGAGCGAAAACCGCCTTATATGGTGCCTGCAACCACTATGCAGATTGATAAGATTCCGATGAATCAGAATCAGAAGGTGAACAAGAGAGCCCTTCCGGAACCGGTGTTCCGGGAGCAGAATGCGCAGGAAGAAATATCCCGTCCGCAGACCAGACTGGAAGAGAGAATTATTGAAATAATTAAATCCGTTGTGGGAGACATGGAAATTGGTGTGTCTTCAAGTCTTGTCAACTACGGCTTAACATCCATCAATGCGATTGGTCTCGTATCAAAGCTTGCGGAGCAGTTTCGCGTAGAACTTCCGGTAATGAAGATTTTGGACGGTGCAAGTGTCATTGATATCGAGAATATGATTTTTGAATCCTGGATGGAAAGCGGCATGAATGGAAAGGCTGATGCTTCAGTATCGGAGAATGAGGAAGATGCTCGGAAGGATGCATATCCCCTCACTGCGGTACAGCTGGGTGTATATTACGATGTAATGAAGAAAGAGGCAGACACGCTCTACAATATTCCTATGTGTTTTGCCTTTGAGGATATTTCGGTTGAAAAACTGACAGAGGCGGTAAAATCTGCTGTCAGGGCACATTCCTATCTCAATATTCATATTGAACTTCGGGATGGAGCCTTTATGCAGATTAGAAATGATGAGCTTGAGGCTTCTGTTCCCTATACCGAGATGAGTGAGGAAGACTTCGAAGCATACAAAGCGACCTTTGTACGTCCTTTCAATCTGCAGATAGGACCTCTCTATCGTTTTGAAATAGTGAAAACGGAGCATAAGACCTATCTGTTGTGGGATATTCACCATCTGATATTTGATGGTTTCTCCAGTGGAGTGCTGTTAAGAGATATCGGAAGAGCTTATTGCGGAGAAGAGCTTGAACCGGAGAACTATACTTATTTTGATTATGCACAGAATGAGGAAAATAAGAAGGATACGGAAGAATACAAAGAAGCCGGTGAGTATTTTGAACAAATGTTCAAAAACTTTGAATCGGTTAGTGAGATACCGGGGAATAAAGCCGGCAATATGGAAGAAGGTACGGCAGGAGAGGTATTCAGAACGATATCGAAGACCGGAGTGGACAAGTTCTGTAAGGAGCTTCAGGTAACACCATCCTCCTATTTCCTTGCGGTATCCTTCTATACGGTATCCAGATTCTCTAATTCCAGACAGGTATATATCTCTACCATTGATTCCGGAAGAAGCAGTGTTAAGATGTCTTCCTGTCTAGGTATGTTTGTGCATACACTGCCACTCTTTATGAATTTTGAGGAGAAGCTTACTGTAGGTGATTTAATCAGACGTTCCAATGAAGTGATGCGTGACAGCATCAGAAACGAGAGCTATCCATTTACGGAGATTGCTACCAAATACGGCTATCATACGGACATTATGTATGAATGCCAGCTGGGTGTGACCAATGCAGAGGGCAGTCTGGGTGGAATTCCTTATGAAAATGTGAGAATCAATCTGGAAGCACCGAAGTTTAAAACGGCCATTGCTATTTATGAGAATAACGATGACTACATTCTTTCTGTACGATATAATGATGCGCTGTACACAGAAGAATATATGAATGTACTGGCAGATGCGCTCACAACGGTGGCAGAAACGATGCTGTCTGACAGGGAGGCCGGAGTAAACAGCATTTCTCTTATGAATGAAGAAGAGAAAAAACGAATTGAGGGCTTTGGACTGGTTAAGAGTTGTGAACTGCCTTGCAAGCTATTACATAAGGTGTTTGAAATGGCGGCAGAACAGTATCCTGACAGAGAGGCATTGATTGCCTGTGACGCAACGCTGACATTCAGGGAATTAAACGAGATGTCTAATATCATTGCATGGAACCTGATTGACAGAGGAGTACAGCGCGGTGACAGTATCGTGCTTCTGTTGCCAAGACGCAGCTTCTATTTTGCAGTTGCGTTCGGCGTACTGAAAGCCGGAGCGGCATTTATTCCTTGTGATCCCGAGTATCCGACAGAGAGAATCAATCACATCACTCAGGATGGAGATGCCAGATATCTGATTACTACAGATGAGCATATAGCAGAATATCCGGCGGATCAGGTACTGGATATTCAGGAATTATTGACAGGCGATAAGAGAAATAACCCGGAGGTTGAGGTATCCCCTGAGGATCTTGCCTATATGATTTATACTTCCGGTTCCACCGGAAAACCGAAGGGTGTGGAATTAAGGCACATCGGTATCTGTAATTATATCTATCCGGATGAGAAGAATCTGTTCTACCATTATGTAGCTGATAAGCTTCGTAGAATAGTTTCTGTCACAACCATATCCTTTGATATGTCATTCAAGGATACGGTGGGCATTCTTTGCAACGGTAAAGCGGTGGTATTTGCGGATGAAGAGCAGATGAATGATCCGAGAGCGTTGTCTGAGATCTTAAGAAACAGTGGGGCAGATGCTTTCAGTGCAACGCCCTCCAGAATACTGCAGTATATGGAATATGCACCATTCCGGGAAGCGGTGTCCAAATGTGACCTTGTGATCTGTGGCGGTGAGGCGTATCCCCAGACATTACTGAACAAGCTACGTGAACTGGGTGTTGCAAATCTGTTTAACTCCTATGGACCGACGGAGATTACTGTCTCTTCCAATATGGCAGATCTTACCCATGCAGAGCATATTACGGTAGGACGTCCATTACCGAATTATCAGGAATATATAGTGGATACTGATGGCAATCCTGTACCACATGGTGTGATTGGTGAACTTATAATCGGCGGCCCGGGAGTGGCAAAAGGTTATCACAAGCTGCCTGAGCTTACGGCCAAAAACTTTGTGGAATATAACGGGGAAAGAATGTACCGTTCCGGTGATTATGCCAAATGGGATGCCGATGGCAATGTGGAAATCCTAGGACGTCTGGACAATCAGATTAAACTCAGGGGACTTCGTATAGAACTGGGAGAAATTGAAGGACTGATTGAGAAACAGCCGGATATCAAGAAGGCTGTGGTAGTAATCCGTAAGATTTCCGGACAGGATAATCTCTGTGCATATTTCACTGCTGACAGAGAAATTGATGTGACACAGCTGCAGGAGGAATTGAAGAAGCACCTTACCCATTATATGGTGCCGACAGCGTATCTTCAGTTGGAAACAATCCCTGTTACGCCAAGCGGTAAGACGAATGCCAAAGCATTGCCGGAGCCTGTGGTGGCAGAGAAGGGAGAATATGTAGCACCTGTAGACGATGTTGAGAAGTATTTCTGTGAAGTATTCGAGAGAGTACTCAAAGTGGATAGAATCGGTGCGGAAGATGATTTCTTCCAGGCAGGAGGAACCTCTCTTACCGTGACCAGTGTAGTAATCGATGCCTCTGAACATGGATATGTCCTGAATTACGGAGATGTCTTCAAGCATACCACACCGAGGGCCCTGGCTAAGCTCTTCAAGGAGGATAGTCCGCAGGAAGCAGTAAGTGCTACAGGAAACTATGACCGGTATGATTATTCCGGAATTGATGCAGTGCTTGAGCAAAATACTTTATCTGCATTCCAAAAGGGAGAATGCAGGGAAATCGGCAATATTCTTCTGACCGGAGCTACCGGATATATGGGAGTCCATGTACTTGCTGAATATCTGAGGAGCGAAACAGGTAAGGCATATTGTTTTGTGCGAAAAGGTAAATTTGAAAATGCCGGTAAGAGACTTGTTAATACACTGTTCTATTATTTCGGTGATGAATTTAAAGACGTCATAGCAGAGCGGATTGAAGCATATGACGGAGATGTAACCAACTATGACAGCTTTGAACAGTTGAAAGGTCTTCCGATTGATACGGTGTTTAACTGTGCTGCAAGTGTGAAACACTTCTCGAAGGGAACGGATATAGAGGACATCAATGTAGGTGGTGCAAAGAACTGTGTGCGCTTCTGTGAAGAAACAGGGGCAAGACTGATTCATTTCTCCACTACCAGTGTAGCGGGAGCATTACCACTCTCAACAGAGCCCGGTATGAAGGTTCTTGATGAGAAGAGTCTGTATTATGGCCAGCGTCTGGATAATCAGTACACAAGTTCCAAGCTGTTATCTGAGCGGGAAGTACTGGAAGCTGTTGCGAAGCGGGGATTGGATGGCAAGGTCATTCGTGTAGGTACACTGGCGGCAAGAGAATCGGATGGGGAATTCCAGATGAACTTCTTGACCAACAGTTTTGTGGGACGACTGCGTTCCTATCTGGTATTAAAATGCTTCCCGTATTTCATGATGAACCAACCATTGAGAATGGGACCTATTGATACCAGTGCCAAGGCCTTTATGCTGCTTGCAAAGACGCCGAAGGAATGTACGTTATTCCATGCAATTAACAATCATTCTATTCCTACGGTATCCATTGTCCGCGTAATGCAGAAGACAGGCATGGATATCAGGCTGGTGGAGGATGACCTGTTCCAGGAAGCGCTTATCGAAGCTGAGAAGGATCCCAGAAAGGCTGCTATATTGCAGAGCATGCTGGCCTATATCAATACAAAGGATGCCGGTTCCGTTGTACCTGTGCAGGTAAGTTGTGAATATACGACACAGGTACTGGCCAGAATGGGCTTTCTCTGGAATGAAACGGGAGAAGCATATCTGCAGCGATTCATTGATGCCTTGGCAGGATTGGGCTTTTTCGATGAGACGAATTTGAACAGATAGGAAGAGGAGGAGTCGTATTGAAGGATGTATCTTTTCTTTATGGAAATAATCCACATAATCAGTATACAGGCAGAATAGAAGTACATCTTATGGAGACTGTGGATGGCGGAACGCTTCGTGATGCAGTTGCTATGGCTGAACAGCGATATCCTTATTTCAGGGTAAAGGTTGTCAGGGATGAACATGGTGAGCTTGATATTGTTCCTAATGATGCACCTATTCCTGTGACCAAAGGCGAAGAGCCGGTATGTCTGGGAACTGATGAGGCAAACAATCATTATGTAGCTGTCGCTTACGATGACAGAAATCTATATTTTGATTTTTACCATCCGCTTACTGATGCGGCAGGATTTATTCCGTTTATTAAAACGGTGTTGTATTACTATTTATGCGATCGATATCAGGTTGCAATTGACCCCACAGGAATTAATCTCGCAGGAAGCGAAATTCCGTATGAGGAAATCTGTGAACCTAAACCGCAGTTTGAGACAGACAATGTGAAACCCTTTTATGAATATAGAGGGGTTCAACCGTTCAGTCTTTTTACCGATGCCGGGATGAAACAAACCGAGAATATTGTGTACCGGATTAAAATAAGAGAATCAGACCTGATGAAATATGCGAAAACCAATGATGGTAGTCCAAATGTTATTTTTTCTGTTTTTTTGTGTAAGGCTATTGCTCAGAATCATGCTGATACAGAACTTCCCATCGTCGGAGGAATAGCGATTAATGTAAGACCGGCCTATGGGCTTGCTCCAACGAATTATCACAACCTTGTTAATGTGATGCATTTGAAATATGACAAGTCTGTATGGGACTGGGATATTTCTAAGCTGTTGACCTGTTCGCGTGGTATGATTCTTCTTCAGTCACAACCGGAGAATTTTGTCGCAGGAAGTAACAATCAAAAAAGCAGGCTTTATAACTATATTATGCAGCAAGATACAGATGAAGCGCGATGGCAGGAAATGATGAAACTCATGGAAAGTCATAACCTGGATACCTTTGATATCAGTTATGTTGGACGCGTTTCGTGGGGAGCATTGGAAAAATATATTGATGGTGTTTACACGATATCCTATCCCAGCGTCGGCAAGGGCATATCGATTAAACTCAATGCAATCAACGGATATTTTGCCATGACTTTTGTGCAGAAGTTTGCAGGGGATACTTACATTAATAACTTTTTGAATGTCCTTAAAACAGAAGGAATAGAGTATCTGATCGACGCTCCGACACCGGTTATAACTCCTAAGGTTAATACTTACCGCAGATAAAGAAGGGACAATTGCTGCATAAAAAAGTTTCATTTGAATGGAGAAAGATATGAACATGAAAGACAACCTGATACTGGAGCAGTATCGGGATAATAAAGGCATCTTTGAGCAACTGGGCAATACTGTTCAAGGAATCTTAGAAAAACTGGTAAAGGATGCCGGAGTACGGGTTATGACAGTAGAGCACCGGGTCAAGAAAGAAAATAGTCTGGTGGGAAAGCTATACCGGAAGGGAGACAGATATCAGAGTCTGGAGGATATTACCGATATTCTTGGCAATAGGGTGGTCTGCTATTTCTCCGATGATGTAGATGTAATCGGTAGCATGGTGGAGCAGAGTTTTATCATTGACCGGGAGAATTCTGTTGATAAGCGTAAGCTGATGCAGGCTAATTCTTTTGGATACCTGTCCCTCCATTATGTCTGCTCGCTGCCTGAGAATGCAGGATATCCGCCGGAAGTATGCGGAAAGCGTTTTGAAATCCAGATCCGGACTATCCTACAGCATGTGTGGGATGCCATTAATCATGATATGGGTTATAAGGGCGATTTCGGTATGCCGAGGACAGTTACCAGACAGTTTGCAAGACTGGCCGGATTGTTTGAAATCATAGATGAAGAGTTTATGCGTGTGCGGGATAACATGGATGTCTATACGGAGCAGACGAGAGAGAAGATTATACATGATGGGGCTGAGGATGTACTTATCGATATTGTTTCCCTGAAAGAATATATGCTCCGTAATCAGAAGATGCGAGAATTCCTTCAGAAGATTGCCGATATTGAACATTCGGAAATATGTGAAGTGAATCCGGAAAGCTTCCTGTTACAGCTTAAATGGCTGCAGATTAATACGATCGGAGATCTTCAGAAGATGCTGGAGGAAAATGAGGAACCGGCTCTGAAGCTGGCACAGGAGGCACTTAGCGGTACGGAATTGGATATTGTATCTTCCAATGTGGCATTGCGGTTCTTGTGCAGGGCAAGGCTTTTGACAGGCGGATACAGTGAGCAGCAGACCGCAGAATTTCTGGCACTTACTGTAGATAATGAGGAACGCGCTAAGCGGCAGGCGAAGCTGTTATTCCAAATGCATGATGCAAATCAGGATAGGCAATGATTGATATAAAATAACGAGAATACATAGGAGTTAAGATAAACATGGATATTCAGTATTTATTATGGCTGCAGGAATTTCGGAATGTAACCGGAGGTGTGTTTGATACTTTTTTTGAGGTGATTTCCGAACTGATGCATGGTACTTTTGCATATCTGCTGGCAGCAGCAATCTACTGGTGTATTGATAAGAATGCGGGAGTCCTGCTGGCAATGAATGTGGGGTTTGGCAGTGTGGTAAACCAGACATTTAAGAATATCTTTTGCGTATATCGTCCGTGGATTCGGGATGCCCGTATTGTTCCGGTAGGAGATTCCATGGAAAGTGCAACGGGGTATTCTTTTCCCAGTGGACATACGCAGCTGGCTACAGCGGAATTTGGAGCCATTGCAGTCTGGCAGCGGAGGAGAAAATGGGTTGTTGGGATTTGTGTGGTGATGATTGCAGCCGTAATGTTCTCCAGAAATTATCTGGGTGTACATACGCCTCAGGATGTTTTGGTAAGTTGTGCGCTCTGTTGTATGGTTATTTATGGTAATTATCATCTGCAGCGTTGGATTGAGGCCGGAAAGAACAGGGATTTACTGACTCTGGGTGTAGGGCTTATTGTGTGTGCAGTCTTTCTGATTTTCGTTACCTGTAAGTCATATCCTGTAGATTATGCACCGGATGGAAGTATTCTGGTAGATCCTGAGAAGATGATTACGGACTGCTATGTTGCGGCAGGCTGTGCCATTGGTTTTCTGATTGGCTGGATATTGGAAAGAAGATTTGTGCAGTTTGAGCCGTTGCCGAAGATATGGCAGAAGGTTATCAGTTTTGTTATTGGGGCTGCATTACTGGCAGCGGTAATCAAGGTCATCTGTAAACCGTTGTATCACTTTATGCTGGGAATGGGAACTATGGCAGGCTATTGGGGCAAGCTGCTGTACAGTGTTATCGCATTTGTCTTTATTATGACAGGCGTTCCGTGTATCATCAAGCTGGTAGATCAATTTATCAATAAGAGTGAGAAAAGGAGAAATTATGAAGAACAGAAGAATTAATTTATTATTAGGTATATTAATGGTATCGGTGTTATTATGTACTTCCTGTGCCGGTAAAGAACAGGATCAGAAAGGGCAGTATGGTGCACCGCCGGTAACGGGTCTGACCACTGATGATACGCTGAATAATCCACATGAAGAGATTACACAGGAACTGATTTCTATTGTGAATCATAATCCGGAATTGAAGGCAATGCTGGAGAAATCCATTTTACAAGCTAAGGAGATAAATCCGGATAAAACATCAAATCCGGCGCAGACCCTGGAGGAGTATTATGATTATATTGACTGGGCAGCGAAAGCTATGCCGTGGTCAATTCTGCCTGAAGTGGACAAATTGCAGTCTGGGCTTTATGATCGGATTGACCAGAGTCTGGATTATTTCTATTTTATCAATGACCAACCGTTGGAAGAACTGGAAGGAAAAGGATATTATAACAATTCTATTCAGTATGTTGAGCCATATCGTTCCTGGTTAGTAACGTTTACAGCACAGTATGGAGAGTACTTAAACACAGAGGATTCCTGGTGTGATGCTTATTATGAGGAGGCCAAGGCAGACGAGAGTTTCCATTTAAATGACGGTACTTATGAAAGTCCGGACAACTGGAAAACCTTTAATCAGTTCTTTGCACGCTATCTCAGTTCTCCGGATCAAAGACCGATTACGGCAAAAGAGGATACAAGTGTTGTTGTTTCTCCGGCAGATTCACAGCCACAGGGGATTTGGCAGATTGATGAAGACAGCAATATTATCCAGGAGGAAGGAGTTGCTATAAAATCGGGTAATTTCAAATCGGTTTCTGCACTTTTGGGTGACAGTGAATATAAAGATGCCTTTGCAAACGGCACATTGACCCATACTTTCTTAGACGTTAATGATTATCACCGCTATCATTTTCCGGTAAGCGGTACCATAAAGGAAGTACAGACTATTCCGGGGGATGATGCGGTAGGTGGCATTACTACATGGGATGCCCAAAAGGAGCGCTACATGCTTTCCGCAAGAACACCGGGCTGGCAGATGATTGAAACCCGTGGCTGTGTGATTGTAGATACAGAAGAATACGGGCTGGTAGCTATTCTGCCTATTGGAATGTCTCAGGTTTCTTCTGTATGCTTTGAGGATACGGTAAAAGAAGACGCAAAGGTAGAAAAAGGTGATATGTTAGGTTGTTTCCTGTTTGGAGGAAGTGATATCGTTATGATTTTCCAGGAAGAAGCAGGTTTTGAGCTGACTGCCCCACAGAAGCAGGATGGGGGATATGAGCATATTAATATGGGAACAGAATATGGTGTATTCCAAAAATAGAAAATGATGGAAAAGCCATTGGCTTGCATAATATAATATATATTTGAAATGTTCAGAAAGGCATAGGTAGGAATGAGATGGAGGTTATATTACAGAATCTGACGAAGAGATTTCCAAGCCGCAATAAGAAACATGAAGATGTGATTGCCGTTAAAGATTTTACATTTAAGATTCCGGACGGTGAACTGATCGGACTGCTCGGTCCATCCGGTTGTGGCAAGAGTACAACGCTCAACCTGATTAGTGGTTTGTTGCAGCCTACAAGCGGTAAGATATTTTTTGGAGAGGATGATGTGACTGAACTGCCACCGGAACATAGGGGCATTGGTCTTGTATTCCAGAACTATGCATTGTATCCCCATCTGACGGTAAAGCAGAATATTCTGTTTCCCTTGCAGAATCTGAAAGGGAAGGATAAATTGTCTAAAGAGGAGATGCTTGAGAAGGCCTATGAGGCAGCAGATCTTGTTCAGATAGGGGAACTGATGGACCGGAAACCGGGGGAACTGTCCGGAGGTCAGCAGCAGCGTGTGGCGATAGCCAGAGCACTTGTGAAAATGCCAAGAGTTCTGTTGCTTGATGAGCCGCTTTCCAATCTGGATGCCAGACTGCGTCTACAGACCAGGGAAGAGATCAGACGGATTCAGCGGGAAACGAAAATTACAACTATATTTGTAACCCATGACCAGGAGGAAGCTATGAGCATTTCGGATAGAATCGTGGTTATGAAGGAAGGGGTTGTGCAACAGATCGGGAAGCCTCAGGAGGTCTATGATAATCCGGACAATCTGTTTGTGGCCAGATTTCTTGGCACTCCGCCGATTAATGTCTTGGAAGGACGAGTGAAGGATAAGCAATTATACATTGGACAGGAAGCGGTTCTGGCAGTTGATGGTGTTGATGATCAGGAGGTTTATGTCGGTATACGCCCGGAAGGTTTTCGATTACAGGAGGATGGTCCATTGACCTGTGTATTAAGCAGGGTGGAAGTTATGGGACGCGACAGCAGCGTGGTATCTATCCACGAGGCATCTTTAAATCCCACTGTCCGTTCCGTTCTCAGTACAGATACCGGTGTGGATTTTAAAACGGAGTATCCGGAGAAGGCAGAAGGCAACAAGGTTAGATTTGCGCTTGTTCCCCGCAAAGTAATGCTTTTCCATAAGAAAACGGAAGAAAGAATAGCGGCCACAATCCAAAGCTTGCAGGACGGAAGAGAGGCATGGCTATTGATATGATAGATAGAAGAAAGAAACTGAAAGGCTTAAAGGGCTGGCTGTATCTTTTGCCGGCAATTCTTTTTCTTGGAGTCTTTATGGTATATCCGCTGATTGATGTGTTTGTATATTCCTTTGAAGAGGGATATCATTCAGCATCCCAGACATATTTTGGTGTCGGTTTATACAATTATTCCTATGTTTTGCATGATCCGTATTTTCTGCAGGCAGTCAGAAATACCTTTATACTGGTTATTATTACAGTACCGTTATCGACGGGAATTGCACTGCTTATTTCGATGGGGCTAAGTTCGATTAAGAAGCTTAGAAATCTGTTCCAGACGATTTATTTTCTGCCTTATGTGACCAATACACTGGCTGTTGGTCTTGTTTTTATGATATTGTTTAAAAAAACGGCATACTCTGACGGTCTGATTAATCTGCTGATTACGGGATTTGGGGGCAGTGCGGTGGACTTTATTGACGGTCCCTATTGGGCGAAAATGTTTGTACTGTGCTTTTATACCATATGGGTTGTATTACCGTTCAAGATTCTGATTCTAACCAGTGCCCTTTCGTCGGTGGATGAACAGTACTATAACGCGGCGAGGGTGGATGGCACATCAGGATTCAGGATCTTTATGCGTATTACGTTGCCTATGATTTCTCCGATGATTTTCTATCTGGTAATCACCGGATTTATCGGGGCCTTTAAGGCATATAGTGATGTGGTTGCACTATTTGGCACGAATTTGAATGCGGCAGGAATGAATACGATTGTCGGTTATGTTTATGATATGCTTTACGGTGACAGCGGCGGGTATCCGTCCTATGCATCTGCAGCAGCGATTATCTTATTTGCCATTGTATTTACGATTACCTGTATCAACCTATTGATCAGTAGAGAGAAAGTTCATTATTAAGGAAGCAGAAAAATCTGTATATGGCGGGAACTATGGCCATGGAGGCATATATGGAACAGAAAATGAATTTTGATAAAATTGAGAAAAATGCCAGGGTGCGCCAAACATGTGTAAGGACTATTACTTATGTACTGCTGGCTTTTTGGGCTGTGATAGTATTATTTCCTTTTTATTGGATGCTTTTAACCTCCGTAAAAAGCTACAGTGCATATAATTCAGAATATATTCCGAGCTTCTACACGCTGTCCCCTACTTTGCAGAATTACAAGGATGCATTCACTGCCGTACCGCTTGGAAGGTATCTGTTGAATACCTTCCTTTTTACCGTTATAACAACAGTGATTATGCTGGTGGTCATAACCCTTGCGGCGTTTGCTTTTGCAAGACTTGAATTCAGGGGGAAGAACATAGCTTTTCTGTTGATCCTTTCTCTGATGATGATTCCCAATGAACTCGTTATCATCACCAATTATATGACGATTACCAATCTAGATATGAGAAATACTTTTCCCGGACTGATCCTTCCATCTGTGATGTCGGTCTTTTATATCTATTTGTTAAAGGAGAACTTTGAACAGATACCGGACAGCCTGTATCTGGCGGCAAAAGTGGACGGAACTTCTGATGTGAAATATTTGTTAAAGGTAATGCTGCCAATTACAAAGCCCACTTTGGTAACGATCACGATTTTGAAAGTGATCGAATGCTGGAATTCTTATGTATGGCCCAGGCTGGTCACGGATGATGAAAATTATTATCTTGTTTCCAATGGCATTCAGGAAATCCGTGAAAATGGTTTCGGACGGGAAAATATTCCGGCAATGATGGCGGCAGTTGTGGTCATTTCCGTTCCTTTGATTGTTCTGTTTCTGGTGTTTCGCAAACAGGTCATGGCGGGTGTTTCCCGGGGAGGATTAAAAGGATGAGCAGGGAAGCAGTGAATAAGAGGCAAAAAGGAGTTATTCCTGGAAAGAAAATATCAGTGATGATTCTTTTGCTCTTTGTAATCAGCAGCGTATTTTTCCTTACCGGCTGTCATGGCCGGAGAGGAATGGAGCCTTTTGAAATACCGGAGGAATTCGATACCTCAAGAGAGTATGAGATTACCTTCTGGGCTAAAAATGATACCAATAAAACCCAGACTGCTATCTATGAGCAGGCTATTGATGATTTTGAGAAGCTGTATCCTAATATTACCGTGAATTTGCGCTTATATACGGATTATGGCAAGATATATAATGATGTGATAACCAATATTGCCACAAATACGACGCCTAATGTATGTATTACTTATCCGGATCATATTGCAACTTATCTGACGGGAACGAACCTGGTGGTTCCGTTGGAGGAGCTGTTTGCTGATGAAGAATATGGTCTTGGCGGTAGTGAGGTGCGGTTTAATTCCCCTACAGAAGAAGAAATTATTCCGCAGTTTCTGGAAGAATGCGCTTTCCGGGATCATTATTATGCTGTTCCCTATATGCGTTCCACTGAGGCATGTTATGTTAACAAAACTTACGTAGAAGCCCTGGGCTACACACTGCCGGATACGCTTACCTGGGATTTTATCTGGGAGGTTTCCGAGGCGGCTATGGAGCAGGATGGGGAAGGAAACTTCCTGGTCAACGGGCAGAAGGTCATGATTCCGTTTATCTATAAATCCACGGACAACATGATGATTCAGATGCTCAGTCAGAAGGAGGCCGGGTATTCCACTGACAGTGGAGAGATCCTTCTCTTTAATGATACGACGAAGGAACTTTTGTATACGATTGCGCAGCATGCCGAAACAGGTGCTTTCTCAACCTTTAAGGTGTCAAGTTATCCGGCCAATTTTCTCAATGCAGGGCAGTGCATTTTTGCAATAGATTCCACAGCAGGTGCTACCTGGATGGGAACGGATGCACCGCTTTGTGATATCAGTGAGGATAAGATTGTGGAGTTCGAAACAGCTGTCATGCCCATTCCGCAGTTTGACCCGGAGAATCCGAGGATGATTTCACAAGGGCCGTCCGTCTGCATCTTTAATAAGGAGGACCCGCAGGAAGTGATGGCTTCCTGGCTGTTTACCCAGTACCTGTTATCCAATGAGGTACAGATTGCCTATGCTGAGACAGAAGGATATGTACCGGTAACTTCTAAAGCGCAGAAGGCAGCAGAGTATCAGGATTATCTGGCAAGATGTGGTGAGGATAATACGACTTTTTATGACATCAAGATCAAGGCGGCTGAGCTTTTGATGGACAATGTGGATCATACCTTCGTGACACCGGTATTTAACGGTTCCGCTTCCCTGCGTTCTGCCGCAGGACAGCTTGTAGAAAACACTGTTAAATCAGCCAGAAGAGGTGAACAGATTGATGAGGCATATATGGCCGGATTATATGGTGATATCCGGTCGCTTTATCGTCTCGATCAGTTGGAAAATCGAAGCAGTGTTTTGCCTGCTGACCGGAAGAACCTGGGCAGACTGCCAACAACGGCAGTTGTATTGATAGCATCTCTGATAACGGCATGGGCGCTGATTTTTCTGTGTGTGGCATTAAGAGTGCTAAAAAAAGGTAAAAAAGGAAAAAATAGGTGGTAATACTATTTGCTTTCCTTGTAATTACGTGTATAATTAACTAGATATATATTCAAAAAAGTTCTACCTACCATTATCCAAAGAATAAAGGAGAAAGAAATGAAAAAAATTACAGCGTTATTTATTACTCTGACTTTAGCATTTGCCTGTGTTGGCTGTGGTTCCAAAGAGGAAGCAGAAAGCCCCGACGTTAAGTCCGAAGGTGTTATGACTTATGAGGAGTATATGGAAGCAGAGCTTGACACAGAAGTTGTTGTGGAAACCTATGTACAGGCGAAACAAGGCTGGTGGGACAATGCAGCAACATTCTATACACAGGATAAGGATGGTGCTTATTTCCTGTATAATATGTCATGCTCACAAGAAGATTATGACAGACTGACACCCGGAACGAAGATCAAGGTTACCGGATATAAGTCGGAGTGGTCAGGCGAAATTGAGATTACGGACGCAACCTTTGAGATTGAAGAGGGCAGTTACGTTGCGGTAGCAGAAGATATTACTTCATTACTTGCATCCGAAGACTTGATCAATCATCAGAACGAGTTTGTTTCTTTTAAGGGTATGACTGTGGAGGCTGCCGGGCAGGATGACGGCGGTAATGATATGGCTTTTCTGTATAGTTGGGATGGTTCCGGACAGGATGGCGATGATTTATATTTCAAGGCATCTGTGGATGGAGCAACCTATAATTTCGTTATTGAGTCCTATCTGTGTGATAACACAACGGAAGTATATAACACAGTGAAAAATCTGAAGGTAGGAGATAAGATTGATATGGAAGGTTTCCTGTATTGGTACGAGGGTGCGAATCCGCACATTACTTCCATTACTGTAAAATAGATATCCGGAAATTTCCTATTACATAAAAAACGAACCCCTGCATGTCGTATGAGCGATATGCAGGGGTTTTGACGGTCTTAAGGAATCGGTCTTCGGAGCGGGCAATTGGACAGGCTTATCTTGCTGCTTAAGACTCCGAGTCCATTGTCTGCCAGATAGTCCTGCAAAATTGGCAGGGACTGGGAAGAGGTAGGACCAATAATAATTTCACCGATCAGATCTGACAACTGCAGATTCAATCGCCTGCACATCTTGTTCAGGTCAAGTGGATAATACTTCTTAATTCTTCTGTCTGATACATGGTATTTGGGTTCTATCGGAAATTCATCGGACAGAAAGGGAGAGACAACCAGCCGGACCTCATGTTCGCATGCAAAGGATGGATGCTTAAAGGCTGCAGACTGTACCCAGGCATCATTCATCAGGCTTTGAAGCGCAGGCAGACTTTCGGTCAGCTTCGCAGAGGAGCTGATCAGCTTGTAGAATTCCTCTACCAGATGATGTTCCCCCATATCTTCCTGATAAAATACTTCCTGAAGAGAGATGGAACCACCCAGCATCCGGCGGAGTATGTCCTCATGGAAGGCAATACATACGCCTTGACCAAATTTACCATAGCGTTCCCACTGTGCAGCATCATCCCTGTATTTGGAAAAACATGCAGCATAGGCTGAATAGTGAAATTCCTCTTCCATTTCGTTTTGAAAGAAGGTTTCCAGTTTATATATTTTATCCTGCTCTTTGTCTGCTTTCAGTCTTTCAATTACTGCTTTGCAGATCCCATTCATAAACAGCCTCATTTCAGAGGCATCATTCATATTCAGAATATTATTCAGTCTTAGTTCAGCACAACGGATTATGCCGTCAAAAGCGGCAAAGTCTGTATAATGATATAACATAGCTTACCTCCGGTAAAGGATATCTGATATAATCTTATTGTAATATGCAGGAAGGAAATTTGCAAACAGACAATCGCTACTGGATACAGCGGAAAAGAAGGTTGCCATTCATGATTGTTACTTATATAATAGTGATATGTTCTGCTTTTGGAGGCAGATACGAAAGAGGGGATAAGTGTTTTGAGAGTCAGAGAACGGATTGTGGAAGATCAGTCGCTAGAGGGTGTAACTCTGGAATATGTGCAGCTGACCAAGGAATTTGAAGAGATTAGGGATTATGTACTTCATAAAGGTGAGAAGATTACCGCATATACCGAGAAACGTGAGGCAGTCAGTATACGGGTTGAGGATATTTTCTATTTTGAGGCAGTAGGCGGACTTGTTTTTGCATATCTGGAGTCGGAGGTTTATGAGATAAGGCTTCGCCTGTATCAGATTGAAGAAAGGCTGAATATGCATAATATGGTTCGGGCATCGAAGTCTGTACTTATGAATTTGAACTATATCGATTCTGTCAGACCGGCCTTGAACGGACGACTGTATGCCAAAATGCAAAACGGTGAAGATATCCTGATTTCCAGAAATTATGCAAAGCTGGTTTCTAAGCGTATTTTGGAGGATGACTATGAAAGAATTTGATCCAATGAGAAGATTTGTGTTTGACTACATAACAGTGGTAGCAGAGAATACCCTGTCAATTGCTGTGATCGGTAGTATTTTTGTAAGGGATGCAAGTATTGATTTTACATATTTTTTTCTACCCTTTGTTTTTGCATTCATCTGTATGCTGCCATGTATTCCAATTTATCTGAAAGAGGACATGACAGTAAAGCAGGTGATGATTCAGAGAAGCGTGGAACTTATTGTGCTGGAGATAGCCATGTATCTGGCTATCCGTTATGTGTTTGGAGATATGCTGCCCAAAGGAGGATATATAGCGATTCTGTTTTCTGTGGCCTTCTTTGAGGTTCTGTCATATCTGATCAAATGGTATCTGGAGAAAGAGGAGGCCGATAAGATTAACCGTAAGCTGGAGGAACACAGAAGAAAAAGGAGTGAATAATAATGATTTTGGAATATTGTAAGCTGCAGATTGGTTGTATGCTGGTACTGCTTTACATCGCTTTCCTTTATTGGAAAGAGCAAAGACGATTGCGTCAGCAGCGCAAATTTACTATGTTTGATGGTCTGCTTATGTTGGGATTGTTTGAAGTATTTTTTGACGGTTTGACGGCATATTCGGTTAACCATCTGGATAGTGTGAACGCCACGCTCAACCGTGTGCTGCATGCAGTGTTCCTATCAAGCATTGATTCATTTATTTTCTTATTGTTCTTTTATATGCTTTCCATTACTATGGGACTTCCTAAGAAGAAAAGCAGAATAGCTCTATTGTGCATTCCGTTTTTGATAAATGTAGTATTAGTAGTGGTGAATGCTCCGAGTCTGATATACTATGAGGGAGAATTAAGCAACTTTTCAATGGGTGTTTCCGCATATACTTGTTTTGCAATGGCGGGCGTCTATATTTTACTCAGTTTTATCACTTTTTTTGGACGTTGGAGATATATAGAGGAGCATAAGCGGGCCAGTATCTTTGCCTGTTTGTTTATTTTGACTTGTGTGACTCTGTATCAGATGTTTCATCCGCAATCCCTGATTACTGCAATCGGAATAACCATTATTATTATAAGTGTGTATTTGAATCAGGAGAATCCTACCGTTAAGGAATTGGCCCATTATCATGATGAGATGATCATGGGATTTGCCACACTGGTGGAAAATAAGGACGGTAGTACCGGCGGGCATATTAAGAGAACTACCATGTATGTAAAACTTTTGGCAGAAGAATTAAGGCGCAGAGGTTATTATAAGGATGTGCTGACTAAGGATTATATGAGAAATCTGTGTCTGGCAGCACCTATGCATGATGTTGGTAAGATAGCCATACCGGATGTTATTCTGCAAAAGCCGGGAAAGCTGACGCAGGAAGAATTTGAGACAATGAAAACCCATACGGTAAGCGGAGGAAGGATTGTACAGGAAACCTTTGGACATTTGGATAATGGACAGTATGAGCAGATGGCATATCAGGTTGCCCGCTATCACCATGAGAAATGGAATGGAAAAGGTTATCCGGAGGGCTTGAAAGAAAAGGAAATTCCGCTTTCTGCAAGAATCATGGCGATTGCGGATGTGTTTGATGCCGTATCGGAGAAACGCTGCTATCGGGAAGCCATGCCGCTGGACAAGTGTTTTCAGATTATTCGGGAGGGAAGCGGGCAGGATTTTGATCCGATGCTGGCGGAGGTTTTCCTGGATATCCGGGATGAGGTTGAGAAGGTACATAGCGAAAGTAATCAACCTATGTAATGTGTATATTTGTGTTTGTGGATAAAGCCTGCTGACTGAAAGAAAGGTATGGAAACATTATGTCTAATACAACTAAGCTTGCCTTGGAAGCATCGCTTAAGAAGCTTCTGCA
The DNA here is from genome assembly GCA_051878995.1 of Lachnospiraceae bacterium. GTDB lineage: Bacteria > Bacillota > Clostridia > Lachnospirales > Lachnospiraceae > UBA3282. The sequence continues at coordinate 128,857 of JBJELE010000029.1, read as the reverse complement.
GCATAAAAAGCTGGATAAGATAACAATTAATGATCTGGTTTCGGATTGCGGTATCAGCCGCATGTCTTTCTATTATCATTTCAAAGATATCTACGATTTGGTTGAGTGGATATGTGTAGAGGACGGCAAAAGGGCATTGCAGGATAAGAAAACTTATGATACTTGGCAGGAGGGGATGTCTCAGATTTTTGAGGCAGTGCTGGAGAATAAGTCATTTATCCTGAATGTATATAGTGTGGTAAGCCGGGATAAGATCGAAAGCTACCTGTATAAACTGACCTACAGCTTGATATCTGCTGTAGTTGAGGAGAAGTGTAAAGGAATTGCCATTCAGGAGGAGGATAAAGTTTTTATTGCAGAGTTCTATAAATATGGCTTCGTGGGAGTTATGCTGGACTGGATAGCGCGTGGAATGAAGGATGATTACAGAGTGATTGTGGAGAAAATGAGTATCACACTTCATGGGAATATTGCAAATTCAATTCATAATTTTGAACAGAGTGAGAAAAGATAAATGTGTACAAAACGGGCGGAATGATAAAAAACTTATCATTCCGCTTTGTTTGTAAATTGGAAAATGTGTTTTTCGAGGCTAAAATGTCAATCATAAAACAGAGATAACTATTCATAGATGAAAGGTAATCAAAGAAAGGTGGCATTTAGTATGGCAAAAAAGAAAAGCATCGGTATCGGAATGGCTGCAATTGCAGCAGGAGCAGGCACAGCTGCTATTCTGGCACAGAATCGTAAGAAAGCAGAAAAGAAGGTAAGCAGGGAGACTGCGGCTGAACAGGAAAGAAGAGAAGAGTATCGCAATACAGAACGGGGAAAAGATCAGAAGAACAGCAAGGGAATCTATTATACAAATGGTAACTATGAAGCTTTCGCAAGACCAAGAAAGCCGGAGGGTGTAGACGATAAAAATGCTTACATCGTAGGAAGCGGTCTGGCAGCGTTGGCGGCGGCGTGTTTCTTAGTACGTGACGGGCAGATGCCGGGTTCCCATATTCATATTTTGGAGGCAATGGATATCGCAGGCGGTGCATGTGACGGTATCTATGATGCAACCAGAGGCTATGTAATGCGTGGCGGACGTGAGATGGAGAATCATTTCGAGTGCCTGTGGGATCTGTTCCGCAGTATCCCATCACTGGAAACTCCTGGTGTATCCGTGTTAGATGAGTATTACTGGCTGAACAAAGAAGATCCGAATTATTCTCTTTGCCGTGCGACGGTAAATCGCGGAGAGGATGCCCATACAGACGGGAAATTCAACCTGAGCCAGAAGGGCTGTATGGAGATTATGAAGCTTTTCATGACCAAGGATGAAGATTTGTATGACAAGACGATTGAGGATGTATTTGATGAGGAAGTATTTGATTCTACATTCTGGCTGTACTGGAGAACCATGTTTGCCTTTGAAAACTGGCACAGTGCTTTGGAAATGAAGCTTTATTTCCAGAGGTTTATCCATCATATTGCCGGACTGCCGGATTTCAGTGCATTGAAATTTACGAAGTATAACCAGTATGAATCCCTGATTCTTCCAATGCAGAAATACTTAGAGGATGCCGGAGTTGATTTCCGGTTCAATACAGAAGTAACCAATGTGATTTTTGAAATGAAGGAGAATAAAAAGGTTGCAAAGGCTATAGAGTGCAGGGTAAAAGGCGTAGAGCAGGGTATTATGCTCACGGAAAATGATCTGGTATTTGTTACCAACGGAAGCTGTACGGAAGGTACTGTTTACGGAGATCAGAATCATGCGCCAAACGGAGATGCCGAAGTAAGAACAAGCGGCTGCTGGAGCCTCTGGAAGAATATTGCGAAGCAGGATCCTTCTTTCGGACATCCGGAGAAATTCTGCTCGGATGTGTCCAAAACAAACTGGGAATCTGCGACCGTTACAACATTGGATGATAAGATTCTTCCTTATATCAAAAATATTTGTAAACGTGATCCCAAGAGCGGCAAAGTAGTAACCGGCGGTATTGTAAGCTGTCAGGATTCAAGCTGGCTGTTAAGCTGGACCATCAACAGGCAGGGACAGTTTAAGACGCAGGATAAGGATCAGGTATGTGTCTGGGTATACGGACTATTTACGGATGTTCCGGGTGACTATGTGAAGAAACCGATGAAAGATTGTACCGGTAAGGAAATTACACAGGAATGGTTGTATCACATCGGTGTGCCGATAGAGCAGATAGAGGAATTGTCGGAAAAGAGTGCGGTGTGCGTTCCCACAATGATGCCGTATATTACAGCCTTCTTCATGCCAAGAACCAAGGGCGACAGACCGGATGTTATTCCGGATGGCTGTGTGAACTTTGCCTTCCTGGGACAGTTCGCAGACACACCGAGAGATACTGTCTTTACAACAGAGTATTCTGTAAGAACCGCTATGGAAGCTGTGTATGGGCTGCTTGGTGTTGACAGAGGTGTACCGGAGGTATGGGGAAGCGTCTATGATATTCGCGAACTGTTAGACAGCAGCGTGAAGCTGATGGATGGCAAATCTCCGTTGGAAATTGAACTGCCCGGACCGCTTAATGCTCTGAAGAAGCCGTTACTCAGGTTGATCAAAGGGACTGTGATTGAGAAGGTGCTGCGCGATCATGACGTGATTAAAGAGGGCATGATCTAAGATAGGAATTGGATAAACCAAAAGGACAAGAAGACATTGGTATAAGCTAATGTCTTCTTGTCTTTCCCGTTGAAATACGATACAATGCAGAGAGCATGGAAATGATATGAGGAGGATTATGGTGTGGAACGTGAGAGCTTTGGATCCCGTCTTGGATTTATTCTGGTAAGTGCTGGGTGTGCAATCGGTATTGGAAATGTGTGGCGTTTTCCCTATGTGGCAGGACAAAATGGCGGTGCCGTTTTTGTGTTGTTCTATTTACTTTTTCTGTTATGTATGGGCGTGCCGGTGCTGACGATGGAACTTGCCGTGGGGCGTGCCAGCGGAAAAAGCGCGGTTTTAGGATATAAGACACTGGAGAAGCAGGGGAGCAAATGGCATGTTCATGGCTGGTTTTGTATGATTGGCTGTTATCTTCTGATGATGTACTATACTACGGTCTCCGGTTGGATGCTCAGTTATTTCTTTAAGTTTTCTGCCGGCAAATTCCGGCATGGAATGAATGCCGATGTGGTCAGCGGAGTTTTTGAAGAGCTTTGTTCCAATCCGGCAGAAATGATTATATGGATGATGATTACTGTTATTGCAGGTTTTCTTGTCTGCAGTTTCGGTTTGCAAAAGGGGGTGGAGCGCATCACGAAAGTGATGATGCTTGCCTTATTAGTGTTAATTGTGGTATTGGCGGCACATAGTTTTGTGCTGCCCGGAGCCCAAGAAGGTATTGCGTTTTATCTGATGCCGGACTTTGCAAGGGCAAAGGAAACAGGAATAGGAAATGTAATTACGGCTGCCATGAATCAGGCATTTTTTACCTTAAGCCTTGGCCTTGGCTCAATGGAGATATTCGGAAGTTATATGTCTAAAGACTATACGTTGGCAGGAGAGTCTGTGCGGATTTGTATCTTAGATACTTTTGTTGCATTGATGTCCGGTCTGATTATTTTTCCGGCATGCTTTTCATTTGGTGTGGAACCTGATGCCGGGCCGCCTCTGATTTTCGTTACACTGCCCAATGTTTTTATCAATATGGCAGGGGGACGCATCTGGGGGACCTTGTTTTTCCTCTTTATGACCTTTGCCAGCTTTTCTACAGTGATTGCAGTATTTGAAAATCTGCTGGCGGGGTGTATTGATAATTTTGGTTGGAGCAGAAAAAAGGCATCTGTTATAAACGGCATCTTTGTCTTTATTGCCAGTCTTCCCTGTGTATTAGGGTATAATGTTTGGAGCGGACTGCAGTTGATCGGCGGAAGAGATGTGTTAGACAGTGAAGATTTCCTTGTCAGTAATATTTTACTTCCCATTGGATCGCTTGTGTTTCTCCTGTTTTGTGTGACAAAATGGGGATGGGGATTTGACAGCTATCTGGAAGAAGCTAATGCCGGAAAGGGACTGAAATTATCTAAGTATCTTAAATACTATTTCAGATTTGTACTGCCGGTATTGATCCTGATTATTTTCATACAGGGATTGCGATAGACTGATTATCTGTGTTTTAGATGGAAAAATTTGATGAAAGCCGGAGGCTTTGTATGAAGAGAGAGGAAGCACAACAGTATCTGTCCTGTGCCATGTCCATAGGAGAACAACTTCTGGTAAGTGGTGCGGAGGTCAGTCGGGTGGAGGATACTATCCGGCGTATCTGTATAGCATATGGAGCAGAGAAAGTGGATGTATTTTCTATTACATCCTGTATTATTGCGACCATGTCAGGAGAAGATTTCGGAGTCTGTACACAGACCAGACGTGTGACAGGAATGTTCAATGACCTGCATAAGCTGGATGAACTGAATCAGCTTTCCAGAAGTATCTGTGAGACGAAACCGAAACCGGAGCAGATTATGGCAAAGTTGGACGAAACATTGCAGGGACAGCATTATTCCTTTGGAATACAGGTTCTGATCTATGCCCTGATATCCGGTTCCTTTGCTGTCTTTTTTGGTGGAGACGCAAAGGATATGATAGCTTCTGCTGTGATTGGTATCCTATTGAAATTTCTGGAAAGCTTTTTGAAAAAGGGTTCCCTGAATAAGTTGATTACAGCGTTAATTTGTTCTGTCGCAGGTGGATTTCTGGCAAATCTGGCTGTCATGATTGGTTTAGGAAGTCACGCGGATTATATCAGTATCGGAAATATCATGCTCTTGATACCGGGAGTGGCATTTACAAATTCTCTGCGGGACATGTTTTCCGGCGATACGATTACCGGGCTGGTTCGTTTTCTGGAATCTGTTTTACTGGCAATTATTATTGCGTTAGGATTTACTCTTTCGTATTTGTTGTTCTGATTAGAAGAAAGTCCGGGTTCATTGAACGTTACGATCATAGGATGGGAGAGTATACATATGCAGGAAATCATTCAATTAGCTGCGGCAACCGCAGGTTCCTTAGGTTTTGCAGCACTGTTTAATATTCGTGGGAAGAAGCTTCTTTTTGCAACGTTGGGAGGTTTCTTTGCCTGGGGTATTTATCTTGCGGTGGCACAGTTTATTGCCAATCCATATTTGTGCGGTTTTATAGCATCTGTCATGCTTACGCTTTATGCCGAGTGCATGGCCCGCGTTCATAAAACACCTGTTACGGTATTCCTGGTTTCCGGTGCGATTCCGATGATTCCGGGAGCTTCCTTGTACTACGCCATGAGCTGCCTTGTGCATCAGAACTGGGCAGAGTTTACTGCGCAAGGCACATATGCCTTTCTGTTTGCTGCCAGTATGTCTGCCGGTATCACGGTGACAACAATCATATTCCAGAATATATGGGATCATTTGAAATAATCTTTTTTGGAGGAACAATTATGTTAGAACTTAATATTGACACACATGATTATATAACAGGTGGTACCGTGTTTAAGCGGACTGCCGTGAGAGGGATTATCAGAAAAGGCGATAAATATCTTATGATACATAGTAAATACGGGGATCATAAGTTTCCGGGCGGAGGAAGCAAAGCGGGAGAATCGCTGGAGGATACGTTGCTTCGTGAAGTACAGGAAGAAACCGGCTGTCTGGTCAGGAGGGAATCCATTCGTGAAGGTTTGCTCGTGCATGAGAAAAGAAAAGGAGATCCGGAAGATATGATGGATATGGATTCCTATTATTTCTTCTGTGACATTGAAGAGAAGACCGGAGACAGAAATCTGGATGATTATGAGGCAGAGTATGATTACCGTGTCTGCTGGATGAGTCTGGAAGAGGCAATCAGCAAGAATGAATCGGTTAAGGATAGTAAACCGATTCCGTGGATCGAGCGGGAAACGATGGTGATGAAGGAGTTGTTAAAATTATGATCTGTGAGACATGATATTTGTGCAAAAGTACCTTTGAAAAAAACTTGAAACCTATCTATAATAACGAATAACGTGTAGCAGTACTGCGTAAATCCAGTTAACTGTTGCACGTTCTTTTTTTGTGAAAAGGCATATAGATAAGCCTTTGCTATGTTATAGGAAGGAGTTTATGAAAATGGAAACAAAATCGAATTCTTTTTTGGCGGAGGAACCGGTAGGAAAACTGATGGGTAAATATGCGGTTCCCTGTATTATATCCCTGCTTGTGGGAGCTTTGTACAATATCGTTGACCAGATTTTTATTGCCAATGCGTCCTATTTGGGATCTTATGGAAATGCGGCAAACACTGTAGTATTTCCGCTTACGGTCATTACGCTGGCGATTGCGGTCATGATCGGAGATGGTTGTTGTGCCTTTGTCAGTTTAAGTCTTGGCAAGGCGAAACCCAAAGAGGCAAGTAAGAGTATGGGTAATTCCGTGGTGCTTTCCATTGTCCTCAGTCTGATTCTATGCGCAATCTATTTGATATTCAGTAACCAAATCATTGCTATGTTCGGTGGCACTGTCAATGAAGAAACTTTCCGGCACTCGAAAGAATATTTCTTCTATATTTCTCTGGGCATACCTTTTTATATGTTCGGACAAGCCATGAACCCTGTAATCCGTGCAGACGGAAGCCCTAAGTTTGCTATGGCGTCTACTCTTGCCGGAGCGGTTATTAATATCATTCTGGACCCGATTTTTATTTTTATCTGCAAATGGGGCATGATGGGGGCCGCTGTCGCAACGGTAATCGGACAGATTGCTACGGCTATCCTGTCTGTCTGGTATTTATTGCATAGCAAAGCGATTAAGCTTTCCAAAGATGATTTCTTTTTGAATTTTGATATTATAAGACGTACGCTTGTACTCGGCATCTGTAGCTTCTTATCTCAGATTTCACTGGTGGCAGCTATGGCTGCAATCAATAACATGATCAGAAAGTATGGTGCTCTGGATGAGATTTTCGGTCAGGAGCAGTATGCGCAGATTCCGATGGCGGTCGTTGGTATTGTTATGAAATTCTTCCAGATCGTTATCTCCATCGTGGTAGGTATGGCTGCGGGCTGTATTCCGATTGTCGGATTTAACATGGGCGCCGGTCTGAATAATCGTGTAAAGAATCTTTTTACCAAATTGCTTATTGCTGAGACTTGTGTAGGAGTAGTGGCGTTTGTTATTGTTGAGTTCCTCCCTATGCAGTTGATCAGTATATTCGGCGCTGCTAACGAAAGTGTATATTATACGGAATTTGCCATCAAGGCATTCCGGATTTATCTGTGTATGGTAATCTTTGCCTGTATTAATAAGGCAGCTTTCATTTTCCTTCAGGCGATGGGAAAGGCAGCAGCTTCTACTATGTTGTCCATGGTAAGGGAGATTGTCTTCGGCGTAGGATTTGCCCTTCTGCTTTCGGTGTTCTTTGGATTAGACGGTGTGCTTTATTCTATGCCGGTATCGGACATTCTGACCTTTATTATTTCCGTGATTGTGATAGTGCTTACCTATAAGCAGTTGAACAGCGGAAAGGTTACGGCATAACTTAATATGGGATAGGGCTGCAATCGCATTTTTAGGCAGAAATAAAAGTTATGCTTGAATCAATAGGAAATCTATGGTATTCTAGCCCTAGAAATTAGGAGAGAGGTGAAAAGATGAGAAGATAATCTACTTTTGAAAACATGGAGCGTTTTGTAGCAGTAGCGTTGTAGCTATTGCTGTTCATGTTGCCAAAAGTGGATTATGATTCTCATGTCCTCTCTTTTTTGGTGTCCAAATTTGGAATGGTTGAAACGGCAGTCATAGCAGCTGCCCGTTAATATGTGAGGAATATGCAGGAATCGGAATCTCATGGCAACATGAGGTTTTCTGTTTTGCGGAGTTAAAAGGAGGAATGTATATGGCACAGATTAATGTAACGGATCTCACATACAGTTATGAGGGCACTTTTGATACTATTTTTGAGAATGTATCTTTTTCAGTTGATACCAACTGGAAGTTAGGGTTTATCGGTAGGAACGGCAAAGGAAAAACTACTTTTTTGAATCTTTTAATGGGAAAATATGAGTATTTGGGAGCAATTGCAACGTCAACGCATTTTGATTATTTTCCCTATCCTGTTTCGGAGGAGCAGAGACGTGAATGCGCTATTGAGTTGATGGACTCGTGGAAACCGGGCTGTGAGCAGTGGCGTGTTATCTGCGAACTGGGCAAGCTGCATGCTGATGCAGAAATATTGTACCGTCCATTTGAAAGCTTAAGTCAGGGAGAACGGACGAAGGTGCTATTGGCGGTACTCTTTTCAGGTGAAAATGAGTTCCTTCTCATTGATGAGCCGACGAATCATCTGGATCACAGAGCACGGGAGATTGTCAAAGAATACTTACAGGAGAAAAAGGGCTTCATCCTGGTTTCCCATGACAGAGATCTGTTGGATGCCTGTGTGGATCATGTGCTGGTATTGAACAGACAGACGATTGAAGTGCAGAGCGGTAACTTCTCCAGCTGGTGGGAGAATAAGAACAGGGCAGACCAGTTTGCCATGGCGGAGAATGAGAAACACAGGAAAGAGATTGCAGGCTTAAAAAGAGCTGCTGAGCAAAGCCGCAGATGGGCGGATAAAAATGAGAACACGAAGATTGGATTTAATCCGATTAAGGAGCCTGACAGATGCATCAGTACCAGAGCCTATATAGGTGCCAAAACTAAGAAGATGCAGAGCCGTGTCACCCAGTTTGAAAGGCGGATTGACAGGGAGATCGAAGAGAAGGAAGGACTGCTTCAGGATATAGAGAATCCGGCAGTCTTAAAGCTCAATCCTTTGCGTTATTATAAAGAGCGTTTGATAAGCTGTAAGAATCTGACAGTGAGATATGGGCAGGATGCAGAGCCTGTTTTGCGTGATTTTTCTTTTGAACTGATGCAGGGAGAGAGGGTCTTTTTGCAGGGAGAGAATGGCTGTGGTAAATCTACTTTGATACGGACGATTTTGGCGAAGAGAGAGTCGAATGATGCAGATCGTAAGGATGGGCAGAGTGGGGAAATCAATGTGGCTTCTAATCTTACTTTCTCTTATATCTGCCAGGATACCGGCTTCTTGAAGGGAAGTATCAAAGACTTCTGTAAAGAACGGCGGCTGGATGAGAGCCTGTTTCTGACACTGCTTAAGAAGCTGGATGTGGACAGAGTCCAATTTGGCAAAAATATGGAAGAGTTTTCAGAAGGACAGAAGAAAAAGGTGTTGATTGCGGCCAGTCTGATAACCCCTGCCCATGTGTATATCTGGGATGAACCGCTCAACTATATTGATGTATTTTCCAGGATGCAGATTGAAGAACTGATTCTGACCTATCAACCCACCATGATCTTAGTGGACCATGATGTCCGTTTCCGGGAAAAGATAGCCACGCGGGTTGTGGAGATGTAACTGTAGGAAAGGCTGATTCCTGTTCAGGAGTTTGGGAACAGGATATTCTGTACAATGACTCCGCAGCCGATCTTTACGCCTGCGTTGCCGGAGGGCTGGGTAGTGAAGTCATCTGCACCGGAATGGATGATCAGGGAACGGCCGATGATATCCGGAAGTTCAAAACGGTCAGTGTAAAATGCAGAATAGGCATATCCCTGATTACCCAACAGAGGCAGCAGATCACCTGCATGTTGCGGATGCGGCAGATTGCCGGGATTATAGTGATTACCGGTCTTATCAAAGGGCGGTGTACAGTCGCCGTTTTCATGGATGTGCAGGGCATAGAACTGGCTGTATGGAGGGATATTTTGATGGGGAAGTCCGTAGACTTCCACTTCTATCAGAACACCGCCGAAGGGTGCAGGATAGAAATAAGCGATGCCTTGCAGACCGGGGTTATCTGCATTGCCGGATAATTTTGCATAGGCAGACGGATAGGAATAATCTTTCATGTGAATCCTCGTTTCTAAGTAGATCACTACTTTAGAATATGTCAGAGATGTAAGAAGGGTTCATAGAGTTGACAATGTGTTTTCATGATGTATAATCGAAGTTAGATAAAGCTAACTGGTGTATATGAAGGTATAGGATTATCCTAAAGATTAGAAAATAGAAATACAAAATGTTCACAACAGATCAGACTCATACATAGTATACTATAACGAGAAAAAACGGCACGACCGGATCGTGTGGAAAATCAGATGAGGAAAGGCGGGTAAGGATATGCAGATTGCACTTGGATTGATGATTCCGTTTCTGGGAACAACACTTGGTTCTGCGATTGTTTTCTTTATGCGGAAGGAAATGAATAAAAAGGTAGAGAAGATGCTTCTGGGCTTTGCAGCGGGAGTGATGATTGCCGCTTCGGTATGGTCGCTTCTGATTCCGGCGATTGATATGGCAGAAGAGCAGGGGAAGATTGCCTGGATACCGGCGACGGTAGGCTTTCTGGGCGGTATGGCATTTCTCCTGGTGTTGGATACACTGATTCCTCATTTGCATCTGGAGAGCAGTGAACCGGAAGGCGTGGAGGCCAATTTAAAAAAAACAACCATGCTTGTCCTTGCCGTAACCCTTCACAATATTCCTGAAGGGATGTCCGTGGGTGTAACCTTTGCTGGTGCAATGATCGGAAATACGGGTGTTACGATGGCAGGCGCATTTGCCCTGGCAGTAGGTATTGCAATCCAGAATTTCCCGGAGGGTGCAATTATTTCCATGCCGCTTCGCAGTGAGGGAGTCTCCCGTATGCGTTCTTTTGCGTATGGGGCACTGTCAGGAATCGTTGAACCCGTGGGAGCACTGATTACCATATTACTGGCGAAGCAGATTGTACCGGCGCTTCCTTTTCTGCTTGCTTTTGCCGCAGGTGCTATGATCTATGTGGTGGTGGAAGAACTGATTCCGGAATCTCAGTCCGGTGAACACAGCAATATCGGTACGATAGGTGTTGCTTTTGGCTTTGTGATCATGATGATCCTGGATGTGGCGCTGGGATAAAGCTGCACTGTTAGAGATTTGAGAAAACCTACAAAATATGGTAAGATACATCAGAATGGAGACCGGTTATGAGTGGAATATTATATGGAGTGGGTGTGGGTCCCGGTGACCCGAAACTGATGACCTGCCTGGCAGTGGAAACGATACGAAAATCTCATGTGCTTGCGATTCCGGCAGGCAGTCGGGAACAAGCGGTCAGTTACCGGATTGCAGGCGGAATGATAGAACACCTGGAAGAAAAGGAAACGCTGTGCTTTGCCATGCCTATGACTAAAAACAAGGAAATATTGGAACAGCATTATCAGATGGCAGCAGAGCAGATTGCGGAGAGACTGGAACAGGGAAAAGATGTGGCATATCTGACTTTAGGCGATCCTACCGTGTATTCTACGTATATCTATGTCCATAGATTGGTGGTTAAACGGGGATATCAGGCGCAGATTATAAATGGGGTACCGTCCTTCTGTGCGGCAGCGGCTGCTTTAGGGGACAGTCTGGCAGATCGTGGGGAAGAGATACACATTATTCCATCTTCTTATGATGTGGAGCAGGCATTGGAGTTGCCCGGAACGAAGATACTGATGAAGGCGGGGTCCAGGATGCCGACAGTAAAGAAAATGCTGCAGGATAGAGGAATCGATGGAGTAATGGTTGAGAATTGCGGCATGGCGGAGGAACGGATATACCGCAGTATCGAGGAAATACCTGATCAGGTGGGCTATTACTGTCTGACGGTGCTTAAGGAGCAATAAGAGACGGCGGCTGAAGGAAAGGCATTATCATGGAAGAAAAAACAATGACAAACCCGTTAGGTGTTGAAAAGACAGGGGTACTTCTCAGGCAGTTTGCGATTCCGAGTATTATAGCAATGCTGGTAAGTTCCCTTTATAATATTGTGGATCAGTTTTTTATCGGACGAAGTGTGGGAGAACTGGGAAATGCAGCAACGAATATTTCCTTTCCGCTTTCCATTTCCTGTGTGGCAATTGCACTGTTATTCGGAATCGGCGGAGCTTCTACCTTTAACTTACATATGGGTAAGGGAGAGAAGGATAAGGCAGTCTATTTTATGGGAAATGCTGTGGTCATGCTGTTTGGCTGCGGCCTTTTCCTTTGCATGATAACACAGATATTTCTGGAGCCGATGCTTTGTTTCTTCGGCTCGCCGGATAATGTGTTGGATTATGCCAAGACATATACCAGAATTGTATCCATTGGATTTCCTTTTCTGATATTGACTACCGGAGGCGGGCATCTGATTCGTGCGGATGGCAGACCGAAGATATCTATGTTATGCAATCTTACGGGCGCGCTGATTAATACGGTTCTGGATGCGGTATTTGTGTTTGTGTGTCGGTGGGGCATGGCAGGTGCTGCTGCGGCTACGGTAATCGGACAGGTAGTATCAGCGTGTCTGGCCGTATGGTATCTGGCACATTGTAAATCGGTGACGTTGGAACGGAAACATCTGATTCTGCAGAAGGATAAAGTAGCTATGATTGCTGCTTTGGGGGCGGCACCGTGCAGTAACCAGATTGCAATGATGGTGGTACAGATTGTCATGAACAAATCCTTGAAATATTATGGTTCCCTTTCTTCCTATGGAGAGTCCATACCGATTGCCTGTGCAGGTATTATTACCAAGGTCAATCAGGTGTTCATGTCTTTTATTATAGGACTTTCCCAGGGATTGCAGCCGATTGTCAGCTTCAATTATGGAGCCAGACAGTATGAGCGTGTGAAGAAGGGATATTTCCAGGCGATAGGCGTAGCTTTTGTTATGGCGCTGGTCGCTTTCTGTATGTTCCAGTTCCTGCCGAGACAGATTATTTCGATTTTTGGGAACGGTTCAGAGGAGTATTACAAGTTCGCAATCAATTATTTCAGAATATTCCTGTTCTTTACATTTGCCAACGGTATTCAGCCGATCAGCTCTAATTTTTTCACGGCTATCGGCAAACCGAAACGAGGCGTATTCCTGTCTTTGACGAGGCAGATTCTGTTTCTGTTGCCGTTGCTTCTCATTTTCCCGTTGTTCATGGGAATCAACGGTATTATGTATGCAGGACCGGTAGCTGATTTCCTGGCAGCAGTAGTGACTGTGGTAATGATCAGCCGGGAGTTACGCCGGGATGAATATAAAGTGAAACAGGTGTAGATGCATATTTTATCTCTTGCAGGCTCAACCTATTAATATATTTTTAAAAGACAGTATATTAATGGGATATAGTTATCCTTGATGATATGGAAGAAAAGGAGCTTGAGAGAAAATATGGATTCTGTTTGGACTAAGACAACATCGCTTCCGCAGTTTGATTCACTGCAGGGGGATGTAAAGACGGATGTATTGATCATCGGTGGTGGTATTACAGGCATCCTGTGCGCGTATTTTCTACAGGAAAGGGGCATAGATTATCTGCTTGTGGAAGGGAACCGGCTTTGTCATGGTGTAACAGGCTATACCACGGCGAAAATCACGGCGCAACATGGACTTATGTATGACAATCTGATCAGCCATGCCGGCATAGAAAAGACCAAGCTGTATCTGGAGGCAAACTGGTGGGCTGTCCGGAAGTATGAGGAGCTTGCCGGGCAGATTGATTGTGATTTCACAGAGCGGACATCCTATGTCTATTCTATCGATAACATCCGGAAATTAGAAAAAGAAGCCAGAGCCTATGGCCTTTTGGGGCTTGAGGATGAGATTGTGGAGACGAAGGAGCTTCCCTTTGCCACGGCAGGAGCTGTACGGATGCAGCATCAGGCTCAGTTTCATCCGCTGAAATTTTTGGCGGCTATAGCAAAGGATTTGAAGATATATGAACATTCCTTTGTGAAGGAATTGCTACCCAATCAGGCAGTCACAGAGCAGGGAAAGGTTACGTTTCAGCAGGTTATATTTGCCACCCATTATCCCATTGACAATAAGCATGGACTTTATTTTCTGAAGTTATATCAGCACCGTTCCTATGTGATTGCACTGGAGCATGCGGCGCAGATGCAGGGAATGTATGTGGATGAGAATAAGAAAGGAATGTCTTTTCGGGGATGCGATCATCTGTTGTTTGTGGGCGGTGGCGGCCACCGCACCGGTAAAAAGGGTGGTAACTGGCAGGAACTGAGAGAGTTTGCCGGAAGGTATTACCCTGATTCGGTGGAAAAATATGCCTGGGCGGCACAGGATTGTATGCCGTTAGATAAAGCTCCCTATATCGGAGCCTATTCCCCGGCTATGCCGGGCTGTTATGTGGCCACCGGTTTTCGGAAATGGGGTATGACTTCCGCCATGGTATCGGCGATGCTTCTGGCAGACATGGTACAGGGAATTGAGAATCCCTGTGCGGCAGTATTTGCTCCCTCCGGAAATATGATGACGAAACAGCTTATCTGTAACGGTGCAGAGGCTGTTTATAACATGCTGACACCCACTGTTCCAAGGTGTCCCCATCTGGGCTGTGCTTTGAAATGGAATGCAGTTGAACATTCCTGGGATTGTCCCTGTCACGGTTCGCGGTTTACGGAAGAAGGAAAGCTTCTGAACAATCCGGCAAATGGGGATAAGAAGATGTGATACAAGAAAGACAAAAGGTAAGAACTAATGAACGAAAAGAATGACCTGACACAGGGAAATATCGGAAAAAATCTATTATTATTTGCACTGCCATATCTGTTATCCTGTTTTATGCAGACACTTTACGGAATGGCAGATCTTTTTGTGGTGGGACTGTATAACGGTTCGGAAACTACCACGGCGGTGTCCATCGGCAGTCAGGTCATGCATATGCTGACGGTCATTATTGTGGGATTTGCCATGGGAACGACGGTAAGGATCGGAAGAAGCGTTGGGGCTAAGGATGAGAAAGAGGGAGCGAAGACCGTAGGAAACTCAATCCTGTTTTTTGCTTTGTTTGCAGTAGTAGTTACGATTGCTTTACTGCTTTTGACTTCTCCTATTACTGAAGTTATGTTAACTCCAAAGGAGGCGGTTCAGGAAACGAGGGTATATCTTATCATCTGTTTTGCGGGGATTCCCTTTATTACTGCCTATAACGTGATCAGCAGTATCTTCCGCGGGGCGGGAGATTCCAGACGACCCATGTATTTCGTGGGCGTTGCCTGCGTGGTTAATATTATGTTGGATTTTATATTTATCGGTGGATGTGGTCTGGGTGCTGCAGGGGCGGCTCTCGGAACCGTCTGTGGTCAGGCGGTCAGTGTACTCTTTGCGCTGGTTATGATGCGTAAGCGGGATTTTGGTTTCCGCGTGACGAGGCAGGATATCAGAATGGATAAGGACGTTATTTCCCAGATATTGAAGGTGGGAACCCCGATTGCCTGCCAGGACGGCTTAATCCAGGTGGCATTTATCGTCATTACTGTTATTGCCAACAGCCGCGGACTGATCGCTTCAGCGGCGGTGGGAATCGTGGAGAAGCTGATCAGCTTCATGTTTCTGGTGCCCTCAGCATTTCTGTCAGCCATTTCTACGATTACGGCGCAGAATATGGGAGCAGACAAGCCACAGCGGGCAAGAGCAGCACTGCGCTATGGCCTGATCATTACTGTATGCTGGGGGATGCTGTGTGCTGTATATAGTCAGTTCCTGCCGCATACACTGGTAGGGATTTTTACGAAGGATGCGGCAGTTCTTACAGCAGGCTGTGCCTACATACAATCCTATTCCTTTGATGCAGTTTTTGCAGCGGTGCATTTCTGTTTCAGCGGGTATTTCTGCGGAGACCAGAAATCAATTATATCCTTTATTCATAATATCACATCCATTCTGCTGATCCGGATTCCCGGGGCATATTTTGCCAGTATTTATTTCCCGGACAGTCTGTATCCGATGGGATGGGCAGCACCTCTCGGTTCTCTGCTGTCAGCACTGATCTGTATCGGATTCTATGTGTACTATCGAAAGAAAGAGAAAACTTCGGTATTATGATATGAGGTGGTGATAAGATGTTTCGAATAGGCGAGTTTTCAAAACTGACACAGGTATCTATCAGGATGCTTCGATATTATGATGAAGTGGGACTTTTGAAACCGGCGAAGGTGGATGAATGGACAGGACACAGGCTGTATTCTGTGGAACAGATGCCTCGTCTGAATAAAATATTGTATCTGCGTGACAGCGGTTTTAATGTTTCGGAGATTGCCCTTGCAATTTCCTTAGACGATAGTCTGCTTTTGGAGATTCTTGATAAAAAGAGGTCAGAGATTGAACAGAACATACAAAATGAGCAGGAAAAGCTGAAGAAGATAGCAATTGCGAAAGGGGAAATAGAAGGAAACAAAGGCGAACTGCATTATAATATTGTTCTAAAGCCGATACCGGCGTATCAGGTGTTATCTTTGCGTAAGATAGTTCCCACATATTACGCCGAGGGTGATTTGTGGAAGGAACTCTCGGTTTATGCTAAAGCACGGAACATAGAGATAACCGACTATGCTTTCTCTATTTATCATGATATCGAGTATAAAGAACAGGATGTTGACATTGAGTTGTGTGTTCCTGTAAATAAGATGGGAAAAGCTATGGCGCCTTTCTGCTTCCGTATGACTGAGCCTGTACAGACGATGGCCTGTACAATGGTATATGGGGATTTCTCTAACATCAAAGGAGCCTATATTGCTTTTGCCAAGTGGCTGCAGGAAAACAGCCGTTATCGGATAGCAGGTGCAACCCGGCAGATTGTTCACAGAGGCCCATGGAATGAAACGGAGCCGGACAAATATCTGACAGAAATTCAAATACCCGTAGAAGAATAAAATGTCTTACGAATACGTAGGGCATTTTTGTTTTACCTCTTGTATCTCACATGATGTGAGGTATTATACTGCCCTTACAATATAAAACAGGAGGTATGATATGAATAATTATCAGTTGAAAACCATTGGAACAGTAAGGAATGACAGCACAGGAGCATTTATTGAATTAGAACCGGAGTATATTCCGGCGCTGCAGGCATTAGAGGGATTTAGCCATATTAATGTGCTGTGGTGGTTCAGTGGATGTGATAATGCAGAGATGCGCTCTGTATTGGATACACAGCAGCCATACAAAGGTGCACCTGAAAAGATGGGGGTTTTTGCCACAAGATCTCCGATGCGCCCGAATCCGATTGCCTTAACTGCGGTAGAAATCCTTCAAATTGATTACGAGCGAGGTATTATCCAAATTACATTTATTGATGCCATGGACGGCACACCTGTCCTTGATATCAAGCCCTATACACCAAGCCTTGACAGGGTAGAAACACCCGAAGTTCCTGCATGGTGCAGTGAGTGGCCTAAATGTACGGAGGATTCAGGGGATTTTGATTGGGAAGCGGTATTTAATTTCTAAGGAGCATTCAAAATGCCTCTTATAAAACGATTGTTCAGAAAAGGATTGACATATTTTTGTATGGAATGTACTATAATATCAAAGACAGGCAACTTGAGTGTCTGCCAAGCGTTGAGGTAAGGTGTTGTGCCGGAGAGCAGTGCCTTATGAGCTTTATAAGGGTTGGACATTTACCACAATCCGGCTAGTGACCGTAGGTCAACGAAAGAAAATGTCAGAAGGCCCTGCTTTTGGCAGGGCTTTCTTTCTGAGAAAAGGATGATATTATGCGAAATATTTATGATTGCGTTGATGCATTCTTTCCTCTGTTAGATACAGAATATGAAATAATTTTGGGAAGAAAAGGTGTATCAACAGCTCTCAATATCGGATTTGATAAGCGAGATTGCTATCATCTAATGGGATTGCAGTATCTGGTGGATCGACCTGAACTTAATCGTGACAGAGGGAAGATTTTTGATGCAATGCGGGAACGCAGTATAACACTTGAACAAGTAGAATCTTCGGATTTTTACAGTCAAATAGAAAATAGAATTCATTTTCTACCATTATTGGAAGAGTTGTTAGACAATAATGAGACTGTATTTAAATACAACCAAAAAGCAAACTGTTTTTCTATGATTCAAGCAAATTATCTGATGAAAAATCATATCGAAGGCCGTAATCTGTTTCTTTTTTTATCTTTGAATAAGGACAATAAGTATTTTTGCCGTTCCTTTTTTCCACAAGACCAAAAAGATTATACTCAAAATCAGGCATCATGGACATTGTTGTATAAAAAGAAAAAATATATATCAACCGGAAAGGAAACTATTCTTTATAATCATTTAAAAAATGATAACTCATTCTAAGAAAAAGCTCTAAAAATGTAAATATTTAGTAGACATTTCCTCCCGCCGGTATTATGATTAAAACGTTTGTGACGCATATATGTTATGTGGGAGGAGAAATGAGAAAATGGAAAAACTAAAGCCGAAGTTGTTTTCTGTTATGAAAACATATTCGAAAGAACAATTTGTAAAAGATGTGATATCGGGAATCATCGTTGCAATCATCGCATTGCCGCTGTCTATCGCTCTGGCGCTGGCATCCGGTGTCTCTCCGGAGAGAGGTATTTATACTGCTATCGTGGCAGGATTTGTAATCTCGTTCCTGGGAGGAAGCCGTGTCCAGATTGCAGGACCGACGGCGGCTTTTGCTACGATTGTGGCCGGTATTGTGGCAGAGAAAGGTATGACCGGTCTGGCCGTGGCGACAATTATGGCAGGTGCGCTTCTGATCCTTATGGGTCTGTGCAGGGTGGGAAGCCTGATTAAGTTCATTCCCTATACAATAACCACCGGTTTCACAGCCGGTATTGCGGTTACTCTGGCAATCGGACAGATTAAGGATTTCTGCGGATTGACGATTGTAACGGAAGAGCCTTTGATTGAGACACTGGATAAGCTGGTGGCAGATATCCGGAATATTGCGACAATCAACTGGGAGGCTGTGGCAGTAGGAGCAGTCAGTCTTGTTATTCTGATTCTGTGTTCGAAGTTCCTGCCGAAGATCCCGGCATCTTTGATAGCCGTCATTGTGGGAATCCTGATGGTATCCGGGTTACAGATGAATGTGAATACGATTGGAGACTTATATACCATTTCCAATAAGATCCCAATGCCCGAAGTGCCCCGGTTCTCTTTGAAGCTGATTCAGAGTGAGTGGCATGATGCGCTGACAATCGCCATTCTGGCGGCGATAGAGTCTCTGCTTTCTGCGGTTGTGGCAGACAGTATGATCAACAGCAGACACCGTTCCAATATGGAATTGATCGCGCAGGGATGCGGTAATGTGGCATCTGCCCTGTTCGGCGGTATTCCGGCTACCGGTGCAATTGCCAGAACCGCTGCCAATATCAAGAATGGTGGCCGTACCCCCATTGCGGGCATGGTTCATTCAGTAACCTTATTACTGATTCTGATAATCCTGATGCCTTATGCGGCATTGATTCCGATGCCGACGATTGCAGCCATTCTGTTCCAGGTGGCATATAATATGGCGGGCTTTAATAAGGTAGTATACCTGTGTAAGACATCTTCGAAGAGTGATATTATCGTATTGATGAGTACCTTTATCCTGACCGTTGTATTCGATCTGGTGGTTGCCATTGAGGTAGGTCTGATTGTGGCAATCGTTCTGTTCATGAAGAGGATGAGTGAGGTTACGGATGTAGAGGGATGGCGTTATGCGGATGATGAAGAGGATGCAGACAGCCTTTCCTTGAGAGAAGTGCCGAAGCATACGCTGGTTTATGAAGTAAGCGGACCGTTATTCTTTGGTGTGGCAGATAAGATTATGCGGATTGCCTATAAGGATACGGATAAATGTATCGTAGTCCGCATGAGAAGCGTAAATGCCATCGATGCAACGGCGATGCATGCGTTGGAGGAGTTGTATGAGAACTGTTGTAAGAAAAATGTGCAACTCATCTTTTCCCATGTCAATGAGCAGCCTATGATGATCATGCATAAGGCAGGCTTCTATGATAAAGTGGGTGCAGACAATTTCTGTGTACATATTGACGATGCATTAGCCAGAGCCAAAAGTATTTGTGAGGCATAGCGAGGATAAGAAAACGGGGAACGCGATTGGAAAAGTCATGCGATTCCCCGTTTTTTTGTGATAGAAAAATGCTAAATGTATTTTTTGTGAAATTATCGGATGTGTAGTACTGCACACACCTTTTTAAGTGTCATCCGGTAAATGCCATAGAAGGCTGTGGAAATGACAGCAATCAGCAAAAGACATGCTGCCATGCCGGTCAGCTCATTCATAGAGAGTTTGTTATCATTAAAGAACAAGATCATGGCATAGAAAGCATAAATAATGGATGTTCCTATGATAGCAGGGGTACAGAAGACCCGCTTTATCTGGCTGCGTATAGTCTGATATAAATATTCATTGGAGGCACCTAAATGACGTAAATCATCATAAAGCTGCTGTCCGTTCATGGCAAGAGTCATGGATCTCGTATAAGCAATTACAAAGACCGCAGCAAAGCAGATAATGGCAACAAAGGTAAATACCATCAGGAAGACAGCCGTGGTTTTAACAAAGTCGGCTTTATCCATTACCCGGAAATGGGGCATATATTTCCAATACAGACGAAAGTCTGTGCTGTCTTTATCTGAGTAGTGAAGAGGTTCGATTCCGTTTTCCTTAAGATGGTCGGAATCGGCCCAGTATGCATCACCCCTCGCCTCGGCATTTTGTTTCTGTATGGGATCCCAGGCATCGATAACTTCTACCTGATGATCAGAATGTTCTATAATACTGTTGAATAACGCTTTGGCAAAGTCATATGTCTGACTGCAGTCTGCAACATTGAACAGACAAATGGTTTCCTGCCATTCCGGTGTCAGTTCATGACTCATCATCAGATAATCCGTATCATTCATCACATAATATCCATAGAGAGAGTCATTTTCCAGAGGAGTTACAGAGGAGACTGTGAGTGTTTGACCGGTTATGGTGTTGGTAAGCAATGTAGCATCTGCGGCAAAGGTCATCAGTACGCTACCCTGTGAATCCAGGATGGCTCCCAGTGTTCCCGGTTCAAGATGCAGAACTTCTCCGGTCAGAGCCGTATAAGAGGATTCTGAAAGGAACAATTCTGATTGGAGTAAAGTTGTATAGACCGGTTCCCATGTAATACCTAAGGAAGTTTGGGTTTCCACGTGCTCGGTACCGTCTACTCCCAGGCGAATCATTGGTGCACTGTACCATTCTGTCACGTTCGCGTCATATTGATCGGCCAGTTGTCGAACCTCCGATTCCGTAGGAAGGTCTTGGTCCATGCGGTACTGATAAGTGTAATCAAAGGGTCTTGCATCAAATTCCATCATGGCACCAACACCGAGCATAGGGGCATAGAAGGAGGCAAAGTAAGCACCTGCAATCAGAACGGTCATTACCAGCAGACTCTGTACAGTTTGTCTTCCCTGAAATCGCATCTGGCTTGTAGCAATAATATCCTTATATAGAGATTTCTTTTTACGCCAGCCGTTTACAACCGTATGCAGAAGAATCATATACAGTCCGATGAAAACCGGAATGTAAAAAATGGCAGTCAGTATTTCCGGCGGGTACCAGTGGAGTACGAAAATGAAAAAGGAAGGTACCTGATACCCCAGTACAGCGCCAATGATGACTAACAGGATTCCTATGATACCGTACTTCTTGGGAACGTCATGTATTGGTTCGGATTTATGCTGTTCCTGAATGATATCTAAAATATTGATACGCCGGATGGAACGCATACCCATGAAAAGGAGCATTCCGGTTACGCAGGCCGAGAAAAGAAGAGAGATGGTCAACACGCTCCAATCTAAGAAGAGTGCCATTTCCTCTGTATCTACGATGAAAAGACGAAAGCCGTTCCAGATGCCCATCGTGAGCGGTATGCTGAGAAGAATTCCGGCACTGCAGGACATAAGGGAAATGATGCAAAGCTCTTTCATAAGCTGCTTTGACAGTGCAAGACGCTCTGTACCCAAGGCCAGAAATATGCCAATGTCTTTGGATTTCCGGCGGAAAAAGAGACTTGCGGCATAGAGAGAAAAGACGGCACAGCCTATCATTGTAAGTACGAATATCATCATTACCTGTTTCCTGCTGTCGCCGCCCTCCGGGAGAACGGTCAGAACCGTTGGGGAACGCATAAGGAAAAGATATGCAGAAATCAGTAATACCGAGAAAAACAGGCATCCAATCAAGAGAGCATATTGTTTTCGATTTTTCCTTCTAAGTGTTTCATATACCTGAGTAAATGTTTTCATATTATATCAAAGCTCCTTTCCTGATGTCATCTTCCCATTTCACGAATCGTATTAAGCAGTTCATCCTGAAAGGCCAGTCGTTCGCGGCTGCCCTTTGCTACTGTTCTATAGATAACTCCGTCCTGCAGGATGATTACTTTATCGCAATGACTGGCAGCGAAGGAATCATGGGTTACCATCAGGATGGTTGCAGCTAGAGAGGTACGTGCCTGTTCAAAAGTATCGATGATAGCACGGCTGGATTTGGAATCCAGATTTCCGGTCGGTTCATCTGCCAGAATGAGCAGAGGATGATTGATTAGTGCTCGTGCTACCGCGGTACGCTGTTTTTCTCCACCGGAAATATCAGCGGGATATTTATGCATGATATGGTTGATCCCGAAGACGGAGCATAAATGATCGGCCTGTTCTTCCACACTCTTTGAGATTGTTTCACCAATAATGGCGGGCAGCAGGATATTTTGTCTGACAGTCAGCCCATCCAATAACAGAAAATCCTGGAAAACAAAGCCAAGCTTCTGATTGCGGATTTTGGCCAATTGCTTTTCGCTCAAAGCAGCCAGATCGGTTTCTCCAAGTATGATCTGACCCGCATCAACGGGAATATAGCGTGAGATGCAGTTGAGCAGGGTTGTCTTCCCGGAACCGGAAGGCCCCATGACGGCAACAAACTCTCCGTCATTTACCGTAAAAGAGATTCCTTTTAAAACCTCATAAGTGTTTTTACCTGTCTGATAACTTTTCTGTAATCCGGAAACCTGTAACATAATTATAATCATTCCTTTCTTTTGATCTGAAGGCTTAACTTTTAACTGCGATTAGCCTTCTGCTTTACTATGATTGATACGTGTACAAGAGCAAGGGTAACAGAAGCATTTTCTGCATGCAAATGCCTATGTCACATTTGGCGGAGGGGATGGAAAGTTTAGTATGGTTTAGTGAAATTTCGTCACAAACAGCAGGGATGATGTAAAGTTTGGTTTGGTATGAAGGTGGAAGTATGTTATTCTATAGGACAGAACAGGAAATAGTAGTTATTGGAAATGGAGTATAAGTTGATCAGAATAGGAATATGTGATGATATTTATGATGCCAGAATGCAGCTTCGTTCCATGCTGGAGCGGATACTGGAACGGAAAGGAATACAGTGCAACTGTGTGGAATTTCCATCCGGTGAAAAGCTGCTTCGTTTTCTGGAAACACATACGGGAGAGATGGATGTGCTGTTTCTGGATATGAAGATGATGGGAATCGATGGTTTGGAAACAGCGCGGAGAATCAGAAAGAACGATACGGATGTGGAACTGGTCTTTGTGACAAGTTATGCGGACCGGGTATTTGACGGATATACGGTAGGAGCACTGGCGTATCTGATGAAGCCTGCCGGTCAGAAACCGTTGGAAGAAATCATAAACAAAGTTCTGTCAGGTATCTATCAGAAAGAAAACCAAAATTTCTTCTGCCGCTATGGGGAGGTAACCTATCGGGTTCCTTATAATAAGATCCTTTATTTTGTATCAGACAGACGGAGGATTATCTGTGTGACATCAGAACGGGAGATTTCATTCTATGATAAGCTTGATCATGTTGCTGAACAGGTAGGAGAGCAATTTGTCAGGATTCATCAGCGTTATCTGGTAAATGCCTGCAATGTGGACAGCTTTTGTGCAAATGAGGTTCATATCGGAGATATTGTACTTCCTGTCAGCAGATCGCTAAAGGAATCGGCTATGATCGCATTTACACATATGGCACTGGGGGATTTGTAATGGATATTGTTTATCAGAGATTTAATATGATTTTCTGGATTACAGTATGGATTATGCCGGCACTGAACGGCTTTTTTATATACAGACTATTTACACGCTTTACTGTTGTGAAAAGCAGGATGATCTGGAAAGTGCTTCTGTATCTTATATTGGCAGGCAGCAGCGGTATGGTAATCTGGGTCGGAGACCACAATTTGATCCTGACATTTCCGGTTTATCTGGCTGTGTGTCTGTGTTGTACCAGAGGAGACCGTTTCGGACGTATGGCAGTGATTCTTACCTTTTTCTGTATGGAGATGTCCGTCTGTGCCCTGATAGATACCTACATAACTTTTTCCAATGTTTTCTATTATGAATATATAACAGGGATATGCCGCACGGTTATCTATGCGGTCATTTATCTGTTGTTAAAGAAGAAACTTCCGGTAAAGGAGATATCCTTACCGGAACGGTTATGGAAGATTATTTTGGGCTTGTCGGTTATGCCTCTTTGCAGTATGCTTGCTGTTGTTACATTGACAGATGATGCCTTTTTTGGCGCGGTAGAGACTTCGGTGCTGAATAATCTGGGGCTTGCCGTTCTGCCTTTTACTTTGTTGACCTCTTTTGTGATTCTGATGGCGATCGTTACGTTTATGAATTATGATGAGCTGGAGAGAGAAAACCAGCTTTTTGAAATGCGGGAAGAATATTATCATAATCTGAAGCAGCAGGAAGAGAGCATACGGCTCTTACGCCATGATATGAGAAATCACTTGACTTCGGTGCAGTCTTTTCTTACTGAAGGAAATGTTGAGCAGGCATTAAAGCATCTGAATGAGCTTCTGGGCAGTACAGCCATGCAGGGCCGCAGACAGTTCTGTAGGAATGAAACTGCTAATGTTGTATTACAGGCGAAAGCAGATGCCATTACACGTTTGGGACTGGAGTATGATTTCCGCGTGGAAATACCGGAGAACATTCCAGTGTCGGATATTGACTTGTGTTCCCTGCTGGGTAATGCATTGGACAATGCCGTGAGGGCAGCAGCTCAGGCAGAGGATCACAGGATTGTGGTACGGTGCCGGTGTGATAAAGGACTTCTGATGCTCAAGATGACGAATGCATATAGCGGAGAATTGAATGAGAGCCTTAAGACGACTAAGGCTGATAAGGAAAATCATGGTATGGGATTATTCAGAATGAGAGAAATTGCAACGCGATATGGTGGTTATCTGGAAACAAATATAACGGAGAGCCGGTTTGAACTGATTATCTGTCTGCCATTGCAGAAAAATATAGAATGAATATGATGGGTATTATGTAGAATTCTTTATGTACTTGACGGTAAGATGTAGACTAAAAAATGGAAGTGTTGTATAATATTTCTATGTTTGGGCTTTTTCCATAAAAAGGCATAAACACATACTATGGGGATACCTAGGAGGGTACATAATGAAAACAATTAAAGGAAAGCTGCTTACTACGCTTTCAGTAGCAGCATTTGTAATTCTGTTTA
Organism: Lachnospiraceae bacterium; assembly: GCA_051878995.1. Lineage (GTDB taxonomy): Bacteria > Bacillota > Clostridia > Lachnospirales > Lachnospiraceae > UBA3282. The sequence goes on along the minus strand of JBJELE010000029.1, from coordinate 103,479 downwards.
TCGGTTCGGTAGCAAGTGCCATGATTATCGGTAAAGCAGCTGTTGGCGGCGCTGTTGTCATGGGACTGGTCATTGGTATTGTGGGAACAATCGTGATTGACCTTATCGCAGGGAAAACATTTAATACGGTTCTGGAACCGTTGACCGATTTAAAACAGTTTGCAACAGGAGATTTTACTGAAAATGGCGGACAGGTTGTAAGCAGTGGCGTGGCAGATGGGTTTAAGAATGAAATGGAAGAGGTCTGTCAGGCATCCAAGATGTTAAAGACACAGGTAAGAGATACCATTCTGGGAACCAATAAGGAAGCTGCCAATATTGAGGAAACGGCATCTGCTACATACAGTGAGATGGCGGATCTGAATAATAAGATTGATGAGATGGATCAGGTTATGGAAAGTCTGATTAATAAGGTAAATGAGGCGGCAGAGGTAACCCAGACAATCAGTGAAGCAAGCAACGAGATTGGTTCGGCGGTTAATGATGTATCTGCGAAAGCATCGGAGTCTGCTGATGCTTCCCGGGATATTACGGTCCGTGCAGATAAATTATATGAGACTACGGTTGAGTCCAAGAAGCAGGCGAGTCTGATTTATCACAGCACTGAGGATGAACTGGAAGAAGCCCTTCGGGAAGTTGAGAAGATAGGAATTATCAAGAGCCTGTCAGATGAGATAGGCGGAATCGCAACCCAGACCAATCTGATTGCATTGAATGCGGCTATCGAAGCAGCGAGAGCCGGAGAAGCCGGCAGAGGTTTCGCGGTTGTAGCGGACGAGGTAAGAAGTCTTGCGGAGAATTCCCAGGTTACGGTTGATAAGATCCAGAAGGTTATTGATGAAGTTGTAGATTCTGTTATGGAGTTAAAGGACAGTGCGGGTAAGTTACTTGATTTTATGAAGGATCATGTAATCGGTGATTATCATGCAATGGTAAGTACGGCAGAACAGTATCAGAAGGATGCGGTATTTTTTGATGGTATTGCAACCGATTTGGGTGCATCTGCTGAGGAAATGGGTGCTTCTGTGGAGGAAATGCTGGCATCCCTGCATACGGTTACAGAGTTGAATGCTGTGATCGTGGATGAAGTAAAGGGTGTGGCAGCAGCAATGCAGAATACTAACGTCGGTTCTGAAGAAATTCTGCGTCAGATGGCCATCCTGGAGAGAAGCAGCCGTTCCTTACAGGAGATCATGGGTAATTTCAAGGTTTGATCCGGTTGCGTAATAGGTAAAGTGCCAGTACGTTTGGCAGAACCATAAGTGCGTTAATCAGATCGGTACATTCCCAGACAAGATTCATGGGAATGATGGCACCAAAATATATCATAAGAATATAGGCGAGTTTATAGTACGGAATACCTTTATTTCCCATAAGGTATTCCGTTGCTTTTTCCCCAAAATAAGACCATCCGATCAGGGTCGTGATTGCAAAGGCAGCAAGAGAGACGGTCAGAAAGGCATTTCCCACATAGGGCAGATGAGAGAACGCGGCTGCAGTCAGATCAGTCTGTGCTACACCAATCACGGATACAGGATCGTAGAGCATATTGGCAACGATGACGAAACCCGTGATGAGGCACATGACAACTGTATCCCAGAAGACAGCTGTCATGGATACATAAGCCTGAATACGTGGCTTGGTTGTATGGGATGCAGCCGCAGCGATGGCAGAAGTGCCGATGCCGGCCTCATTGGTAAAGAGTCCCCGGGCAATTCCATAGCGTACAGCATGCTGTAGCGTGCCGCCTGCCACACCGCCTGCGACACTGGTAAAGGAGAAGGCATCCTTTATGATCAGACAGATGGCCTCCGGAAGCTGCTTATAGTAAAGAATAAGTAGCAGAATGCAGCCAAACAGATAGACGAAGCTGATGGCCGGAACCATACGTTCACAAATATTAGCGATGCTCTTTACACCACCCAGGATGACAGTTCCGGTGAGGAAAGCCAGCACGATACCTACCAGGTGAGGAGATAAGTGAAAGGTCGCTGTGGCTGCCTGGGTAACGGAATTGGCCTGTGTGGTGCAACCAACGCCAAATGCGGCAATTAATGTGCATGCAGCATAGATTCCACCTAGGAATCTGTTATGTAAACCATTTTTGAGGACATACATGGGACCGCCCAAATAGGCGCCATCAGTTCTCTGATGACGGAAAAGAACGCTTAAGTAGCATTCACTGTAGGCAGTAGCCATACCAAGAATACCGGTAATCCAGCACCAGAAGATTGCACCCGGTCCACCCAGCGCAACGGCAGTAGATACACCGATAATATTGCCGGTACCGAGAGTGGCGGCCAGCGTGGTTGCCAAAGCGGAAAAAGGAGACAGATTTTGATCTGTATTGTCTGCTTTGCCCATGGACAGCTTGATGGCATACCAAAGACGGCGTTGGGGAAAGTGTAGCTTGCAGGTAAAATAAATGTGGGTGCCCATCAGCAGGGTAAGAAGGGGCAGTCCCCATAGAAAATCATTTATTTGGTTCAGAATATCCATAGCAAAGCATACCTGTGAAGTTCATTACCATATTATATAGAAGAAACAAAGCAAAAAGAACCGATTTATGATATAATAGGCGCGTAAGAGAACCAAGCGGCTCCAGAGGAGCCATTTGGTTCTCGGCGCCATTAACGAATGAAGCAGAGAGTGCGGAGCACGGCAGACACGAAGTGGCTGGCTTCATGAGTGAGACAAACAGCAGTGCGGGTTTGCGAGTATAAAAGCTCAAAGAAGAAAGGGTATATTATGAAAGAAAAGGCTTATGAGTGGGCGAAAGCATTATGCTATTACGCCGGGAAGGATGAGACATTTCTGAAAGAATTCTGGCAGGCGCTTACACAGTCGGAAGGTGTCTGGGATGAGTATATATATTATATGGAGCATCAGGATTTCAAGTGTGCATATCAGGTAAAAGGATACACTCTGATTGATATCATGATATGGCAGATGGATCATTTCAAGGCACAACTGGATCGTGGCATGGATGATATGAAGAACAATGGAGATAAGATGCTTCTGATGGCCTTTGACACCATGCTTAGGATGGAAAAAAATCCCGATTATTATATTGATCTGATGCAGAATGAGACCGGTACGGATTATCCCGGCAAGTATGAGTAAGGCATGAAGCTATACGCTTACGTTCTGCAATCAAAAGATATTAACTGAACAATCCCGACATACAAAAAAGAATAGAGAATAGGAGCAACATAGGATGAATAAAGAAGATATCAGGATTAAAAATGTTATTGTGCATATTTTGGATTCTACCATAGGAATGCCGGTGCTGTCAGATACGGAGCTGGAGTACGGTTCGGAGATTGCGGAGTTCCTTAAGGAACATATAGCAAAGATCAGTTCCGGTGATGATGCCAAGGAATGCCGCTTTTACAGGGAAGAGTCAGAAGTGTTTCAGATGCTGGAGGAATATGCAGATGATAATTTCGTAGAGATCAGTAAGGACATCGCTTCCTTATTGTACAGTATTATGAACAGTAATATTGATATACCGCCGGCAGATCTGATGGTGGTGCGCTTCCGGGAGAGTGAGGAGGAATATCTGGCACTTTTGAAAATGAACTATAAGACACTGTATACCCATCGGACAATGACATTAGAAGATGGAGAGGGAAACAGTAATGAGATTATCCGTCACAAATCCATTCTTCCTTCTGAAAGCCAGAGACTGACGGAGGCAGCAATCATCAGACTGGATGATCTGTCCTTACAGGTCATTGAAAAGAAATATGAGGTAAATGGAGAGAAGACAAACTATTTTTCCTTCCTGTTCCTAAAATGCAGTTCCCACTTATCTCATAAATCCAAGCTGTCCATTGTAAGCCGTGCTGTGGAGAGTGTTCAGAAAGAGGGGTATGATGAGTCGGAGCGTTTCGAGAAACAGATGCGTGCCAAGAGCATCATTCAGGAGGAAATTGAGGAAAAGGGCGGTTTTGTCGTAGAAGAACTGGCAGAGAAGATATTTGAGGAACAGCCGGAACTTAAGGTTGCTTTTCAGGATAAGATGGAAAAATATGATATGGTTAAGGAAGAAATTCAGCCTCAGAGTGAAAATACGGTGCGTAAGTATCAGAGTCAGCATCTGTATACGGATACCGGAATTGAGATCAAGATACCGATGGATCAGTATAAGAATCCCCGCAGCGTGGAATTTATCACGAATCCGGATGGCACCGTATCTGTATTGATCAAGAATATTGAACATCTGGAGGCAAAGATTTAGAATGATATGAGATTGCCGCTATATTTTATCTGATGAGGATGTGCCGGTATATTTTCTTTGAATCAGTAGGATATTATGATAGAAAGGCAGGGTTTGCGATGGGTACAATTCTGGATTATCTGAAAGAATATGGTGATTATACTTTAGATGAAAAGCCTTTTAGTGATGTGGACAGTCTGGTCTTAAGTCAGCTTGCATACTTGAAATTTGATGGTATGGTGCCGATCCTTGGGGAAAAGAAACCGATGGTAACGCTATATGATCTGGTAAACCACGAATCCTATGATCATTTATATGCTGATGAAAGATACAGAGAAGATAATACAGCACTTTTTCTGGGAATCTATCGTAGCAAACGTTTTGGAGGTTTAAAAATTGGGAATTATGTAAACCGAATAGAGATGGATAAAGAAACACAGTTTTCTGCGGTAACTTTTCTGTTGTCGAATGGGATTTATTATGTGGCTTTCCGGGGAACAGATGAGAATATTGTGGGATGGAAGGAAGATTTGAACCTTGCTTTTTCAGAACCGGTACCGGGACAGCTTATGAGCGTGGAATATTTGGAGGAAACTGCCAAAAACATAAAGGGAGATTTCTATGTGGGCGGCCACTCCAAGGGTGGTAATCTGGCGGTCTATTCTGCCATGAAATGTGATGATAAGACAAGAAAGCGTATCATACGGATCTACGACCATGATGGGCCGGGCTTCAGACCGGAAGTAAAACAAAAGAGCGCATATGACCAGATAGAAGACAGAATCCATAAAACAATTCCAAGGTCTTCTTTGGTAGGGATGCTGTTGTATTCAGATGGGTGCTATCAGGTAGTGGAGAGTAAGACGCTCGGTGTAGCCCAGCATAATCCCTATACATGGCTGATTAAGGGAGATTCCTTTCATGTGGTGGAGGAAATCCGGGCCGGACGTAAGTTTATGGATGAAGCCTTGAACGAATGGATCCTTTCACTAAATCAGGAGCAGATGCATACCTTTGTCGATACCTTCTATCAGATTGTGCTGGCATCGGAGACAGACAATCTGATAGATTTTACAGAGAACTGGTTTAGAAGCATACACAAAATAGGAGCAGCGTTGAAGGATGTAGATCCGGAGACGGGTAAAATGATTATCCATATGATGAAAAGCCTGTTTGAAATAGTGTCTTCCAATGCAAAAGAGAGATTTAAATCCAAGAGTGAGATGCAGAGAGAACGGTTTGATGAAGGCATTAGTCAGCTGGAACTTTTGTTAAAAAACAGAAAATAGTCAGACTTACAGAGCGGTGAGTGACAGAAAGTGCTGAAGCAGTATGTCACCGCCGCTTTTTAGTATGCGCTCGGGATGCCATTGCACTGCAAGAATGGGAAGCGAATCATGCATAAGACCTTCAATTATATTATCACCTGCACGGCATACGGGAATCAGATGATCGCCCGGATGTTCTATAGCCTGATGATGGGCAGAGTTGACCAGGGTGCTGTTACCGTAGAGCTGATAGAAGAAATCCAGACGACTTAGACTGCTGTGATAAACATAATGTAATTGATCTTTGCCAATCCATCTATGCTGATCGGCAGTGTCAATATGCTGTGTGATGGTACCGCCGAAATGAACATTGATAAGCTGCAATCCTTTGCAGATACCCAGAATGGGTTTGCCGGAGGCGATAAAGTTTTCCAGTGCCTGGAATTGCAGAAGGTCCAGTTCGGTATCTATATGATAAGAGCCGTGATTCGTCTGACCGAACAGAGCGGGAGTGATATCGCCGCCGCCGGGAAGAAGCAGATGGGTAGCCGAGGAGGCGGCCTGTATGTTTAAAGTGGTAAAATAGTTGATTCCAAACTGTCCGGCCGCTGCTTCATAATTAACGGTATCCTTGGCGCGACCGACGATTGCAAGCGAAATAGGTTGTTTCATAGAGAATTCCTTTCTTAGAAAGCAAAATCACTAAGATCATTGTATTATATGTGAAAAAATGTTATTTGACAGAACATTTGAAAAGCTTTCTTTTTGGTTTTGTGAAATGTTTTGGATATTCGTAGAAAATATCGAAATAATTGTGCATTTTTATGAAAAAAATAAAAATAGTAGTTGATTTATAGGAAAACTTCTAATATAATTTAGATATAATTAAAATAATTTAATATTATTACAAAATGTGAAACGGAGTATACTGGAAATGAAGGACGGGAAAGAACTGCTTTATAATAAACCATGGATCATGCAGCGGGCTGATCCGTATGTCTATAAACACACGGATGGTACTTACTATTTTACTGCATCGGTGCCGGCTTATGACGGGATTGTACTTCGCAAGTCGGACACACTGGCAGGGCTGGCACAGGCTGAAGAGACAGAAGTGTGGCATAAACACGAAGCCGGTATTATGAGTTGCCATATCTGGGCACCGGAACTTCACTATATCAATGGGGTGTGGTATCTTTATTATGCAGGAGGAGATAAAGATGATGTCTGGGCAATCCGCCCTTATGTTTTGGAATGCAAGGATGAGGACCCGATTGCCGGTACATGGGTAGAAAAAGGGAAAATGGGAAGAGCGGATGATGATAAGTTCTCCTTTGAAGCCTTTTCCTTAGATGGCACAGTATTTGAGAATCATGGTAAATGGTATTACATCTGGGCTGAGAAGGTGGGGGTAGGCAAGCAGATTTCCAATCTTTATATTGGTGAACTGGAGACCCCTTACAAGCTGAGGACGGTGCAGGTTCTGCTGACCACACCGGATTATGACTGGGAACGTGTGGGCTTTTGGGTAAATGAAGGACCTGCAATTCTGAAACGCAACGGGAAAATTTATATGACCTATTCTGCGTCGGAGACCGGTGTTGCATACTGTATGGGTATGTTGACGGCAGATGAGGATTCTGATCTGTTGGATCCGTTATCATGGAAAAAGGAGCGTTATCCGGTATTGCAGTCTAATGAAGCCAAGGGAATATACGGACCGGGGCATAACAGCTTTACCGTGGATGAGGAAGGAAATGATATACTGGTGTACCATGCCAGAACTGAGACGGAGATTGTGGGCGATCCGCTGTATAATCCGAACCGCCATGCGATGCTGATGAAGTTTGGCTGGGAGGATGACAAGCCGGTATTTAAGTTTTAAAATATTTAAGTTTAAATAAGAATAATGCGTAAAAAACGCGGAAATGAGGTAGGTATGGCAAAACTATTTATTAACGAGAAGAACAAAAAAGGACACATCAACCCTGAAATCTATGGTCATTTTTCTGAGCATCTCGGAAGATGTATCTACGAAGGGCTTTATGTGGGAGAGAATTCAGACATCCCCAATGTGAATGGCATGCGTAAGGATGTAGTGGAAGCCTTAAAAGAGATGAAGATCCCGGTACTCCGCTGGCCGGGCGGCTGCTTCGCAGACGAGTATCACTGGAAGGATGGTATCGGACCGAAAGAGAGCCGTAAGAAGATGATCAATACCCATTGGGGCGGTGTGGTAGAAGATAACAGCTTTGGTACCCATGAATTCTTTGAATTGTGTGAGCAGCTAGGCTGTAAGACTTACGTAAATGGTAATGTAGGAAGCGGCACTGTGCAGGAGATGAGTGAGTGGGTAGAATATATTACCTTTGACGGAGTATCTCCGATGGCTGATCTGCGTAAGAAAAACGGACACGAGAAGCCGTGGAAAATAGACTATTTTGGTGTCGGTAATGAAAACTGGGGCTGTGGTGGTAACATGACACCGGAGTATTATGCTAATCTTTACAGAAGATACCAGACCTATGTCAGACAGTATGATGATAAGAAACCGATTAAGAAAATATGCGGCGGCCCCAATGTGGCAGACTATTTCTGGACAGAGGGAGTGCTGAAGACCTGTTTCCAACCGCCACATCCTGATTTTGCCCATGGATATATGGATGGACTGTCTCTTCATTATTATGTGCATCCGGAAGGATGGGAGATCAAAGGATCTGCCACGGAATTTGATGATAAAGTGTGGTATAAGACGTTGGCAAAAGCCGAATACATAGAAGAACTGATTGAACGCCACGGTGCCATTATGGATCAGTATGATCCGGAGAAAAAGATAGGTATGATCGTGGATGAGTGGGGATGCTGGTTTACAGTAGAGCCTGGCACCAATCCGGGATTTCTGTATCAGCAGAATACAATGAGGGATGCGCTGGTTGCAGGTGTTTCTTTAAACATTTTCAATAAGCATTGTGATCGCGTGAAAATGGCCTGTATCGCACAGATGGTCAACGTGTTGCAGTCTGTGATTCTGACAGAAGGACCGAAGATGATTCTTACGCCTACCTATCATGTATTCCATATGTATAAGCATCACCAGGATGCGGAACTGGTAGACAGTTATATAGAAGGAAATAAAATCATTGGTGCGGAAGAAGAGTATCGGGTACCTTTCTTAAGTGAATCCGTATCTGTAGATGACGAAGGATATGTGAATGTGACATTGAATAACTTGTCTGTGACAGAGGATGCACCTGTAGAGATAAGCTTTGCAGAACTGAAGCCGGAGAAAGTAACGGCAACAATCCTGACGCAGGAAATGCATGCCCATAATACCTTTGATGATCCTGACAGGGTAAAAGAAGAAGCATTTACTGCCTATGAGGTGAAGGACGGTAAGATCTGTTTTACGGCACCTGCCTGCAGCGTGATCAGCTTCCGTGTCAAATAGACGGCGGAATCTGTATGTGAGGTTTAAGGAATATGGAAGAGAGAAGAATTTGTCGTAAATGTCTGACCAGAGATATGGATCAGGCTGCCTATTTTGAAAATCTGCACACATATATTGCTAATCTGGAGGAAGAGATTAAAGTTGATGAGCCGCTTTATGAGAAGCGGCTCATGATTTGTAAGGAATGTGATCTCCTGACAGATGGTATGTGCAGGGCATGCGGCTGTTATGTGGAACTGAGAGCAGTTATGAAAAAGAATGGCTGTCCTTATGATAAATGGGCTTCTTATCATGAAAGCTTCTAATTTCCAAAATGTTTTATTATAATTTAAATATTTCAAAAAAGTCTAAAATAATTCAAAAAGGTATTGACGAAATACAAACACTATTGTACAATATGAACATAAGACAACCAATCAAACAAAAAAAATGTGCAAGTTGCTTAAACAGGAAGAAACAAAAATGAAAAAAACAATAAAACTTTTGCACAAAATGTATATTACTTACATATTAAGCTAAATTAGTTTGAAATTAGCCGACAATTTAGGTATATACTTTATGAAAGCAAGATTGGTAATCTGTAAATCATTTTTTCATTGATTAAAAGGAGGAAAAGTAATGAAAAAGAAAGTATTGGCTACTTTGTTAAGTGTTGCTATGGTTTCAACAGTTCTTGCGGGCTGTGGCGGCTCTACTGATTCCGCTTCCACAGACGGTGGTGCAGCAACAGAAGAAGCTTCTGCAGATGAGGCAGCAGATGACGGTGCAGCAGAAGAGGGCACAGAGGAAGCTGCAGCAGAGGAAGAGATTCCTACATCTACATTCGGTGATCCTAACGGTACACACATGGAGATGTGGACATTCGTAGAATTACACGGACAGCATTATGGTAATATGGTTGACAAATGGAACGAGGAGAATCCTGACAGAACCATTGAGATCACATGTACTACATACCCTTATGGCGATATGCATACCAAACTGTTAACATCCTTAACAGCAGGTACAGGCGCTCCGGATATCTGTGATGTTGAGATCGGCCAGTTCCCTAATGTAGTGGCAGGTGCTGACACATGGTTAGTTCCCATGAATGACTATGCAGCTCCTTACTTAGATACAATGGTTAAAGCAAGAATGGATGTGTATGCAGGCACTGACGGCAACTACTATGGTATTCCTTATCATGTAGGTGCAACCGTTATGTACTATAACGTAGCAGCAATGGCAGAGGCTATGGGAATTTCCCAGGATGACGTGATTGCTAAGATTGATTCCGTTGTAACATGGGATGATTATGCAGCACTTGGACAGGAATATGTAGATGCTATCGCTACAGAAGGTAAATACTGGACATCTGTTGATACAGCAGGCTGTGACTGGCAGTGGATCGCAATGGCAGAGTACGGCGAAGACTGGACAGGCGGCATGGGCGGTACAGCAAACGTACAGATTGATTCTGTTAAGAAGATGCTGACAATGGAACAGAGCTGGGTTAACAGCGGCTTGGCAGAAGTTTCTCCTGACGGACATGTTGACTTAGAAGCTGGTTTCCAGAATATTCTTGATCACAACATCGTATCCTTCCCGAAGGCTATGTGGTATATGAGCCGTTTCACCAACTATATGCCTGAAGAAGCCGGCAACTGGTACATCGCTAAATGTCCGGTATTCGAAGCTGGTCAGAAGTGTTCCGTTGGTATCGGTGGTACAGGTACTGTTGTAACACAGCAGTCTGCTAATCAGGAGCTTGCAGCTGAGTTCCTTGCATGGGCTAAGATGTCTGAGGAAGGTGAGCAGTTAATCTGGGATAACCTTGGATTTGATGTATGTAATACAGTTCTTTGGAATGATGATGCATTCGCTCATGATGACAACAATCAGTACAACAAGTTCTTCATTAATTATCCTTATGATGTTCTTTACAGCATCAAAGATGATATCGGTACTGTTTATACAACAGCAATCAGCCCGACTATCAACGAGCAGATGTGTAACGTAACATTGAATGATATTCTTGAGAATGGTATGGATGTTGACGAGGCATTACAGGCAGCTCAGGATGTAATTGATCTGGAGCAGTAAACTGCAAGGTAGGTAACTTTGACAAATAAATAGAGGGGATTGTGCGCAATCCCCTCTTTCTTTTTAGAGAATAGAAAGAAAAACTAGATGTGTTTTGGGTAAGGAGTGTGTGTATATGAATAAATTCAAGAAATTTTTCTATTCACAAAAGGCAGCACCTTATGTATTTGTGCTTCCGTTTATCGTAAGCTTTGCTTTCTTCTGGATCTATCCACTGTTTAGTACAATTACCATGAGCTTTCAGGATATCAAACCGACCGGTGCAGAGTGGGTAGGACTGAAGAATTTTTCTAAGTTGTTAAAAGATACGGTATTCCATACAGCCATTTTAAACAGCTTTGAGTATATGGCATTAACCTTAGTGTTACTGATTCCTTTTCCGATGTTATTTGCGGTACTGATGGACTCCAGACTGGTTAAGGCTAAGGGCTTTTGGAAAGCCTGTCTTTATGTTCCGGCTTTAACATCCGTTGTTATTTCCGGTACACTGTTCCGTCTGATGTTCTCTGAGTATCCGACCGGACAGATGAATATGATTACGGCAGCCTTAGGCCTTGGAACCTTTAAATGGCTTAAGATGAAAGCTACCGGTTTGACAGCATTATTGATCGTCTGCTGTTGGAGATGGACCGGTGTCAATATGCTTTATTTCATCTCCGGATTAAAAGCGATAGATACATCCTTATATGAATCTGCCGAGATTGATGGCGCAAGCGCATGGCAGAAGTTTAGATATGTTACGATTCCTTTATTAAAACCGACCACAATCTATGTACTTACAATCAGTGTATATGCCGGCCTGGCAATGTTCATGGAGTCATATATGTTATGGGCAGGACCCGATTCACCGAATAACATCGGCTTAACAATCGTAGGTTATCTGTATAAACGTGGTATTACCAAGAACCAGTTGGGCTATGGTAGTGCGGTAGGTATTGTGCTGCTTGTAATTGCATTGTTTATCAATATTGTTCAGTTAGTACTGAATGGAACCTTTAAGAAGGAGGAAGACTGATATGGCTGAGAATAAATCCTCTTTATCAAAAGATGACGGCATGGGCATGAAAGCAAAGAGAACGATTCTGAGCATTCTTGCAACAGGCTGGTTTGCAATCCTTTCCATTATTATTGTATTTCCTCTGATTGCAGGTTTAATTGCTTCATTCAGACCCGGTACGGAATTGATCCGCCGGGGGTTAAGCATTGATCTTGATTTCAGCACTATGACGCTGGCAAACTACAAATATTTGTTTGGCGGTAATGCTGATTCCCAGAAATATATGATGTGGTATAAGAACAGCCTGATCTTAACACTCGTATCCGTTGTTTTGACATTGTTTGTCTGCTACATAGTTGCTTATGGCCTGACCATGTATAATTATAAACTGAAGAACTTTCTGTTTTTCTTAGTTATTGCAACCATGATGGTACCGTTTGAAATCCTGATTCTTCCGCTTTATAAAGAAATGATCAGTCTGAAGTTGATTGATACAATGGCAGGTGTTGTTCTGCCGGGTGTCTGTGGTGCGTCCACCATATTCTTCTTTAGGCAGTATATGACAGGACTGCCCAAGGAACTGTTGGATGCAGGGCGTATAGACGGAGCCACCGAGTATGGTATTTGTTTTAAGATTATGTTACCGATTACAAAACCGGCATTTGCCGCAATGTCAATTCTCTGTGCAATGGGTGCATGGAATAACGTATTGTGGCCCATGTTGGTATTCAGAAGCGCAGAGAAATTTACACTTCCGATTGGTTTGAATACCCTGCTTACACCGTATGGAAACAATTATGATGTATTGATTGCAGGTTCCATGTTTGGTATTATTCCTGTATTTATCGTATTCCTTTGCTTCCAGAGATACTTTATCGAAGGTATGACAGCGGGAGCGGTAAAGGGTTAATCAATTTAGGGCATACACTCCATTGCCATAGGCTGCTGCAATTACTGCTTCGGCAGATAAGAGCAGCAGCCTTTTTTTGAAAGTTTAATCATACTTTCATGACAAAAGATCAAGTTTTTAGTAGAATACGAATGTGAATATTGATATGAATAGAAGTGTTTCAGGCTTGCTGCAAGCCGATAAAAGTGAAAAGAATACGGATTATCTGACAGGTCTTATCAATAGACGAGGGCTTTATGAGATATGGGAAAAAATGCCTGCGGACATGACGGTACACTGCATTTATATGGATGTAGATAATTTTAAGATGGTAAATGATATCTATGGACATGCAAGGGGCGACGAACTACTGAAATTTGTTGGCAGAATTCTGGGCGGACAGTTCCCGGAACAGATGGTAGTGCGTATGGGCGGCGATGAGTTCGTTGTAGTCTGTAACGGCAGCATGGATGTGGAGGAGCTGGAATGGCAGCTTCAGGAACTCCAAAATATTCTGAAAGAAGAGTTCGATGAGAGCCTCAGTGCTTTGTTGTCATTCAGTATCGGTCTGACCGTGCATCAGCCGGTAAGGAAAGGTATCTCCATTATACTGGATCAGTGTGATGAGGCAATGTACCATGTGAAAAAGCATGGCAAAGGAAGCTATGTCTGTTATGAGGAAATCAGGGAACAGCTGATTGAGCAAAAGGTTATGAAAGACAGAGCACTTACTGCTTTGGCTGAAAATGAGATAGAAATGCTTTTGCAGCCCATTGTCTATATGCAGAATTCTAATGTATATGCGGCACAGGTTGTAACAAGATGGAATTTTCCGGGGCTTGGTATTGTGCCGGAGAGTAAGTTCCTGCCTGTGTTTGAGCAGTATGGTGTGATTACCATGCTGGACGAGATTGTGTTTGAACAAGTATGCCAATGGAAGAATCAGTGGAAGGGGACTGAGTTTGAGCATATTCAAGTTTATGTCCGCATTTCCGGGCTGTATATTATGCAGGTTAATGGTGTGAATTATCTGAGAAGGTGTCTGGAAATATATCAGATTGTACCGGAAGAGATTAAATTGTGCATTGAAGAAAATGCCTTTCTGGGAAGAAACGAGAAGATGGAATATGCCATTGATCTTCTGACGGAAATTGGTTTCCATATTGCTATCCTTAATTTTGGCTCGGCATCTTCCTTAATGGTACTGCAAAGTGTTCCGGCTAAGATACTCAAACTGGATCAGAAGCTTCTTCCGAAATCCGTTGAATCGGATTGGAAGAAAGTCAATATTCTGCGCAATGTGATCAGTATGGGAAGAGATCTCCGGTTTATGATTGTAGCCCAGGGTATAGAAAATTCCTCACAGGCAGAAATGTTAGCTAATTACGGTACCCAGCTGGGTGTGGGAGAGTTTTATGGAGAACCGCGGTCTGCGGAAGAGTTCTATAAGAATTATGTTAACCGTTACTTTTTTTCAGAGAATATTAAGCCGACCATATATGCTTTTTCGGAAAATCTGTCAGATGTAGACGGAAAAAATAAAGGTACATATCATGGAGAAGGATTATTCTATGATACAAGTGTGATACAGAGCCAGACAGCACTTTGCCTGCCGGGCGGTAAGGTAAAAGAAAATCTGGTCAGATTACCGAAATCCGTTATGTATAGCGAAAGCTATACAATCTGTCTCTGGGTCAATACAGAGGAAGTACAGGCCTGGACCAGTATTATCTATATCACTTATCTGGATGGTTTCATGAGTCTGGTTCCCAATGACGGAAAAGGAAGCTGTGTGTTCCGTATGAAAGATGACAGAGAAACCAATGAATGGTTTGATGTGTACTGCCGGGGTGTGGTGCCGGGACAGTGGGCATATCTGTGCATTTCCTATGATGTGATTACCGGTGTGGCAAAGCTGTATTTTAACGGACTGTTGAACAGCAGCAGGGACCATGCACCTAATCTTAAGGTAGCCAATCGGGTATGGCTGGGTGGAGATGAGTACCAGCAGTCATTTCATGGCAGAGTTGCAGGACTTGAGATTTATCATTGTGTGCTTCCGGCAGAAGAAATTGAACAAAAATTCCAGGAATATCAGTGTGATCCTACATTTCGCGGGACCGAAGGACGTAAGTAGAAGCCGTATCGAAAGATAGGGCTTTTACTTTGGGCAGTAACTATGGTATAACGGATGATGGTAAAGATACTCAAACCGGAGGATGATAACAAATGAGAGGGATAGGAACGATTGTAAATGTGGTGGCGGTACTGATAGGAAGCTGCCTTGGTTTATGTGCAAAAGGTGGTATGAAAGAGAAGACACAGCAGATACTTGTGCAGGCATGTGGACTTGCGACACTTTTTATCGGTATCAGTGGTGCCTTAGAGAAGATGCTTGTGGTGGATTCTGAGGGCATACATGCACAGGGGACTTTGCTATTAATCTGTTCACTTGTGATAGGTGGTTTTATAGGAGAACTGTTGGATATAGAGGGCAGACTAGATACGTTGGGAGAAAAACTCAGAAGAATAGTCAAGGCTAAAAATGACAGCCGTTTTGTAGATGGCTTTGTTACATCTTCCCTTGTGATTTGTGTAGGAGCCATGGCTGTGGTGGGATCCGTTCAGGATGGACTGACCGGTGATTATAGTATGCTGCTGTCCAAGGCTGTTTTGGACTGTATTATTACACTTGTGTTTGCATCCTCCATGGGAATCGGGGTGCTTTTCTCGGCGGTGCCGCTTGGAATCTATCAGGGAGCAATTACCCTGCTTGCGGTCTTCATAGCGCCTTATTTGACGGATACTATGATTTCTTCTTTGTCCATGGTAGGTTCTGTCCTGATTTTCGGAGTAGGTGTCAATCTGCTCTGGGAGAAAAAGCTGCGGGTAGGAAATCTTCTTCCGGCACTGCTAGTACCAATCGTGTATGATCTCATTATGCAGATGGCACGGTAGAGCCGGAGATTTCTTTGATTTACTTATTGGATTGCTATCTATGAATAAATGGAATATAATGTTAAAAATGCCAAGATGGGGAGACAGAGTATGAGTCAAAAGATAAGAAACGTATTGATACTATTCACATGTTTGTGTGTATTGCTGGGAAATGTGAGTACAGTTGAGGCTGCACCGGCATCAAAAGTAAAGCTTACGAGTTTAACATTTGATATGGATTACTATTACAACACATATCCGGATTTACAGTCACAAATCGGCTATAATTACAATGGATTATATAATCATTATTTAAAGTCCGGATTGCAGGAAGGAAGATCAGGAAGCGCAGAATTTAACTGTTTAGTGTATATGAACAATTATACTGATTTGCAGGAAAAGTTCGGAAATAACTATACCGCATATTGCGCACACTATGAGACATATGGAAAAGCCGAGGGAAGAAATGCCGCATGCAATATCAGTGTAAAAGAACAAAAAGCGGAACAGTCAACAAAAAGCGTTATCGGTAGTTATGCAACAGCATATAATCCGAACATTCCGCGGGCAATCAATGTATCATTAGCGGCATCAAGAATTAACGGCGTGGTAATCCAACCGGGAGAATCTTTTTCCTTTAGTCAGACCATTCTTCCGAGAACGAAAGAAAATGGATATGTTGAAGCTCCGGTTATTATGGGTGATGAATTTGTTCCGGGAATTGGTGGAGGTATTTGTCAGGTATCATCTACCTTATATGCAGCAATGTTAAGTGCTAATATACCGGCAACAGAACGACATCCGCATTCCTTGGCAGTTTCATATATTCCGACCGGAATGGATGCTACGATTTCCGGTAATGCCGTAGATTTAAAGTTTACCAATATTTTTGATAAGCCAATTCAGATTCAGGCATCTACATATGAAGGTACGTTAACAGTTACAATTAGCAAATAATAGATAAATATACAGTAAGACGCTTGGAAATACCCCGGAACTTTGTCCGGGGTATCTTTAAATTATTAGCACTCAAAGTCAATAGGACTGTCAATGAGCGTTGCAGCCTGAAATTCATGTTTGTGGTTATCTTCTTCCTTAGTAAAATCTTTGATGAAGTGTACATGCTTGCCGTTGACGACATCAATAGCGCCGGTGGTTTTGCCACAGAACTCATGATAATGTCCGTCAGAAAAATCAGTATGAAACTTCACCTCATGAAAGTGGTCCTTTTTACCCGGGAAATACATAGCCTCGCCGGTTACGGTGCAGAACCTGCGATTATGACAGTCGTAAGAAAAGTAACGTGATAACAGAAAAGATTATTTTGCGTTGTATTGGATATACTAGTCCCGAGGTGATATAATGGATAAAGATAAACAGGAAAAACTGAATCAAAAGAAATCCAATGAAAAGTTTAACAGCATAACGCAGAAGGTAAAGCCGGAGAATCAGACCCATAATGTCAGGTCTGAAGCAGTGGAACCTAAAATCAGACAGGTGTAAGCTGATTGGTAATAAAAATGTACAAAAGAGATGGAAGGAGATAAGGGTAATGCTCAAAGGAGAAGTCTATTGCACCCAGCTTTTCGGGTATTCTGGAGGGGATTTCTAAAGGAGATATACAGCATGAAAAAGAGCTTAATAACTGTTTCAAAACAGAAACATATATGAAAATAGGGAATGTACCCATCGAATGCAGAATATGTCTGAAAGCATAAAAGAGAAGGACTTACATAGCGACATTAAGATCCAGAAATACAATCGAAATATGATAGAACAAATGGAAAAAGGAAAATAGAAAATACAGAACTTTTTCTGGATAAATATAGAACCAGTTGGACAGATATAGAGGTATTCTGTAAGTATAGCCTGTCCTATGTGGCAATTTGCAATCAAAAAATTGTAGGTGGTATTTGGGGTTCTGTAATCGGGAATTTCTGGAAATTGATATTGAAGCGGATAAGGCGTATCAACAGTGGGCATTGTCAGACAGAAGACAATGTGGTTTTGCACGGATTGTAAGATGCATGATATTGTTCCGCATTGGGATTGCATGAAAGACTACAGAGAGGAAAGCGTATGGCAGAATTGGTTATCCATAACAGGAATATTGAAACCGTTTTTGATCTTATAGGTGATTGGGAGAATGATATTACGAAAAGTATAGCGTGGTCATTTGTAAAATGTCCATATTTTTTGGAGATGATCATTGAATCTCTTCTCAATATAAAAATAGATGCTAAGAATGTAATAATCCGATATCAGGAATTTGAGAAAGATAAGGGAATAACGGATCTTGAAATTACAGATAACAGCAATTTTTATATTATCATTGAAGCAAAGAGGGGATGGATACTCCCGTTAGAGGAACAGTTGAAATTATATTCGGGAAGAACTGATTTCAAGAGTAGTCCTGTAAAATCAAAAGCTATTGTATCTATGTCAGAGTGTACAGAACAATATGCTGTGGATAGACTGCCAAAGGTTGCGGGAACAAAAATATTGCATCTTCCGTGGAATAGAATATGTGATATTGCAAAAGAAGCGAGAACAAAATCCCCAAATGCTCAGAAATACATTCTTGATG
This sequence comes from Lachnospiraceae bacterium, assembly GCA_051878995.1. Classification (GTDB taxonomy): domain Bacteria; phylum Bacillota; class Clostridia; order Lachnospirales; family Lachnospiraceae; genus UBA3282. Next base: position 85,049 of record JBJELE010000029.1, on the reverse strand, counting down.
AATTGGAGAGGTATATAAGAAGAATCATGACAACACAGAATAAAGATACAAATTGGGTTTATGTAGTTTCACTTGGAATGAGTGCCGCAGAGATAACAACATATGAAGGAAAGAAATTGAAAGCGCATATAGACTATTTGGATATAGTAAAGAAGTATCATAAGTATTGCTGCCCTGTTGGGGGCGGACGAGGTGGTTGGCCTAAAGAACCGTTGACATACATAGCATTTCGTTATGAAGGAAAGCTTCAGTCCATACATCATATTGAGAGATATAGCATAACCGACAATTTGCATCCTTTTGTTCCGGAAATTCCGGATGAAAAACTGTCAGAGATGCACTTTGTTTACGATTTAGGACCTGCGATTGTGCCTTCAAAGGAGATAAGAACAGGAAAGAGTATTGTGATGTCAAATCGAGTGTGGGCACAGCTGGATACGCTTCTGACTTCTGACACCATTACAGAAGCAATGGAGATTTCGAAAGCAAGAAAGTAAAATGCTCATTATTATATTTATTATTTGGGTCTTTTTCGTATTATAAGTAAAGAAAAAGATATAATAAGAGCAGCTGTTCCAAGAGCAAAAAAATATCTATGATATTGAGGTGTTCCAAATCCATTTGAGAATATAGAACTTTTTATAAAACATATAAGTATGCCAATAAGTCCTATTACTATAGAGAAGAAGATATTAATTCTAACAATCCTCTTATTCTCCTTCAATATGTTAAAAAGGTTTGTTTTTGTATATCCATGACAACTTAAAAATGGAATTATACAGAGTAGCAGGCTTGCAACGGGCATAAAAAGAACAAAAATGGTGATTACAAGGGTTATGCCTACGGAATGAAATGTAAAAAATGAATTAGAAATTCCCTGCATTAGAATTTTATAGTTATTGTTGGACATACAGAAAACTATCTCTATAAAGTTTAAGGTGTGTGCAACATAAAAACAGGCGAAAATCAAACAAATGATAAACCCGATAAAAGAAATGATTTTTTCACATCGAAATCCATTTTCATTATAATACCATGCTTTGTCTAAAAATGAAGCAAGGTTAGAAATGAAATAAAGGAACAAAGCTGGAAGAAAAACAGATGAAGAAGAAAAACTGTTTAATGAAAGAGCCATAAAGATATTTATTATAAAAGTGAAAAACTGTATTTTATAGTTTGTATGCATGATGACACCTCTATTTGAAACATCTTATCATAGTAGTAATAAAAATACAAGTCAGACTACAATGACAAAACAAGTTAAAGCAGGATTTTCGAAGGTAAAACAGTTTGAAGGACTAGAGTTATAGGAATACTGCATGCTTTGGGAAATCATGCTGAATAAAGAAGTGAAATGTAGAGGGTGTAATGAGAAATGGAGATGTGAATATGGAAAGGATGAATTAGAAATATAAAGGCATAAGGAATGATTAAAAAACACATTATGGAAGTATTGACATACAATAATATAAATGATATTCTAAATTAACTCTTTGCACTGCATATAAATCTACAGTACAAACTGAGCAGACCATTGGCGTAAGCCAAGGAGTCGGGCCATAGAATGGCAGTGGAATCTATTCATCCACGGGACAGTAGTTGCTAATACTGATTCGTGGGTGTTTTTTTGTCTTTATAGAATTCTCTTAAAATCCCCACACATATTTAGTGCCATAGAGCTATCTGAGTAGTAACCTGATTTTTTATGATTAAAGAAAGGATGGCCGACAATTATGGGAAAAATCAAAACAACAACAGAGAACAGGGTAACAGAAAGTGAATTCAGGAGGGTTGCAAACAGGGTATCTTTTATTACCATTGCAGAAAATGCGGTACTTACGATCTTCAAGCTGTTAGCAGGAATTATAGCACATTCCAATGCCATGATAAGTGATGCAATTCATTCTGCATCGGATGTATTCAGTACAATCGTAGTTATCATCGGTGTGAGACTTGCCGCCAAGGATTCGGATAAAGAGCATCCTTATGGCCATGAACGCTTAGAATGCGTAGCAGCTATTGTCCTGGCAATGGTATTGTTCCTTACGGGATTGGAAATAGGTGCACAGGCTGTTAAAGACATTATCAGTGGAAATTATGGAGAGCTGGAAGTGCCCGGGATGCTGGCTTTGATTGCAGCGGTGGTATCGATTGTCACCAAGGAGATTATGTACTGGTATACAAGATATTATGCACAGAGAATCGATTCCAGTGCATTGATGGCAGATGCATGGCATCATCGTTCCGATGCTTTATCATCCATTGGGGCATTGATCGGTATCGGAGGAGCAATGCTGGGTTTTCCTGTCATGGACTCCATTGCCAGTCTGGTAATTTTTGTATTTATTGCAAAGGCAGCCTATGATATTTTCAGGGATGCAATGGAAAAGATGGTAGACCATTCCTGTGATGAGGTTACAGAGAAGGAAATCTATGACCTGGTATTGGGCTATCGTGAGGTATTGGGGATTGATCTGCTCCAAACACGTATATTTGGTAATAAAATCTATGTAGATGTGGAGATTCGGGTAAACGGACAATATACTCTGATGGAAGCACACAATATTGCCGAAGAAGTACATCAGAATATTGAGCAGGATTTCCCCAAGGTAAAGCATGTTATGGTGCATGTTAACCCGGCAAAATGCGAGGCAGGATGATAAATCGAGTAGGTCTTCTTCAAAAAAATTAAAATAGTTGTTGAAATCTATTTTTAATCAATATATTGTATAGTTCAGTACTGAATTACTTCATTGACCGGTTGATGAGAAAAACTGTGATATTTGCAGTCGTGAATGATGAATGGAGGAAGCAATATATGAATGAAAAGATTTCAACACTACATAGGATTGTAGAAGAGTCTGAGCCTAATATTTGTGAGATTACCGTAATGCAGGATGGAAAAGTGCGTTACGAAGACTATTGGAACGGTTTTCAGCCGGGGGATGCATTGAATGTCATGTCAGTGACCAAGAGTGTAATTGCTCTTCTGACAGGAATTGCAATAGACAAGGGATATATCGAAAGCGTAGATCAGAAGGTCCTTGATTTCTTCCCGAAGTATACTGTCAAAAGGGGAGAAAAGACCATCTATGATGTGACAATCCGCCATCTTCTTACCATGACAGCGCCCTATAAGTACAGATCAGAACCGTGGACTAAAGTGTGCACCAGTGATGATTGGACGAAAGCGGCGCTGGATTTACTGGGCGGGCGCAGCGGAATCACGGGAGAATTCAAATATTCCACACTCGGTATCCAGATTATGTCCGGCATGATCGAGAATACAACGGGCAGGAAGCTGATTGATTTCGCCAATGAATATTTGTTTGAACCACTTGGTATTCCCAAACATGAGAATCATGGAGGCAGCTCCAAGGAAGACCAGTTTGATTTCCTGATGAATAAGAGCCCGAGAAAACCTGAGTGGTATTCAGATCCTCGGAATACTGTAACGGCCGGGTGGGGATTGACCTTATCGGCGACAGATATGGCCAGCTTGGGACAGATGTGCCTTGATGGCGGAATGTTCCGGGGAAAACGGATCATAAGTGAAAATTGGATTGAAGAGATGACCACACCCTATCAGGATCAGGGAGAACGGTTTGGGTATATGTCTTACGGATATTTATGGTGGATTACGGATAAAGAGAAAGGAAACTTCGCCGCGATTGGTGATGGAGGTAATGTAATCTATGTAAATCCGGAGAAAAGAGTTGTAGCAGGCGTTGCGGGAACCTTTAAGCCGAGAATTTTTGACCGGGTCGATTTTATCGAGCAAAAGGTGTTGCCGTTAGTATTGCAATGATAGTTATAGCAGAAAGGTAGTATTATATGAAAACAATGGAAACTGAAAGATTGATATTGAGGAATTTTCAAGAGAGCGATTATGATGATGTATATGAATTCCTGTCGCAAAGAAAGGAAGATGCCTTTGAAGCGTATCCCGATATTACGTATGAGAATGGAAGAGAACACCTGAAATACCGGGTTGATAATGATGAATTTGTGGCGATTCAATTAAAGGAAACAGGAAAGATCATCGGTAACGTATACTTTGGTAAGCGCGACTTTGAGGCCGGGGAATTGGGCTATATTGTCAATAAAGATTATCAAAGGAAAGGGTATGCAACCGAGGCTGTTACAGAAGTATTACGAAGCGGATTTAAGGATGGTGTCCACCGTGTATTTGCAGAATGTGACCCAAGGAATGAGTGTTCCTGGAAGCTTCTTGAAAGCATGGGATTTACAAGGGAGGCGTTCTTTAAGCAGAATGTCTATTTCAGAAAGGACGAGAGCGGAAATCCCATCTGGCAGGATACCTATGTATATTGCTTGTTGAAGGAGTAGATTATCTAAAATGAAGAAACATAAAATTTCGCATTATGAACGTACATTAAAGGAAAAAATACCTTATGATCCGGGAAACCAGTATGCGGTGATTAGGTCTTCTATTTGTACCGGTGAAAAGGTGGCAGGTTTTAAGAACTATAAGGATGCACATTTTACGGAAGTCATGTTGATTAGAAATGCTGAAGATGAGAAAAGATTTAAAGAGATTTATGGGCTGGATGAGATAAAAAAGGAATACTAAGTATGCAGCTTATCATAAGGCATAGTGAAAACGGAAGAAGAGGGAATGGATATGTCTGACAAAAAATTAGTAGCATTAACCTTTGACGATGGACCGACTATTGGCATTACAGATCAGGTACTGGATGTCTTGCAGGAGAATGAAGTAGTGGCTAGCTTTTTTCTCATTGGTCAGCAGATCACTGATGAAACAAGATATCTGGTGAAACGTGCCTACGACATGGGATGTTCTGTTGAAAATCACTCCAAAACGCACCGGTCCATGCCAAAACTGAGCTCGCAGGAGATTCTGGATGAAATCCAATATACGACTGATCTGATTAAAGAGATTACCGGAGAGGAGCCTGAATTCTTCAGACCGCCATATATTGATTATGACCGGAAGATGTATGACCTCATTGATCTTATATTTATCTGCGGATATGGATGTGAGGACTGGGAGCCCTCTGTTACAACCCAAGAGAGAATAGACAGAGTGCTTCATGATGCAAATCCCGGTTTCATTATCCTGCTCCATGATATGGTCGGTAATACCAATACTGTTGAGGCAATTAAGACAATCATACCGGAATTGAAGAAGCAGGGATATGAATTTGTTACCATCAGAGAACTTTTCAGAAAGAGTGGTGTGAAGCCACAAAGAAATGTCATCTACATGGGCGTAAATGAGGTCAGATAAGGGCAAGAGAGCGGTATCGTTATAGTATCTGGAACACCTTAATGAAAAGAGCCACTTGCAAAGCAAGTAGCTCTAGTATATAATTTACTTAAGAAAGCTTATCGGAATTGATTTTCCGATTGCCCTCGGTTTGAAAATGAATTATAAGAATAGCATCCTCAACTTTGGACGGTCTGGGATGCTATTTCTTTTTGTCATTATGATTGTCTATGTAAGACAGAGCCGCAAATATTACTAACAACAAAGTCAAGACTTCAATCGTGTTCATGGGCATCACCCTCCTTAAATACTAGAGGGCATCTAACATCGGGAAATCGCATCCTACTTTCTTTTCAATTATACAATTCCATTATATCACACACAGAACGTATGTTTAAATATTAATTTCTATATTCATTAAAACTGTCCTTTATAACAATACTTCACACATCGTTAACCGGACGATTTTTCCGTACATATTTAAGTCAACCATGATAAAATGAATTAAAACAACACGGAGGATGCAACATGGAATTTAGCAAATTAACCGAATGTGAAGAACTGGTCATGAAAACTGTATGGGATGCGGAAGAGGAACTAAGCCTTATGGAAATCATGGACAGGGTAAACACGAAGTATGATAAGGACTGGAAGTAGCAAACGGTATCTACATTTTTGGCACGCCTCGTAAGTAAAGGATATCTGCAACATAACAGACAAGGCCGACAATTCTTTTACAAGATTTTGATTCCACTGGAAGAATACAAGGGACGTATTACGAATGAATACATAGAGTTCTGGAATCACGGAAATGCAGATGAGTTTTTGTGTGCACTTATGAGTGCGAGAAATCTTAGACCGGATGAAATTGAAAGGATCCGGAAGATGTTGGGAAATAAATAATTTATAAAAATAGTACATTGATAATTGAATAACGACGGCTGTAGTGGTATAATGTGCATATTACAAAAGATTGGGGGAAATTATATGTCAGCTCCGTATTTTAATGATGAAAAGTTTCCAAATGCGCAAAAGGAATATGTACTATGGATAGATATTATGGGAACAAAGAATTTTATGAGCACTTCGCTTAGGACGAGTTCTTTATTTATTTGCAAATTGCATATGGCAATACTGGAAGCTAAAACAGAAAATATGCATATTTATCCAGTTATGGATGGAGCGTATATAACGACAAAAAATCAAGGAGAAATGAAGTCTTTTATAAAAACAGTATTTACTTCTCTTAGCGAGTTATTTATGAACGAAAGCAATCCTTTGCACCAGTTTATTATAAAGGGTGCAATAGCATATGGTCCTGTTGTACACGGAAAAGATATTCCAGAAGATTGCAATGAGGATATTATTGGAAAGAATGCAGAGTATATGACAGGTATTCTTCTTGGCATGCCAATGATACAGGCTGTAAAAGGAGAAAAACAGGCACCACCATTTGGCATATATTGTGACGAATCTGTAAGAATGGAAGAGAAGAATTTTTCGTTTAGATGGTACAACTGGCTTTCAGCAAAAAGTCAGCGAAAAGTACTTCTTGATTCAATGATAAAGTACTTTGATTATTGTGAAAAACACAGCTATAAATTGGATTATGACGAGAATAAGATTCGTGAACACAAAAAGAAAAGCACAGAGTACTTTGAAGATTAGCATATTATACCAACCGTCATTATTCGATGGTTGGTATTTTTATGCCATAAAACAAATAAACAGGCGGTGCACCACTCGCCAAAGTAACTGTACCGCCATCACACTTGAGGACATTATATCACGGGAACCGTCCTTAGGCAGAGATATAAGGGAGGATTATGTATGAATAAGAATGAAATGATTAATGAAGTTGCGGCTGAACTTGTTGCAATTTTGAATCAGGAGCAGGTGGATATGGTAAAAGCGGTATTTATGATGAAAATGCAGGGATATGAGATTCACGAACTATGCACATTATCGTCCACAGAAGTAAAGGACAATGAATTTATCATGAAGAGATTTACAGTTGACATGCTGGCCAAAGGACTTAAGCAGAGTAGCATAAGGAATTATATGAACATCATAAAGCCGTTTCTTGATATTACTGGTAAGAACTATATGGATGTATCGTCACAGGATATCATTGATTATCTGGCAATTCGGAAGATAAAACCGAATATTAATGGGAAACAAAATAGCCAGACATACATTGCCAATATTAATCGCGTTTTATTCATATTCTTTGAGTGGGCTTACAGAAAGCATCATATCGATGTTGATATCATGAGGGATGTTGACAGGATTCGGACGAAGCAAAAAAAGAAAGAACGTCTCAGTCAAGAAGAAATAGAAGCATGCCGGGATAATGTCAAAGATGATAGAGATCGTGCACTTCTTGAACTGATGCTTTCCACTGGAATGAGAGTTGGGGAAATCGCGAAGCTAAGGGCAGAGGATATAGATTTCTACAAGCGTAAGATTCATGTATCGGAAGAAAAGGCAGAAAATGCAGAGCGCGATGTGTATCTGACCATAAAAGCAAGGAATGCACTGCAGAAATACATGGGTCGCAGATGGAATGGATTTGTATTCCGACCGGATAGAAATATCATTGATGATGGAAAGCCCATAACAACTGGAACAATTAATAAATGGGCGAAAGATATTGGAAAAAGAGCAGGATGCCATTGCGATACTACGGTCCATGTGTACCGGAAGACATTTGCATCAATGGAATATAGGAGAACAAAGGATGTCAAATATGTTTCCATTCTTCTGGGGCATTCCAGTACGGCGGTAACTGAGAAGTATTACCTAGTGGACGATTTGAAAGAGATTGAGTATAAGGCGTTATATTTGGCGTAAAATAGATGAGGACAACTATACTAAAAAGGAGAAAGGCGCGTAGCCTATGTCAGATATTTAGATGTCCGATGCAGAACTGTTGAAGTTTGCCATGTGAGAATATTGATATTTGGGTTAGAATCAGTTATAAGCTTAGAAAAACGCATATTTCTAAGCTTATTGATAGCGAATTAAATATCGATGAGATCAGAAGAATGGTCGGGCATGCTGATGAAAGAACGACATTCAATTCATACTGCTTTAATCGGCTTACAGACGTACAGACCGAGGAAAAGATAGAAATGGCATTGGGAAATACAAAGGTAATCAAAGGTAATCAAAAAATTGTAGATTTTGTAAGAAATAAAAATCCCGAAAACCTTACAAAATCAAGGGTTTCGGGTAAATAATGAGACTGCGGAAGATGGGACTTGAACCCACACGACCTTGCGGTCACAAGATCCTTAGTCTTGCTCGTCTGCCAATTCCGACACTTCCGCGTACGTTTCACAACGCAAGTAATATAATACTGTTTTGAAACTCAAAAGTCAATACTTTTTATTAAATATTTTAAACATATTTTAAACCTTTTTCAATCTGAAAGAAAAGTATCAATTTCGCAAAAGGGACTATCGGAAAGGGATAAGATAAGGTATACTTATATTACTTATATATACGAACGGGAACCATGGAATTGTTGCAAAAGGAGAGAACCATTACAGTAAGATAAGGAGACGTGGAAAGATATGTACAAATTTACGGACGACTGCCTGATTGGCGTGGAAAGACTGGATAATGAGCACAGGGAATTATTCCGTATCATTAATGATGTAGCGTATCTGCTTGGCAATGAATTCAAGGAAGATAAGTATGATGACATGGTACATCTTCTTCATGAGCTGAGAGATTATACGGAATATCATTTTCATGATGAAGAGAAGTATATGGAGGAAATCAATCATCCGGAACTGCCGCTGCAGAGAAAACAGCATGCGGAATTTACTGCTAAGATGAGTGAACTGAGTGCGATGGTTGATTTTAAGGATCAGCATGAGATGCTGGATGAACTGTTGAAGTATCTTGTTACCTGGCTGTATCGTCATATTATCGGCAGTGATATCATGATTGGTAAGATGATGCCGGTAGAGCAGTGGAAGGATCAGCCAAGTCTTGTTTTCTCTGAAGAGTATTATACAGGTATTCCGTTGGTGGATGAGGAACATAAGGAACTGTTCCGTATTATAGCAGATGTCAATCATGTGATTGTACATGATTATGTTCATGATAAATATGATGAGATCGTGCGTCTGCTGGAGGAGTTGAAGGATTATACGCAGTATCATTTTAAGGATGAAGAGGCTTACATGGAGCAGATCGGATATGCGGGACTGGGAGCACAGAAGAAGGCGCATGATGCTTTTATCAACCGGCTGGAGGAGATGAATTTGGAAGAGGTTGATGAGCACCAGCAGCAGACTCTGGAGGAACTAATGGAATTTCTGACAGGATGGCTGATCAATCATATTTTACATATGGATAAGAAGATAAAATAAAACTTCAAAAAGGGCTTGACATACGAACCAAAAGAATATAGAATAACATTTGTTCGGTTCGCAGAAGTGGCGGAATTGGCAGACGCGCACGGTTCAGGTCCGTGTGGTGGCAACACCATGAGGGTTCAAGTCCCTTCTTCTGCATAAAAGAGGTAATCGCAAGGTTATCTCTTTTTTTGTGCCTGACCCGTTTACGGGTGGTGGATAGAAGGTTTGATTTTTAAGATAGAGTATGTTAGAATAAAACCCAATTCAGTAACAGGTGCGAAAGATTTCGGAGGAGTATTATGAATAAGAAAATAAAACCCATATTGGCAGCTGTTGCTGCAATGTTGGTGATAGCGGCCTGTAGCAGTACCGCGCAGCAAACGATCAGTACCGGGGAAGATGTGGTTCCGGAAGCATCCTCAGGAGAGATGCTGGTAGATGGTTTAGAGTACTTATTAAGTGATGATAAAGAAGATGTCATTCAGATTCCGGAAACGGAGGAGAATGGACCAGGCATTGAGAATGAGGATAAAGAGGAAAAAGAGCAGGTTGAAGAGTCCAAAGAGGAAGGTGTATCAGATAATGATATAGCGGATACGGAATCGGAGGAGATTGTTCTTTATTATAGTAACGGTACTTTTGACAGTCTGGAATCAGAGAATGTAGAAGTAGCGGAAAAAACACCGGAAGCAATTATATCTGCACTTGCCAGACACAATATTGTATCGTTGGATACGAAGGTTCTTTCTTTTTCGGAAGAAGATATGGTAGGTGGTAAGATTCTGCACATGGATTTGTCCAAAGCACTGGATGGGTATCTCAGGACGATGACGAAGGAAGCAGAGAGTGTTATTATTGCTTCTATTACAGATACCTTCTTAGAAAGCTATGGGGCGGATTATATTTATATTACAGTGGAGGAAAAGCCTCTTACAACACCCTATGCAGTATATGACGGGGCATTGCAGAAGTGTATGCCGCAGGATCTTTTGGAAATGGAAGATATAGAAGAGACGGAAGAAGGAATGGATAATGGCACAGATCAGTGAGCGGGAACAACTGATATTTGATATTGCGCAGATTGAGTGGGATATGTTCCAACATATTTATAATACAGGGGGAAGGGCTTCCTGTCAGGATGATCCGGATACTTTTTTCAAGATGCGGATGAGTCAATGGATGGTTTATTCTGATGAGGTGCTTCACAGTTATATGGAGGACTGTGAGAATGCTTATAAAGAGGGAAGAAATCTTCTGTTTGAGAAATACGGAAGGATGATGGAGACTACTTTTCCGGAGGAATATGAAGGGATTAAGGAGCATCTTCCTGATGTCACAGACAAAGAAGAGATTGTAGAGAAGATTGTGAAGATTAATCTGGAATGGGATGCCGACATGCTTAAGGAGTATCCGAATCTGCGCAACAGGGGAAGGGTGCTTACAACGGCAGAGGATGGTATTATGGCAGGCTCTTCCATGGAAAGCTATCTAAGATGCGAATTACTATCTTATTCCATGAAAACATTAAAGCTTATCTGGAAAGAAACAGAGGAGGCATATCAAAGAGGCGACAGCCTGCTTAAACAGACCATCGCCAATGAAACACTTTTCTACGGTTACAGCTCTTTGGAAGAGGCAGAAGAGAAACATGGTAAACTTTAGAAATGCAGGCGTCTGCGTACTTCGTTACGCAGGCGTTTTTTTGCGAGTATGGTAATAAAGGCTATATCAATGATAACGCATACTGTCAAAACCACTGCGGACCAGGTAATGGCATAAGGGTGATCCAGCAGATGACAGATAAGCAATTCCAAGGAGACGCAGAAGGCCGGAATTTCTATGAAAAGATAGAGTGCGCCTGAAAGCATCGTAAAGGGCAGAATCTTAGTGAACAGCGCATACAACTCTATCATGCCGGTCAGAAGGATCACAATAGGGAGCCCAAGCTGCCAGAACCATATATCGGAAGAGGTCAGCCGGCTGATGAGAAACAGATAAATTGCTACAGCCACACCGTCAGCAAGCAAAGAAAGATAGAACGGTGTTTTGCTGTAGAAAACTGCCGGAAAGGTAAAGACGAACAGGCAGATACAGATCCCGATGACCAGAAGAGACCACAGGGTAGCGTTAAATACCAGCAGATTGAGCAATAGGTAGGTCAGACTTGTAGCAGTCAGAACGACAGAAAGCAGGATACCCAGATCTTTCCGTTTGACGGTCTCCACCTGTCCCTTGTTAACCGGGTAAGGAGAGGATGGTATTTCTTTCCCTTTCTCATTTGGATTCATAACAGGTGTATTGCAAAGGGGACATGTCCGTAAGGACGGCTCCAGCTCGACACCACAGTTGACACAGTATGACATAGCATACTCCTTTCTTGAGTTATATGAAATCTCTGTTGCTCTCAATCTTAACGTGAATTCCGTCCTGAACCAGCTTACGGAAAAAGTAGCGTTCCACATCTGCTTCCACGATACTGCTGGCAAAGTTGATGGTCAGGATATCCTCAAAACTGATAATTGCACAGTTGGTACGGGAAGAAAAGGGCTGTCCCATATAGATATCGAAACGTTCGATATAGGGCTTCATGCTTTCAGGGACATATAGGGCTCCCATGTTGGTAAGACCTGCCGAAGAATTTTTATCCTGTACTTTTGTATAAAAGGTGCGCACTACCAGATCTTTAATAAATAAGGGCACAATTCGTATGATAGGATTGCGCTGGGTAGCAGCGTTGGTAGTGATGTCACCGCGAAGAAATTTCTCGTTAATATAATAACGCATGTAATGATGAATCTGTGTTACGATTTCTTCAAAAGTATATTCTCCGAGACGGGGATCTATGGAAGGATATACCATGGTAATGAAGTTTCGCAGCGTTTTGGAAGGAAAGAAACGTCGCAGATTAACCGGCATAGCGATTCTGACCGGGCGCAGCTTCAAATGAAAATCGTGGGACTGCTTCTGCAGCAAGGCATATAAAAGCACTGCATTCAGATATTCTGTAATGCTTGCATTGTATTTCTTGGCAACTGCAACTACTTCCTGAACGGACATGATTCCGTCAATGATATTTAAGGTATAGAAAGGTTCTTTCGTGCCACGGACCCGGTAAGTTTTCTCAGCGGGGCGTGGTGGACATACCTGTGCATGGGCATAGCGCATATAGGCATCTTCCAGTTCTTCCGGGTCAGGTTCGCTGTGAATATCCAATACGAATCCGGAAGGAGTAACCGGATGTCCTTTTAATTCCAGATAGACAGCCGTCAGTGTCTGCAACAGACACATACCGCCGGTGCCATCGCCCAGACAATGATGCGCCTCCAGTGAAATGCGGTTGCCGTAATAATATACTCTTATAAGGTAACGATTGTTACCTTTAAAATCCATGGGCATACATGGATTCTTGATATCTTTTTGCACATAAGGACCGGGACGGTTGTTGGGCTCCAGATAACGCCAGAACAGCCCGCGTCTGATGGCTACTTTATAGGTAGGAAAGCGGGGCAATGTCATATCCAGAGCCTGCTGTAACAGATCGGGGTCAATAGGCTCTTTCAATACTACAGACAGACGATAGACAGAAGAGAAGTCCCGCCTTTGTAAGGTGGGATAAACGATGGCAGACAAATCCAGCTTATACCAGACATCTTTCCTGTTTTTGCCGGATGGTTTATTGAGTTGATGGGATATATGCTGTTTGGCCATAATCTCTCGCAATCCTTATGTTTTGCAGTAATTTCCGGGAGACTGCTTATCTGCAGGTTTGTATTTGCCGGTTTCTTTACTGTTTGCATTATATTGTACCACAGATTTGCAGATTTATGGTAAAATATCTATAAATAGCAAATTACAGGAGGAATCTGATGGCAGGCACAGACAGGAAGAATGCAAATTTAATGAATCTGATCAAGAGAGTGCATGGCGTTGTAGAAAATACGGATATTGAAAAGCACAGGCAGTCCCAGGATCATTTTGGAGCGCTTCTTGGCAACAGCAAAGATGTGATCTTTGAAGATGTGAAGATTCAGGCATTGACAGGGAATGGTGAGTCGGCAGGTAAGGATGGGTGTATTCACGGAGAATGGACTTATGTAAACCGTGCGCATATGAAGAAGTATATTATTCTATATTGCCACGGGGGAGGTTATTCCACGGGTAGCAGCTTGTATGCCAGAACCTTAACAGGCAAGCTTGCAGCCTCAACTTCCATGGATGTATTGAGCTTTGATTACCGGCTTGCACCGGAGCATCCATATCCGGCTGCTACTGAGGATGCCATGCAGGTATGGAATTATCTGATGCTTCTTGGCTATGGTGCCAGGGATATTATTCTGGCAGGAGATTCGGCAGGAGGGAATTTGGCCCTTTCCCTGACATTGAAGCTTAAGGAAGAAGGGCGTCTTTTGCCCAGAGGTCTGGTGTTGATGTCGCCTTGGACGGATCTGACTTCATCCGGGAAATCGCATATATCCAAGGCAGAGATTGATCCGGTTCTGAATGCGGCCTATCTGGAGGAGATGATACGCAATTACGCCGAAGGGCAGGAATTGACGAATCCGTTAATCTCTCCATTATTTGGCGATTATGTCGGATTTCCGCCTACCTATATTCAGGTGGGAAACAATGAGATTCTTTTGGATGATTCCGTGATGCTGTATAAGAAGCTTCTGAAAGCAAATGTATCTGTCAAACTGGATATGTTTAAGGGAATGTGGCATGTGTTCCAGATGTCGCCTTTTAAGACGGCTTACGAAGCAATGGACAAGAACGCAGAATTTATCTATGATATCTGCCGCTGACAGGATGGAAGAGATACTATTATATTAAATTTTGCATATTTTTACGCAAATATTTACACAAAGAAAAAGGATTTAGTCTTTCGGGAGCGAATAATAGTAATAGAGCAGTTGTTTTTTCAGAAAAGAAAGGCATAGCTATGAATATACGAGAAAGCTTGGAACAGTGGGAGAAAGAATATCTCAGTCCCTATGCGATGCTCAGTATGAATTCTAAGGGTAGGCTTAAGGAAGAGGAACAGTGTGATATCCGTCCGGTGTTTCAGAGGGACAGAGACAGGATCATACATAGTAAATCTTTTAGGAGACTTAAGGATAAAACCCAGGTATTTCTGACACCGGAGGGAGATCATTACAGAACCCGCCTGACCCATACGTTGGAGGTCAGCCAGACTGCAAGAACGATAGCTAAGGCATTGCAGCTTAATGAAGATCTGGTGGAAGCAATCGCCTTAGGACATGATCTGGGGCATACTCCTTTCGGACATGCCGGAGAACGGGCATTAAACAGAGCCTGTCCCTATGGATTTAAACATAATGAGCAGAGTGTGAGGACAGTAGATCTGCTGGAAAAGGACGGACAGGGTATTAATTTAACTTATGAGGTAAGGGATGGTATTCTGAATCACCAGACCTCCAGTATGCCCAGCACCCTGGAAGGCAAGATTGTCCGATTGGCTGATAAGATTGCCTATATTCATCATGATATGGATGATGCCATCAGAGCAGGAATCTTAAAGGAAGCAGATGTGCCCCGGGAGATTGGCTCCGTGATCGGTTACAGTTGTGGGCAGCGATTGGATTGTTTCATTCATAATATTGTTACCAACAGCCGGGAAAAGAATGATATCTGTATGTCACCCGAAGTAGAGGAGGCCATGCAGGCCATGCGGAAGTTTATGTTCCAAAATGTATACAAGAATCCGCAGGCGAAGAGTGAAGAAGGAAAGGCAGAGGGACTGATTGTTACCTTGTATGAGTATTATATGGATCATACTGAGAAACTGCCGAATTTCCTGTTTAAGTTACTTGACGCGGGAGAACCGCTTGAAAAGATTGTATGCGATTATATCAGTTCCATGACAGACCGTTTTGCCATCGCACAGTATCAGGAACTCTATATTCCGAAGACATGGCACGGTTAGGAACGTTTTAAATGAATAGACATAGATAAGAAGGGTTAAGATGTATTATCCGGATGAACTGATTGAAGAAGTCAGAATGAAAAATGATATCGTGGATGTGATTTCGGGATACGTCCGATTACAAAAGAAGGGAAGCAGTTATTTCGGGCTATGCCCGTTTCATAATGAGAAATCGCCCTCGTTTTCGGTGTCCGGTATCAAGCAGATGTATTACTGTTTCGGCTGCGGAGCAGGTGGCAACGTAATCACCTTTTTAATGGAATATGAAAATGCCGGCTTTCAGGAGGCAGTTAAAATGCTGGCAGACCGGGCAGGTATCAAGCTGCCGGAGATGGAATATTCCGAGGAAGCCCGCAGGAAAGAAAGCAGGCGCGCGAAGCTATTGGAGATCAATAAGGAAGCCGCTAAATATTTTTACTATATGCTCAGATCCCCTAAGGGGAAGGTGGGATATCAGTATCTGGCTAAGAGAGAACTGTCAGACGAGACCATGAAAAAATTCGGACTGGGTTATGCAGATGGTGCAGGTTCGGATCTGACAGCTTATTTGCGGTCGAAAGGCTATGAGGATGAACTGATCAAAGAGTCCGGATTGATCGGATTTGATGAGAAACGGGGCATGCATGACAAGTTTTGGAATCGTGTTATGTTCCCGATACAGGATAGTAATCACCGGGTCATTGGCTTTGGCGGACGTGTGATGGGGGATGCCAAGCCAAAGTACCTGAATTCGCCGGAGACCATGATATTTGATAAGAGCCGTAATTTGTACGGCCTGAATTTTGCCAGAACCTCCAGAAAAGGCAATATCATTCTGTGCGAAGGGTATATGGATGTGATTGCCATGCATCAGGCAGGCTTTACGCAGGCGGTTGCTTCTCTCGGCACAGCTTTCACCACGGGACAAGCCAGTCTGCTTCGAAGGTATACGGAAGAGGTACTGCTGGCTTATGACAGCGATGGAGCCGGTGTAAATGCAGCACTGCGGGCGATTGGCATCCTGAAGGAATCAGGGCTGCGGGGCAGAGTTATCAATATGCAGCCATATAAGGATCCTGATGAATTCATGAAAAATCTGGGGGCGGAAGCCTTTCAGGAGAGGATTGATCAGGCGGAGAACAGTTTCTTCTTTGAATTGAGAATACTGGAACAGAATTATAATATGAATGATCCTGAGTCCAAAACAGCTTTTCACAGAGAGATTGCAAAGAAGCTGTGCAGCTTTGAGGAAGAGGTGGAACGGGAGAATTATATAGAGTCCGTGGCAGAGAAATACCATATCGGTTTTGATAATTTAAGAAAACTGGTGAGTGGTTATGCCGCAAGGACAGGGCTGGTACAGCCTGTTACAAGACCGAAACCTACTGTAACTAAGAAGGATACCCCGGAAGAGAATACAAAGAAATCCCAAAGGCTGTTACTCACATGGATTACAGAGGAGCCTGAGATCTATCAGAAGATCAAGCCTTATATCGGGGCAGAGGATTTTACAGAGGAATTATACCGGAATGTGGCTAAAAGGTTGTTTGAGGATCTGGATCAGGGAAGATTTAATCCTGCAGCCATTATTAGTACCTTCGAGGAAGAGGAAGAACAGCGCGCGGTGGCAGAGATTTTTAATACGAAGCTCACCGAAATCACAACACAGCAGGAGCGGGAGAAAGCACTGCATGATATTGTATATGCAGTAAAAAATAACAGTTTTGAATATTATTCGGCGCGGATGGGAACGGATATGAATGCCTTAAATCAGGTGATTTCAGCCAAAAAAGCGCTGGAAGTGCTCAGTAAAACGCATATTTCCCTGTAATCAGGGTAGGCTATTCGCAAAAGTTTTCTTTATGCGGATAGGATATAGAACTTGAAACATAGGAAGGATGGACCAAGCAATGGACGAAAATGTACAGGCAAAGTTTGAGGAACGGTTAAAGGACCTCTTAGCTGTTGCGAAGAAGAAAAAGAATGTTTTGGAATATCAGGAGATCAACGATTTTTTTGCGGATTTATCTCTGGAGGAAGATCAGTTTGATAAGATATTGGAAACATTGGAACAGAATGGTGTGGATGTACTTCGTATCACAGATGATGACGATGATGTGGATGACGAAGAGATTATCCTGAGTGAAGAGGATGAGGTCGATGTAGAGAACATTGATCTGTCGGTGCCGGATGGCGTCAGCATTGAAGACCCTGTCAGAATGTATCTGAAAGAGATTGGTAAAGTACCCCTTCTGAGCGCAGAGGAAGAGATTGAGCTTGCCAAGAAAATGGAACAGGGCGATCAGGAAGCCAAGAAGCGTCTGGCAGAGGCAAACTTACGACTGGTTGTCAGCATTGCCAAGCGTTATGTGGGACGTGGTATGTTATTCCTGGATCTGATTCAGGAGGGTAATCTGGGCCTGATCAAAGCAGTGGAGAAATTTGATTACCGCAAAGGATATAAATTCTCCACCTATGCTACATGGTGGATTCGTCAGGCGATAACCAGAGCGATTGCCGATCAGGCAAGAACCATTCGTATTCCTGTGCATATGGTAGAGACGATCAATAAATTGATCCGTGTGAGCAGACAGCTTTTGCAGGAGTTAGGCCGTGAACCTACGCCGGAGGAGATTGCAGAGCAGATGAATATGCCGGTAGAACGTGTCCGCGAGATTCTTAAGATTTCTCAGGAACCGGTGTCCTTGGAGACTCCTATTGGTGAAGAGGAGGACAGTCATTTAGGTGACTTTATCCAGGATGATAATGTGCCGGTGCCGGCTGATGCGGCAGCTTTTACTCTGTTAAAGGAGCAACTGGTGGAAGTACTGGGAACGCTGACCGAGAGAGAACAGAAGGTATTGAGGCTTCGTTTCGGATTAGACGACGGACGTGCCAGAACATTGGAGGAAGTCGGTAAGGAGTTTAACGTAACCCGTGAACGTATCCGTCAGATTGAGGCGAAAGCGCTCCGTAAGCTCCGTCATCCAAGCAGAAGCCGTAAATTAAAGGATTATCTGGACTAATGAAAACTGTAGAATTATCGCAAAGGCTGCAGGCTGTAGCCGACATGGTATCCGTAGGTAATCGTGTGTGTGATGTGGGGTGTGACCACGGATTTGTGTCGATTTATCTGGTGGAGCAGGGCATTAGTCCAAGAGTTCTGGCTATGGACGTGCGTAAGGGGCCTTTGAGTGCCGCCACAGAGCATGTGTCAGAGCGGGGACTTACCGCCTATATTGAAACCCGATTGTCCGATGGTTTACATAACTATAATATCGGCGAGGCAGATACATTGGTATGCGCCGGCATGGGTGGCAGATTAATGCAGCGGATTTTATCTGATGAGCGGGATAAAACCGATTCTTTTCAGGAAATGGTTTTGCAGCCCCAGTCAGAGTTAGAAGAATTCCGGCGGTTTCTGTATCAGCAGGGATACCATATCACAGAGGAGAATATGATAGAAGAGGATGGCAAATTCTATCCTTTGATGCTTGTAAAGAAATCAGAGCAGACAGTCCCGGAGCCTGATCGGATTGCATGCCGGTATGGTCCGTTGCTTCTGCAGAATCAGTCACAGGTATTGTTATGTTTTTTAAAGAGGCAGGAAAGAATCTATGGGGAGATTCTGGAAAGTCTGCAAAGACAAGGCTTGTCCGATGTAAAAAGGCAGCAACGGTTTACTGAGATAGAGCAGCTTTTGAAGGAATGTCGGATTGCGATATCTGTTGTAGAGAAGTAAAAACGGCAGAAAACTATATTATAAGGAGGGATGTATTATGGTTACAATTACAATCAATGGGGAAGAGAGATTATACGAGGATGGTATCAAGTATGAGATTATAGCAGAGGAGTATCAGAACCATTTTACCAGTCCCATTGCGCTGGTTACCGTTAACGGTAAGATTCGTGAGCTGATGAAGCGGGTAGACAGAGACTGTGAGCTTGATTTCATCACTTACGAGGATACGATCGGCCATAAGGCATATGTGCGTTCAGCCATTATGCTGATGATGAAAGCCATCAAGGATGTGGTGGGCATGGAAGCCGCAACCAATGTGAAAGTGGAATTCACCATTGGACCGGGATACTATTGCAGCTTCCGTAATGGACTGAAAATGGATGAGCAGACGATTGAGCGGGTAAAAGACCGCATGGGCGAATTGGTGGATATGGATATGCTGGTTACCAAGAAGGCTTATCCTACGGATGAAGCGGTGGCTCTTTTCAAAGAATTGGGAATGAAGGATAAGGTGTCCTTGTTCCGTTACCGCAGAAGCTCCAGCATTAACGTATATTGTCTGGGTGATTATTATGATTACTTTTACGGCTATATGATGCCCAGCACCGGCTATGTTAAGTACTTTGATCTGTTTGCCTATGAGGAGGGCATGATCCTGCTGCTTCCGGAGAAAGAGGAACCGGAGAAACTTCCGGAGTTTGTGCCCAGAAAGAAGCTGTTCCAGACATTGATGGCTTCCGGTGAATGGGGCAAGGAGATGCATATCGATACGGTAGGTGACTTAAATGACCAGATTTGTCAGGGAAATATTTCAGATATGATCCTGGTACAGGAGGCACTGCAGGAGAGAAGAATCAGTGAGATTGCCAGAGATATTGCCAGACGTGAGGGCGTGAAGTTTGTAATGATCGCCGGGCCGTCTTCTTCCGGAAAGACAACCTTTTCCCACAGACTTTCTATCCAGCTTAGGACATATGGCCTGAAACCCCATCCGATCGGATTGGATAACTATTATCTGAATCATGATAAGACGCCTCTTGATGATGAGGGAAAACCGGATTATGAATGTCTGGAGGCTTTGGATGTGGAGCAGTTCAATAAGGATATGACGGATCTTCTGTCAGGCAAGAGTGTTCAGCTTCCAACATTTAACTTTAAGACCGGTATGAGAGAATACAGTGGCAGGCCAATGCAGCTGGGAGAAGAGGATATTCTGGTGATTGAAGGCATCCATGGACTGAACGAGAAGATGTCCTATGCCCTTCCGGCCGAGAGTAAATATAAAATCTATATCAGTGCCTTGACGGCTTTGAATGTAGATGAACATAACCGGATACCTACTACCGATAACCGGTTATTGCGTCGTATGGTAAGGGATGCCAGAACAAGAGGCTCATCGGCAAGCCAGACGATTGCCATGTGGCCTTCCGTCAGACGTGGAGAGGAAAAGTATATTTTCCCATTCCAGGAGGAAGCGGATGCTATGTTCAATTCGGCGATGCTGTATGAACTTGCTGTAATCAAGCAATATGCGGAGCCGTTGCTATTCAGTATCAAGAAAGGCGATCCGGAGTACCACGAGGCAAAGCGCCTGTTGAAATTCCTGGAATACTTCCTGGGAGTCAGCAGTGAAGAGCTGCCGAGCAATTCTCTTTGCAGAGAATTTGTGGGTGGAAGCTGTTTTGATGTATAATAGATGTCGACTAAGTAGAATAAATGATCGCGGCTGCACAGACGAAAGGGTGCAGGTGAGGAAAGTCCGGGCTTCATAGGGCAGGATGCCGGATAACGTCCGGTGGAGGTGACTCCAAGGCCAGTGCAACAGAAATAATACCACCAACCATTGAGGTTGGCCAGGGTGGAATGGCAGTGTAAGAGACTACCGCTGCTCTGGTAACAGAGCAGGCTGTGTAAACCCCATCCGAAGCAAGACCAAACAGAAAGCTATAGATTGGCCCGATCTGCTTTCAGGTAGGTCGCTTGAAATTGCCGGTAACGGTAATTCTAGATAGATGATCATTCACGACATAACCCGGCTTATCGTTCTGCTTAGTTTACATAAATAATTACCCGCAATGGGATTTGCACAGGAGATTATATAATCTCCTGTGTTTTTCTTGAAGGCTCCTTGTAAATATAGTATTGTTATAAGATGAGTACAGCAGTGGACAGAATAGAAACGGATGGTTTGCTGATGAACAGGGTAAAATTGAAAATATTATATGTTTTCCTGTGTCTGTCAGGTATGATGCTCTCAATACTGCCTGTCAGGGCAGAGGAAAGCTCAGAGATGCCTCCTCATTTGATACAATCGGTATCGGATCAGGATATTTATGAGGGACTGGTGGCTCTTGGAATGCTGGAATGCCCGGTATTAAATGTACCGGATTGTGAGAAGGCATATGAAAATGTCAGAAATTGTGTGGTAAGGGTCAATATGGGGAATGCTTATGGAAGCGGCATTGTCTGGCAGCTTACGGAGAATGCTGTTATTGTAGCCACCAATGAGCATGTATTGGAGTATTGGGATGATTCTACAGGTTTTCTCTACTTTCCGCAGGGATATTATGCCAATGCTCGGATACTTGGTGTTTCTAAGGAGTATGATGTGGGCTTCCTGATAGCAGACCGTGACAATTTCAGTTATGAGGAATTACAGAAGTTGCAGTATGTATGTGCCGAAGAGGCGCTTTATAGTGAACTTAAGCCCGGTGATGCCATGTTTTGTGTTGGTTCCGGAGCGGAAGTGGGAACAACGGAATATCATGAGGGTACGATGGAAGATGCATGGTATTATGTGGATATTTTTGAGAATGATATGCTGTATGGATACGGATTTGCCAAGGCAGGTATGTCCGGTGGCGGAACCTTTGACGGTTATGGACATCTGATTGGTATGATTTCCGGCGGTACACAGAGGAATGAGACTGCGAGTGTGCCGCTGCCGTCAATTATGGCGGCATACGAAGAGATAACAGGTGAGGCAGCAACATGAAGCAGTTTGGGAAGAAAGCAGAAGAGCAGGAAAAAGAAGCAATGAGAAGGCGGGAAGGTGCCGTTGCGTTTCGGATGCGGGAGCATCGGATTGTGTCAGCAGGTGGGATTTTTACGGTTTTATTTGCTTTTTTTATATTGGCTATGGGGATGGAGTATCCTGCGTCAGGCAGTAACAAAGTTCTTTTTTATGTGGAGGTGTGTGCCTTGGCGGCAGTTGGTATTTTGGGCTGTGTCAGAGGTTTGTTCCGTGGATTGTCCGTAGACGAAATGAATATGTGTTATGTTAACTGGAGAGGCAGGAAAAAATTTTTTTCTTTAGATGACATAGGATATTGTAAAGTGGGTTTGAGCAATGGCAGGGATGATATTGTACTGTATGATCTGCTTGGTAAAAGATTATGTAAACTTGAATTCAGCATGAAGGGAAGCGGAGAACTTTTACAATATCTGTTGGATAATCAGATAAGAATTGAGTGGAAGAGCAGTCCGAAAAGAAGCGTGGGCATGCCTGTGACAGAAGCTTTGCTTCGGGAAACTGCTATTTGTCAGGAGGAGGTTTCCAAGTATACGGAGGATCTGTATGGCAGAGTACAGGCGCTTTTACAGGATTGGGAGAAGCAGAATAAATCTTTCGGAGCATACTGGGAATTTGGATACGGCGAGTTTAGTGGGGCGCAATTGGAAGGAAAGGAAAATCTTTGGAACCGGAGGGAGACTCTTCCGGAGACAAAAGAAGAGCTTCCTGAGGTTTATGAATGTATTCTGGAAGCCTATCTAAAGAAGGATAATGAATATGTTTTAGACCGGAAAAATGAGGTGGTCTGCATTCTGATTCCTTATCTTGTAAGAGGATATTCCTATCAGGTTGGAGAAAGGCTGCGTCTTCGGAAAATGAATGAGGATGTGGTGCTTGACTGGGTAAAAACGCAATTGGAGCAGTTAACGCAGATCCTGCCGAAACGAAAATATCATACCGAACCGATGGTTTTGAAGCATGAACTGCGAAAGAATGCAGGTATTCAACCGCAAGTAGAAGACAAAGCGGATGCGCAAAAAAATGAAAAAGCAAATATACTTGAGGTATCGGATGTGTTACAATAAATACAAGCTTTACAGACGGGAAGCGTCTGAATTTTGGAGTACAAGGGGGTTATTATGGCATTATTTCAGATTAGCAATGATAAGATAATGATACAGGTTAACAGTATGGGAGCGGAGCTTTCTTCCCTTAAGGATGTGGCAACCGGCGCCGAGTATATGTGGAATGCAGATCCGGCTTATTGGAAACGGACATCACCGGTGTTATTTCCGATTGTAGGTGGACTGAAAAATGGTAAATATTGCCTGGATGGCAGGGAATATCCAATGGGACAGCATGGCTTTGCCAGGGATATGGAATTCCGGTTGAAGAGTCAGGTGGCATCTGAGATATGGTTTACATTGGAGTCTGATGAAGAAACGCTTTCCAAATATCCTTATCCGTTTGTGCTGGAAATCGGATATGAATTGACGGACAGAACAGTAATAGTAAAGTGGCGTGTGAAGAATCCTGCCACAAAGCAGATGTATTTTTCTATCGGGGGGCATCCTGCATTTATGTGTCCCATCGATGCGGACAGGAAACAGAGTGAGTATAAGCTTTTGTTTGACGCGAAGGATCAGATTATATCCTCTTGTCTGGAAGGCGGTCTGTTATGTGATGAGACTAAGACTTATGTTTTGGAAAATGGCATTCTTCCGATCACAGAGACATTATTTGACGGGGATGCCCTGGTTATTGAGAACCATCAGGCACAGAGTGTGTCTTTAGCCAGAGCGGATGGTACACCATATCTTACAGTTGACTTTGATGCACCATTGTTCGGTATCTGGTCCCCGCCCGGTAAGAATGCACCTTTTATCTGTATTGAACCGTGGTATGGCAGATGCGACAGGGCAGATTTCTCGGATGACTGGACAGAGCGTGAATGGATCGAGTTACTGGAGCCCGGAGAGACTTTTGCGGCAGATTACCGGATTACAATTGCATGATATAGAAATGGCAGAAAGATAAATGACAGGAAGACAGATGATAGGAGGAAACATATGGCACCGATTGTACAGTGCATGGGACTTACCAAAACTTATGGTGGTAAGGTGGCATTGAATCAGATTCATCTTAATCTGGAACGGGGAAGAATCATTGGGTTACTGGGACCCAACGGCAGTGGCAAGACAACTCTGATTAAGATCATGAATGGTCTGTTAAAACCGACGGCGGGGGAAATCTATATTAATGGTCAGAAACCCGGTATAGAGACGAAATACAGGGTATCCTATCTGCCGGAGCGTACTTATCTCTATGCGGGCATGAAAGTGATTGAGATGGTACAGTATTTTCAGGATTTTTACCCGGATTTCAGAATGGACAGAGCATATGATATGCTGAACCGGCTGCAGATCCCACCGAATGAGAGATTGAAGAATCTGTCCAAAGGGACAAAGGAAAAGGTCCAGCTGATTCTTGTTATGAGCAGGGATGCGGATCTGTATATCCTGGATGAGCCGATTGCAGGTGTGGACCCGGCATCCAGAGATTATATTTTACATACGATTGTCAGCAATTATAACAGAAATGCAACGATCCTTTTGTCCACGCATCTGATTTCCGATGTGGAGAATATTCTGGATGAAGTTGTATTTATTAAATATGGTAATATTATCCTGCAGGCAGGGGCTGAACAGATCAGGCAGAATGAACATAAGTCCATAGACCGCTTTTTCAGGGAGGTGTTTGCATGTTAGGAAAACTGATGAAATATGAATGGAAGGCAACCTGGAAACTGCTTCTTCCGATGAATCTGCTGATTGTTATTATGACTTTTCTGGCCTGCATTACGGTACAGGTTGATTTCTTTGATTCAGATAATGGGATGGTTGTATTCAGCGCAATGATGATCCTTTTAACATACATGGGAAGTATGTTTGTGGTGTGCATTGGTACAGCAATCTATCTGATTTATAGATTTTATACCTCAACGTATGGAGATCAGGGATATCTGCTGCATACATTGCCGGTGGACAAACACCATATCATTATTTCCAAAGTACTGGTCAGCGCTGCATGGATCTTCATCAGTATGCTTCTGATGTTTATGTCGGTGATGTTTCTATTTGCCCAGGAAGGAGAATTCCTGCAGGATTTTGTAGACAGCTTTGCATCAATAATAGAATACTGGGGAGGCGCTGAGGTAACCGGATTTATCATGATCATGACACTGATTGCCACGGTTTTCCATATTTTTGCCAGAATACTTAAGATAACGGCATGTATTTCCTTGGGACAGTTATCCGCAGATCATAAAGTGCTCATGTCTTTTGCGTTCTATTTTGCTTTTTACTTTGTACAGCAGATTTTTACCATGTTGTATTATGTATTTATTGAAGTACTTAATAGTGCCAGTGAAAATATCAATATATCCTTTTTTGATAATTCCTGGGAAGGAACATTGATCTCCAGTATCATTTACAGTGTGATCTTCTATCTGGTGACCTGGTATGTGATGGATAAGAAGCTGAATCTGGAATAATCCATTTCTATAAAAAAGAAGGTAAAAGCGGAGAGTTTTACATTTTTATCAAAGCTTGAACACATTTTTTCACAGCCTGTTGTTATATTCAGTAACAGCAGGCTGTGATTTTTTGGGCAGCTAAGGAATGTCGGGAGGCGGTACGTTTGATAGGAAAGGATATTTCCTTGGAATGATTTCTGGGGGAACCGACTGCAATAAAGCAGTCGGTACTGGGTAGTGGGGCTTCAGGGGGTAAAATAGCGGGAATACTTCTCCATTACTTCATGGCAGCGCTTGAAACCGCTTGTGACATGCTTGTTAATTATAATATGCAGATTTTCTTCATCATGGCTGAGCAGGAAATTGTAAATCTGTTTGTGCTGTTCGTATAATTTTTCTATATCGTCTAAATCACATTTTACCAATAGAGTTCTGAAGCGGTTATAGTGCTGGTTGGTTGAGCAGATGGAATTCCAGATACCGGTTTTGCCCGCAATCTCAAATAACTTTTCGTGATATTTATTATCCAGCTGTATAAAATCCCAGGATGTTTCTGATGTTCGTTTGCCGTGAACCAGAGCGGATTGCTGGGACAAGATTGCTTCGAGGTTTAATGCATCATAAGAATTGAAATTTGGGCAAAGTTCTTTTAGAACGGCCTGTTCCAATACCTCACGAATAAAGACGGAATCACTTACTTTAGATAAATCAATCAAGGAAATAAAGGTTCCGACGTGGGGACGTACTTCTAACAAACCCTCTGCAACCAATGCCTTGATAGCGTCCCGGGCGGGTGTGCGGGAAATACCATATTGTTTGCATATCTCAAGTTCGCTAATCATATCTCCGGGTCTCAGACTCAGATATAAAATATCATGTTTTAAACAGTTGTATACATCAACTGATGTCATGTGTATTCCTCCGTAATCTATTTCTATATCATCATATACGAAACCTTGTTTGAACAAAGTAATAATATCACAACTTACCAACATTTGACAAGAAAATAATGAAGTATACAAGGCGTTTATAAAAAACAGAAGCATCACTTGTATACAGCGAACTAAACAAAACAAGAAGCATAAATATGTATATGATATACAAAAATGAAAAAAATCATCAAAGATTATTGACGAAAATGTCAATAAGAGAGTAAGATATAAATAAGCTAACTTGTATACAAGTTAAAAAGAGGAGAAACAGGATATGAAAATGACGTTTCGCTGGTACGGAAAGAATAATGATTCTGTATCGCTTGAACAAATTAGACAGATTCCCGGAGTTGAAGGAATCGTATGGGCATTGCACGACAAGCAGCCCGGTGAAATATGGGAAATTCATGAGATTGAACAGGTAAAAAATGAACTGTCTGAATACGGTTTTCATATGGAAGTTGTAGAGTCGGTTGGTGTGCATGATGATATCAAACTTGGCTTACCGAGCAGAGATGTATACATAGAAAATTATAAAACGACGCTTCGCAATCTGGCCAAGTTTGGCGTCAAGGTAGTATGCTACAATTTCATGCCAATATTCGACTGGACGAGAACCGACTTTTACCATCCACTTCCAGATGGTTCTACAGCCTTATTTTATGAGAAGTCCAGAATACTGGATGATCCCAAGAAAATGGTTGAATATATGGAAACACATTCCGGGGATTATACAATGCCGGGATGGGAGCCGGAGAGAATGGCAAGAATCAATGAACTGTTTCAGCAGTATGACGGTTTTGGAAAGGAGCAGTTATGGGATTCCCTGAAATATTTTCTGGAAGCGTTGATGCCGACCTGTCATGAATGTGGAATCAAGATGGCGATACATCCGGATGATCCGCCGTGGGATATTTTTGGATTACCGCGATTGTTGATTAACGAAGAGGCCATTGAACGTTTTTTAAAGATGGTGGATGATCCATATAACTGTCTGACACTGTGTTCCGGATCACTCGGAGCAGACAGCCGGAACAATGTAGCGGAAATAGTTGCGAAGCATTGTGACAGGATTGCATTTGCACACATCAGAAATGTAAAAATATATGAAAATGGAGATTTTTCAGAAGTTTCACATAGAGACTGCGACGGTGATGTGGGGATTCTGGATATTGTGAAAGCGTATTACGACAATGGTTTTGACGGCTATATAAGACCGGATCACGGAAGACATATCTGGGGGGAACAGTGCAGACCCGGCTATGGATTATACGACAGGGCTCTTGGCTGTATGTACTTACAGGGTTGCTTTGATATGCTGGAACGCATGGAACGACAGAAAAAGGTAACTGGAAACGTGCAATAGATAATGGCGATATCACAAGGAGGGCGCGATGGAAACAAAAAAACAACCATCAAAAACAAAGCTGTATTTTAAGAAATATTGGCAGCTATATGCAATGCTGGCTTTGCCGATTATTTATCTGATTATTTTCAAGTATGTACCGATGGTATATATACAGATTGCCTTTAAGGATTATAAAATCGGGCAGAGCGTGTGGGAGATGCCTTGGGCGGCAGATAATGGTCTTGCATATTTCAAACAGGCATTTTCAAACCCGACGTTTCTGACTTCACTCAAGAATACATTTGTGCTGAATATTATTGATTTGATAGTCGGATTCCCGATTCCCATTATTTTTGCATTGATACTGAACGAACTGACTTTTAAAAGGTTTAAAAAGGTAACGCAGACAATTGCGTATATGCCCCATTTCCTTTCCTGGGTCATTATTTACGGGCTGGCATTACAGTTGTTTGCACCTACAGATGGATTTGTAAATCAACTGATACATGCACTTGGACATGAGTCCATTCCTTTTCTGAATGAGGATAAGTGGTGGATCGCAACGTATGCGGGAATGGGCGTATGGCAGAATTTTGGCTGGGGTTCGATTGTCTATCTGGCCGCTATTGCCGGAATAAGTCCGGAGCTTTACGAAGCAGCCAGTGTGGATGGCGCGAACAGATGGCATAAAATGTGGCATATTACGCTGCCGGGAATCAAACCTACTATCGTGGTTTTGCTGATTATGAATCTGGGCAATATCCTTGGAAGTGCATTTGACCGTCCGTTTGCGTTCCAGAACAATCTGGTTATGAATGTAGCAGAGGTTATCTCCACGTTTGTATATAAGACCGGTGTTAAGGGCTTACAGTTCTCGTTAACAACTGCTGTTGGGCTATTCCAGTCCGTAGTAGGTGTTGTTTTCTTACTGTTAGCAAACTGGATCTCCCGTAAGCTTGGCGAGAGAGGAATCTGGTAAGGAGGACGTGAAATGAAAGTAAAATCCACTAAAACAAAACTTGGAGATATGGTGTTTGTTCTGATTGGAATCATTGTAATAGTGATTTGTCTGACACCGATGCTTAATCTGGCGGCGAAGTCGTTGAGCTCCACGGATGCACTGGTAAAGGATATGGTATATCTTTGGCCTGTAGATATCAATTTTGGTGCGTATGCAATGGTGTTTTCAGATATGAAGTACATAAGGTCCTTTTTCTTTACAGCGATACTGACCCTGGTATGTACAATCCTGTCACTGGTGATGACAACGCTGTGCGCGTATCCACTCATTTTTGAAAAGTTAAAAGGACGTGGGTTTATCAATATCCTGATAACAATTACCATGTTTTTCAATGCCGGTACCATTCCGAATTATTTATTAATGAAGTCTCTGGGAATGTTAAATACGGTGTGGGTATTGATGATTCCAAGTTGTCTGTCTGTTTTTAATATGATTATCATGCGGAGTTTTTTATACAGTATTCCGGATTCTCTCAGAGAATCGGCAGAAATAGATGGTGCAAGCTATTTTACGATTCTGTTAAAAATCTATGTGCCGCTTTCCAAACCGGTTTTGGCAACGCTTGCTTTGTTCTATGCGGTGGGCAGATGGAATGGTTATTCTGATGCATTGATGTACATAACGGACAAAGATTTGTATCCGTTACAGTTGTACTTGTACAATATTATTAACAACATCAATCAGGTGGAAGTTGCAACACAGGAGGGCTTTTCGTCACCGGGACTTTCAGAGGCGGTGAAAGCAGCTGTAGTTATGTTTTCCACAGTACCTATTTTGTGTATTTATCCATGGTTGCAGAAATATTT
This sequence comes from Lachnospiraceae bacterium, assembly GCA_051878995.1. GTDB lineage: Bacteria > Bacillota > Clostridia > Lachnospirales > Lachnospiraceae > UBA3282. Next base: position 55,105 of record JBJELE010000029.1, on the reverse strand, counting down.
CATTCATGGAGTTACCGTAGGTGCTGTTAAGGAATAAAGAAACGATAAAGAAAAGGAAAAAACCCAAAATAAGGAGGACACTATGAAGAAGAAAATGATTGCTATGTTTCTAGCAAGCGCAATGGTTATGTCGTTGACAGCCTGCGGCGGCTCTGCAGAAACATCCCAAGAAGCATCTACGGCGGAAACAGCAGAGGATGCGGGTGAAACAGAAAGTGCTGAAGAGGCACCGGCAGAAGAGGCAGCAACAGCTTGCGAACTTACAGATGGCAAGTTTGCAGAAACCAGAAAGATTACGGTTGAGGTTTATGATCGTGGTAACGATGGTGGTTCTGACCCGACCAACAACAAGTATACGGATTATATCAAAAAGGGTATGCTGGAAAAACACAATGTAGAGGTTGAATTTGTGGCAGTTCCACGTTGGACAGAGGTAGAACAGCTTAACAACCTTCTTGCAGCAGGTGATGCACCGGATATTTGCGTTACTTATGACTATGCAACCATCCAGACCTATGCAAACATGGGTGGTGTGCTGGATCTTCAGCCATATGTTGATGGTCACGCAGACGATGTACCAAACCTTTGGAACTGGTTGACAGATTACAACATTTATTATGACCAGGATCCGGAAACGAAAGAACTTTGGGCGATTGAAGGTAAACTTGCAAATTCAAACCGTGTACTTACGTTTGTTCGTCAGGACTGGTTAGACGCACTTGGCATGAAAGCACCTACCACAAAAGCAGAGTTTGAAGAGATGCTGATTGCATTCCGTGATAATGCGGATACACTGCTTGGTGCAGATGCAGATAAAATGATTCCTTATTCTGTAAGCTACGATGTGGGCTGGAGAGCAGCTACTTTAATAGAATCTTTCATTGATCCGGATATTACGGATGAGGAATATTATGTAAACGGATTTGATGACAGAAAGCTGACCCAGAATGGTACGAAAGAAGCTGTCAGACTTCTGAATAAGTGGTACAACGAGGGTCTGATGTGGGATGACTTCGCTTTATATGGTTCCGGTGATACGACAGAAGATGATATGATGAAAGCAGGATATGTAGGTGCATTTACACATAACTGGGATTATCCGTGGAGAAACGGTGAGGATTCTATCGCAGCTAATCTGGTAAGATTAGTAGGTCCGGAAGCAAAATATGTTGCAATAGACTGTTTTGAAAATGCAAATGGTGATTATGTGAAATTTGTAAATGGTACAGCCGGAGACAGAAAGATTTTCTTCCCCGGTACAAATGATGAGCCTCTTGCATCCCTGTTATATCTTGACTTCATTTCCACACCTGAAGTAATTGAATATCTTCAGATTGGCGATGAAGGCGTGACACACAATGTATTGGATGACGGTGGTGTGGAGATTATTGCAGCTACCGGTGATGATATCCAGAACTCCGGATTCAACATTGATTATACAATCACATGTAACGGTATGAATCTTACCGACGCAGAGAAAACAGCAAAATCTCTTGCGCACAGCTATGCAGGTGTTGATGCGGATGATGTGAATAAGGCAAATGAACTGGCCAAAACAAGTGCTATTCCGGCCAAAAACTTCAAAACCGGTGAAATTGTTGCGGAAAACGGTATGGGAACACCACTTGCTGAGAAGAGAGATATTGTATACGATACAGCAGTCAGTGCGTCTGTAGAGAATTTCGATTCTGTCTGGGATGCTGCAATGGCAGACTATCTGGGAGCAGGCGGTCAGGCAATTATGGATGAGCGTGCAGCAGCATGGGATAAAACATATGGTGATGCAACGGAACTTCCCGAATAAATAAAATACGACATGTATGGCAGTACGGTTTTGGTGGATTCCAAGGCCGTATTGTCATATAAACAGGTTGCTACGCAGAACCAGAATTATGATGAATGGGTATGGATATGAAAAGAAAATGGAATGATGGCTGGTTTTTTTATAAAGGAAAAATAGAAGATGATGTTGCAGCAGTTTTGCAAAATAAAGAAGAGTTTCTTCCGGTCAGACTGCCCCATGATTATCTGATAGAGGATCTTACAAAACTTTATGAGGATTCTTCCGGCTTTTACTACAAGGAATTTCGCATCAGGAAAACCGATTCCGGAAGATGGTTTGTCACCTTTGATGGTGTTTATATGGACAGCACGGTTTATTTGAACGGGGTGCAGATTTTTGAGTGGAAGTATGGATATTCTTCTTTTACTGTTGATTTGACGAAGTATTTACGGGATGGACAAAATGAAATTGCGGTGCGCTGTAACTATCAATGTCCTAATAGCAGATGGTATTCGGGAGCCGGAATTTATCGGAATGTCTGGCTGCATGAATGCGGGGAGTATTACCTTGTGGAAGACGGTGTGTATGTGCATACCGAGAAAACGGATAAGGGCTATGAACTGACCGTTTCGACGGAAGTGGGCAGTAACGGGAAGTGCATTGATCCGGAGAAAGAAAAAAATATCCGTATTCAGCACTGTCTGAAGTGCAGATTAGAGAATACGGATTTGACATATACCATAAAAGAAAAAGAAACGAACATCCTTCAGGATGTTATAGAATGGGATTTTGAGCATCCGGTTTTATACAAACTGGAAACACTGCTTTATGCGGATGGCAAATTGCAGGATCGACAGGCGTGCCGGATTGGGTTTAAAGACGTCGTTCTGACACCGGACAAAGGGGCTTTTCTCAATGGCCGTCCTTTCAAAATTCATGGTGTCTGCGAACATCATGATCTGGGAGCATTGGGAGCCGCAGTTTCAGAAACAGCCATCAGGAGGCGGCTGCGGTGCCTGAAGGAAATGGGAGTGAATGCTATTCGGGGTTCCCATAATATGATGGCACCGGAATATCTTAATGCTATGGATGAAATGGGATTTTTGTTTGTTTCAGAAGGCTTTGATATGTGGAAGCGCCCTAAGAATCCTTTTGATTATGCCAGATTTTTTGAAGAATGGCACAAAAAAGATATTGCATCATGGATCCGGAGAGACCGGAATCATGTGTGTGTGTTTATGTGGAGTATCGGAAATGAGATATATGATACGCATGTGGATGCTTCTGCGGTTGCCATGACAAGGGAGCTGATGGAGGAAGTGTATCTGCATGACACTGAGAAAAACGCTCCGGTAACCATCGGATCGAACTATATGGCATGGGATGGCGCAAGAAAATGTTCGCAGGTATATAAACTTGCCGGTTTTAATTATGGAGAGAAATTGTACGAAGAAGTTCACAGAGAGCGTCCGGACTGGATGATTTATGGTTCCGAAACCTCTTCCATTGTACAATCCAGAGGAATTTATCATTTTCCGCTTCGGGCCAGTGTGTTGTGTGAGGAAGATTTACAATGTTCTTCTTTGGGGAATTCTCAGACCAGCTGGGGGGCAGCATCCTATGAAGACTGTGTCTGTGTGGATCGGGATATTCCTTATTCTTTGGGACAGTTTATCTGGTCAGGTCATGACTATATTGGTGAACCCACGCCATACCAGACCAAAAATTCTTATTTTGGCACCATAGATACCGCGGGATTTCCAAAGGACTACTATTATGTGTGGCAGGCGGCATGGCGAAGCGTAGAGGAATATCCCATGATACATATATGGCCATATTGGGATTTTAATCCGGGACAGGAAATTGATGTAAGGATTTGCTCCAATGCGCCTTATGTGGAATTGTTTGTGAATGGAAAATCCTGTGGAAAACAGGAACTGAACAATGCGCCGGGGAGTGGACATCATATCATTGCCGATTACTGTGTGGAGTATGAACGGGGTGAAATAAAGGCAGTTGCCTACAATGAAGCGGGAGAAATCCTTGCATGTGAAATAAAACATTCCTTTGGAGATACTAAGAATATTATAGTAAAATATTGTGATGAAGGGGATGAACTGCTTTTTGCAGAGATCAGTACGACGGATGAAGAAGGTTATCCGGTAGAAAATGCAAGAGATCTCCTGCGTGTGTGCGTGGAGGGGGACGGAGAACTCATAGGACTGGATAATGGTGACAGTACGGATTACGATTCCTTTCAGAACGATACGCGCCACCTGTTTAGCGGCAAAATGATAGCGATTGTGCGTAAAAAGCATGCAGAGGCAGAGGTAAAGGTGACGGCAGAACCGGTGGAGAAAAAACCGGTCCGGAATATTTTGCTGGAATCGCCTCAGGGTCTTGAATTAAATCGGAAACAGAAAACGGTTCGGGTACGTGCAACCGCGTATCCAACGGATACAGATTATCCTGAGATAACATTTGAAGTGGTCAATGAGAAGGGCGTAAAAAGCAGTCTGGCGACTTTGGAGACTGAGGGCAACGAGGTCAATATCACCGCAATGGGAGATGGAGAGTTTTATTTATGTGCTGTGGCAAATAATGAAAAAGACTATGCGCAGGTGATGTCGAAGCTGAAGTTCCGGGTACAGGGAATAGGAACAAGATATGATAATCCTTATGATTTTATATCCGGCAGCAGTTATGTAAGTGTGATCGGCGAAGCTACCAATGGGAATGAAAAGGGGGTAGCTACAGCACGTGAAGCGGAGACATTGGTTACCTTTGATCACATAGACTTTGGAGAAACCGGATCGGATACCATAACCATTCCTATTTTTGCATTAAGTGATGATGCTTACCGGATAGAGATATATGAGGGTGCACCTGCGGATGAAAACTTCGAGCTTCTGGGAGAATTTATCTACCAGAAGAAATCCCGCTGGAACGTGTATCAGGAAGATACTTTCAGGCTGAAGAGACGGATGAAAGGCATCACGAAGCTTACCATTAAGACATTTCATAAGATGCATATCAAAGGTTTCTATTTTGCGTGGATGGAAAAAGCATATACCAGATTGTGGGCAGTAGAAGCAAACGCTTTGTATGGAGATCATTATGAAACAGCCGGAAAAAGAGTAGAGCATCTTGGAAATAACGTAACGCTTCAATTTACGGATATGAACTTTGAACACGGAGTACGGCAGCTGACCATAACAGGAAGATGTCAGAGAAATAATACCATTCATGTAAGATTTGTGAATGACGGGGAAGAAATACGACAGATTGTGGAATTTCCCAAAAGTGATGAGTATATATCCCGGACTTATGAAATGGAACCGGTACAGGGAGTACACGATGTGAATTTTGTATTTCTGCCGGGCAGCGAATTTGATTTTGAAAGTATTCAATTTAGTTAATGGAAGAGGATGGAAGGATGAGTAAGTGCGGAATTGAAATGGATCCTATCTTTAGTGATGGTTTGATTTTACAGCACGGTGTTTCCAATGTGCTGTATGGAAAAACGCAGTGGAAAGAGGTAGAGGTTTTTGTAGGAGAGCATTCATATAAGGCAGAGGTGGATGAAGACGGGATTTTTTCGGTAGAAATAGAACCGATGCCATGCGGTGGTCCCTATGAAATTATATTGAAGGGAAAGGAAGAACTGCGGATCCGGGATGTATATTTTGGAGAGGTGTTTTTGCTGAGCGGGCAGTCTAACATGGAATTACCTGTGTCACGTACACTGGATGTGTCCTATGAAGAAATCAAAAGTACCAACTTACCCTTAATACGTCAGTTTCATATACCCGGACGGTTCAGTTTTGATGAGCCGCTGGAAAAGTTGCCGGAAGGAAAATGGTGTCTGGCAACGCAGGAAGAAATTATGGATTTTAGTGCGGTTGGTTTTTTCTTTGCAAAGGAACTTTACATGCACAGAAAAATTCCGGTAGGACTCATACAGACAGCAGTTGGGGGCAGCAGGATAGAAGCCTGGATGCGGCCGGATGTGTTTGAAACGTTTGGAGAAGATAAGTATGATATGACTCGGTTTCATAACATGGATTTCTCCAAATTTCTTGCAAAGCAGGACGAGGAGGCAGCAAAGTGGCGGGCGGGCATTGCCCGGAAAGAGGAAAGTATTGCTGTAAACAGCATTCCGGAGCACGCAGTAAATGTTACATTGCCTGTTATGACAAAGGAAATGGGGCTTGAGAATTTTTGCGGTTCTCTCGTCTTTTACAGAGAAGTGGAAATCCGGGATTTTACGGAAGAGGCGATGCTGTATTTGGGTGCCGTGATTGATATGGATGAGGTTTATATCAATGGAAAACTTGTGGGCGAAACCATGTATCGCTATCCGCCAAGAAAGTATTTGATTCCGCAAGGGGTCTTAAAGAAGGGTAAAAATATTATTACCGCAAGAATTGAAATCGAAGGTGGAAATGGCGGATTTGTGGAAGGCATGCCGTATTATCTGGATACCGGAATGGAACGGATTCCACTGAGTGGTGAGTGGAAATATGTGATAGAAAACAAAGCAAAGGAACCAAAACCGGCGTCTATTTTTCCGCCGGAACTGGCTGTAGGCCTTGTATATGCTTCGATTATGCCATTGAGGCGAGTGAAGTTTAACAGTGTTCTATGGTATCAGGGGGAATCCAATGTGTATCATGCGAATGATTATGCAGAGCGTTTTCGGGCTCTGATAGAGGATTACAGGAAACTGTTTCAGCGGGAAATACCGTTCTTTTGCGTACAGCTAGCTAATTTCCTGGATCCGGCTACCCGAATAGAAGATTCCGGCTGGGGAGAAATGAGATATCAGCAGATGCTTTGCCAGACGTTTGAACAGGTATATCTGATTCCTTCCATGGATGTCGGACAGTCCTGCGATTTACATCCGCAGAACAAGAAGGCAGTAGGACAGAGGCTGTTTGCGGCCTATGCAAAAGAGATCCTGAAAGAGGAAACGCATTATGAAATGCCTTGTCCTGTCAGCGCAAACTACCGGGAAAATGTGATTCAGATTCTTATGTCGCACATGAATTTGCCGAAAGAACAAAATGTGCGTGGAATTATAGTGAAAAGCGGGGAAAACCGGCTGACTGTTTTGCAGGCATGGGCGAAAGAGGATATTTTGAAGATTACCTTGAAGGAAAAGGCAAAAGAGACAGAACCGGATAAGGTGGTTGTATATTACGATTGGTATGATGCACCTGAGTATACGGATCTGCGAAATGAATATGGCGTAATCAGCGGATCATTCCGTATAGAATGTAATAAATGGTAACGGATGGAGAATTCCCGAGTGAAAGGATGGAATGCAGATATGAGATTAAAAAACGTATTTCAGAAGGATATGAAACAGCAATTTACAGAGAAAGGCTATCAGGTTCCTACGTATGACAGAGAAAAAATAGTTCGTGCTACGGTGGAGGAACCTACCTGGCTTCATTTTGGAACCGGAAATATTTTCAGGGCGTTTCCGTCAGCGATACTGGACTCGCTTTTGAATCAGGGGCTCTATGATAAAGGGGTTGTTGCCGTAGAGGGATTTGACTATGAAATTATAGAAAAAGCATATAAGCCATTTGATAATCTGAGCCTGTTAGTGGTTCTGAATGCAGATGGCGGTCTGGATAAGAGAGTGATTGGCAGTGTGGTTAAAAGTCTGACAGCGAATGAAAAGGATGAGGACTTTTCTTATCTCGTTGAGGCATTCAGGAAACCTTCCGTGCAAATGGTAAGTTTTACGATTACAGAGAAAGGGTATAGTCTGATGGGACCGGATGGCTCTCTTTCCGGTGTGGTAAAGGCAGATTTTGACCAGATTCTTTCCGGAAAAGAAATAATAATTCCTAAGCACCTGATGGGGAAGATAGCATGGCTTCTGTGGCAGCGCTATCAGGCAGGGGCTGTTCCGGTTGCGATGGTAAGCATGGATAATTGCTCCCACAATGGAGATAAACTGAAAGAGGCGGTGGTATCCTATGTGCGTAAATGGGTGGAAGCAGGAGTTTGTGGACAGGATTTTCTGGATTATGTGAATAATCCGGAGAAAGTTTCCTTCCCGCTCAGCATGATTGATAAAATAACACCCAGACCGGATAAAAAAGTAGTTGCCATGCTGGAACAGGATGGGTTTGAAGATGCGGAACTGATCATAACAGACAAAAATACATATACAGCAGCCTTTGTAAATGCAGAGGCGACCCAGTATCTGGTAATTGAAGATTTGTTCCCGAACGGAAGGCCTCCGTTAGAGAAGGGCGGTATTTATTTTACGGACAGAGAGACTGTTGACCGGGTGGAGAAAATGAAAGTATGCACCTGCCTGAATCCGTTGCATACTGCGTTGGCGATTTTTGGCTGCCTGCTTGGCTACCATACCATCTGGGAAGAGATGAAGGATGACGATCTGTGTGCATTTGTCACGAAGATGGGATATGGAGAAGGGATGCCTGTGGTAGTAAATCCGCAGATTATTGATCCGGAACAATTTATCGGAGAAGTACTGCAAAAAAGACTGGTCAATCCATTTATGCCCGATACGCCGCAAAGGATTGCCACGGATACTTCCCAGAAACTGTCGATCCGGTTTGGAGAAACATTGAAGGCTTATGGCAGACAGGGTGTAGAAGGTTTACAATATATTCCTGTGGTGCTTGCCGGATATCTGCGTTATCTGATCGGATATAATGACGATATGGAAGCCTTTGAACTAAGCCCGGATCCCCTGCTTGGCGAATTGACGGAATTTATGAAGAAATATGCCGGAGCCGGGAAAACGGCAACGGCAGAAGAGCTGCGCCCGATTCTGGGAAGAACGGACATCTTTGGGGTGGATTTGTATGAATATGGGCTTGCTGAGAAGATCACTGCATATTTTAATGAAATGAATCAGGGAAAAGGCTGTGTCAGAAAAGTTCTGAACAGTCTCAGAAATCAATAAAAGAATTGCGTTTCACCAGTTCGCCGTAATATACGCTGACGGGTGGAACGTTTTCTTTGTTCATGACTGCAAAAAGATTTTGGACAAGCTGATCGCACAGCTGTGCCAGATGATTGTCTACGGAGGTCAGTTCCGGTTCACAGCAGGTTGCGAGCAGAGAATTGTTATAGCCAATGACCGCAAGATCCTCCGGAATATTTAAGTTGTGTTTGCGAGCGAACTTAACCACTGCGACGGCCAGTGCGTCATCAGCGCAGATAATACCGCTATTGGACACCAGAAGAGAGGAGTTGCCTTCCAGAAAAGCACACATTTCTTCCATATCGTCATGAGCCACAGGACAATAAAGAACGGAGGAAACGGTATGAGACGACTCCTTTATCGCTTTTTCCCATCCAACCAGTTTGCGGACTGCACTGTAAGACCGAGAGTTATTAAGATACAAAATTCTGTTCCGACCGGAACCAAGCATGGCCTGAGTGGCCGTATAGATGGAATGGGCATCATCACAAAGTGTGCAGTAAATACCGGGATGCTGTAATTCCGCATTCAGAATCATAACCGGAATATGGTCAGCTGCTTCAAAGAGATAAGCATTTTCCTCTGCCTGATTGGAGACAAAGCTGGAACCTGCTAAGATGACAGCATCCACTTTGCGGTTCATAAGAAGCTGCAAGGACGCCTGTCTGCCCTCCTTGCTGTATCCGGTACAACAAAGGAGACAGTGATAGCCATTGGTCTGCAGCTTGGATTCTAAATAATAAACTGCTTTGGAAAGATAAATGTCAGAAGAATCGGCACAGAGAATGCCGATAGTCTGCATGGTATTTAAACCCAGTCCTCTTGCGAAAGCATTGGGTTTGTAATGGTATTCATCCATAATGGAAAGCACCTTTTTTCGGGTTTTCTCGCTCACTTTGTCAGAACCGTTGAGTACGCGGGAAACGGTGGCAATAGACACACCTGCTTTTTGGGAAATATCATAAATGGTCAGGTTCATATACAGCTCCTTTTGGACAGGTATCTATGGAAACGATTACAGGCGGAAATAGTGTAGCGCATTGTGGTAGCAGATATTGCTGACAATTTCCGATAATAAGGCGTCATCAGCAGGATATTCTCCGTTTTCTACTAAATTTCCCAACAAATTGCATAAGATCCGACGGAAGTATTCGTGTCTGGTATAAGAAAGAAAACTTCTGGAATCGGTTAGCATACCGACAAAGCCGGATAAGCTGGAAAGGTTGGCAAAACTGATCAGCTGTTTTTCAATTTCTGTTTTATTGTCATTGAACCACCAGGCAACACCCTGCTGTATTTTCCCGGCAGTTTTTCCATCCTGAAAGCATCCGATTAAGGTGCCGAGCATCTGGTTGTCATTGGGATTCAGACTGTACAGGATGGTTCTTGGTAAGGTGTTGTTTGTGGCTAGTAAATCCAGAAAATCGGCAAGCTCATCCGACGGTATCTGGGATGCAATGCAGTCGTATCCGGTGTTGGGACCGATTGTCTGATACATAAGAGTATTATTATCTCTTTTGCAGCCAAAATGCAACTGCATCACAAGATCATGCCGGTGGTAAAGTCCGGCGAGGTAAGCGAGTAGATTGGTTTTGAATTTCCGTTCCTCCTGTATGCTAATGGATTCACCGTGAAAACGTTTCAGGAAGATGACAGCGGCCTCCTCATCCGTACAGGGTGCATAAGGAACGTAGGTCAGTCCATGGTCGGTGACACGACAGCCACAGGAAACAAAAGCCTCCAGTCTTTTTTGCAAAACGGTCTTCAAAGAGGCTAAATCGGTGATTTTCAGTTCTGCGCGGCAGGATAGCTTATGCAGATAAACCAGGTAGTCGGGTTTTCGGATTTCCAGGGATAAATCCGGCCGAAAGGAGGGCAGTACCTGAATGGAAAAGGAAGGGTCCTCTTTGATCTGTATATGATATTCCAAAGAGTCTGCCGGATCATCTGTGGTACAGATTGTATGTACATGGGATGCCTGCATAATGGATCGGGCGCTCATGGAAGGAGAAGAAAGGACTCGGTTACAGTGTTCCCATACGCTTTCTGCTGTTTTTTCACATAAAATGCCATTATAAGAAAAATACCGCTGTAATTCCAAGTGGCTCCAGGAAAATAGTGGATTTCCCACGGCGAGACCGATACATTTTGCATATGCTGTGAATTTCTCTTTATCTGTGCGGTTTCCGGTAATGTAATCTTCCGGAACTCCGCAGGTACGCATGAAACGCCATTTGTAATGGTCTGCATTCAACCACACGCTGGTAATGTTCTGAAAATGGATATCCCCGGCAATTTCAGAAGCCGGAATATGGCAATGATAGTCGATAATTGGCAGCTGCTTTGCAAAATCATGATATAAATGTTTGGCAGTGGGTGTATTTAGTAAAAAGTCCTGATTCATAAAAGTGGTCATGGTTGTCCTCCAATTTGTATTTCACGCTTTGAGAGTGTAACTGCTTACATATGATATAATACAGGCAAAATATAATAAATGCAAGCAAAAATAAGGAAAAGGGATTGACAAAAAGAAGATATGATGGGAAAATAATGTAAGCGCTTACATTGTTGAAAAAATAAGGAATAGGAGAAGGAATATGAAAAAGAGAGTCATTACTTTTGGGGAATTGATGCTTCGTCTTGCACCGCCCGGATATGATAGGTTTGTGCAGACGGAGAGTTATCTTGCTACTTTCGGAGGGGGAGAAGCGAATGTTGCGGTATCTCTTGCAAATTATGGAGTAGATGCAGCGTTTGTCACGAAACTTCCAAAGCATGAAATCGGGCAGGCTGCGGTTAATTCTATGCGCCGGTTCGGAGTGGATACTTCTCTTATTGCAAGAGGAGGAGACCGGGTTGGAATTTATTTTCTGGAGAAAGGTGCCAGTCAGCGTCCTTCCAAAGTAATTTATGACCGTGCCGGTTCCGCAATTGCATTGGCGAGACAAGGTGATTTTGACTGGGACAGCATTTTTGCAGAAGCAGATTGGTTTCACTTTACCGGAATTACTCCGGCACTTGGAAAGAATGTGGCGGATATTTGTCTGGAGGCATGCAAAACAGCCAAAGAACGGGGAATTACCGTTAGCTGTGATTTAAATTACCGTGCCAAATTGTGGACAAGGGAAGAAGCCGGGAAAACCATGACAGAATTAGCGCGATACGTAGATGTCTGTATTTCCAATGAAGAAGATGCAAAGGATGTTTTTGGAATTGAAGCGGATAAAACAGATATTACCGGTGGGAAACTGGATTATGAAAGTTATAAAAATGTGGCAGAAAAATTAGCCGCAGAATATGGCTTTTCCAAGGTGGCAATGACTCTTAGAACCTCTATTTCTGCAAGTGATAATGGCTGGGCAGGACTTCTGTATGATGGCCGGGAATTTGCTTTCAGTAAGGAATATCCGATTCACATTGTAGACAGGGTAGGCGGTGGAGATTCTTTTGGCGGAGGACTGATTTATGCCTGCCTGCAGGGATATGATTTACAAAGAAGCATTGAATTTGCGGTAGCGGCAAGCTGTCTGAAGCAGACGATCGAAGGAGATTACAATATGGTTTCCGTAGAAGAGGTAGAAAAATTAGCCGGTGGAGACGGCTCGGGAAGGGTGCAACGATAATGGATATGATGAAGCAGATTGAAAAGATGGGGATTGTTCCTGTCGTGGTAATAGAAGATGCAAAGCAGGCGTTGCCTTTGGCAGAAGCATTGTGCGCCGGAGGGCTGCCTTGTGCTGAGGTGACGTTTCGGACGGCAGCAGCCAGAGATGCCATCCGGGAAATGAAGAAAAAAGAAAATATGCTTGTCGGAGCAGGAACGGTTCTGACTACAGATCAGGTGGATGAAGCAGTGGATGCCGGTGCTGAGTTTATTGTCAGTCCCGGATTTAACAGGAAAGTAGTGCGTCATTGCCGGGAAAAAGGAATCCCTGTTATTCCCGGAGTCTGTACGCCTACAGAGGTGGAAATGGCACTGGAGGAGGGCCTTGAAGTGGTGAAGTTTTTTCCGGCTGAAGCAGCCGGCGGCATCGCTATGATAAAGGCTATGTCCGCACCTTATGGAAATGTGCGTTTCATGCCGACAGGCGGGATTACGATGGAAAATCTTGCAGATTATCTGTCCTGTAACAAAGTGATTGCGTGCGGCGGCAGCTTCATGGTAAGCAAAAAACTAATTGCGGAAAATCAGTTTGAGAAAATAGAAGAACTTACCAGAGAGGCAGTTTCCTTGTGCAAAAAGATTAGGGGGTAATGATGAGATTTCAATTATCGGAAAAGAATTGTTTTTATATGGAAGAAGGGGCTTTGTCCGGCGTTCTTAAGATTGCCGGCAGAGTCTGCGAAGATTTTGCCCTCGTTTTTCCCGGAAAACCGGAATGCTGTACCGGTTTGTCTGAACTGACAGATTTTCCGATTCTGTTCGGAACGCTGGGATATAGTGAGCTTCTGGAGCAGTATGAAGATAAGGGAATGTTTAAACGAGAGGAAATAGAAGGCAAACGGGAGGTATATTCCATATCGGTAGTGGAGCACCCGGTTAGGAAGGATGGGAAAGCCTTATTGATTGCCGGAAGTGATAAAAGAGGGACAATTTATGGCTTATTTCATTTATCGGAACTGATAGGAGTCTCTCCTCTGGCATACTGGTGTAAGGTGAAACCCATGAGGCAGAAGGAAGTCGTATTGACAGAAGTAGATATGGGAGTGTCTAAGGAACCTTCTGTGAAATATCGCGGTTTTTTTATCAATGATGAATGGCCTGCTTTCGGCAACTGGTGTAATCACCGGTTTGGTGGTTTTACAGCAACTATGTATGAACAGGTTTTTGAACTTCTGCTGCGGTTGAAAGGAAATTATTTATGGCCTGCTATGTGGTCTTCCAGGTTCAGTGAAGACGGACCGGGCTTAGACAGTGCAATACTTGCAGATGAAATGGGAGTCATTATGGGAATGTCCCATCACGAGCCCTGTCTGCGGCATGGCGAGGAGTATCGTTATCTGCGGGGAAAAGATTCTGTCTATGGGGATGCTTGGAATTTCCGGACTAATGAAGAGGGAATCACGCGGTTCTGGAAAGACGGACTGATTAGGAGTGGTAAATTTGAGAATGTGATTACGGTCGGAATGCGTGGGGAAGCAGATTCCGCTATTATGGGAGAGCAGGCGACGCTGGCAGATAATATTAATCTGCTGAGGGATGTGCTGCGTACCCAGAACCGGCTGATCAGGGAGCAGGTGAACGAAGATCTGGATAAGGTACCCCGAATGCTTGCTTTATATAAAGAAGTGGAACCCTTCTTCTATGGCGATGCGCAAACGAAAGGCCTTAAGGATAGTGAAGATCTGGAAGGGGTTACCCTGATGCTGTGTGATGATAATTTCGGAAATCTCCGCACCCTGCCCACCGAGGAAATGAGAAATCATCGTGGCGGTTATGGCATGTATTATCACTTTGATTATCATGGTCTGCCGGTTTCTTATGAATGGGTAAACAGTTCTTATCTGCCGAAGGTATGGGAGCAGATGACGCAGGCATACGAATTTGGAATCCGGGAATTGTGGATTGTAAATGTGGGAGATATTTTTACCAATGAATTTCCGTTATCCTTTTTCCTGGATCTGGCATATGATTATGAAAAATGGGGCATTTCAAACCTGAACAGCCCGGATGAATATACCCGGAGTTTTGTGGAAAAGCAGTTCGGAGCATGTCTGGATGATAAACAGAAACAGGACGTGGTACGTATCATTAAGGGTAATACCAGGCTGGGACATAACAGACGACCGGAAGCAATGCGGGCGGGTGTTTATGCGCCGTTAGCCTATGAAGAGACGCAAAGGGTTCTTGCTGAGATACAGGAGTTGATGCAGCTGACTGAAACTATTTATGAGAATTGTGAGGAAACAGCAAAATGCAGCATGTTCTGGCTGCTGTATTATCCGGTTATGGCCAATTTGAATGTTCAGAAAATGCAGCTTCTTACAGGCCTGAATCATGCGTATGCTAAACAGCAGAGAAACCGGGCGAATGAAATTGCAGATATGGTGGAAAACTGTTTGCAGTTTGATGAGATGCTGATAAAAAAACTGCACGCTATGGATAACGGGCATTTCTATGGGATGGGCATGTCAGAGCACATTGGTTTCAATAAGTGGAATGAGGAAGAATGTCAATATCCTATCCTGTACCGGTTTAAGCCGGCAAATAAATTGCGCATGGTGGTATCTGTGCCGGGAACGCAGCAGCATACACAGGGTGGAGACTGGACCAAACAGACTTTATATTTGGATGATTTTCTGTCACCGGACAGACAAGAGACATATCTGGAGCTTTCGGCAGTGGGCAGAATGCTTCCCGAGTATCGCATAATCTGCACGGATGAACGTCTGACAATCCGTGAAGAGAAAATGCTCAGTGACGGAGTGGTACGTCTGGTGCTGACCAGAAAACAGGAAGCCGGCAAAGAGTCATCAGAAGATGCTGTGCTTTATATTGAGAGTGAATTTTGCCATGTCACAGTGGTTGTACTTTTTTCGACTGCTTTTCTGGCAGAACAAAGGAATAAGGAGCCGGCAGGTACCTTCTTGTGGTGCGGCGGCAGCAGTGAGGATGGTAAGTATTGCGGCAGACAGTATATTTCAATGGAGGCGGCGCACTATTTTGAAAAGTCGGATACAAGGGATGGCGCCTTTGTAGAGATACCGGAATATGGAAAAACTCTGTCCGGTATGAAAGCTTTTCCGGTTACTGCTTTTTTTAAGCCGTCTCAAAATGCACCCGGCCTGACCTATCGGTTTGTTTTGCCAAAAGAAGATACCTATATTGTCCGTTTTCTGCTAACGCCTTCTAATCCAACGGACATGAACAAACGTCTCCTGTTTGGCGTTTCTGTAAATGAGGGAGAAATTGAGAAGGTAAATGCAATCAAAGAATCCTTTGCGGTAGCTGACAGAAATGAAGAGTGGGAGCGGGGAGTACTTGATAATATCCGTGTGTGTGAGCATATTATACATGGAAAAGAGGGAGCTAATCTTCTTCATGTATATGCGATGGAACCGGGATTCGTGTTGGAAAAGATAGTGATTTTCCCACAAGGAAAGGAACCAATGAAGTGTTATCTTGAGGTGCCGGAAACTTTTCGGCAGGGATGACAGAAAAGGAAATAATAAAAAAATCGTTTGGGTACATAAGTGGTCTGAACGATTTTTTTATTGCCTTTGCGTAAGCATAAGGAGGACTAGCCTTGACAGAACCGCCAAAAAAGAAGAGAATAATAAGGTATGCGATGATAGTTGGAAACTCTGTGATCATAAATAAAAGAGAAAAGAAAGGTAAGGTGTTAAAATGACTAAGATCGACATCGTCTCCGGATTCCTGGGAGCCGGAAAAACAACATTAATTAAGAAGCTTCTGAAGGAAGCTTTGGCAGACACAAAAGTTGTGTTAATAGAGAATGAATTCGGCGAGATCGGCATTGACGGCGGATTCTTAAAGGAAGCCGGTATTGAGATTAAGGAAATGAATTCAGGCTGTATCTGCTGTTCTCTGGTCGGTGATTTCGGCGCCTCTCTAAAAGAGGTGCTGGATACCTATTCGCCGGAAAGGATTGTGATTGAGCCGTCAGGTGTGGGCAAGCTGTCCGATGTGATGAAAGCGGTACAGGACGCCATGGCAGACCGGGAGGTAGAGCTGAACAGTGCGGTAGCTGTGGTAGACGCCTGCAAGTGTAAGATGTATATCAAGAATTTCGGTGAGTTCTTTGTGAATCAGATTGAGCATGCGGGAACAATCATCTTAAGCAGAACAGATAAGATCAGTGAAGAGAAGCTGGCTGCCTGCGTATCCATGATTCGGGAACACAATGAGAAGGCTACAATTATCACAACACCCTGGAATGAACTGGAAGGCAGGGATATTCTGGAAACCATCGAAGGTGCCAAGGATCTGGAAGCAGAACTGATGCAGGAAGTGATGGCATATCATGAGGAGCATGAGCATCATCATCACGACCATGACCACGAACATCATCACGATCATGAGCATCACGATCACGACCATGAGCATCATGACCACGACCACCATGATCATGACAACCATCATGAGCATGGCCCGGACTGCACTTGTGGCTGTCATGATCACAATCATGAGGGACATCATCATCATGCAGACGAGATTTTTACAAGCTGGGGCTTAGAAACACCGGCTGTTTATACGAAAGAAGAGATTGAACATATCTTAGGTGAACTGGATAAGGATGAGGTATATGGTATGGTACTTCGTGCCAAAGGTATGGTTCCTGCTGCGGACGGCGGCTGGATCTACTTTGATTATGTGCCGGAAGAAAGCAATGTCAGAAGCGGAAAACCTGATGTGACAGGTAAGTTCTGTGTCATCGGCTCCAAGCTGAAGGAAGATAAACTGGCCGAACTGTTCAGTAAATAGGAAAGCAGGAAGGATGTGGACATGCTTATGAAACCGGTTTATGTAATTAACGGATTTTTGGAGAGCGGTAAGACGGAATTTATTACCTATACATTGGCACAGCCTTATTTTCAGATAAGAGGTAAGACACTTCTCCTTCTCTGTGAGGAGGGAGAAAATGAGTATGACCCGAAGCTGCTTAAGGCAAGCCGTACCATACTGGAGCTGATTGATGAGGAAGAGGATTTTACGGCAGCGAAACTGATTGAGCTGGAGAAGAAGCATAAGCCGGAGCGGATCATCATTGAGTATAACGGTATGTGGAATTATAAGGAGATGAAGCTGCCATGGCACTGGAAGATCGAGCAGCAGATTACGACGATTGATGCATCCACGTTTCCGATGTATTTTACCAATATGAAATCTCTGCTGGCAGAGCAGATTCGTAAGTCAGAGCTTATTATCTTCAATCGATGTGACGGTGTGGAGGATTTAAGCACTTATAAACGTAATATCAAAGCAATTAATCCAAAAGCAGAGATTGTATTCGAGGATTCTAACGGAGAGATTAATGAGATTATGGAGGATGATCTGCCATATGATCTGAAAGCACCGATTATCGAGTTGGATAACAATGGTTATGGAATATGGTATCTGGATTCTCTGGATCATTTAGAGAGATATGAAGGGAAAACGATACAGTTTACAGCCATGGTTCTGAAACCGAAGCAGTTTCCGAAGGGATACTTTGTGCCCGGGCGTATGGCTATGACCTGTTGTGCCGAGGATATGGCATTTCTCGGATTTGCCTGTGAATATGATAAAGCAGATACCCTGACTGACAAGCAGTGGGTTAAGGTGACGGCAAAAGTAAATAAGGAATATTTTGCAGATTATGAGGGAGAAGGCCCGGTGCTGTATGCGATCAGTGTGGAACAGACGAAGGCACCGAAAGAGGAGATTATCAGTTTCTCATAGCTTCTTGTTTTTGGCAGCACTGTAAAAGATTATAAATGTTTTAAAAAGATGGAAAGACACATAAGCGTATTTATGTGCCTTTTTATCGTATTGGGAGGAGAAGCGTGGCGGAGGATAAAGAATTACAACAACTGAAGAAGCGACTTGTAGAATTGGCAGAACGTTCTTATAGTCACAGTGTTTATACTTTTACACCTTTCCTGAGTTTATCGGAGCAGCAGGCTTTCTATGACATTCAGCAGGATGTTTCTTATGCGGGCTGTGGCATGGAGGGAGGCAGTCCCTTGTGTGAACGTAAGATGATTCGATTTGGTTCGGAGACAAATTTGGGATATGAGGAAGAGTATCCTATTGCATGTCTCAAGATAGAACCCCTTACGCCAAAGTTTGCGGAAGCTTTAAGCCACAGGGATTTTCTGGGAGCCATTATGAATCTTGGCATTGAAAGAGATACGATCGGTGATATTTTTGTGCAGGACAAATCAGCTGTATTGTTTTGCCAGGAATCCATAGCCCCTTATCTTCTTGAACATTTGGAACAAGTGAGGCATACCCATGTACGGTGCAGTTTGACGGAGGCAGTAGAGGAGCTGCAGTCTCCCTCTCTTGAGAGCGTTACCCTGTCCGTAGCATCCCCGAGAATTGACGGAGTGGTTTCTAAACTGTATAATATTGCACGTAGCCAGAGCCTTGAACTGTTTCGTGCCGGCAAAGTTTTTGTTGACGGAAGACTGATGGAGAACAACAGTTTTGTGCTGAAAACCGGCAATTCAGTAACAGTGAGAGGATTCGGAAAGTTTATTTATACCGGAGAACAGGGTGAAACCCGTAAGGGTAAGACACGTGTTGGTGTAGAGGTTTACAGATAAATTACAGGAGAGTTCTGTAGAGAACGTAACAGTTTACATAATTCGAAAGGAAGATAAGATCATATGTCCCATTATACAGTAGTTCATTGGCTGATATTCTTTTATATTTATTGTTTTCTTGGCTGGTGCTTTGAGTCTGCATTTGTATCCATTAAGTCCAGAAAATTAGTTAATCGTGGATTTATGAGAGGACCATTTCTTCCTCTGTATGGGTGCGGCGCTATGATGATGTATGTGGTGTCTTTGCCATTCCAGAGTAACATTATTCTGACTTACATAGCAGGTGTTATTGGAGCTACTGCACTGGAATATATAACAGGTGTGCTGATGGAAACCTTGTTTAAAGTCAGATATTGGGATTATTCGTCAAAACCTTTCAATTTTCAAGGTCAGATCTGTCTTGGATCCTCCATTGCATGGGGATTTCTGACCATATTGATGACCAGGGTAATTCACAAGCCGATTGAGCGGGCGGTGATGTCAATTCCCATGAATGTTTTGTCCTATGTAACCATTGCAGTTACTATTTATATGGTGGCAGATTTCACCCTATCCTTTAAGGCGGCTCTGGATTTGCGCGATATAATGGTCAAGATGGAAAAGGTCAAAGAAGAAATGGTACGTATGCAGCGTCGTCTGGATGTGATTGTTGCCTTTAACAATGAAGAGAAGGAGCAGAAAAGGCAGGAGAGGGAAGTACGTGTGGGAGAATTGGCGGCCAGTCTGGAGCAACGTTTCGCCAGTCTGAAAGAAAGTATCCAGAACAAGCCTTCAGCCTATGGAGAGAATGTCAGGGAAGAAATTGCAGAGCTGCGTGCAAAATATAACCTTTATATGGAAAACAGAAGTCACTATAAGGATATGCTTGGTTTTTACAAAAGAGATATGATTCGTAACAATCCTACCATGGCTTCCCGTAGATTCAAGGATGCCCTGGAGGAATTGAAGAATGCTGTAAGCAACAGAAAAGATTCCAAAGATCCCAAATAATCAATGATCTTCATTCAAAGTGGTATAGCGTGATTTTATAGGGCTGTTGACACGTATGGAATCAATAATGTGATTTTCCATTAATTCCAGGTTTCTGGCTTTACGGCGTAATAGAGCGAGAGTTTTATTGTATACCCAGAAAGAATATACAAGTACATTATTGATTTTCCCCAGCTTGGCTTTGGTTGTGTGAGTATAATGTCTGCCGCCGACCATGGTTGCTTTACCGGATAGAATGTAGTTAATCAAGTCTGTTTCAGAGGTAATATCTTCTTGCAGGATAGTATAACCCAGTCCTGCACAGTCTGCCTTATGTGAGTCGCTTCCGCCAAAGCAGGGAAGTGAAAATTTCTCGGCAATGGCCATGGCGCGCATATTGGAGTCGGCATCTTCACAGGCATTATAGCCTTCGATGAAGTCAAATTTTTTATAGATATTTTCAGATATTTTGCCATGCAGCGTATTGCGGATGCTTAAGAATTTCTCGCCGCAGGGATGAGCGGGTCCCAGGATACCACCATAGTGATGTACTATTTCAATCAGTAGTGTTACGGGAAGACCACGGAGTTCCAGAATGGGTAGTTTAACACCGGTAGGCATGATGATCAGCATATGGCCGGCATCAATGGTGTCATATTCAATACCCTTGAGAACGACGAAATCCTCCGGTTTGTGAATCAATTTCTCATAATAGCGGTATGCCTTATAAGAGTCGTGATCAGTAATCAGCATACCGTGATAGTTTTTTTCTTTTAATATTCTGATATTTTCCAAAAGTTCCAGTTTGCCATCCGGTGATCCTTCTTTGGTATGGCAGTGCATGTCCAGTTTCATCAAATGCCCCTTATGTTCTCATATTTTATATTTGCTCCGCAATTATTTTACCCTTTTTTAATGGAAAAAGCTATAGATTTAACGGAACTTTACAAGAAGATATTAGAAATATTACCAACTTTTTACATAACTTATGTATTGACATTTCCTTTTGCATGGATTAAAGTATAAGAAATTTAAGAAATCAGAGATAAGAGAAACCTGTGAGAAAGAGTAGTAGGAACAGCAAGACTGTCTCAGAGAGCCGCGAATGGTGGAAAGCGGTACAGCAGTTGTTGTGAATGGACTTTCGAGGCCGGTCTGAAATCAAGTGTTATTATGACGGTAGGAGCCGGCGGGAACCGCACCCGTTATCCAGGCGGCATATATGGGATAATGTATATGTGAAGAGGTGGATGGTTTTGTTGAACCGTCAATTTGAGTGGTACCGCGATAATAATCAGTTTATTACCGTCTCAAGCTTTGGCTTGGGACGGTTTTTTTGTTAACATTGGATGGACACTAAGTGAGCCATCCGTTATATTAAGGAGGAAAATATTATGAAAAAGAAAACAGTAGCATTATTTATGACAGTGGCAATGACAGCAGCCATGATTAGTGGTTGTGGCAGTACTGCAGCATCTGAAAGCACTTCTGCATCCGCGGAAGAAACTCCCGAGGCAGAAACGGAGGCTGCGGAAGCGACGGAAGAAAACACTGCTACGGAAGAAAAAGCAGAGGAAGGCGCTTCTTATAAAGTTGGTATCGTTCAGTTTGTGGATGATGCTTCCTTAAATCAGATTGAGTCGGCAATTGAGGCAGAATTGGATGCAAAAGCAGCAGAACTTGGCGTAACTTTTAATTACAGTGATTATACTTACAATGGTCAGGCGGATTCAACCACACTGAATCAGATTGCCACAGAACTGATTGCTTCAGAGGTGGATGTAATTGTACCGATTGCTACACCGGCAGCCATGATCATGCAGAATGCAACAGCTGATAATCAGATCCCCGTTGTATTTTCGGCTGTATCTGATCCGGTTGGAGCAGGACTTGTTGCAAGTCTTGATGCACCCGGTTCCAATATTACGGGTACTTCTGACGCATTAAATACAGACGCGGTAATGGATCTGATGTTTGCCGCCAATCCGGATATTAAGAAGGTCGGACTTTTATATAACAAGAGTGAAGATTCCTCTAAAGCACCTATTGAAGCTGCTAAGGCATATTGTGAAGCGAAAGGTGTAGAAGTGATTGAGAAGACCGGTACTACCAATGATGAGATCGCGCTTGCAGCGGATGCACTGATCGCAGGCGGAGCAGAAGCTGTATTTACACCAACTGACAATACAGTTATGACAGCTGAACTTGCTATTTATGAGAAGTTCATTGATGCCGGTATTCCGCATTATGCAGGTGCCGATTCCTTCGCTTTAAACGGAGCTTTCTTAGGATTTGGTGTTAACTATGTTGATCTTGGCACGGCGACTGCAGATATGGTAGCAGATATTCTTGTGAACGGTGCAGATCCTGCAAGCACACCGGTTGTTACTCTGGATAACGGTATTGCAACTGTCAATACAGAGACAGCAGAAGCAATTGGTTTAGCTTACAGTATGTTTGAGGGTATGTGTGCAGAGGTTAAAGAAACCGTAACAGCGGAAGAATTTGAATAAATCTGCAGAGTAAGTGAGGTTTTTTATGGGTTCCATATTTACATTATCGATTATACAAAGTGCATTAGAATTGGGATGTATCTATTCGCTGGTGGCACTGGCGCTGTTTATATCCTTTAGTATTCTGAATATTGCCGATTTGTCTACCGATGGTTGCTTCACTTTAGGCTGTGCGGTAGGAGCAATGGTAACAATTGCGGGACATCCGTTTCTGGCATTTCCGGCTGCTATGGCAGCCGGAGTCGCTTCCGGATTTGTTACAGCTTTTTTGCAAACCAGAATGGGAGTGCCATCTATCCTTGCCGGTATTATTGTGAATACCGGATTGTATACCGTCAATATTGCTGTCATGGGATTCTCTTCCAATGTAAATCTGTTTGCCTGTGATACAATTTTTAGTCTGGCTAAGGATCGGATTGCAGCAGACTGGTATAACAGCTGGTATAAGATTATTCTTGTGATATTTATTGTATTGCTTGTCAGCGTTATTCTGGCATGGTTTCTGAATACAAGACTGGGATTGTCCATTCGCGCTACAGGAGATAATGAACATATGGTAAGAGCGTCCAGTATCAATCCGGTATTTACGATTACGGTGGGTCTGTGCCTGTCTAATTCTTTGACAGCTCTTTCGGGAGCAATTCTTGCGCAATATCAGAAATCATGTGATATTAATCTGGGTACCGGCATGGTGACGATTGCACTGGCCAGTCTGATTATCGGGGAGACGATTATTGGCAGAGGAGGCATGTTTAAAAAGGTAATCGGTGTTATTCTGGGAAGCTGTCTCTATCGTTTTATTGTAGCGATTGCGCTTCGTATGAGCGTTCCGGCAGAATGCCTGAAACTGGTATCGGCCCTGATTGTTGCATTTGCCATTGCATTTCCCTATCTGAAAGGGCAGGCGTCCTTTCTCAAGACAAGAAAAGCGCTTGAGCGGGCAAGCAGAAAGGATGGTGGAAGTGCATGTTAATCTTAAAAGGGATATCCAAAACCTTTAATCCCGGTACTGTTAATGAGAAGAAAGCGTTAAATCAGGTAAGTCTGGAACTGGCAGATGGAGATTTTGCTACTATTGTTGGAAGCAACGGTGCAGGTAAATCAACACTGTTCAATGCAATAACAGGTGTTTTCTATGTGGATGAAGGACAGATCATTCTGGCGGGAGAAGATATAACCTATCGTAAAGAATATATTCGCAGCAAAGAGATCGGACATTTATTTCAGGATCCGTTAAAGGGAACGGCACCCCATATGACCATTGAGGAGAATATGGCACTGGCGTATCTGAGAGCATCTACATCATCCCATGCTTTTTTCAGTCGTATTACCGGTAAGGAGAAGCAGAAGTTCAGGGAGCAGCTTGCACTTCTGGATATGGGATTGGAGGATCGGATGAAGCAGCCTGTGGGTCTGCTTTCGGGTGGACAGCGCCAGGCGTTGACGCTTCTGATGGCAACCATGGTTACACCGAAGATTCTGCTGTTGGATGAACATACGGCAGCTCTGGATCCGGCCACGGCACAGAAGGTGTTGGAGCTTACAAAGAGAATTATTTCAGAGCGTCAGATCACCTGTCTGATGGTAACCCATAATATGCATCAGGCACTGGAATTAGGAAATCGTACTTTAATGATGGATTCGGGTAAGATAGTCTTGGATATCAGTGGTGAGGAGCGTGCTTCTCTTTCTGTGGAGGACTTATTAAAACAGTTCAGCATACAGGCCGGTAAACAGCTGGACAATGACAGAATTCTATTATCGAAATAAGATTTGGGATATCGTAAACGAAAAGTCAGTCGAAAGACTGGCTTTTTTGTGTGTATGAGAGAAGTCATCAGACTTCGTAAATTAGCAGTCATAACTTGGACAAAGGTTCATATATTGAGATAAGGGGGGATGGATATGCAGCAGGATGAAGTGCTTCATCTGTTTCCGGAGGCAATGCGTGACCGGTGGCGTAAAGTGGCTGTGTGGGCAGATAGATTGCAGGAAATCAGACTGCGTGCAGAAGCACCGATAACAGTTCTTATTGATAATAAAGAGTGGTTTGTCACACAGAATGGTGAACTGATGGACAGGCAGCCGGTTGGAGCAGAAAGCAGGCCGGAGGAGTTGGAAGCTGTTTTAACACATCTATGCCAATATTCTCTCTATGCCTTTGCGGATGAAATACGGCAGGGATTTCTGACGATTCAGGGAGGACATCGTGTGGGAGTGGCAGGCCAGGTTATCCTGGGGGAAGAAAACAGGATACGTAATATGAAATACATACGTTACTTAAATATTCGGATTGCCCATGAACTAAAGGGGGTAGCTGATCCGGTTATGTCACATCTGTATGAAAAAAGTCAGGTGCTCAATACATTACTGATTTCTCCGCCGGGATGTGGTAAGACCACAATGCTTAGGGATATTATCAGACAAATATCAGATGGTACGGAATATGGAAGAGGGGTCAATGTCAGCGTGGTTGACGAACGTTCGGAGATAGCCGGCAGTTATCTGGGAATAGCCCAGAATGACGTAGGTATTCGCACGGATGTGCTGGACGGCTGTCCTAAAGTAGAAGGAATGATGCTTTTGATACGTTCCATGGCACCACAGGTATTGGCTGTAGATGAACTGGGAAGCGAACGGGATATTCAGGCATTATTTATGGCAAGCGGATGTGGCTGTAAGATCATTGCTACGATTCATGGAAGCTCTCTTGAGGAGATAAAATGTAAAGAGTATATGAGTCAGGTGGTGAAAAACGGACTGTTTGAGAGATATATTGTGCTTGGCAGGCATCGGGGCCGTTGTGCAATCGAAGGGATTTATGACAGAGAAGGGACAAGATGTTTAAATTAGCAGGTTTTCTTTGCATTATGATTGGATGTATGGGATGGGGAGAGGCAAAAATCAGGGATGAGAAGAGCAGAATATGGCATCTAAGGGAATTGATGCGTATTATCAGAAGAATACAGGATGAGATTCAATATGGGAAGCATACATTGCCGGAGATTTGCCTGATCCTTGCTGAATATAGTGATATATGGTATGGGGATTATTTCCGGCAGATTTATGAACAGCTTCGACGGAAAAATGGTACAGGCCTGGAAAAAATATGGGGACAACAGATGGAACTTTGCTTTCGAAAAGTACCGCTACAGGAAGAAGAGAAGGATGTGCTCAGACGTATTCCGGATAGTCTGGGGATGCAGGATGAGACTCTTCAGGCAATGCATATCGGGCAGTCTATGGATATGCTTACAAGGAAGTGCAGGCAGGCGGAAGAGGCTTATGAGAGTAAATCCAAAGTAATACGCAGTATCAGTATTCTTGCAGGATTATTTCTGACAATTTTTCTGATATAAAGGGGATACATAGGGCATAAATTTGCAGACTGAGAAAGGATTATGGATATAGTAATGAGCATAAGTCTTATTTTCAAGATAGCAGCGGTAGGCATCTTGGTTACGATACTCAATCAGATTTTAAAGCATAGCGGTCGGGAAGAACATGCTTTTCTGATCAGCCTGGCAGGATTAATTCTTGTTTTAACATGGATCATTCCTTATATATATGATCTGTTTGTTATGGTACAGGAGTTATTTGCTTTGTAGCATTCACACATAATTGCAAAGGAGGGAATTTCATGGAAATGGTCAGGATTGGTCTGATTGGAATCGTAGGTGTGTTGCTTGCAGTCGGACTCAGAAGCCATAAAGCAGAATATGGGGTTTATATCGGCATAGCAGTCTGCCTTATTATTCTTAGCTATACCACCCGCTATTTTACTCTGATTCTTTCCGGAATAGAGCAAATGCGAGGATATTTAAATGATAATTATAAGTATTTAGCGGTATTACTGAAAGCTGTCGGAGCTACCTATGCCTGCGAATTCTGTGCCGGGATCTGCAAGGATGCCGGATATGGCGGGATTGCGGGACAAGTTGAAATGATTGGAAAGCTTTATATTTTATTGATGGGGATGCCGGTACTTCTGGCATTAATGGAAAGCATACAGAACATAGCCGCATAAATATGTGCACGATATCAGAAATGCAGAGAGAAAGGGGAAACAGGAATGACAGGGAGCGGTTTGGTGTGGGAGGAGATGAATATGGATACGGTGTCCTTGGATTTTATGCGTTTGTTTCCTGAATTTACCTTTGATAGTAAGACGGTTCTGAATCTTATTATGCAGGGGAAATTGTGGGAAGCATGCAAGGAGATAGGTCAGGGAATTACCGGGGCACTGGGAGCACAGACGGGTGAGATCAAAGCTCTGTTTATCACCATTCTTATCTTAGGAATCATAGCTGCTTTGTTTACAAATTTTGCGGATCTCTTTCAGGATCATCAGGTGTCTGAACTTGCATTTTACATTGTATATTTGCTTTTCATTGCAGTGCTTTTAAAATCTTTCATTTCTGTGGCTGAAATTGTGAGGGACATTCTGAGTAATGTTACAGTGTTTATGAAGCTTTATATACCGACTTATATGGTGGCAGTGGGAAGTGCTTCCGGAGTTGCTTCAGCATCGATATATTATCAGATATTATTGATGATTGTATATCTGGTGGAATGGGGATATTTGTCAGTCCTCCTGCCGGTAGTATACAGCTACGTCCTACTGACTATCATTAATGGAGTATGGATGGAAGAAAAACTTACCATGCTGTTGGAATTGCTGGAAAAAGGGATTGGAATCAGTCTGAAAGTCACGATCGGGATTGTGACAGGCTTTAGTCTCCTGCAATCAATGATATCACCTGTTCTGGATTCTATGCAGGCCTCTGCAATGAAGAAAGCAGTATCGGTGATACCGGGAATAGGGGGATTGACAGAAGGCATGTTTGAAATGGTCATGGGCTCAGCAGTACTGATTAAGAGTAGCATTGGCATTTACATAACACTTGTTCTTATTATGATCTGCTGCATTCCCATATGTAAGATCTTGCTTATATCATGTGTTACCAAATTAAGCGCTGCATTAATCGGTATTGTCAGTGACAAGAGGATGACAAACTGTGCAGACAGAGTGGGAGATGGTAATCTCATGCTTTTGAAAATGGCATTGTCTTCTGTGGGGATGTTTGTCATACAGATTGCAATCATTACTTATACAACAAGTAAGGGGATGTAGAGGTATTGGAAACAATCGTGGAGAGTATTAGGAATGTCGGTATTTTCATGATAGCAGCACAGGCGGTGATGCATTTTTCACCAGGAAAGCGGTATGAGAAATATATTAAATTGATAGCAGGCGTTATGGTTTTGTTGATGTTTATACATCCTTTTGCGGGGATCACAGTTGATTTCGAGTCTGAGTGGGAATCCGGGATGAATCAGATAATACAACAGCTTGGTGAGCAGAGTGAAACGTACCGGCTCCAAAATCAATCGGAGAATCCGGGAGTATGGAACACTACGCTGCAGCAGATAGAGGAACAGGCCAAAGCCCGGTTAAATCTGCTGTTTGAGAAGGATCCATATCGGGTAGCGGAAGTGCAGATTTGTTTACAGGAAACTCAGAATACGGGCAGTGACAGCTATGAGTGGTCCGTGGAGCACATATGCGTTGTTATGGAAAGAAAAGAACAATTATCAGAGGAAGGAATAGGGGAGACTGTTGTATCGTCTGTTCAAATAGAGAAAATTGACATTACGGCGAATGCCGGACAGCAGGAACAGGAAAACGAAGGAAATGCCTATACAGTACTTTGTGCAGATGCATTGGGAATTGAGAAAGACAGAGTGGAGGTAATATGCCGTGGAGGATGGTAAGAAATTGCTGGAGAAACTTACAAAAGGCAAAAAACCTGGGAAGGATCAATGTCTGATTTTCATTTTAGCCGGGATTCTTCTATGCGTAATCGTGTGGCCTGTAAAATCTCCGGAATCAAAGTCCGATTTATCGAACATAATAGATGGTACGATAGGAATCGAAGAGAGTAATTCCCAACAGATAGCCAATGGGAGGTTGCCGGAGAACGAAACGGGATCAGATTATGTCAGTTATTGGGAAGATAAATTGGAGAATGCATTATGTTGTGTGGAAGGTGCAGGTAAGATTAAGGTAATGATAACCCTCAAGGAATCGGAGCAGAAGATTGTGGAGAAGGATGGTCCCGAGGAACTGTCCGATACGGTAGAAAATGATGCAGCCGGAGGAAACCGCACGACAGGGGAGAGCCGGATTGAAAAAACCACAATTTACACAACGGATGAGAACGGGAACAGTGTTCCCTATGTAATCAAGACAATACCGCCTATGGTAGAAGGTGTGGTAGTGATCGCCCAGGGGGCTGATCAATTATCAGTTCGTCAGAATATAATCGAAGTAATTCAGGTATTATTTGATATAGACATGAATAAAATAACAGT
Organism: Lachnospiraceae bacterium; assembly: GCA_051878995.1. Lineage (GTDB taxonomy): Bacteria > Bacillota > Clostridia > Lachnospirales > Lachnospiraceae > UBA3282. Next base: position 26,217 of record JBJELE010000029.1, on the reverse strand, counting down.
AGTTAAGATGAAAAATAATAATCAGTGAAGGGGAGAAAAAATTGAAAAATATGATTAAGAAGAATCAGATGATGATTACTGCACTTGCTATTATGATTGCAGTAGCGGGATATCTGAACTTTGCAGGCACAAAAGTAACCGATGAAGAGATTATGTCCGTAAACGGAGAGATTGCAACAGATGATATGGGAAATCTTGATTATGCAGTGATAGATGATCTGTCTGATGAAGACATAGAGCAGGCAGCGGGAGACATTGAGAGTCTTGACAGTGATGTTACGATGGTAGATAGCGGAAGTGTAGATGAGGAATTGGAGGAGGCACTGGCAGAAGAACAAATGACAGAGATTCCGGGTGAGGCGGTCTTTACTTCAGCAGGTACGACATCTGCACTTTCCGGTGCTAAACTGGAGAAGGAGCAGACGAGAGCACAGAATAAGGAAACGCTCTTAGAAATTATTAATAACGCTAACATCAGTGAAACCCAGAAGCAGGAAGCCGTTAACAGTATGATTTCAATGACAGATATTGCTGAAAAGGAAACTGCTGCGGAAATCTTACTGGAAGCAAAAGGATTTGATGATGCCATTGTTAGTATAGATGGAGACAGTGTAGATGTGGTAGTTAATACTGCGGAGCTGACAGAAGCACAGCGCGCTCAGATAGAGGATATCGTAATCCGCAAGACCGGTGTGAGCGCTGACAGTATTATTATCAGTACAGTCGATGCAAATTAGGTGCATTAACAGGAATTTTATGATACTATATATTCGTGTGGCATTTTATGGTTACATTATACTACAGTAAGGATATAATAGCGGAGGCAAAGGATGAAAAGAGTTTTTTTGATTGTATTAGACAGTTTTGGGATCGGAGAGATGGAGGACGCAGAAGCGTATGGAGATAAGGGGACCAATACATTGCAGTCTGTGGCCTCCAGTTCCGAGTTCGCTATGCCCAATATGAAAGAACTCGGTTTATTTAATATTGACGGAGTGACCTGTAGGGAGGGAGTGGAGAAGCCAACAGCGAGGATTGCCCGTATGAAGGAATCATCCAAAGGTAAGGATACAACAATCGGACACTGGGAGATTGCAGGTGTTTTATCAAAAAAGCCTCTGCCCACTTATCCAAATGGTTTCCCACAGGAGATACTGGAGGCATTCAGCAGAGCAACCGGCAGAGGTGTGCTGTGTAATAAGCCTTATTCCGGGACGGAAGTGATTCAGAAGTATGGAGATGAGCATGTAAGAACAGGAAATCTGATCGTATATACATCAGCAGACAGTGTATTCCAGATTGCAGCCCATGAAGAGGTTGTGCCTGTGGAAACCTTGTATGAATATTGTCAGATGGCAAGAGAGATTTTACAGGGAGAACATGGAGTGGGAAGAGTGATTGCCAGACCTTTTGTCGGCACAAGCGGTCATTACACGAGAACACCGAAGCGCCATGATTTCTCTTTGGAGCCGCCGGCAGTGACAATGCTGGATCAGTTGAAGGCAGCAGGAAAAGATGTGATTTCCGTAGGCAAGATTAAGGATATCTTTGCGGGAAAAGGAATCACGGATTTTGTGTACACAAAGGGAAATGAGGAAGGAATCGAGAGAACGCTGGAATATCTTGACTGGGATTTTGAAGGACTGTGTTTTATTAATCTCGTTGATTATGATATGCTTTACGGACATCGCAATGATGTAGACGGATATGCGAGAGCGCTAGCTTATTTTGATCACAAACTGCCGGAACTTATGCGGAAACTCAGAGAAGAGGATATTCTGATGATTACGGCGGATCATGGCTGTGATCCGGGGTATACGGTATCCACGGATCATTCCAGAGAACATACTCCGTTCCTGATGTATGGTAAGAATGTTGCTCCGGCAAATCTGGGTACCCGGGAAACATTTGCGGATATTGGTGCCACTGTGCTTGATTATTTCGGAATTACACCGCAGTTTATAGGCAGTTCCATGTTATAGCAGGCTGAGGTATGAAGAGGAGAACATTATAGTTGGAGGATAAAGACGTGAGTAATTATGCGGCTGAAATTAACAAAAGAAGGACCTTTGCGATTATTTCCCATCCGGATGCAGGTAAGACAACCCTGACAGAGAAGTTTCTGTTATATGGAGGTGCCATTAATCTGGCGGGTAGTGTAAAGGGAAAGGCTACAGCAAGACATGCCGTTTCGGACTGGATGGAAATTGAAAAGGAGAGAGGTATCTCGGTAACTTCCTCCGTGTTGCAGTTTGAATATGATGGATTCTGTATCAATATTCTGGATACACCGGGACATCAGGATTTTTCGGAGGACACATACAGAACATTGATGGCTGCTGATTCTGCGGTCATGGTTATTGATGCATCCAAGGGAGTGGAAGCTCAGACTCGTAAGCTTTTTAAGGTTTGTGTTATGCGTCACATACCGATTTTTACCTTTATTAACAAGATGGACAGGGATGCTAATGATACCTTTGAGTTGCTCGACGAGATTGAGAAAGAGCTGGGAATCGCCACTTGTCCCATTAACTGGCCGATTGGTTCCGGCAAGAATTTTAAAGGAGTTTATGAACGGGCCAGTGAGTGTGTGATCACTTATTCAGATACGGAGAAGGGCACAAAAGAGGGAAATGCTACCCGTATTCCGATTGCGGATGAAGGTACATTGACAGAGTATATCGGAGAAAATAATAAGGCACAATTGTTTGACGAGATAGAGTTGTTGGATGGAGCAAGCGCGGAATATGATCTGGAGCAAATTCAGGCAGGAGAGTTAACCCCTGTATTTTTTGGCTCGGCTCTTACGAATTTTGGTGTAGAGATATTCTTACAACACTTCCTGAAAATGACTACACCACCGCTTCCAAGAAAATCAGATATTGGTCTGATCGATCCGGTGGAACATGATTTTTCAGCTTTTGTCTTTAAAATTCAGGCAAATATGAATAAGGCGCATCGTGACAGAGTCGCTTTTATGCGTATTTGTTCAGGAAGGTATGATGCTGCTGCCGAAGTAAAGCATGTGCAGGGCGGTAAGGTCATGAGATTGTCGCAGCCACAGCAGATCATGGCAGATGAGCGAAAGATATTAAATGAAGCATATGCGGGAGATATCATTGGAGTATTTGATCCGGGTATCTTCTCCATTGGGGATACGATTTGTATGCCTAAGGAGCAATTTCAGTACGAGGGTATACCCACTTTTGCTCCGGAGCATTTTGCCAGGGTCAGACAGATCGATACGATGAAACGAAAACAATTTGTGAAAGGAATCACGCAGATTGCACAAGAGGGAGCCATTCAGATATTTCAGGAATTTAATACCGGTATGGAAGAGATTATCGTAGGGGTAGTAGGAGTACTACAGTTTGATGTGCTGAAGTATCGTCTTGAGAATGAGTATAATGTAGAAATTCGATTAGAGAATCTTCCTTATGAGCACATTCGCTGGATCGAAAATAAGGATATTGATTTGGACAAGCTGACAGGTACTTCTGATATGAAGAAGATTAAAGATCTGAAAGGGAATCCTTTACTGCTGTTCGTGAATCAGTGGAGTATCGGCATGACTGTTGATAGGAATGAGGGCTTGATCTTATCGGAATTCGGAAGAAATTAAGGAGTCATGGTGTTCATCTGCGGTGATAAAGGTAGTGCTTATGAAAAGAACGTGCTTATTATTCATGGGAATGTTATTGCTGACCGGGTGTCTGGCTTATGCCTGGCATACGTTACCGCATGAGGAAACCGGTCAGGTGCAGCAGACGGATATAGGGGCAGAACAGACAGAATGCGACGTACCTGAGCAGGTTCTTTGGCAGGATAAGACCATAACCGAAACAGATTTACAGGATTGTTATGCTTATCAGATGTTGTCAGAGGATGAGAAAGTATTGTATACGGAAATTGCCGATGCACTTCTTTCTTTTCAACAGGATGTGCCACTGTCCAGCTGTGACAAGACAGAAATCTCTCGTGTTTTCCAGTGCGTTCTCAATGATCATCCGGAGATTTTCTATGTGGATGGTTATAGATATACAGAATATATGTTGGGAAAGACTCTTCGTAAAATTACTTTTACAGGTGCCTATCGTTTCAGTCAGGAGGAAGTGGAAGAAAATCAGAAATTAATAGATAATTATGTAAACCAATGTCTGGCGGGCATGCCGGAAAATGCGGATGAGTATACAAAAGTAAAATATATCTATGAATATTTAATTCATCATACAGAATACGATGCTTCCGTGGAGGAAAGGCAGAATATCTGTTCCGTATTTATTGAGGGAAAATCCGTTTGCCAGGGATATGCCAAGGCTACACAGTACTTATTGGAACGGGCCGGAATCTTTGCCACACTGGTGATAGGACGGGTGGCAGACGGCGAAAGCCATGCATGGAATCTGGTCAGAGTGGATGGCGAATATTATTATGTGGATACTACATGGGGAGATGCCTCATATCAGGCGGTAGAGGGATCACCCAGTTATCCGGATGAAAAAATTCCCACCATCAATTATGATTATTTATGTGTGACTTCCAATCAACTGGATATTACACATATCATTGATAATGTGGTAGAGATGCCGGAATGCACAGCAATGGCAGACAATTATTATGTGCGCGAGGGATATTATTTTACCTGTTGGGATGAGGAACAGCTTGCGCGTATTTTCAGGGAAGGCTATGAAAAAGGCAGTACTTATGTGACATTGAAATGTGCTGATCAGGAGGTATATCGGCAATTTCAGGATGTATTGATTATTAACCAGGGGATTTTCAGATATCTGAACAGTCCTGATAGTATTGTATCTTATACGGATAATGAGAAACAGTACAGTATGAGCTTCTGGCTATAGTGGGAATAGGACTAGGCAAGAATAAGAAATTTTGATATACTAAATCCAAATAAGAGAAAGGCGTGGTTATTGATATGGAACAGGATTTGGCTCGAAATGCATATGTAATACAGGAAGATGCAAAGTTTGGAACAGTTAAGATAGCAGATGATGTAGTAGCAATGATTGCAGCTCTTGCAGCCACAGAAGTAGAGGGAGTAGCTGCTATGGGCGGAAATATGACCAGCGAGATTTTAAAGAGAGTGGGAATGAAGTCACTTGCCAAGGGTGCCAAAGTAGAGGTGCTGAGTAAGAAAGTGAAAGTGGAGCTTGCCATTACGATGGAATATGGATTTAATATCCCGGCGACCTGTCAGCAGGTGCAGAATAAAGTAAAGAGCGCCATTGAAAATATGACAGGCCTGGAAGTTACAGATGTAAATATTCGTATTGCGGGTATTAATGTGACAAAAGAAAAATAAGGGCAATCGGGAGTAGATATGAGCAGAAGAGAGTTACGGGAACAGATCTTTAAATTATTGTTCCGCGTGGAATTTAACAGCATGGATGAAATGCCGGAGCAGGAGCAGTTGTTCTTTGAGGAAGAGGATACGGCCAAGGAGGAAGATGCCGCATATGTTTCGGAGAAATATAATAAGATCACGGAGAAGCTTACAAAGATTGATGCTCTTTTGAATGAAAAGGCGGAAGGATGGGATACGACCAGAATGAGTAAGGTTGATCTGACCATCCTGAGATTGGCAGTTTATGAGATTATGTATGATGAATCCGTGCCAACAGGTGTGGCAATCAATGAGGCAGTAGAACTTGCCAAGAAATTCGGCCAGGATGCTTCTTCCGGATTTGTGAATGGCATTTTGGCGAAATTTGCATAAACAGACAGGTGTCACTATGCAGAATGTATATACAGTTGCACAGGTTAATTCTTATATTAAAAATATGTTCACGCAGGATTTTATGTTGCAGTCTATTCGTGTTAAGGGTGAAGTAAGTAACTGCAAATATCATTCCTCTGGACATATTTATTTTACATTAAAGGATGTAAAGGGAACGATATCGTGTGTTATGTTTGCGTCAAGCCGCAGTGGATTATCGTTTCGTTTATCGGAAGGACAACAGGTTATTGTCAGCGGAAGCGTAGATGTTTATGAGCGGGATGGCAAATATCAATTATATGCCAGACAAATACAGCTGGACGGTGCAGGAGCGCTATATGAGCGGTATGAGCAGCTTAAGCGGGAATTGGAAGAGAGAGGAATGTTTGCATCTGAGTATAAACAGCCGATTCCCAAATATATTAAGACACTTGGTGTGGTAACGGCAGCAACGGGCGCGGCAGTCAGGGATATCATTAATATAGCAACCAGAAGAAATCCGTATGTACAGATTATTTTGTATCCCGCTATTGTTCAGGGAGAAGATGCAGTACCCAGCATTATTAATGGTATTCATGCCATGGAGCATTTCCGTGTGGACACTATTATTGTAGGTAGAGGCGGCGGTTCCATAGAAGACTTATGGGCTTTCAATGAAGAGGCAGTGGCGCAGGCAATCTTTGATTGCCCGATACCGATTATTTCAGCAGTAGGGCATGAGACAGATACAACAATTGCAGATTATGTGGCGGATTTGAGGGCACCTACCCCGTCGGCAGCCGCAGAACTTGCGGTTTATGATATAGAACAGCTGCAGAATAAGCTGTCAGAATACAATTATACCATGCAGCATATGTGTAAGAGAGTGATACAACGCTGCCGGAAAGAGGCAGAGCAATATGGTGTGAGGATGCGGTATTTAAGCCCCCTTAACACAATACGTATGAAGAGAACGCAGGCATTATCTCTGGAAGAGCATTTGCAGAATGCAGTGGAGAAACAACTGCAGAGTAAGAAACATCAGCTTGCCCTCTATATTGAGCAGATGAAGGGATTATCGCCGCTTGATAAGCTGAGTCAGGGATATTCCTATGTGTCAGATGCATCCGGCAGGACATTGTCTACGATAGAACAGGTAGATCTTGGAGATGCGGTTACGATTTATATCAAGGATGGCCAGCTTGACGCGCAGATTACAAAGAAACGAAAAGAGTCGTGGGAGAATTAGGAGTGAAAAAGAAGGAAGAAATGAAACAGGAAAAGGATCAGGAACTTTCTTTGGAAGAGGCTTTTGCACAGATTGAAGAGGTGATTGCCCATTTAGAGACAGAAGAGATTACATTGGAGCAGTCTTTTCAGGAATATAATAGGGGTATGCAGTTACTAAAGCATTGTAATGAAACAATTGATCAGGTAGAGAAAAAGGTACTTCAAATTAATGAAGATGGTGGCTTGGATGAATTTTAAAGAGGAATTAGAACAAAAAACGGAACAAATGGGAGCAGTATTAAAACAATATCTTCCTCCGGAAGAGGGCTATGCGCAGAAGGTAATCGAAGCAATGAATTATTCGATATTAGCCGGTGGTAAGAGACTGCGTCCCATGCTGATGTGGGAGACAGCCGCATTGTTTGGCGATGCAGGAGAAATGATCAAACCATTTATGGCAGCGCTTGAGATGATACATAATTATTCTCTGGTACATGATGATTTGCCTGCTATGGATAATGATGAATACCGCAGAGGCCGTAAGACCACTCATGTAGTCTATGGGGAAGGAATGGCTGTGCTGGCAGGAGATGGACTGCTGAATTATGCTTTTGAGACGGCGTCGTCTGCCTTTGATATGGCTAAAGATCCGGAGGATTATTGTAAGATTGGGAAAGCAATGCAGGTGCTTGCCGGGAAAGCAGGTATTTATGGCATGATTGGCGGACAGTGTGCGGATCTGAATGCAGAGGAAGCAGAGAAAGAAATTTCGGAAGAAATGCTTCTGTACATTCATGAACATAAAACAGCGGCATTGATCCAGGCAGCTATGATGATAGGTGCGATTCTAACGGGAGCTTCCGATGAGGAAATCACAGCTGTAGAGAAATGTGCTTATAACATCGGAATCGCGTTCCAGATACAGGATGATATTCTGGATGTAACAGGCAGTCAGGAAGTGTTGGGTAAGCCTATCGGCAGTGATGAGAAGAATCATAAGCTTACTTATGTGTCCATGCATGGCTTGGAGGAATCTAAGGAACAAGTCGCAGAATTGTCTAAAGAGGCTGTTTCCATTTTGACCTCTTTTCCAAAACGTAATCTATTCCTGGAGCAGTTGGTGGAACAATTGATATATAGAGAAAAGTAGCGAGAAGTATCGTACTGATAGAAATAAAGGAATGTCGATTTCGAGGATTAGGGTGAATACGATGTTTTTAGAGAAGATTGAAAAAGCAAATGATATCAAAAAGATTGCAGAAGAGGACTATGGTGCACTGGCAGAAGAGATCAGACAGTTTCTGATACAGACAATCAGTGTAACCGGTGGGCATTTAGGATCTAACCTGGGAGCGGTGGAGCTGACCATGGCTCTTCACTTATTTCTGAATCTGCCGGAGGATAAGATCATATGGGATGTGGGACATCAATCTTATACACATAAGATACTTACCGGCAGAAGAGATGGATTTGTGAATCTGCGTAAATTCGGCGGTATGAGTGGGTTCCCCAAGCGGAAGGAAAGTGACTGTGACTGTTTTGATACGGGGCACAGTTCCACGTCTATTTCTGCCGGACTGGGGATGGTTAAAGCGAGAGATATCCAAGGCGGTAAGAACACCATTGTATCCGTGATCGGCGACGGCTCCCTGACAGGCGGTATGGCATATGAAGCTTTGAACAATGCATCACGTCTGGAGACTAATTATATCATTGTACTTAATGACAATAACATGTCCATATCGGAGAATGTGGGCGGTGTTTCCAAATATTTGAATAATATCAGAACAGCGGACAAGTATCTGGACTTAAAGGAAGGGGTATATAATTCCCTGCATGGAAAATCTAAGTATGGTGATAAAGTGGTATCCCAGATCAGACGTGCTAAGAGCAGCTTTAAACAGCTGGTCGTACCCGGAATGTTTTTTGAGGACATGGGGATTACTTATTTAGGGCCGGTAGACGGACACAATATTCAGGCTATGGTACACATGATGCGGGAAGCACGTAAAATTAAAGGTGCTGTGTTATTGCATGTCATTACACAGAAAGGGCGGGGATATGCTCCGGCAGAACGACATCCTGCCAGATTTCATGGGGCAGAACCTTTTGATATTGAGACAGGTATTCCGAGTAAACCGAGAGATAAGGCCAATTATACGGATATATTCTCTACCGTTATGTGCAAGCTTGGTCAGCGGGATGAGAAGGTGGTTGCCATAACAGCAGCCATGCCTGACGGTACCGGATTGAAACGGTTCCGTAATATGTATCAGGACAGATTCTTTGATGTGGGTATTGCGGAAGAACATGCAGTTACTTTTGCAGCCGGATTGGCAGCCGGGGGATTAAAACCCATTGTGGCGATTTATTCTTCCTTTTTACAAAGAGCATACGATCAGATTCTGCATGATGTGTGCATTCAGAATCTGCCTGTAGTTTTTGCCATAGACAGAGCGGGCCTGGTAGGCAGCGACGGAGAGACCCATCAGGGAATCTTTGACTTATCCTATCTTTCATCGATACCGAATATGCATATTATGGCACCTAAGAATAAATGGGAGCTGTCTGATATGATTAAATTTGCGGTTGCTTTCGAGGCGCCGATTGCCATTCGTTATCCGAGAGGAGAGGCTTTTGATGGTCTTATGGATAACCGGGCGCCAGTGGAATATGGTAAGAGTGAATGGATTTACGAGGAAGAGGATATCGTACTTATGGCAGTTGGCAGTATGGTCAAAGTCGCACTGGATGTACGTGAGCAGTTAAAGGATAAAGGGTATTCCTGTTCACTGATTAATGCAAGATTTGTGAAACCGATTGATGAAGAGGCTGTCAGGGAAGCGTGTCGGGAACATAAGCTGATCGTGACAATGGAGGAAAATGTTTTAAGCGGCGGTTATGGAGAGAAGGTCAGAGACTATGTGGATGCTATTGGCGTAACTACCAGGGTATTGAACATAGCCATTCCCGATGAATATGTAGAACATGGTAATGTGGATCTGCTCAAGCAGGAGATTGGTATTGACGCCGATTCAATTGTGAAGAAAGTGATGACCCAGTATATTTCGCAAGGACAGATATAGAGCGTATGAAAGAAAGATTGGATGTGCTTCTGGTCAGGCAGGGCTTTGCGCAGTCCAGGGAGAAGGCGAAGGCCATCCTTATGGCAGGCAATGTATTCGTGAATGGTCAGAGAGAAGATAAGGCAGGAACCACCTTTGATGAGAGTAAAATTCATATAGAAGTGAAAGGGAGTACGTTGAAGTACGTGAGTCGTGGCGGATTGAAGCTGGAGAAAGCAATGTCACAGTTTCCAATCATTTTGACAGATAAGGTATGTATGGATATCGGAGCTTCCACAGGTGGATTCACGGATTGCATGCTGCAAAATGGTGCCCAAAAGGTGTTCTCCGTTGATGTGGGACATGGGCAGCTAGCCTGGAAGCTTAGAAATGATGAGAGGGTCGTCTGCATGGAGAAGACAAATTTCCGCTATGTCACACCGGACGATATCGGAGAACAGGTGGATTTTGCTTCTGTAGATGTTTCCTTTATCTCGTTGACAAAGATTCTGATACCGGCGAGAAACTTATTATGTGAGCAGGGACGCATGGTGTGTCTGATTAAACCGCAATTTGAGGCCGGCAAGGAGAAGGTTGGTAAGAAAGGTGTAGTAAGGGATTCGACGGTTCATGAGGAGGTTGTGCATAAGATAATCGACTATGCAGATCTCATTGGATTTGAAGTTCTGGGTCTTACTTATTCTCCTATTAAGGGGCCGGAAGGAAACATAGAGTATCTGATGTTTATAGAGAAAAAAAGTGAACTGACGGAAGATATGCTTGCGATGACAGAGGCCGACGCAGAAAGTAAACTGCGTGACATAATAGCGGTTCAAAGTGGAAAATCTTGGGAAGAGGGGCAGATGGCGCTTATCTCACAAATTATAACTGAGGCGCACGGTGCATTAGACGAGGCGAAATAGACAGATGAAACAGTTTTATCTGATTACGAATGCGGGAAAAGATCCGGATCAAATCTATACAAAAAGAATAGCGGAATATATCAGAATCCATGGAGGAAATGCAGTCTGCGTGGATGGAGAAAAACCGGTGGCCGAACAGGTTTCCGGCCCTCAGCCGGATTGTGTGCTGGTCTTGGGCGGGGATGGTACATTGCTTCGTGCCGCCCGGAATATGATGGATAAGGATATTCCACTTTTGGGAATTAATCTGGGGACTTTGGGATATCTTGCGGAGGTAGAAAGCTCAAATCTGGAAGCAGCGTTAGATCAGCTATTACGGGATGATTTTACCAGGGAAGAAAGAATGATGCTGGTGGGCAGAGTTGAAAAGCAGGGGGTATCTGAAGAAAATTATGCGCTGAATGATATCGTGATATCCAGATGCGGTACTTTGCAGATATTGACGTTTCAGATTTATGTCAATGGTCAGTTCCTGAACAGTTATAGCGCAGATGGTATTATTGTGGCAACACCGACAGGTTCTACCGGGTATAATATGTCTGCGGGAGGTCCTATTGTGGAACCTTGTGCAAGACTGCTGCTTTTGACACCGATCTGCCCTCATACATTGAATACAAGGAGCATTATCTTAGCACCGGAGGACGAAATCAGGATAGAGATACCGCAGGGAAGAGACGGTCAAATGCAGACTGTGGAGGCGAATTTCGATGGCAGTCATAAGATTACCCTGCAGACAGGAGATCATATAGAGATCAGAAAGGCGGTCAAGACCACGGGTATCTTAAAACTGAATACAGAGAGCTTTTTGGCTGTGCTGCATAAGAAGATGAGCGAATAGACTGCTCAGAAATGAGGATTTAAATGAAAAAAGCCAGACATGATAAAATAATTGAGCTGATTGGCAAATATGAGATTGAAACCCAGGAGGAACTGGCAGATCATCTGTGCCGTGCGGGATATCAGGTCACTCAGGCGACTGTTTCCCGAGATATCAGAGAGTTGAAGCTGTCAAAGATCCCCAATGGCAAGGGAAAACAGAAATATGTGGCGTTTACCCAGGAAGAACCGCATCTTGGAGATAAATATATCAGGGTATTGAAGGAAGGGTATGTATCCATGGCATTGGCACAGAATCTTTTGGTTATGAAGACGGTGTCAGGTATGGCCATGGCAGTAGCTGCTGCAGTAGATGCCCTGAAACTGGATGAAATAGTTGGATGCATAGCAGGAGATAATACGTTAATGATAGCTATGCGCAGCGAGGAAGAAGCCGAGAATGTGATGGAGCAGATCGGCAGGATGATTTCAGGAACCTAATACATTATGTATTTGCATGTGTCTTGTGAGAAAAAAGGAACATGCCCGGAGAGAATACATAAGAGGTGATAGTATGTTACAAAGTTTACACGTGAAAAATCTGGCTTTGATTGATGAGGCAGAGGTCTTTTTTGAGAAGGGACTTAATATACTGACCGGAGAAACCGGTGCAGGTAAGTCCATTATCATTGGTTCCATTAATCTGGCATTGGGGGCAAAGGCTGATAAGGATATGATCCGTACCGGCGCGGAATATGCCCTTGTAGAATTGGTTTTTGATATTGACCGGGATGAACAGATGAAGGCAATTCAGGAGCTGGAACTGCCTGTGGAAGATGGGCAGATTATATTACAGCGTAGGATTATGCCGAATCGCAATGTATGTAAGGTATGTGGAGAGACTGTTACGGCAAGACAGTTGAAACAATTGGCAGAGATTCTGATTGATATTCATGGTCAGCATGAACATCAGTCTCTTTTGCAACCGGCTAAGCAGCTGGAAATATTAGATGCCTATGCCGGTGATGATCTGTTGTCCTGTAAAGAACAGTTACGATGTTTGTATCAGCAGTACAGACAGGTGGCTGAGGAGCTGTCCCACAACGAAGTAGATGAAGAAACCCGCAGGAGGGAAAGTGCCCTGGCAGAATTTGAATGTCAGGAGATTGAAGAGGCACAGTTGGTCCCGGGGGAAGACGAAGAGATAGAGAAAACGTATCAGAAGCTTGTTAACAGTCAGAAGATTAAGGAAGCAGCAGGCGCTGCCTATTCTTTATGCGGATATGAGGAGAACGGAGTAGGCGGTAATGTCGGACGGGCATTGCGCGAGATCCGGAGTATATCTGCCTATGATGAAGTTTTACAGGAATTTGAAAAGCAGTTATTGGACATTGACAGCCTCCTTAATGACTATAACAGAGGGCTGGCAGAGTATTTGTCAAATCTCGAGTTTGATGCAGAGCTCTTTGACCGGACGGAGAAACGCTTAAATCTGATCAATCATCTAAAGTCAAAATATGGGAATTCTATAGAAGAAATCTTAAATTATCAGAAGCAGGCATCAGAGAAGCTGGCGAAGTATCAGGATTATGATGCCTATCGTACACAGTTGCAGCAAAAAGCGGATACTTTGAAGAAGAAAGTGCTCGCATGCTGTACCGAGTTGTCTGGGATTCGTACCCGTAATGCTTTACGTCTGGCTGATGAAATGAAGAAAGCGTTGATAGATCTTAATTTCGCTTCGGTTTCTTTTGAAATACATGTTACCGGATCGGAAGAGCAGATGAGTGCAAATGGATACGACCGGGTAACCTTTTTTATTTCCACAAACACCGGGGAAGCACTCAGAGAACTGGCGCAGGTAGCCAGTGGTGGTGAATTATCCCGTATCATGCTGGCGCTTAAGACAGTGCTTGCTGATAAAGATAAAATTGAAACTTTGATTTTTGATGAGATTGACACAGGGATCAGTGGTAAGACAGCGTGGAAAGTATCTGAAAAAATGGGAATTCTCGGAAAAGAGCATCAGTTGATCTGTATCACACATCTTCCGCAGATAGCAGCCATGGCAGATACTCATTTTTGCATAGAAAAGCAGGTGGTGGATCAGCGATCTGCCACAAACATTCGAAAACTTACGGAAGAGGAGAGCGTGGAAGAACTTGCCAGAATGCTTGGTGGAGCAAGTATTACGGAGAATGTACGTAATAATGCAAGAGAAATGAAAGATTTGGCAAGAAAATCAAAACAATATTAAATTAAAATGTGAGATTTTTCACATACTAGAAAGGACACACTGTTTTATGTGTGTCCTTTTCCGGTCTGTCCGGGCATGGGCAAGCTCATACTCTTTTGAAAGATGAGGGATGTGATAAATTGAACAGATTAATTAATTTGACAAAACAACAGGAAAGGCGATATCGGAGATTTCTTTACTGCCTGTTATTTATAGCAGTGATTGCTCTTACATGTGCCGTATACTATATGTATTGGGATAAGATTCCTTCCACTATTAAGATCCGTGCAGGTGTAGAACAGGAGTTGGATTTCAAGGTGCCGGTGTCGGGAGAAATCTATAAAGTAAAGGAAGAAGCTGCACAGGTGTCTTCTGTTGCAGAGACTGTTCGGAGAAAAGAAGATGAGCAGGCTGCGGAGAGTATGTCCGGTGCTGTGGAGAGTATCCACGTAGATTTTGCACATAAAGTAAAGGTGAGAGCAAATGAGATTGATACTTATCAGATGGACCTGAGATTATTTGGGATACTTCCCTATAAAAATGTTGATGTTCAGGTCATTCAGGATAAAATGTTGATTCCGTCCGGCATCCCTATTGGTATCTATGTAAAAACGGATGGAGTATTAGTAGTGGGTATCGGAGAATTTGAAAACAGGGATGGAGATCAGGTTTCGCCGGCTAAATATGTTTTGCAGAAGGGGGATTATATTTTAAAGATAGATGGGGTGGAAATTGAAAACAAAAAGCATTTTATTAAGCTGGTAGAGGAATCCGGTGGAGAGGATATGGTACTGACGATCAAAAGAAATGAAGAAGTAACGGATGTCATGATCAAAGCGGACCGGAATCAGAATCATGAATGGAAACTGGGAATATGGATTCGCGATAATGCGCAGGGAATCGGTACGATGACGTATGAAGATACAGATCATTCTTTTGGAGCTCTGGGACATGGAATTAATGATGTGGACACCTCTTTGCTGATGAATTTGGAGGAAGGAACTCTGTATAAGACCGAAATTGTTGGAATTACCAGAGGTGCCAATGGTGCACCGGGAGAATTAACAGGTTACATTGAGTATGACAGTGATAATGTAATCGGAGAGATTACAGAGAACACCAAAGAAGGCATTTTTGGAATCTGCGATGAAGAACTTGTAGAAACATCCTGTTATGAACCGATTCCGATTGCACTGAAACAGGAGATCGCACTGGGACCGGCTCAAATTATCTGTTCCGTTACGGGGGAACCGGAATTCTATGATGTGGAGATTGTGGAGGTGAATCTGGAGCATGGAAATATTAACAGAGGAATTGTGATACAAGTAGTGGATGAGAAGCTTCTTACCCTGACCGGCGGCATTATTCAGGGTATGAGCGGCAGCCCCATCATTCAGAATGGCAAATTGGCAGGGGCTGTTACTCATGTGCTGGTTCAGGATTCAACAAGAGGCTATGGCATCTTTATTGAAGAGATGCTGACCCATTAGAATGATGGTATGATCTGAAGGCCAATGCGATGCATAAAGGTTCCAAGCGGTATTTTCTTTGTTATAATAGGAAAGAATCAACCCGGGGTGTGAAAGTAAAAGCGAGGGGAATTTTATAACGGAGGGAAAATATGGAAACTTTAAATGTGACAGCATCCAGAGATCAGGAGCAATTTTACAGGATTTTGAACAATCTGATCAGTACGAATAAGGAATTTCAGATCATGATAACTGTCCCTTCTGCCATGAAAGAGGGGGATGTGCAGAATGTGGACATGGTACAGATGCCGATACAGCATGATCTGGAGAAAGACGTTACGGATATGATACATGAAATTGGTGTCCCGGCACATATTAAAGGGTATCAGTATTTGAGAGAAGCTATTATGATGTCGGTGGAGGATGTGGAGATGCTTGGTTCCATTACCAAAGTGTTATATCCTACCATAGCCAAGAAATATCAAACGACACCAAGCCGGGTGGAACGGGCTATCCGCCATGCAATTGAAGTAGCATGGTCCAGAGGAAGAATGGAGACTTTAGATGCACTTTTTGGATATACAATTAATACCGGCAAAGGAAAACCGACTAATTCCGAGTTCATTGCTCTGATTGCGGATAAGATACGTTTACAATATCGCCGCTAATTTTCAAAATAATCCTTTTATTGCCAACTAAAATATTGTATACTATATCAATAAGAATAAGATATTCATGAAGTATATTTTACTCTTAGGACGAAATATGAGATATGTCCCATATTTTCGGTATGCCATTTAGAATGGGTAATAGGACTTGGAGGGTTAGCATGAAAAATATTTTGTTTGTTGCATCAGAAGGTGTGCCGTTTATTAAGACCGGAGGTCTGGCAGATGTGGTTGGTTCTCTGCCAAAATGTATTGACCGGGAATATTTCGATGTCAGGGTAATACTTCCCAAATATACCTGTATGACGCAGAAAATGAAGGATAAGCTGACATATAAGACACATTTTTATATGGACTTCCATTGGAAAGAAGAATATGTAGGTATCATGGAATCGGAAGTTGATGGTATCAAATATTATTTCATTGATAATGAGTCTTATTTTAATGGCTTCAGACCTTACAGTGACAATGCATTATTTGAAATTGAAAAATATGCTTTCTTCTGTAAAGCAGCTTTGTCGATACTCCCTGTGGTCGGTTTCAGACCTGATCTGATTCATTGCCATGACTGGCAGACCGGACTTATTCCGGTTTATCTGAAGGAAAGATTCCAGGGTGGAGATTTCTATCGGGGCATTAAGACGGTCATGACCATTCATAACCTGAAGTTCCAGGGCAAATGGAGCGTAAAAGAAGTGAAAGAAATTACCGGACTTCCGGATTATTTCTTTACGGCAGACAAGCTGGAGGCATATAAAGATGCTAATCTTTTAAAGGGTGGTCTGGTATACGCCGATGCGATTACGACAGTGAGCAATACTTATGCCGAGGAGATTAAAACGGCATTTTACGGCGAAGGGTTAAATGGTTTGCTATGTGCCAGATCAGGTGACTTGAGAGGTATTGTCAATGGTATCGACTATAATGAATTCAATCCGGAGACGGATAAGGATATTGAATTCCATTATAATGCAGTGAATTTCCGTAAGGAGAAGATTAAGAACAAACGGGCGCTTCAGGCACAGTTAGGACTGAACCAGGATGACAGGACGATGTTGATCGGTATTGTTTCCCGGTTGACGGGACAGAAAGGTTTTGACCTGATTGCTTATGTGATGGATGAACTGTGTAGGGATAATGTACAGATCGTGGTTCTGGGCACCGGTGAAGAGCAGTATGAGAATATGTTCCGCCACTTTGACTGGAAATATCATGGCAAGGTATCGGCAAACATTTATTATTCCGATGAATTATCTCATAAGATATACGCTGCCAGTGATGCATTTTTGATGCCATCCTTATTTGAACCCTGCGGTTTGAGCCAGTTGATTTCACTTCGGTATGGTACCGTACCGATTGTGCGTGAGACCGGTGGTCTGAAAGATACGGTACAGCCATATAATGAATATGAAGGTGTGGGTACCGGCTTCAGCTTTACCAACTATAATGCACATGAGATGCTTGGAACGATTCGTTATGCAGAGCACATTTATTATGATAAGAAGCGTGAGTGGAATAAGATTATCGACAGAGGTATGGCAACAGATTTCTCATGGCATGTATCAGCTAAGAAATATCAGGAGATGTATGACTGGCTGATCGGTTAGGAAGACGTGAATGTATAGATAAGAGACGGAAATAATCCATTGCTGGGTTGTTTCCGTTTTGTTGCGCGAACAGTAGAAATACGAAGGAAAGGGGGCAGCGTAAAAGGTATGGGCAGTAGTACGAATAAAAAAACAAACAGCTTTGTACTGCAGGCGGGTATTTTGGCAGCAGCGGGAATGATCGTCAAAGTCATTGGCCTTATTTATCGCAGTCCGCTTTTAAGTATTATTGGATTGGAAGGCAACAATTACTACAGTGCGGCAATCAATATCTATACGATCATTCTTTTGATTTCTTCATACAGCATACCGTCTGCGATTTCCAAGGTGATTGCACAGAGACTTGCTTTTAAGGAATATAGGAATGCCCAGAAGGTATTTCACTGTGCCCTTCTCTATGTATTGATTGTAGGTGGCATTGCTGCTGTTTTTACTTATGCGGCGGCACCGGTTTTAGTCAGTAAGAATCCTAATGCCACGGCGGCACTCAGGGTTCTGGCGCCAACCATCTTTTTCTCGGGTTTTCTGGGTGTACTGCGAGGATATTTTCAGGCGCACAGTTCTATGGTGCATACGTCAATCTCTCAGATTCTGGAACAGATCATGAATGCCGTAGTCAGTATTTTGGCAGCCTATCTGCTGATTCATTATGTGTCATCCCAGGATACTACCACACAGGCTGTTTATGGTTCCGCAGGAAGCGCTATTGGTACCGGAGCCGGTGTCCTGACCGGGCTTCTGTTTATGTTCGGAATGTATATGCTGAACCGCAATTTCATCCATAAGCGGATGACAAGAGACCGGTCAAGGCATGAGGAGAGTTACGGCGAGATTTTTAAGGTCATATTTACCATTGTTACTCCGTTTATCCTGAGTACGTTTATTTATAACTGTTCTACCGTAGTTAATATGTATATTTACTATTATGTTATGGATTACAAACAGGTAGATACGGTGCTGTACGGGAATCATTACGGTATATTTTCCACTCAGGCGGTTGCTGTGGTAAATATTCCGATTGCCATAGCTTCTGCCATGTCTTCGGCTACAATTCCGAGTGTTTCCACTACTTATGCGCGCAAAGAATATGTCCGTACAAGGGAACAGGTTACGAAGGCAATCCAGATGACAATGCTGGTATCCATACCGGCGATGGTGGGAATGACTGTCTTAGCCAGACCAATCATGCAGTTTATTTTTCCGCAGAAGGATTCTCTGGATATGGCTTCCGGTCTTTTGGCAGCCCTTTCGGTGACGGTAGTGCTGTATGGCTTATCGACGCTGACCAATGCGGTGCTTCAGGGAATCGGCAGGGTCAATACACCTGTTATCCATGCGGTAATAGCACTGGCAATCCAGGTGGCGGGTCTTATGGCAATTCTGATGTTTACGGATCTGGATACTTATGCGTTGGCCTGTGCCAATATTATCTATTCGCTGGCCATGTGCCTGCTTAATCAATGGTCAGTCCATAAGCATTTAAAATATAAACTTGATTATGTCAAAATATTCCTGAAACCCGGAGCGGCGGCACTTGTGATGGGCGTTGTGGCGTACGGTGTATATCACGGGCTGTATCTCCTTATTCCTGTCAGCAGGCTGGTACTGCTGATTGCAATCGGTATAGCGGTTTGTGTATATTTTGCAGTGCTCCTGCTGATCGGTGGAGTGAGTGAGTCGGAACTGAAGTCTTTTCCAAAGGGAATGATGCTGGTACATTATGCCAAGAAATTTCATCTGTTACATGAATAAATGATTGTCCAAACATCCATACTGTTAAGGACAATCATTTTTTGCGTCAGGATGATTTGCAAAGTGCGGCATCCGATAGCTTATCACAATGAATCAGGAGGAAATTCTATGGCAAATTTATCAGAATTGGATTTACAAAATCTGCGTCATCTCATGGGTGGTTATGATGTGACACACTGTAAGATGAAAGAGTATGCACAATGTGCATCTGATGTGAAGGTAAAGCAGTTCTTTGAGAAAGGCGCACAGTCTGCGATGCAGAACAAGCAGCAGTTGATGGAGTTCCTGCAGTAAATGCAGATGTATCCCTCATATAACGGAATCATATCCCATAAAGCGAAATCGGAAGGAGTATAAAAGAATGCAGATGGAAGAAAAGATAATGGTAGCGGATACCCTGACAGGAATCAACGGTGAACTGGTAAGGTTTGGTGAGATGATCGCCCAAACAGAGAATAAGGAATTAAAGCAGACATTAAAGCAGTTTCGTAATGCCTGTGAACAGTCTCAGGAGGAGTTATATCAGATCGCACGTGAGAAGTCCTATTATGTGCCGGCTGCAAAAGCTACGCAGGCAGAAATCGATCATGTGAAATCACTGTTTGCGTCCAAGACATTATAACAGATAAGAGTCAGACGGGTGGAAGTGAAGGCTTCTGCCCGTTTTTTTGTGAATCTGTTTCTATGCGCGGAAAGCGACTCGTGCAATCATGCAAAAGGTGCTATACTTAGGATACTGAAATGGGGGAGGAAAAAGAAGTGGACGGGAAGAAACATCAATACAAAATTTTGTTTTGGTCTGTATTTCAGCTCAGCGCCTGTACCTTTGGCGGTGGATTTGTGATTATTCCGTTGATGCGAAAGAAATTTGTGGAACAGTTGCACTGGATAGAAGAGCAGGAAATGCTTGACCTGACAGCAATTGCCCAGTCATCCCCGGGAGCAATCGCAGTCAATGCCTCTATTCTGATAGGATATCATGTGGCGGGCATAACCGGTGCGTTGCTTGCCGTACTGGGAACAATATTACCGCCGCTTATCATTATTTCCATTGTCTCTCTGTTTTATCGTGCATTTCGGGACAATGTGATTGTAGATATGGTCATGAAGGGAATGCTTGCAGGGGTGGCGGCTGTAATCTGTGATGTGGTAATCACGATGGGACAGGGAATTTTTAAACAAAAAAGGCTGGTACCTGTTGTGATGATGCTTGTAGCATTTGGACTGGTTCATTTTGCACATATGAATGTTATTATAATTCTGTTGATTTGTGGGGCCGTCGGGGTAATAAACATGCTCTGCCGGAGTAGAATGGGAAAGGAGAACGACAGCAATGATTTATCTTGAACTGTTTTTAAGCTTTTTTCAGATCGGGCTGTTCAGTATCGGGGGCGGATATGCTGCCATGCCCCTTATCCAGCAACAGGTAGTGGATACTCATGCATGGCTAACCATGACGCAGTTTGCTGATGTTATGACGATAGCAGAAATGACACCGGGTCCGATTGCCATTAATTCGGCCACGTTTGTGGGAATACAGATAGCAGGGATACCGGGAGCTATTATTGCCACACTGGGGTGTATCTGCCCTTCCTGTGTGATAGTTATGCTGTTGGCATATCTGTATTATCGTTTCCGGGGATTAAATATGGTGCAGGGCATTTTGACAGGACTTCGCCCGGCAGTGATTGCTATGATTGCATCTGCAGGACTTTCTCTGATTGTTTTATCTTTTTATGGACAGCGTTCCATGCCGGCTGACTGGAGTGGAATACGGTACGGCTCTGTTATCATTTTTGGAATTGGATTATTTGTGTTGCGTAAATGGAAAATAAATCCTGTCTATGTGATGGGTGGTGCAGGTGTTATGGGAGTTATTCTGACAATGACAGGCTGTGGTCTGGCTACGCCACAGCCTGATTCGTCGTCGGTTCTTTCCGAAGAGCGGAATCAGGATGGCGACAGGCTTATGATGACATTTCTTGATACAGGTAAATCGGACTGTATTGTGATTGAATTGGAGAATTGTGTGATTGTCAATGATACTGCTGATGCAGATGATTATGAATTGATTTCCGATTTTCTTGATGAGAAGCAGATTGCGACCATTGACTATATGATTCTCAGTCATTTTGATAAAGACCATATCGGTAGTGCTGCCGGGCTTATTGCCAATTATGATGTGGGCTGTATCATAATGCCGGATTATGAAGAAACTTCATTGTATTATGAAACATTAGTACAGGCACTGGAACAGTCAGAGGCCAGACAGGTTTGGCTGCATGAGGATTATAACTTTACTGCATCCGGTGCAGAGATTGCTGTCAGTGTACCGAATGAAACGGAATATAAGGATGATAACAATTATTCTCTGATCACAACGGTAACCTATGGGGAAAATCGATTTTTACTAATGGGAGATGCCATGAAGAAAAGGACCGGAGAATTCCTGGAGACGGCGCTGGCAGAAGAACACTATGATTTGATTAAAATGCCCCATCACGGAGATTATTATAAGAAGCTGGAGAATCTGATCGCTTGTGTGAGTCCGGATTTGGCTGTCCTGACGGTTGGACCGGAGCGGGAGAGGCTGGAGGAAGAGACAGTACAGCTATTACAAAAATATGGCTGCCGGATCTACGATACCATAGACGGAAATGTCACTGTGGAGTCTGACGGAGTAAATATTACCGTAACGCAAAGCCCGACATCCTGAGTCAGCCGTAATATGGGCAACATGAATAGGCAGCAGGGAGTTGTCGCTGCAAATTAGAGTTATGTCAGTTATTATACCTGACATAACCCTGATATATCGGAATCAATAGTCATGGAGTAATTGGTATAGTATACTACGAAACCGGGTTTGGCACCGGCAGGTTTCTTGACATGTTTTTTCTGGACATAATCAATTTCTACCTTATCCTGCTCCCTCCCTTTGGAGTAGTATGCAGCCAGGCGTGCTGCTTCTTCAAAAGTACGGTCGGGCAGTTCCTGTCCTTCGGTTTTGACAATCACATGGGAACCGGCTATTTTCTTGGCATGGAACCACCAGTCGTTGCCGGTGGCAAATTTGAAAGTCAGGTCATCATTCTGGAAGTTGTTCTTCCCTACATAGATATGGAAACCGTCACTGCTGATGTAGTGGAAGGGCTTGCTTGTGACCCTGGCTTTTTTAGTGCCGCCTTTTCTGCGTATATAGCCGCTTTCAATCAGTTCTTCCTTTATCTGCACCAGATCATCCTCCTGCATGGCGATATCCAGTGCAGCAGAGATGGATTCCAGATGTTCTATCTCATGCCTGACTTCAATGGTCAACTCTGAAAGTGCCTCATAAGTCCGCTTTAGTTTGTTGTATTTTTCAAAATATTTCTTGGCGTTTTCCTGCGGTGAAAGGATATCATCCAACGGAATGGTAATCATCTCATTGGTATAGTAATTGAGAGCTTCCATGGATTTGGCACCGGGCTCTATGTTGTAGCCGTAGGTATTCAGCAGTTCTCCATATATTTTATATTTATCCCGTTTTTCTGTATCCTGCATCTGTTTCATTTGTAAATCATACTTTTTGACATTGCGTTCTAAAGCAGTCTGTACAATCTTGCGTAGATCCGCGGATTTCTGGCGGATGTGGGTTATAATGTTGCGCTCTGCATAATAATGTTCCAGCACCGTGCTGACAGAATCATAAGTATGGATATCCTGACCGGGATAAAGGGTCAGCGGCAGCACGGAGAATTCGATCGGCTCTTTGCCTTCATAAATAATGGAAGGAACAAAGCTACCTGTAACCACATCGTTCATTATGGATGTTATTGTGTCATAGGCTGCCCGGAGAGAACCGGCAGATACATTTGTCAAATCACCCTGTCGAAGCGGCATATCTTCACAGGAAACATCAGCCATTACATTGGCGGGCAGATCTGCATCGATACCTGCCCGGTAACATATTTCCTGAGCAATGATGGGAGAAAGTCCTGTGTAAGAAGTGTAGAGCGCTTTATAAAGCGGCATAGGTCTGGTTCGCATATGCTGCCTGAACTCCTCATAAGTGATAAGCGTATTGTCCCCTTCCGCTTTGTTAAAGCATATCAGGTCATCGGAAGACTGAACATATTGAGGTGCAAAGCGAAGTGGGTTCGCTTTCTCCATGGTCTGTGGAATAAAGTAATCTTTGCTGGGCAATACTTCCCGGACAGAACTGACCATTCCGGAAATATGCTTAATGCTGTCAATGATCTTATTGGTATCATCGCAGAAGATGATATTGCTGTGTTTCCCCATGATCTCGATGATCAGCTTCTTATGGCATACATCTCCCAATTCATTCAGATGCTCCAATTCCAGATGGATGATCCGTTCCAGTCCCGGCTGCCTGATACCTATGATCTTAGCATTCTGTAAATGCTTGCGAAGCAGCATACAAAAACCCGGTGCAGTCAGCGGGCTTGGCTTGTTGTTTTCTGTCAGATAAACCAAAGGCAGAGATGCGTCCGCAGATAGAAGCAGTCTGTACTGGGTACTGTTATTCTTAACAGTAAGTAATAATTCGTCACTTTCCGGCTGGGCAATCTTATAGATGCGTCCGCCCAACAGTTCTTTATTCAATTCGCTTACGATAGATGCAATGGTAATGCCGTCAAATGCCATAGTGTGTCCCTATCTTTCTATATGATTTCTACATATTATATCAATACATATTATATTGATGCATATTATATTATTGCGTTAAGGTTTATTGTACAATATGCGGTTAAGGTTTTCAATGAAAACGGAGAAACAGGCTGCTGTCTACAGGACAGATTATCGCTAGCGTAAAATTTTATTCGGATTAAATGAGAAGAGAACACCACTTTGTGATAAAGTATTAGGTGACCAAACCAAAATACGAAAGCAAAGAAAGGTGTTCTCTATGGTTAACAGTATAAAATATTTTGAAGAAGAATGCATCAACAGATTTGAAAAACTTGAAGATGATTTTATGAAGGATCCAACGAAGCTGGCGGAATACGTTTATGGTCTTACAGATGAGCTTCATAAGCTGGGGTTGGAAATGATAAAGGAGTCTTTGGAATCAATGGATATGATGCTTCAGAAAAGCCCTATCCGGTTGAAACATTGGGGGGTAGAAGCACATAGTAAAAAGCAGCTGACGACTTCACTTGGAGACGTGAGATTCAGCAAAACATTGTTTACAAACAAGAAAACGGGGAAAAGCGAGTATCTCCTTGACCGGATTCTTGGAATAGACCCAAATGAAAGACTTACAGAGGATGCTGAAGCAAAACTTTTAGAGGAAGCAGTACAGACTTCTTACCGACGCGGAGGGGAGAACGTCAGTCTGACCTCTGAGGTGAGTAAGCAAACAGTAAAGAATAAAATTCATGGTTTGGAATTCCCGAAAAACGAAGAAAAACCGGAAAGAAAAAAGTAGTGGATTATCTCTACATTGATGCGGATGAGGATCATATATCACTGCAGTTCCGTGAGAAAAAGGGTGATTTAAAAGAAAACGAAAACCACCAGAAGAATAACTGTCTGATAGTGAAACTGGTCTATATTTATGAAGGAATAGAAAATGAATCACCAAAGAGCAAACGCCACTGTCTGGTAAACCCATACTACTTCTGCGGGGTAAATAACGGAGAAGGAAATATCCGGTTTTGGGAGGAGATATACGAATATCTGAGCAGCCATTACGATTTAGACAAGGTTAAAAAAATATATGTTAACTCAGATGGTGGCAGCTGGATTAAGTCGGGAATGAGCCGTATTGCCGGGATTACACACGTACTGGATGAATATCATCTGGAAAAGTATCTGATAAAGCTGACCAGCCACATGAAAGACAGCAAAACGGATGCCGCTGACGAACTGCGTGCAGCAATCCGAAGTAAGACGAAAGCAGATTTTGCAGAACTGGTGGAGAAGCTAGAAGGATATCTGACAGAAGAAACGGGAAAGAAACGTATGGAGGAAGCCAAAACCTATATCCTGTCAAACTGGACAGCAGCAAAAATACGGTTAAAGCATAAAGACGGAGTAAAAGGAAGCAGTACGGAAGGGCATGTAAGTCATATACTTTCAAGTCGCATGAGCTCGCGCCCAATGGGATGGAGCGTGTTGGGAGCAACAAAGATGGCACAACTGAGAGCGTATTATCCGAATGGCGGGGATATGCTCGAATTAGTACGTTATCAGGAAAGGAAACTGCCACAGGCGGTGGGTGCGGAGTATAACATTTTAAGCAGTACACAAATCATAACATCTGAAAAGAACAGGCATGGAGAACTGGGGAAATATACAGAACGTATCACCCACAGTCTGTCATTGCACAATAAAAAAACGATATATTTCAATGCACATATCTGGGGCTTGTAAGATGACGCAAATGCGTCAAGAAGAGGCTTAGTCCTCTTGATTACAAAAAGGGCTGAATTATACCAACTGTCAAGGATGCTTCGCACCACTTTGTGGCATAGTCCTTGACAGTTGGAATAACTCAGCCTAAAGAAGCACCCAAGAGGACTAAGCCGGAGTCTGCCCAAACGGGCAATTAGACCTTGCAAAAGTAAAGGATCTGGGTTAAAGTAAAGCCACAAGTCATTTCCTGATACATTATCAGAGCATCGTGGGTGAACTCTATCCAATTAAATCCGAAGGTAAATTTACGCAGTCAGAAGTTATCAGTGGTGAAAGGTAAAAATTTTTCGCAATAAATCTGCTTATTTACTGCGGACT
>JBJELE010000028.1:0-8187 GCA_051878995.1 Lachnospiraceae bacterium | reverse complement strand
ACCCTCGCGCCGCTATTAACGACCTGCACCCTTTCCAGGGGTGTCCCTTCAGCCATCTTGGGTACTTCTCCAAACAAAGCTAATTCATAACTGCTATCTTCAATTATCGAGTCAATTTAAGGCTCGGTTGGAGAGGTATCTCCAGCGGAGAGGGTGGGATTCGAACCCACGCGCCCTTGCGGACAAACGGTTTTCAAGACCGCCTCGTTATGACCACTTCGATACCTCTCCAGGTTCGTTTTGCGCCTTTCCTCTCGGTCAGCGCAAGGATTATTCTAGCAAAAAAGATTTTCAGTGTCAACAACTTTTTCGCAAAAAACACAAAAAGTTTTATCCACAGAAAACCCTTGTTAAAAGCTGACTTATCCACGGTTCAAAAAAGCTTCCGCGACGCATAAATCTTCCGGTGTTGTAATCTTGATATTTTCATAAGAACCTTGAACTAATTTGACGGGACGTTGAAGCAAAGTCTCCACTACCATAGCATCATCTGTTATCCGAATGCCCTTCCCGGCCAGTTCGTCTTTTTGCTCCATCAGTCTGCTGTATGCTTCTATAATCAATCCGGCATCAAAGACTTGTGGCGTCTGTATCTGCCATACCATACTGCGATCCGGTGTGGATGCCGCATAACCGTCAGAATCTGCCAGCTTAATCGTATCCTTAACCGGCATCCCTACCACACAGGCATGAGACTCCTGTACTGCCAGGTAGCTTCGTTCGATTATTTCTTCTGTCAGGAAAGGTCTGGCTCCATCATGAATAAACACATACCCATCACAGTCCGCCGTTTTTCCGGTTTCATCCCTGATGAATTGCAACGCATTATAAACAGAATCGTACCGTTCTGCTCCGCCCGCCACAACAGCCACGACTTTATGAAAATCATACCGCTCTACAATCTCCTGCTGCACATAGGAAATGTCTTCCGCACCGATAACTAAAATACAGTCATCTATAATAGTAGATTCTTCTATTGTATGCAGTGCATACCAAATCAAAGGTTTGCCATTTAACAGCATGAACTGTTTGGCCACATCGCTCTGCATTCTCTTACCGCTTCCTGCCGCCAGAAGGATAGCTGTACATTTTTTCTTATCCATATACGCCCTCCGTCTACCGTTCTCCCAACTTCAGATTCGGCACAGCATTCAGGTCTAACCCGCTACGCACGCCTTTGATATATTCATAGTAGCCTGCCGCACCGATCATAGCCGCATTATCCGTACACAGAATCGGAGAAGGATGATAGAAGGTTATACCTCTTTTCTGACATGCCGACTCCATAGCGCTTCTAAGCGAAGAATTGGACGCAACGCCTCCGGCTATGGCAAACTTCTTCATGCCGCACTCCTGCACCGCCTGCATGGAATGTTCTACCAGCACATCCACCACTGCCTTCTGGAAAGAAGCAGCCACATCAGCCTGACATACTTCTATACCTTTCATTTCACAGGAATTCAGATAGTTCAGCACTGCCGACTTTAATCCGCTGAAGCTGAAATCATAGACCGCGTCCGCCACTTTTGCACGTGGAAACGGTATTGCATTGGGATTGCCTTCCTTGGATACTTTATCTATCTTGGGCCCGCCGGGATAACCCAGTCCGATGGCCCTCGCTACCTTATCAAAGGCCTCACCCGCCGCATCATCTCTGGTCCGTCCCAATATCTCATACTCACCATAATCCTTCACTACAACCAGATGAGAATGTCCTCCCGATACGACCAGGCATACAAAAGGAGGCTCCAACTCAGGATTCTCAATGTAGTTCGCACTGATATGACCTTCTATGTGATGTACTCCCACCAAAGGGATACCCGACGCAAAGCTGATGGCTTTGGCTGCTGAAACACCTACTAACAATGCTCCCACAAGACCCGGTCCGTAAGTCACCGCTATGGCATCCATATCCTGAAGCTTCCGGTCTGCCTCCTGCAGTGCTTCCAGAATTACCTGATTTATTTTCTCTATATGCTTCCGGGATGCGATTTCCGGCACTACCCCGCCATATAAGGTATGTAAGTCAATCTGCGATGATATGATATTAGACAGAACCTCCCTGCCGTTTCTGACCACTGCCGCCGCAGTTTCATCGCAGGAAGACTCAATCGCCAAGATTGTTACGTCATTTTGCTGCTTCATGCTAATAGCCATGCCTTTCTCAATCATTCACCAGTTCCCAGCCCAGAATCTTCCAGTGTCCGTCCTCATCCTGGCGAAGTACGAATTGTTCCATGGAAGCGGTAACGCCTGAACTTCCTGCCTGCTTCAGATTATAGGTGCAGTACAGTCTGGCACAGGAATAGCCGTTCTCCGTAAAATATTCCACATCCGTACTGGCTGAAATCTCATAACTGTATATGGTGTATTTACTTTTCTTCATATCAGCGATCTCACTGTGAAGATCCTTCAGATAATCCTCTCTGGATTTATTGGCTATCAATTCATCATCATACAATTTCTGAATCTTCATTGCCAATGCTTCCAGTTCTTCCTCGGTATACTCTTCATTATAAAAACATTTGGTTATCTCGCTATAATACTTCAGCACTTCCTTGGGAGATGGCGGATAACTGCGCTCCAGGTCCTTCATTAATACATTCTGTACCACAGTAGGTTGGACTTCCTCTTCCGACTTTGACTTGGCCGTATTGCTTATATGATAATAAAAAACCAAAATAATCGCTGCAAGTATCAGTCCGATAATAATAATTTTAATTGCCTTTGAACTTTTCATACGTATGCCACACTCCTTTCTCAACTACTCCTCTTCAAATAAGAGATCCACGCTTCTGCCATCTTTGGCTGCAATCGTATTGGGAAAAATCTTCCGTACCGCCTGCAAATATTCCTCCGGGCGAATCAGGGAAGGACTGTAATGTGTCAGCCACATTTCCTTCACGCCTGCCTTCTTGGCAAGCTCCGCTGCCTCGTAAAAGGTCATATGCTTGTATTCTTTTGCTTTCTGTTTCTTCTCCGGTTCGCCATACATTCCCTCACAGATAAAAAGGTCAGCACCCTCCGCATTCCTTACTATGCTTTCCGTGGGTCTGGTATCTGTGCAATAGGTTACCTTAATTCCTTTTCTGGGAGCACCCAGTACCATATCCGGAGTATAGATTCCGTTTTCCGTCTCTATGATCTCGCCTTTCTGCAGACGACTCCAGTAATTTCTGGGGATATCCGCTTCCATGGCGCGATTTACGTCAAACTTACCGATACGCTCTACTACAATATTATAGCCATAGCATACAACGTTATGGTTGACCCGGTATGCCTCTATCCGAAACCCTTCAAACTGAATGGATTGTTCCGGTTCACTAAGCTCAAAGCACTGAATTTCAAAAGGCAGCTCAGGAGCAATAACCCGTAGGGCACTGACCACTCTATTTAAGCCCTTCGGTCCCACCAAAAGAAGCGGCTCTGTCCTTTCCGCATTACCCATTGTAAGCAGCATGCCTGGCAGTCCGCTGATGTGATCCGCATGAAAATGGGTAAAACAGATCACGTCAATCGGTTTAGGGCTCCACCCTTTCTCCTTCATGGCAATCTGTGTTCCTTCTCCACAGTCAATCAATATACTCTTTCCGTTATACCGTGCCATCAATGATGTAAGCCATCTGTGAGGCAACGGCATCATACCTCCTGTTCCCAGTAAGCAGATATCTAACATGTGTACTCCGATCTGTCCGTTCCGGATAGTTTAGAGCAGCTCCTTTCTGTCCCAGTTTTCCACAGGAATCGGGAAGCGGGCGATCATCTTATGATAACAGTCTTCACAAAGATCAAATCTGTCGCATTCGCCGTCTCTTGACCCGAAGAAGCCGAAATTATGCTCTACATGAATGCACTCTTCTTTCAGAATTCCATTTTCTACCAATAATTCTTTGCGGCAGGCATTACAAACTACCGTGACCAGTTCTGTTCTATTTTCATCTAAATAAACGCGCATGATACCCTCCTGTTGTGTTACGTGATCTGATCATGTCCCTCAGCCAAAGACATTCCCCGGCCTGCTGACATTTCTCCCCTTATGTGTATCATATCAAATAAAAAGTATAACAACAGTGGTAATTCTTCCAAGCGTTTCCTATCTCTTCCACATTATCATAGCATCTTCTGTTGGTTTTTCATAGAAGTTGGGACGAATTCCTTCCGATACGAAGCCTAATTTCTCATAGACATGGATCGCAGGCGCATTGCTGACCCTGACCTCAAGTGTATAAGCCGTAAGCCCGTCTTTCTTTCCCTCTTCCATCATATACCTCAGAAGACCGGTTCCTATCCCCCGGTTTCTCTCTTCCGGCGCAATCACCACATTGGTGATGTTGCCCTCGCCCACAATCAACAGGACTCCGCAGCCGCCCAGCAGCCTGCCGTCCTCCTCTGCCACATAATATCTGGCATCCTCTTTCCTGATCATGTCCAGAAAATCATCCGGTGACCAGGGCATGGAAAAGGTTTCCTCCTCCAAACGGCTGATAAAAGGCACATCTGCCGGGCACATCTGTCTGTAAGTAATCATTTCTTTACTCCTTCTGCTGTGCCTCAGCCCGCTCCCGTTCTGCCTGTGACAGCCGCAGATATTCCGGTGCATGCTCCACACCGCTTTCTACTTTTCCCTGTGCATACAGGATACTTCCAAGAGCACCGATGCAGGCAGCGGATTGTCTGTTACAATGAGCCGGTGCCAGAGTATAAGGCACTTTCATAACTTCCGACATACGCTCCCGAAAAACCGGGACACCGTCCCCCAGAAAAACAACCTTACGTCCCAGCTCATTTAACTGCTCCGCAATCTCATCAAAAGCCACCGCGCACTGTTCGCAGATGACACGCATGTCATAACTGTTGTTTTCATAAACAAATTCATAGATACCGGTATAGACCTGACTTCTTCTGGCATCCATGATCGGGCAGACCAGTGCATCCGTACCATACATCTGATAGGCCAGCCCATCCACGGTAGGCACCGGCACAATCGGTTTTTCCATGGCAAGTGCAAGTCCCTTGGCCGTTGCGGAACCGATGCGCAGTCCGGTAAACGATCCGGGCCCTGCCGCCACCGCAATGGCATCCACGGTAGATAAATCCAATTCCACCATTTTCTTAATCTCATCCAGCATGGGAAGCAGCGTCTGAGAATGGGTCTTCTTATATTGTATGGTATATTCCGCAATTAAATTATCATCCTCCACCAGCGCAACGGATGCTACCAGTCCGGAGCTGTCTAATGCAAGTAGTTTCAAAATCTTATTCCTCCAAAGCAACAGGAAAAAGGCACTATGGGACTGCCTTCTTTCACTTTTCTTCTATGATAATCCTGCGATAATCAAAGCCCTTCGCAAGATCCTTTTCTATCGTTATCTGCATGTAACTTTCCGGCAATATCTCTTCAATCAGATTCGCCCACTCAATGAGACAGATTCCCTCTCCATAAAAGTAATCCTCATACCCGATCTCGTCCATCTCTTCTACATCGCCAATACGGTACACATCAAAATGATAGAACGGCATCCTGCCCTCTTCATAGATCTGCACAATGGTAAAGGTTGGGCTGTTAATCGGTTCTGTTATGCCAAGTCCGGCTGCAACTCCCTGGGTAAAAACAGTCTTACCCACGCCCAGATCACCGATCAGCGTATAAACCTGTCCCGGTTTCGCCTGTTCTCCGAGCTTTTTCCCTAAAGTATATGTTTCTTCCGCACTGAAAGTTTCCATTATTTTACTCATCTGAATAGCCATGCCTTTCCTGTCGGATTTCTGCCATCAACTTCTGATTTTCACTTTCTTCGGCGGCATATGGGTGGAAATCATCTCAATAACCTTATATTTTCGTTCCCCTAAGTCCTTCTTAGGGAAAATACAGGCATTGACCGGCGTCGTGTAAACAATGATACTGTTCAGGGTAGAGACCGCCTTAAACATATCATTCCATCCCATCTGCTCTGTCGTATCGTCCTGTGACACCTGTATGCCTTCCTCTGTCAATTTATAGTGCAGAGGCTTCTTAAAAGCCGGCGTGTTAATCATCTGCTGTCTGGATTTTATGAAAAGCGTCCAGGGCAGATACAGTAAAATAACCAGCCCAACGATTAGCGCAATAGGCTGTCTGTTGGATGCAAACAGAATCAGCATCATCACACCCACTAAAGAACCCATTAAACCGGGCAAGTGACTGTAAGTATGATGCAGCATATAATCATATAACACACCCGGTGTAATCTTCACATCAAATTCTATTTCCATATCGCGTCAGACCTTTCCATTCCGTTTCCGTCAGAACCGCTTTAGCCCCACAGAAATATTCGTATTAGAATATTATACTGGATTTCGAGAAAATAGCAAATGTCATACTAATATTTTTTACAAATTCAGAAATGTTTACATTTTAAAAGTGCGCCGTTAGGCGCACCACCACAAAAAAGAAGCTCCCCGGCTTGCAAGGAACTTCTTCTATTTTTCTGTATTCCGGAACAATAACTATTCCATCACGCTACGTCTGAATGCGAAACCTTCTCCACAGATTTCTTCTGGGAAATATGTGCAGTCTTCAGAATCGGGCTGAGCGGCTTGTACACCAACATGGATACAAAGGATGCTGCAAAGCCTTTTAACAGATTTAACGGTGCAACACACAGACATACGAAAGAGACAATCCCGTTAATTCCACCGTTAATCTCTGTGCCCATGGCAATGATTGCCTCAAGCGGCATGCCATACAGCTTGGAAAATGCCGGAAGCAGATAGATGGCATTAAACGCTGTACCAAATACGGTTATAACCAGCGTACCTGTAATGCAGGAAATAATCGCTCTTTTCTTGGTCTTGCGAAACATATAAATGATGGATGCCGGCAGAATCAGGCTGCATCCGATTGCGAAGTTTGCCAGATCTCCCACGAAGGCTGTACTTGTTCCTTTCAACAGAAGCTTTAATAAAATCTTACAGAATTCAATCATCACACCGGCCACCGGACCAAAGGCAAAGGCACCTAACAATGCCGGAATCTCGCTGAAATCCAACTGATAGAACGGCGGTGCAAAAGGAACCGGGAAATCCAGCATATGCAGAATTACCGACAGCGCCGAAAACAGACCGATCATGGCAATCTTCCTCGTATTCAGAATGCGCTCCGTGATGCCGTCCCTCTTATGTACATACTTCTCCACTGCATAAGCAATGGCAAATAATGCCACCGCAACACCCACGCAGACCAGAACAAAAATCACATTGTCCGCAATACTTTGTAATAAACCGTTACTCATTTTTCTTTTCCTCTCTTTCCGGAGCTGTCGCTCCATGGATTTGTAGGAAAAAGTTCTTACTCTCTTGTCAAAGAACAAAATGAACAATTCTTCATCAACTGCTGAAAAAAACCCCGAAACATATAAAGATAGTTTCGGGGCATTACGCACGTGTCATTCTGTTTTTCTTCTCTCATCCAGACTTTACTGTCGGTTTTGGAATTACACCAAATCAGCCTCCACAGCATCACACCGGTATGTGCTACACTGTATCGGGTCGCGGACTATACCGCCGGTAGGGAATCGCACCCAACCCCGAAGAACTTTTTCTTATTAAATTATTATGTGTGATGTTTACTCACAACAGAGAGTATAACTCATTACAGCATAGAGTGCAAGTACATTTTATGCTTTAATATATTTTCCGGCCAGTTCCTGTGCAATCACAGGATTTCCTGCCACCACACCAGCCATCATCGCCACCTTTAAATCCGTGCCGTCATAGCCAAGCACCTTTCCCCCGGCTTCACGTACCAGAAGCATGCCTGCCGCAAAATCCCACAGCTTCAGGTCTTTTTCAAAAAATCCTTCTACTCTGCCCGCAGCCACATAGGCCAGATCAATGGCTGCAGAACCACTTCGACGGATATCCTGACAATCTTCGAAAACTCTCTGAAAAACAGGAAAAAGCTGTCCTGCCATCTGTTTGTAATAGGGCGATGTACCAATGGCAATCAGGCTCTCCTGCATAGTTTCGGCACTGCTTACATGAATCGGCTCACCGTTTAAGAAGCTGCCTTTGCCTTTCTGCGCCCAATACATTTCCTGCAGATAGGGATGGTATATGATGCCAAGCACCGGCTCTTTATCCGAAAGTAACGCAAGAGATATGGCACTGGCACGATAGTCATGAATCAGATTCGTGGTGCCGTCTACC
>JBJELE010000027.1:0-124197 GCA_051878995.1 Lachnospiraceae bacterium | reverse complement strand
AATTAAAGTGTCACTTGTTACTTGCTTAAGTCTGTCATTCTGTGTTAAATTCATTATAGAAACCTCCAGTATTTATAAAGATGTTTTATTCATCCGGCCAAGATGAACACCTTTATTGTACTTCGAGGTTTTCTTTTATTCAATTGGCGTTATTTCTGAATTACAGGAATGCTCCTTGATACGCAAAATTGGTAGTACCAATATTGGTACTACCAATTATTATATCCTACACTTTTCCATTGTCAAGGTTCAAAATATCATCATTTTCTCAATACAATTCCTGCCTTTTTTAGTTCATCAACAGAAAAATGCTTCTTGGCAATCATTTACTCACCAAACAAATCTTCCAGAATCTCTTCCGGTGTCATATCACTATAATGATCCGGGTCGCTTAATCCTCCATTTTCGCCTGTCAGATTCCAGGAGAATTTCCCGGCATTTTCATTTTCAACCGAAGTATATTGCCCATAATCCTTGAGAGCCACAGGATAACGTTCATACCATTCAGGGAAGTATTCAGACATATACCGGTCTGCAAGCTGATACGCTTCACAGTTTTCATCCTCTCCGATGGCAGAAAGCTCCGGCCCTCCGCCCGGCTGTCCGGTTCTGCTGTCTGCAGCTGTGCTGTGCAGAATCAGGAGACTTCCATCGTCACAGGTTCCCACACACATCCATACATGACCGCTGATACTGAACACATCTCCCGGATGAAAGTCAGAGCCTGCGTAATCAACCGGTCTGGCAAAGTCCTGCGTCCACTCGCCCCAGCCATTGTCTGCAAGCTTTTTCGCTGTCTTGGTAGAACCCATAACACAGCCGTCTAATCCGTTTTCCGTATTCATGACATTATAAAGCGTCCATCCAACATATCCGGAGCAGTCCAGTCCCGCATAATAATACTCGTTATATCCGCCATAGGGATAATAACTATTCGCCGGGTCCTTTAGTTCCTCATTTCCATCCTTGTCGCGAAATGTATAATTTTCATCCTGTGCCTGGAAGAACCTTACCCAGTCCTCTGACACTCCGATGGTTCTTGTCTGAATTGCCGAACCGATATCCTGCCAGTCCCAGCCTCCACCATAAACATAAAGCGTGGTTCCCACAGGCATAAATGCCGTGGCAAGGAAGTTTTTCAAAGTCCGCTCTCCCGGCACCCCCTGTACCGGCGGTTGATAAGCTTCCGAATCAGCGTCTTCCTTTTCCTCTGCCGCTATCACGGTCCCGTCTTCTATTTGGATATCATAGGTATAGCCTTCCTTCAGGAGATTCTGGATGGGATATGTATATTCTCCCTCTTCATCCATTGCGCCGTTATCCACTTTCAGAGATTCTTCTTTTCCATTCACTTCAAATCGATAGGAGAAGGTGTCTTTCGTGTCCGCGTTGACCTCCTCCGCTCCGTAATTCTCCACACCGAGATAAACAGCTTCTGTGGTCCTTGTTCCCTGATTTGAACACCCGCAGGATAATAAAATTACGGATAGCAAACTTAAAAATACTTTCTTCTTCTGTGTTGTTTTCATTTTTCCCTCTGATTTTTAAATTTTTTATTATCATTCTGATTAAAATATTTTTTCTTTTAACAGAACTGGAACAGTTTGTATTAATTAATCTTTTTCACAATACAATTCTGCCCAGGCCGGATAAAAACCGGCATTTAAGGCCACCTTCTGTGACGAAATATGTGACATTGCAGTTCCGTAGAACGGCAGCCTGCCCAGATCAAGAATTTCATTTTTAAGAATTTCTACAAGCATGGAGCCAATTCCTAAACCTTCTACTCCCTGCATTACATTAATCCCTATCTGCCACATCATGTCACTATCGCTTGTAGCGCCTGCCATACCTACGATATTTCCATCCTTTATCGCTGCAATTCCTATTTCATCTTTTGGTAATTCGCTAAATAAAAATGCCTCTCCGAAACGATCATCTCCACGAAACTGTTCAATTTGATCACCGATATACTTCCTGATTTCATATCCCTTTGTATCAACCACTGTTTTTTCTGTAGCAATATAAAACGGATGCGCCTGAGCAATATGGCAACCATATTGATTCATTTCTTTATCCAGCTCACGAAGATTATCCATGTCCATGAACCAGGCACCGCTTCCGTCTTTATATCTTTCTTTCACCCGGTTTATTATCTCTTTTTTCCCTGAAGCCAACATTTTCCCATGAATCGATGCCACCTTGAGAAAGCACTCTGTCTCGTTAAATATCCGTCTTCCTTCCAGCGCTTCATATTCCGTAAATACATTTTCCTTATTCAGCACCATCTCTTCCGTACAACAGAAATCAATGGCCAATTGCTTTGCTAATATTGGATTCATAATACTTTTCCACCTCTAAAGTCTAGTTAGATGTTGGAATGTAAGGTATAATTGCAGATGCAACTGATGATATCGGCATTGTCTGCAGCCAAACCCTGCCGGGGCCGGTAACTCTGGTATTAAAGAAACCTTCTCCGCCGAATAACTTGTTACCAATGCCTTTGACCGTTTCAATTTCGATGGAAACTGTGCTGTCCATAGCTGCAAGATGTCCCGTATCCAAAAGCATGGACTGTCCGGCTGCAAGGTCATATGTAACAACAGAACCGTCTATTTCAAGAAAGACTGTACCATTGCCTTCAAATTTCTGCATGATAAATCCTTCTCCGCCGAAGACACCCGATCCGATCTTCTTCTGGAAGAAAATACTCATCTGCACACCGGACTCACATGCTATGAATGCGGATTTCTGCGCAACTAAATTGCTGTTACTTCCCACGTCAATCGCAAGTATCTCCCCCGGAAAACTGGAAGCAAATGCTATCTGTCCTGCACCGTTACGAGCCGTATAGGTATTCTGAAACATTGACTCGCCTGAGAACATCCTGGACATCGCTTTACCAAAGCTTCCTCCTGCATTCGTACTCATTTCCATATTAGGTGTCATCCAGCTCATACCGCCCTTTTGCGTTACGATGGATTCGCCCGCCTCCACGTCACATACTACAACCGGGAACGGTGCTCCTTTGATTTCATACTTCATATAAAAACCCTCCTTTACACTTTTCGTTTTTTACTTAATTATCTTCAATATCATATATATCGTAATATTCGTCATAAAGCCCCAGACATGCATCCATTCCGGGATTGGTACCCAGCGCCTTCTCCAGCACCGTCTGCCAGGAACCATATTTTTCATATAGAGAATCAGCTGTAGGGCCGTTCTCATTACCATAGGTTTCCAGATTACTCTTCTTAGCTATTTCGAGGCCTTCCGGATCATCCTTATATGCTTCCAGCCGAAGCTCATTCCTGCGCTGGCTGACAGCACGGGCAATCTCCTCTACATTCTTACCTTCTCCCAGCATGTCCTCGATCATCTGATAAAGTTCAGACATACTGGCATGATACTCCTCACGCTGTGCTTTTGCCTCTGCCACCTGTTCCGGATTAGTCCAGTCAATTGCATCCACATATTCTTTCAGACGATCCGACTCCGGACTGGGGGAAAATCCGTAGACTGCATACGGGTTCTCGATGATATCCTTCATCGCATTGGGATTTTCTCTCGGATCATGTTCGTAAGTAAATGCCCCTTCTGTTGCTGTCTGCTTATCAGTAGCAGAACAAGCCGCCAGCATGCAAGCTGTTAAAATCATAACCGCTATAAATGGGGTTGCGGCTATACGCTTCTGTAATTTCATCACAATCTCCTTTTCACACCAACCATGTATTAAAAGTAAAAGAAAAAAAACCCTTCCTGCTTGGTATGGTCAATAAGACCTCCTGTCACACCATCCAAATCTTCGTCTTTGATTTCAGCCTTTTCTGCCTCGACATTCTTCAGTTCCTGTGTTTCCGGTTCCATTCTTTTTTCTTTCTTACTCATACGTCATTTTCTCCTTTCGTTCTGTTTTATGCGCTTCTGTTTATTTATACGAATCAATTTGAAAAGGGGATACTATTTTTATCTCATTTGACCATAAGTTATTTTTCTTAGCAAGTTATATCTGTTTATCCGGCAACGAAAGTAATCTATCTATTACCGGATGAATAATTGCGGTTTCTGTAATTTGATTAATTGCGCAAAGTTTCTTCCCTGCATCTTTACTGGATGCTCCGCAGTGATAAACTAGTTCTGTCTTTTCACCATAATCAAGTACAATTAACCTGTCATGACAATCGGGATTAGGCTTAATCCGAAGAGGTGGATATTCATTTTGAAAATCCGTCACTAAAGAGTTTGTAAGAAATCCTCTCCCACCTTTTCCGTTCTCTGTGAATAAAACAATCTCCACACCATCAGCTTTCTGTGAAAGATGTTGTAATGATTTTGCATTCATATAGTCATCCACAACATAGATTGATTTCTTTGCCTGTTGATAGATTTCTATGTAAGCAATGTCAGCTTCTAACTTCTGACCTTTATAAATAACAAAGGTCTTCTTATCTTTATCAGTAATAAAGTTATCTGCTAAGATAGTCACATCTGTTTGAATGGAATCTACTTTTTTCTCCATTCGGTCCTGTCTCTCCGTTATCGTTCCAACCTTTGCTGTTAAAAGATCCATTTCATTTCTAGTAACAAACTGCTGATTCTGCCTAATATAGTGACGCATCTCCCTAAAAGTACGCATAATAAATATACTCTGTTGTTCCGCAAGCTTTCCTTTCAAAACAGTAGCAACCATATATATTCCTTGTTCAGTAAATGCGTATGGCATTTTCTTTATATTGGTACCTCTTTTATCTCCCTTTTCATTCAAAGTCACAATTTGTGACTTTGAAAATTCTTCTGGTATTTCTTCTTTTTTAAGTTGAAACATAAAATCCTCTGGAAACCTATCAATATTTCTTTTTACCTGCTGATTTAATGCTTTAACTTCATATCCATAGAGTTCAGCTAAATCATAATCAAGCATAACCTGCTGCCCTCTTATTATATAGACTCGGTTACATATATTATCTACTGTCATCAGCTCTGTAGCTTCTGCCATAGTACTTCTCCTATCTTTTGTCTACTCCATATCCTCCAATGCCTCTATCTGCTTCAAAGCCTCCATATATTTCATAAGTCTTTTACGCTGTGCATCTTTCATAGCATGAATCTCCTCAATGATACGAATGTCAGCTTTGGATATTTCCGGCTCTGCCTTAACCTTCTTTGGCTTGTATTCTACGTATTCCTCATCAATACCTTTTCCGGTTAGCAATTGTTCCGGTGTCACTTCTAGCACCATACAAATATCCATAATCTTATCAGCAGATGGATTGGTCTTCTTCGTCTTCCAATCACTAATAGTACTACTTGCTAATCCTACCTGTTTTGCAAAAGCATTCTGTGACATATTTTTATCTTTTAAAATTTTAAATATTCTTTCACTGATAATCATACTACCTCTCCGTCATCTGCTCGCATATACGTGTATTATATGCTTTTATTTCTCGTATCTACGAATAGATTAGCACCATATATTCGGATAGTCAACCCATCTTATATTCTTTCTCTGATGTTTGCTAAGTTCCATATATTTCTTATAGATTCCCTTTATACGCTTCTGAGCAAGATACTTATCAGGCTCTGGCAGAAAATCCAAGTCTACTGTTTCTGCATATTTTACTATTATGTTTCCAAGGAACTCTGCCAAGCTGCTCCATTCATCACGTTCTTTTATTTCAACTTTTTGATGCTTTATCATTAATCCCCTCTCATCTCTTCATAAGTCGCCTTACTCTCTGCCGCAGTCAAATCCATCTCATCCATATCCACCGTCACATTCACATGATGCTTCGCTTCATGGAGTTTGGACAATAAACAAACCGTCTCCACATGCACGCTTTGACCGAATTGGTCAAAACATCTAACCCTCTTCACTTCATACCCGCCCTCTGACAGAATCCGCAGATCCCTTGCCAGTGTGGCAGAATCACAACTGACATAAACGATGCGCTTCGGCTGCATAGCGAGCATGGTTTCCAGACACTTCTCATCACAGCCCTTGCGAGGCGGGTCCACCACGATGACATCTGCATAGATCCCTTCTTTTTCATACTTATCCGGTAAGACCTCCTCTGCCTTACCCACATAAAACTCTGCATTGGCGATACCATTGATGCGTGCATTCTCCCTTGCATCTTCAATCGCCTGCGAAATGATTTCCACTCCGTAGACCTGCTTTGCCTTTTTTGCCAGGAAAAGGGAAATCGTTCCGATACCGCAATACAGATCCCAGACCGTCTCTTCTCCGGTCAGCCCGGCATAGGATAAGGCAAGACTATACAGCTTTTCGGTCTGCCTGGGATTCACCTGATAGAAGGAAAGGGGAGATATTCGAAACGTAACGGTATCCTCGGTCGCTTCGAAATCAATGTCTCCTGCTGCCGATTCTGTCGCTCTTTCCTGCACTTCCAGAATCCGGATACTGTCTTCTATATAGTCTCTGCCCCACAGGGTATGGATTTCTTCTCCCATGATCACATTGGTCTGACGGGTGTTAATACTAACTGAAATACTGACAAGCTTTTTCCCCGGACCACCCAGATCAATTGCCGTCAGCTTCTCCATCAGCTTTTCTTCTGCCGGAAGTTTCTTTCCATTGATAACCAGGCACACCATAATCTCTCCGGAGGCAAAGCCTGTCCGGATCAGAATATGCCGAACCAGACCCTTTCCGGTTTTCTCATCGTAGGCTGTTACCTTATTTTCCTGCATATAGTTAAGCACCGCTTCCAGAATCCGTTGATTCTCCGGCACGCCCAAAGCACAATCCGTATTCGCAATAATATCGTGTGTACGTCCGGCATAAAAGCCTGTTATGAGTCTGCCGTTTTTGTCACAGCCTACGGGATACTGCGCTTTATTCCGATAATGCCACGGCTCTTCCATCCCCACGATTGGTTCCATGACGGAATCCA
This sequence comes from Lachnospiraceae bacterium, assembly GCA_051878995.1. Taxonomy (GTDB): domain Bacteria; phylum Bacillota; class Clostridia; order Lachnospirales; family Lachnospiraceae; genus UBA3282. The sequence goes on along the minus strand of JBJELE010000027.1, from coordinate 117,280 downwards.
CGAAGTTTTCATCAAATCCGCCGATACGAATCAGGTTGTTTCTGACTTTATCCTGTTTGAATGCAAGCTGCCTCTCATAGCTCATCGCCTGAATCTGACAGCCGCCACACTGCCTGTAAAAGGAACACTTCGGCTCCACACGAAAAGGAGAAGGTGTCAGCACCTTCTCGACTCTTGCATATCCATAATTCTTTTTGGTCTTGGTAATTCCGGCAAGGACATGATCACCAATAACAGCATCCTTTACAAACAAAGTATAGCCTTCTACTTTGCCGATACCTTCTCCGTCATGTCCGATATCCTCAATCTCCACTTCTACCAGGTCATTTTTCCTAAATTCCATATATCTCTCTTCTCCAGGTATTTGCGATACAGTCTATTCCATTTTCGTCCCAATGACATTAGACTCAAACAACCGATTAAATCCAAGCCACCCGGTCTCTGTGGTATTCTCCATCAATTCCGTGAAGGTCTGCAGCTTAGCATCCGTGTTATCCGCAAAATTCAGTGCCATAGCCTCTGCAATCGCGGGTTTCTTAGGGGAACCGAATTCCAATTCACCGTGATGTGCCAGAATACAATGCTTTAATTCATTTGCAAGCATTTTCGGGAATCCGGGAATCTCCCGAATCTTCTCTCCCACCATCTCACTGCCGATTACGATATGTCCTAAGAACTGTCCGTCATCGGTATAATCATTTTCCGGGAAAAGAGAAAGTTCTTTCGTCTTACCGATATCATGACAGATTGCCGCAGCCAGAAGCAGATCTCTTTTTAAAATAGGATACTGGCTGCAATAATAATCACATAATCTGGTAACTGCCAGTGTATGCTGCAGCAGACCGCCCACAAATCCGTGATGTACTGTTTTCGCCGCCGAGGACTGTTTAAAAGCCTTCACAAACTCTTCATCCTCCACGAATAGCATCTGTAACAACTTTTTCAAATAGGAATTCTCAATGCTGTTGATATAGCCAAGCAGCGCCTGCATCATATCCTCGATAGGAAATTTGCTGACAGGAAGATAGTCTGCGGGATTATATTCTCCCTCCTGACACTTCCTGATACGCTTCACATTAACCTGAAGCGCTCCCTGAAAGCTGGTCACATCCCCGTATACTTCTATGTAATCTAAAGTATCAAAATCATCGATTCCCGCATTGTTGGGGTCCCATACCTTGGCATCAACCGTTCCTGTCTTATCCTGCAGGATTACATTGTCATACGGCTTACCGTTCTTAGTAACTGCCGACTGTTTATGCTTGCACAGATAGATATCGAATACTCTGTCGCCTTCTTTATAATCTTTGATGTATTTCATAAAAATCCTCCAATATGATTTTGCAATCTATCTTCCCTATATTAATGCTTTGCTCACCGTGTTCCCAAGGTTACTTCCACACTCATTTCCCGTCCCTGACGAGCCAGTGTAATTGTCATAATCTCCTCCGGCTCCGCATTATTCAGCATATTAAGCAGTTCTCCATAAGTTGTAATGGGTTCTTCATTTACCTGAGTTATTACATCACCGCTCTGGATACCTGCTGCCATAGCAGGGGAATCCATCTCGATCTCTTTAATATATGCACCTGCCGGAATATCAAGCTCCTCTATAGCCTCCTGCGGTACATCTGCTCCATGTACCCCCATATATGCCAGCTCCTGGTCATTAGACATCTTCTCTATAGTTTTCTTTAACTCCGATATACCGTAAGCTGTCAACAGATTACCCATATCATTACTGGTATTGGCATTATCTATGATACCGATTACCATACCCTTAAGGTTAACGAACACACCGGTTGCATTATGACTGCCATAGATATCGGTCATAATCATTTTATAAGCAGAATCCGGTTGATCGATTACCGTTCCCGTTGAAGTGATAACACCATAGCAGACGGAGCCGCTTGTCCCCATAGGACTGCCCAGCGCTATCACAGGAGTTCCCAGAAGATTGTTATTGTTAGAGCTTCCCAGCGTGGCAATATCAATCACATCCATAGTCTCCTCTGAGATGGATAACAAAGGAACCGACAGAATCGCAAGCCCGGTTGTCTGATCTCGCTGCACTACTTCTGCCTCTGCCTGCGCCTGATCACAGAAAGTCACTATAATACTGTCTGCATTTTGTAATGTCTCTGCACTGACCAGCACCAGAATGGATTTACCATTATTGGCAACGATCACACCGGAAGCCGATGCCATATTTTCATAGGTATTATTAAACCAGTCCACATCAGAAGTAACACCGGTAACTGTTACAACAGACCGACCGGCCTCAGTAGCAAGCTGTGCCAGCTCCGTATACAGTGTCTGATAATCCTCCAGATTAAACTGTACCTGGGAAAGCAGCTCTTCAATCTGCTCATCCTCCAATTCTGCCTGTACCGGCTCCTCCGGAACCTCATCCTGTACCAGCATATCCTCCGGCTTCATCTCCTCCGTTACAGTCTCTTCGGGAAACTGCACCTCTTGAGCCTCTTCCTCAGGATACAGACGGTTACTGATAACCGGCTCCAGTATCAAAAAAGTAAAACATGCCACCAGACCAAACACAACCGCCATGGCTACAGTGATCAGTGTCCTTCGAAGCAGCTTTTTCTTATTCACAGGTTTTTGTTTTATTTTCTCCCGCAGAAAATCCGGCTGAACAGAAGGCGTATATTCTGCCTGTTCTTTTTCCGGTTTCATTTCCGCGCTCTTTTGTTCCTTTTCCTGATCCGTCATGGAAAGTCCGCCTTTCTCTCAGCCTGCATCTACTGTACAAGGCATGATTCATTCTGAATCTACTTTCTCAGTATATCTTTTTTCCCAACCCTTGTAAAGAAAGATTCCGGCAAAGAAAATTCATAGTAATTCCCGCCTGTTTATGGTAAGATAAAATGAAGTAATTTAAAAGGAACAGATTATTATGAACAGCAAAGTATTACGTGTTTTAGAATATAATAAGATAATAGACAGACTGACAGAGAAAGCAACCTCCGAGCAGGGCAAAAAACTTACGTCCGCTCTCAAACCCATGACCGACCTTGATGCAATCACACAGGCTCAAACGGAAACTGCCGATGCACTGGGATATTTATTCCGTAAAGGCTCCACTTCTTTTGGCAGCAATAAGGATCTGGGCGCATGCATTAAATCTCTGGAAGTGGGAAGTGTCCTGTCCATTGGAGAATTGCTGCGAATTGCAGCCTTTCTCGAAAATGTGAACCGTATCAAAGCTTACGGACGTAAGGAGCGTGAGGATGCTCCTGCCGATTCTCTGGACACCTATTTTGATGCTTTAGAACCGCTGACGCCTCTAGCCTCTGAAATCCGCAGATGCATTCTGTCCGAAGAGGAAATTGCGGATGATGCAAGCCCCACCCTGAAGCATATCCGTCGTAGTATGACGATTACCAATGACAAGATTCATTCCCAACTGACCTCCATGATCAATGGTTCTTATCGTACCTATCTGCAGGATGCGGTTGTAACCATGCGCGATAATCGTTATTGTATTCCTGTAAAATCCGAATACAAGGGTCAGGTGCCCGGTATGGTACACGACCAGTCCTCCACCGGTTCTACCTTTTTCATTGAACCGGCTGCCGTGGTAAATCTGAATAATGAATTGAAGGAACTTGCTCTGAAAGAGCAGGAGGAAATTGAAGTCATTCTGGCTGACTTAAGCGCACGTACTGCTGCCTACACAGAGACACTGACAAATAACCAAAAGGCTATGACAACTCTGGACTTTATTTTCGCCAAGGCCGCTCTTGCCATGGAACAGAATGCTACCATGCCTGTCTTCAATACGGAACACCAAATCCGTATCCGTCAGGGACGTCATCCGCTCTTAGATAAGAAAAAGGTAGTTCCTATTGATATCCGGCTTGGAATCGACTTTGATCTGTTAGTAATCACAGGACCGAATACCGGCGGTAAAACAGTATCCCTTAAGACAGTCGGTCTTTTGACTCTCATGGGGCAGGCCGGACTGCATATTCCTGCATTAGACCGTTCAGAGTTGTCCATTTTCCGGGAGGTGTACGCTGACATCGGCGATGAACAGAGTATTGAGCAAAGCCTCAGTACCTTTTCCTCCCATATGGTAAATATTGTATCTATTCTCAAAGAAGCGGATGAAGATTCTCTCTGTCTCTTTGATGAATTAGGCGCCGGCACAGATCCCACCGAGGGCGCGGCTCTTGCTGCCTCCGTGCTGGATCATCTGCACAAGCGCGGCATCCGCACCATGGCAACCACACACTACAGCGAACTGAAGGTCTATGCCTTATCAACAGATTTTGTGGAAAATGCCTGTTGTGAATTTGACGTAGAAACCTTACGTCCTACTTACAGACTTTTGATTGGTATCCCCGGTAAGAGTAACGCTTTTGCCATTTCCTCCAAGCTGGGTTTGCCGGACTATATCATTGAGGATGCAAAGAAACATATTACGGAAGACAAAGAAAGTTTTGAAGACCTGCTGACAGACTTAGAGAACAGCCGGCTTACCATTGAGAAGGAGCGGTTGGAAATTGAATCCTATAAGCAGGAAATTAAGACCTTAAAGGAGCGGCTGGAATCCAAACAGGAGAAAATCGACCAGTCCCGCGAACGGATTCTTCGGGAGGCCAATGAAGAAGCCCGGGAGATTCTTCAGGATGCCAAGGAAATAGCCGATGAAACAATCCGTACTTTCCAGAAAGCCGGCACTTCCACTTCCATGAAGGATTTAGAGAAATCCCGCCAGAAGGTCCGTGATAAGATTACAGAGAAGAACGAGAAGCTTTCCCTGAAAGCCGATAAACCTACCCACAAGCTGCTCAAGCCAAATCAGATCAAATTGGGAGACAGTGTAAAAGTTGTCTCTATGGGATTAAAAGGCACTGTCAGTTCTCTACCTGATAAAAGCGGCAAACTATTTGTACAGTGCGGTATCATCCGATCCCAGGTTTCTTTAGACGACCTTGTTCTTCTGGAGGAAGAAACCATCCATACCGGCGACCGGATGAAACGAACCTCCGCAGGCAAACTGAAAATGTCCAAATCCTACTCTGTCTCCACAGAAATCAATCTTCTGGGTAAGACAGTGGACGAGGCACTTTCCGAACTGGATAAATATCTGGATGATGCTTATCTGGCACATCTGCCCAGTGTCCGTATCGTACACGGCAAAGGCACCGGAGCTTTAAGGAGCGCCGTGCAGAATTATCTGCGCAAAAATAAGATTGTAAAAAGTTACCGACAGGGTGAATTTGGCGAAGGTGACGCAGGTGTTACCATCGCTGAGTTCAAAGATTAAAAGAAAGGTATCATAATAACTATGGTAAACAAACAGAAAATTTTAATTGTAGATGATGATAATAATATCGCAGAACTGATCTCCCTCTATCTGACTAAGGAATGTTTCGAGACTATGATCGTCAATGACGGAGAATCTGCTCTGACTGCAGTTGACAGCTTCGAACCGAATCTGATGCTGTTAGACCTGATGCTGCCCGGTATAGACGGCTATCAGGTATGCCGGGAGGTCCGTTCCAAGTCTACTCTGCCAATCATTATGCTCTCTGCAAAAGGGGAAGTATTTGACAAGGTACTGGGGCTGGAGCTTGGCGCCGACGACTATATGGAGAAGCCCTTTGATTCCAAAGAACTGGTTGCCCGTGTCAAAGCAGTGTTACGTCGTTACAAACCCGCGGCAACAGAATCTAAAGTATCTGATGTGAAGTGTGTGGAATACCCGGATCTCATTATAAACCAGACCAACTATTCTGTTATCTATATGGGCAAAACCATTGAGATGCCCCCCAAAGAGTTGGAGCTTCTTTATTTTCTGGCTTCCTCGCCCAATCACGTATTTACAAGAGAACAGCTGTTAGACCAGATCTGGGGATATGAATATATCGGCGACACCAGAACCGTAGACGTACATATCAAGCGTCTGCGTGAAAAAATTAATGATCATGAAAACTGGCGTATTGCTACCATTTGGGGTATCGGCTATAAATTTGAAGTAAAATAATGCGATAGAAAAGAGTTCCTGACCCTATGAGAAAAACCTTATATCTCAAATTCATACTTGCCTATATTATATTCGGGCTGTTTGGCTTCGTGGTAGTGGCTACCTTCGTATCCAATATGACAATGGATCACTTAAAGAAGGAAAAAGCTGATACTCTCTACAAAGAAGCCACCTTGATTGCCAATACTTATGCAACCGATCTGTATAATAATGAAACATCTTTGGAAGCAGTTAAGGCACAGTTAGATGCACTGGACACTTATCTCAATGCCACTATCTGGATTATTAACCCGTCAGGACGTATGATTCTGGATTCTTCGGCACCGGTGGATGTGGAAAATGAAATTGTCGTGGAGAACTTTGATCCGACTGTTACCGCAGGCTCCTATTATACAGTAGGTGACTTCTTCGACAGCTTTGATGAGACAATGTTGAGCGTATTTGCTCCCATCACATCTGACTTTAAGGTAAAAGGCTATGTGGTCATACACACCTCCATGAACAGTATCCAGGCAGAAACCGACAGTCTTTTAAATATTTCCTATATTATGCTGATCATCCTTTTTCTGCTGTCGCTGATCATTCTGATCTTCTTTACGGAAATCGTCTATATTCCGCTTCGCAAGATTACAGAAGCTACGGAGCAGTATGCCAGCGGTAACATGCACTATGAATTCTCAGTAGAAAGCGAAGATGAAATGGGTTATCTGGCCGCTACTCTGTCCTATATGGCAAATGAAATTGCCCGCTCGGAGGACGATCAGAAGAAATTTGTGGCCAACGTATCCCATGATTTTCGTTCTCCGCTTACTTCCATCAAGGGTTATCTGGAAGCCATGATAGACGGCACCATACCGCCGGAGATGCATGAAAAATATCTGACTATCGTGCTGAATGAAACAGAACGACTGACCAAGCTGACCAACAGTCTGTTGACGCTGAATAATCTGAATACCAAGGGCATGATGCTTAATAAAACAGATTTTGACATTAACACCACGATCCGTAATGTGGCAGCCTCTTTTGAAGGTACCTGTCGCCAGAAAATGATTGCTATTGAGCTGGTTCTGACCGGTGATGAGATGTATGTGGAAGCAGATATGGATAAGATTCAACAGGTACTTTATAACCTGTTAGATAATGCCATTAAATTCAGCCATCATAATTCCGTCATCAAAATAGAGACTACCGAAAAACACAACAAAATCTTTGTCAGCGTGAAAGACAGCGGTATCGGCATTCCTAAGGATGACCTGAAACTGATCTGGGATCGTTTCTATAAATCAGATCTCTCCCGCGGCAAGGACAAAAAAGGAACCGGCCTTGGTCTCTCCATTACCAAAGAGATCATCCGGTCCCACGGTGAACATATCAATGTTATCAGTACCGAGGGTGTCGGTACGGAATTTATCTTCTCCCTGCCCAAATCCGGCATGGAGGATGAGGACTAATTCTGATCCTCATGCCAATGTAAACGGTGAAGTTCACCCTCCAACTGCATATCGGCGAAATGATTCTGCCGCAATGCCTCATACAGCACGATTGCCACAGAATTAGATAAGTTCAGAGATCTGATCTGGTCCAACATAGGAATCCGGATACAGGTCTCTTCGTTTTCCACCAGGATCTCTTCCGGAATACCACCACTCTCCTTGCCGAACATGATATAGTCATCCGGTCCGAAAGACACATCCGTATAGACATGCTTTGCCTTGGTGGTTGCCATCCATATTTTGGCATCGGGATGCTTGTCCTTAAATTCCTGATAATTCACATAGCGGGTTACATCCAAATGCTCCCAATAATCCATTCCGGCCCGTTTGATAGACTTCTCATCCAGTCTGAATCCCAATGGTTCAATTAAATGCAGGCTCGTACCTGTGGCTACACAGGTACGGCCGATATTTCCCGTATTTGCCGGTATTTCCGGCTGATGTAAAATAATATGCATTACTGTTTCTCCGCTCTGAGTCTGGCAACGAAATCTGCCAGTCTGCCGATTGCCACCTTCAGATTCTCTATGGAATAAGCATAGGAGATTCTTAAGAATCCTTCGCCGCAGTCGCCGAAAGCAGTACCCGGCACAACCGCAACCTTCTCCTCCTGCAAGAATCTGTTGGCAAACTCTTCACTGGTCATGCCGAATTCCTTAATACAGGGGAATACATAGAAAGCCCCAAAGGGTTCAAAGCATTCCAGCCCCATTTCCTTAAAGGCATTCATCAGGAAACGTCTTCTCTGGTTATAAGCGGTACGCATTTCCACTACATCATCATCACCGTTTCTGAGCGCTTCTACTGCCGCATACTGGCTGGTAGTGGGGCCACACATAATGGCAAACTGATGAATTTTCGTCATCTGCTGGATAATTTCCTTCGGTCCGCAGGTATATCCCAGTCTCCATCCTGTCATGGCAAAGGCTTTGGAAAACCCGTTGATCAGGACCGTTCTCTCCTGCATGCCTTCAATTTCCACAATAGACACATGCTTTTCTTTATAAGTAAGCTCCGAATATATTTCATCAGAAATGACAAAAATATCATGTTTTTTAATCACTTCAGCGATTGCCTCTAAGTCCTTCCGCTCCATAATGGCACCGGTCGGATTGTTCGGGAAGGGCAGAATCAGGACTTTGGTCTTATCTGTGATGGCATCCTCCAGCTCCTGCGCTGTCAGACGGAATTCGTTCTCTGCCTTAAGTTCAATAATAACCGGTACGCCACCTGCCAGTACCGTACACGGTTCATAAGATACATAGCTTGGCTGGGGAATCAATACTTCCTCACCCGGATTTAACATGGCGCGCAGCCCAATATCAATAGCTTCCGAACCGCCTACTGTTACCAGAACTTCTTTGGCCGGATCATATGTAACACCTTGTTTTCTCTTGATATAGCGGGATATTTCCTGCCTAAGCTCCATCAAGCCTGCATTGGATGTATAGAAGGTACGCCCTTTTTCCAGGGAATAAATACCCTCATCCCTAATATGCCACGGTGTGTCAAAATCCGGCTCACCTACACCAAGGGAAATTGCATCCTCCATTTCATTCACGATATCAAAAAATTTGCGGATACCGGATGGCTTAATCTCTACAACTCTTTCTGCTATCGGATTTCTCACGGTGTCACCTTCTCTCTGGTATCCTCGTACTTCTTCGTCAGAATCGTACCGTGATCCTTATATTTTTTCAGAATAAAATGTGTTGCCGTACTGAGAACAGAGTCCAACGTAGACAGCTTATCGGAAACAAAGCCTGAGATTTCTTTCAAGGACTTGCCCTCTAGCGTTACGAGCAGATCAAAACCACCGGAAATCAGGTACACAGAAGTTACCTCCGGATATTTGTATATCCTCTCTGCAATATTATCGAATCCCTGTCCTCTCTGTGGTGTTACACGCACTTCTATCAGTGCGGAAACTTTCTCAATAGAGGTCTTCTCCCAGTCAATCATCGTATGATAACCACAGATAATGCCCTCGCTCTCCAGAGCAGCCAACTCATTGACCACATCGATTTCTTCCACACCTAATATTACTGCCAGTTCTTTTAAATCAATACGGCTGTTTCTTTCAACAATCGCCAATAATTCTTCTCTCATGATGATATCCTCCAATCTATGAAATAAATTTTTTATACATAATAAATCTGATCTGTCTTCGGCATATCCAGATAACGCTTTTCATCCTCGTTATACAGTATCCTGTCATTGCTGTCTGTTGTCCTTCCGACGATTACTGCAGGGATCTCCTCCCGTGCCAGAGCAGCCACAAGACCGTTACCATCTTCCGTTACCATGATCAGACATCCTCCCGAAAGCAGTTCATAGGGATTCAGTTCAAAGAACTCACAGATCTCTACTGTTTCCTGCTTAATCGGCAACTTCTTAAGATCCACTTCCAGTCCAACGCCTGCACCGGATGCCATTTCCCAGAGTGCTCCGAAGATTCCACCCCTGGATACATCATGCATCCCGCAAACGCCGGACTTCATGGCGGTGGCGGCCTCCGGTATCACCGACAGATACTTATCATATCTCGCCGCCTCTTCTATCATACGCGCCGGATATTTGGAACATAACTCTTCTTTATGTTCTTTTGCCAGACGCGCCGTACCTTCCAGACCGATCCATTTGCTTACTACAATATCCTGATTTGCTTTAATCCCTTGCGGGTAACCCGCTCGTGCAGCCTCTTTCTTACCTACACCGGTTACAGTCATAATCGGTTTCGCTACTGCCGGTGTTACTTCCGTATGTCCTCCCAGAATTTCTACATTCCAGGTATGGCAGACATCCTCTGCCTGCTCCATAATCTGCTGAAACTCTGCCTCCTCGGTTTCTTCCGGCAACAATATACTGAGCATGACACCTACCGGCTCAGCCCCTGCAACCGCAACATTATTGAGCGCCATAGGGATGGCATAGCTGCTTAGTTCCGTAACCGGTGCCGTCACAGGTGTAACAGACAGCGCGGTTTCTTCTTCGCCAAATGCCAAAATGGCGCAGTCTTTCCCTATGCCTGCGCCACTTACTACTTCTTTTCTATGAGTCTTTATCTTCTTCAAAACAGAACGCTTCAGCACGTTCTCCGATATTTTACCTTGTCTCATAACAATCATCCATGTTGGAAATCTCAAACAACATCTATTCTGTCGGTGGTGCCTCCTGTGCCGGTGGCGCTTCCTGTTGTTGCGCTGCCTGCTGTGCTGCTGCCTCTGCCGCCGCCTGAGCCGCCGCTGCATCCGCTGCCGCTTTATAGCTGCCCGCTACTGCCTTAACCTGATCTACACTGTTGGTCGCTACGGCTGCCATAATAGCCTCATAGGCTCCCGGATCTTCAGTTGCAATACCAACCGTCGCACTTCTGGGTGCTTTCATATAAGTACTGCTGTTAACCTGCTCTCTGCTGACCTCTACGCCATTCTCCTTCACAACCTTCCATAGCTGTGCCTTATATCCGATATGGGCAGACTGTACCACACAATATCCTACCGGCTGGGAAGCATCCGTATAGATCACTTCCGTATCCGGCACTATTCTCTCTAAAACTACACTTTCATATTCTACTTCCCGATTGGGATCTCTGTTCTCCACACCATATATCGTAAATGTAATATGCTTATCAGGAGTAGTATACCCTTCAATATAAATCGGATAATCCGTACTATTCTTAAACTTGAAATCCTTACCGGAAGACTCTGCAATAGCCGCATCCGCAGAAGGATCTACATAGCTGACAATCATGGAATGATTATAGCGTTCCGTTACTTCAAGCTCTGACCGCAGAACCGCATTATACAATGTTGTGGACACCTGACAGATACCACCGCCAAGACTGTCTACAACCTGACCGTTCAAATATGAACCTGCCATATAATAACCATTGGCCTCCGAGAAAGGAGATACTGCTTCATAAGCAGAAAATTCTTCTCCCGGATATAGGGTAGTTCCGTCAATAAGCCTGCATCCATTAGCCACATTGGCACTTCTGGAACTACCGGAAGTGGAATAACTGGTTGTAAATGTACCCAGTACATCTTTAACCTTGGCCAATTCCTCCGCATTGCCCTCCGGTTCATCTACAATCACCACAAGATCAACGCCGCAGGGTTCACCGCTAAAATTTTCTGTCAGATAATCATATACCGAATCTACAGAAGCCGCCGTGTCAATCACAACACCCGGCTGTCCCTCCGTAATTTCAAATCCGACATCTGTCTTAGTCAGCGTTGCATTGATTGCTTCCTGATTATACTGTTCAGCATTCTCCTCAATCAGATTCCTGAGCTTAGCCTTGTCAAAATCAAATTTTACTCTATAAACTTTATTCTTGTATTCCAGATCCTTTAACTCTTTGTAGCATTGCAGGATATCTCCATCCCTACCGAAGCTGCAAGCTTCCTCCAGTATCTCTTCATTGCCCCACTTAAGACCAAGATCTGCGGCAGTGGTAACAATGGTTCCTCCCTCAATCGCATGCAGGGTAATCTCCGTATCCTTGAAGGATTCCACATATGCCTCGATCTCATCTTTGGCCTCTTGTGCTGTCATGCCTGAAAGATTTATATCATTCACATAAATACCTGATTCAATTGTAATTTCCTGAGCACAAACCGGCATTGCAAACAACATGGCTGTAACCATGACTGCCGGAAATACCATAGACAATCTTCGCATAAGTCTCCTCCCTCTCCGCATTCATTGCCCATCCGGAGAATTTATGATAAAATATGACTATTCTTATAACGCTGTAACCAGTAGCGGAATAACCATTGCAAGTACAACAATAATGATAATAACAGAAGAAATAATTTTTCTGGTTTTCCTATTAAACATAAAGTGAATCCTCCTCACTTACTGAAAGGATATTATATATGAATTTCATCATTTTTGCAAGCATCCTCATTCTTTCCCTGGTAATCGCTCTGACTCTGTCCAAAGGCAAAAAACAGGCTGCAGCAACACAGCAGGATTACTGGACCAGAGAAAGGGAAGCCAATAACACCAGACGCAAATCTTTGGATGATTTAAACTATATTAAAATACCTTTGGAAGACTTTCCCATGGATCTTCTGAATGATGTTGCTAAAGTGGATGATTATAAGCAGATTATCCGGGCACTGAGCGAGTCTCCCATTGTTAATTTTACCGGTATCAATAACACAGAGCTTAAGCTCCGTTACGGTGCTCCCAATATTGATCTTCTGACCACATATGATCAGAACTACACCCTTTTAGTCAGGACACTGCAGCAATGGGCGCAGGCGCTCTATGATGCCGGCTATATGCAGGAGGCTTGTCAGCTTTTGGAATTTGCTGTTTCCACCGGCAGTGATGTCAGTGGTACCTATCGTCTCCTTTGTGAAATTTATAAGAAGCAAAATACTCCTGAAAAAATCGGCAGCCTCTATCCTATCGCAGAGACACTGAATTCTGTTATGCAGAAAACTATCGTCCGTATTCTGCAAGAAGCTGATCAATCTTCCTGCTAGCCTCACTGCGGGTCAGCTTATCAATTTCATAGTCTACTATCAGTTTATGCCTGTCCACTAATTTATATAACTGTTCCCTCTGTGGAATTGTGATCGGCGTATCCCGTTTTACCTGATAGCGAAGCGGTTTGGGCCGGAAAAGACTTTTATCTCCCTCTTCTTCCTCTTTCTTGAAGAAACATTCTGTCAGTTTCTGATATAAGGAAACGGTAGCTCTGGCATCTGCCAGTGCTCTATGCGCACAATGGCTAATCCCATAATATTGACACAGATATCCCAGACTCCGGCTCTCCAGTTCCGGCAGATATTTACGAGCAATCTTCAGTGTATCAATTCCCTGCTTTTCAAAAGTAATCCTTTCGTTGACTGCTGCCTTCTTCACAAAAGAATAATCAAACAATACGCTGTGTCCCAGCAAAATATTTTCTCCGATAAAGGTCAGAAGCTTTGGCAATACCTCTTCCATCTGTGGCGCATCCGCAAGCTGTCCATCGCAGATTCCCGTAAGCTCTACAATCCGCTCCTCCAGTTTTCTGTCAGGATTAACGAAAGTCTCCCATTCCTCCACAATAGTATTCTGTTCTACCTTCACTGCACCAATCTCTATTATTCTATCCCTTTTCGGATCTAAGCCCGTGGTTTCCAGATCAATGCATACATAGGAATCTGTCATTTTCCCCTCATTTCTGCCCAATCGGTGAATTGAAACGCTATAGTAAATCTCCGGATAAGAGCTGCTTACGGCAACACTACCGTTCTCGCCTCATAAGTCAATGGATCCCGCTTCTGGTAATCAAACAGAACTGCCACAGAATCAGGCAGAGCGTCCGTCTGTAGTGTAAGATTCTCCTCCCATACCGGATAATGGAACAACTCCATATGAGTCATCTTACTCATCTGTCTGCTGTCATAGGAGACATAGTCCGCAAGATATTTTCTCTCTGTCTCTTCCTGCTCATAGAATGTCCGCATCTGCTTTTTAAATTTCTCCTGCTCATCTGCATCCATCTGCGGTGCAAAGGCAGGCCTGCTTTTGGCATTTTCCCTTAAATACAGATCATAGGTGAGCACTTCCCGCAGGAGCTCTTCCTTTTCCCTAAGAGGCGTTGTCATCCCAAATTCAAACAACACCTGATAGCGATAACTGCGCGCCGGTACCTGTGTGAAATATCCCTTCTTACGGTAAAATTCCGCCAGCGACAAATATAGGCTGAAAGCATCCGTAAATAACTGCTCCAGCAAATGTATCGTATAGATAAACTGATTGCTGTTATAGTAAGTCTCCACCATTTCTTCTACTTCTTTTAATAATAGCACTTTATCATAGGGAAGCCATCTGGTAGATAATACCTCATAGGGTGGCGTACCCATATACTGTATTTCATAGCTTTGCGCCATCTCCTGCATATAGGCGCCCTTCAATACTTTCAGGAATCCCAGCTGCAGCTGCTCCGGTTTCATAGCATAGACAGCATCAAAAGAATGTCTGAAGCTGTCATAATCCTCATAAGGAAGCCCCGCAATCAAATCCAGATGCACATGGATATTATGCCCCTGTCTGATTCGCTCTACCACATACTTTAGCCTGTCCATATCAGTAGTTCGGCGGATTTCCCGTAACGTATCAGGATTCACAGTCTGCACGCCAATCTCCATCTGCATCAGTCCCGGTCTCATCCGGGATAACAGTTCCAATTCTTCCTCTGATATAATATCCGCTTCTATCTCAAAATGGAAGTTTGTCACTCCATTATCATGCTCCAGAAGATACTGCCAGATTCCCATGGCATGTTCATGATTACAGTTAAAGGTTCTGTCCACAAATTTGACCTGCTTTACCCGATGATCCAGGAAAAACTGTAATTCCCGTTTCACAATATCAAGCTGCCGCAGACGTACCTTTTTATCAATGGAAGACAGACAATAGCTGCAACGGTAAGGACATCCCCTGCTGCTCTCATAGTAAATAATCCGGTTCTCAAATTGCTCCAGACCATAGTAAAGAAATGGAAGCTTAGACAAATCGGTCAGTTCCCTCTCTCCTGTTCTGACAATACAATAATCGCTTCTGTACACAATTCCCCTGATTTCGTTCAGAGGCTTTTCTCCCTCTATCAGCTCCTTAAAGGTCTCCTCGCCTTCTCCGACCATAATGCCTGTTACCATCGGGAATTTCCCCAATATCTCCTCAGCATCATAGGAAACCTCCGGCCCTCCCAGCCAGACAGGTACTCCCGGCATAATCTTAGGAATTTCCGGCAGTAACAGGGAAATCATGCTCCAGTTCCATATATAACAGGAAATGGCAATCATATCCGGCTTATGCCTGTACAAATCTGCCAGAATATCTTCTCTTCGATGATTAATGGTATATTCCGCTATCTGTATTTCTCTTCCTTCCATCTCACCTGCGTATGCCCGCAGACTGTAAAGTGCCGGATTGGAGTGTATGTACTTTGCATTGATTGCAGTGAGTAATATTTTCATATGATATCCACATTTCCTGTTCTCTACTATAACAGACCCGTTCCCATTTACTGATTGATTTCACTAGAATCATATCATCTGCCCAAGTCTCTTGCAATAAATAAAATCCGTATTTCCATCTGTTGTCGTGATATAATGGTATTTAACGAACCGTAAATTATACGCTCCTCTTTTCTTTTACAATAAACGTATCGCATAGTACACTATATATATGTATATTACTGATTAGAAAGCACTATATATTGTGCATTATGCCATTTCTATACAGGATAACAGGGTAAATATTCCTTACAGAATTTCCCAATAAGAAATCGGAATATTTTTATGACAAATATAGCCTACAATGAGTAAAAGGATATACACATGAAAACAAGAATTAAGGAACTTCGATTGGAAAAGAAATTGACACAACAGACTTTGGCAAAGCGCTTGGGCATCAATCAGGCTTCTTTAAGCAAGCTTGAGTGTGAAGCAAGTATTCCGGATGCAGCGCTCCTAATAGATTTGGCCCGCTTCTTTCATGTCTCTACCGATTACATTCTATTTCTTTCTAATGAGCGTCTGAATGCAGATCATCTTCTGGAAAACAATCTGCATCATCTGAAAAAATATCAGCATCTTATTGTCTTATTTCAAAAAATGAATGCTACGCAACAGGAGCACTGTTATAAATTCCTGTGCAGTATGATGGAAACAAACGAAGATTAACTATAAATGACATATATCGCATTTCTGACGGAATGGCAGCACCCCAAACCCAAAACATGAAACAACCATTATCACTGCCATATCCGATCTTCGCGTTATCCGTAACGCGTCTAAAGGCGGAATCATAAGATTCCGCCTCATTTCTATTCTATCAATATACCTAATTTCATAACTATCTGCTACAAAATATTAATTGAGAGATTCCACAAACCTGTCAAAGGCTGCCTCTCCTTCTGCAGTTCTCTTATAGACACCTGCATCTTCCAGCACCTGCATGAATACATCACCAATTTCCTTATGCAAAATATCCATAATGTTATCTTTATTTATCTCTTCATATTTAGGCAGGAACTCCTCTACCCAGTCAGCATGCTTCTCCAGAACCTCATCCTTACGGATATCCGCCCCGGACACAATAGCCTCTGCAAGCTGCTCCATCTCTCCCTTTAATCTGGCCGGCAGCACTGCCAATCCCATAACCTCAATCAGACCGATATTTTCTTTCTTGATATGATGAAGCTTCGCATGAGGATGGTATACTCCTAACGGATGTTCCTCAGTCGTTATGTTATTACGAAGTACCAGATCCAGTTCATATAAATCTCCACGCTTTCTGGCAATCGGAGTAATTGTATTGTGAGGTTCTCCTTCTGTCTCAGCGAAGATAAAAGCTGCCTCATCCGTATAACCTCTCCACGCATTCAGAATCACGTCCGCAAGAGCAATAAGTCTCTCTGTGTCCTTAGATGCGATACGGATTACGGACATCGGCCAGTTTACGATACCGGCTTTTACATCCTCAAATCCTTTGACCATAAAGCTTCTCTCTACCGATGCTTTCGCCATGGCAAACTCGTAGTGTCCGCCCTGGAAATGATCGTGACTCAAGATAGAACCGCCTACAATGGGCAGGTCTGCGTTAGAGCCTACAAAGTAATGTGGAAACTGTTTCACAAAGTCAAACAGCTTGCAGAAAGTATCATGCTCAATCTTCATCGGAATATGCTGTGAATTAAATACAATACAGTGCTCATTGTAATATACATATGGAGAATACTGGAATCCCCACTGACTGCCATTGATTGTTACCGGTATAATCCTATGATTCTGTCTGGCCGGATGATTCACACGTCCTGCATAACCTTCATTCTCAATGCAGAGCAGACATTTAGGGTAGCCGCTCTGTTTTGCATTCTTAGCCGCTGCAATCGCCTTCGGATCCTTCTCCGGTTTAGACAGATTGATGGTAATATCCAGATCACCGTATTTAGTCTGTGCAATCCATTTCTGATCTTTCTTAATACGGTATCTTCTGATATAATCCGTGTCCTGGCTTAACTTATAGAAATAATCCGTAGCCTCTTTCGGGCTCTTGCCATACAACTCATGGAATTTACGGATGACCTCGCTTGGTCTTGGCACCAGCAGTCCCATAATCTTTGTATCAAACAAATCACGATACACGATGCTGTTCTCCGTCATAATGCCTTTCTCATAAGCATAATCCATCATCTCACCAAGGACTGTCTCTAATTCGTCCTCTGCCATTGTAACAGCTTCATCACTGTCTTCTAATTCATCTAACTGAAATAACTCCAATAATCTGTTTGTTGTATAGATCTGATCCTCCGGCTCAATCAATCCGGTATTTAATCCATACTGTACCAGTTTTCTAATATTCTTCTGAATCATCTTAACATCGGTTCCTTTCTTACAGTCTGCTCGGGCCGTCACCAATCTCTACCACATAGAAGTCTGCCTGTTTGCCTACGCGCTGCTGATATGCTGTACCAACCTTTTCCTTGAAGTTCTCTACTGCCTCATCTTTTACAATGCTGACAGTACAGCCACCGAAACCGCCGCCGGTAATACGGGAACCTATCACACCATCTACTTTCCATGCCTCTTCAACCAACACATCTATCTCATCGCAGGATACCTGATAGTCATCACGCAAAGATACATGGGAAGCATTCATCAACCGGCCAAACAAAGTCAAATCATTTTTCTTTAATGCCTCAACCGCACGGATTGTCCTCTGGTTCTCATAAACCGCATGTTTAGCACGTTTTACCCGAACCTCATCCTTGATGGCTGTTTTATTTGCCTCGAACTGCTCTTCTGTCAAATCTCCCAGCCCGTTAATCTTAACAACTGTCTGTAATTCCTCCAGTGCTTTTTCACACTCGCTTCTTCTTACGTTATATTCGGAATTAACAAGTGAATGCTTCACATTACTGTTAGTTACCACAATCTTAGCTCCGTCCAGCACAAGAGGGGCATACTCATAGGAAAGATCCGCTGTGTCTAAGAAAATCGCATGATCCTTCTTACCCATGGCTGAAGCAAACTGATCCATAATACCACAATTCATACCATTAAAATTATTCTCGGAATACTGACCAATCTTAGCCAGATCAATATTGGTTACATCAAATCCATATAAATCTCTCAGATAATATCCGGTCAATACTTCCAGAGATGCGGAAGAAGAAAGCCCGGAACCGTTAGGAATATTGCCGTTCAACACAATATCCAGACCACAGTCCATCTTCATACCACGCTCAGCAAAGGCCCACATAACTCCTTTCGGATAATTCGTCCAGCCTGCTGCATCGGAAGGTGTCAGATCATCAAGGCTTGTCTCCATGATGCCAAGCTCCTCGAAATTCATGGAATAAAAGTTCAGTTTCCTGTCCGCTCTCTTTCTGACTGCCGCATAAGTACCGATTGTCAATGCACACGGAAATACATGTCCGCCGTTATAGTCTGTGTGCTCACCAATCAGATTCACACGTCCGGGAGCAAAGTAAACATTCACACCATTTACATCCCCAAATAACTCTTCAAATTTCTTTAATACTGTTTCCTTCATACCCTGTCTCCTTCTCTTAAATAACTTTGTCTGCTATTACCCAATATTATTGCTTAATGTTAGAAATATCTTTGCACATCCCATTCTGTGTCTTCGCAGATGCGCAACCGGATGCGCTCATTTGTTTTTCTATATCTATCATAATAGATATAATCCCGTACTGAAATATCCGTTTGTTATATAAACCTGTCAAAATGTTGTCTATTGTTCTTTTTTTAATTCGTTTTTATTGAGATTGTTGATCTGATTGATGAAATCCTCTACCTGCTGAAGCTGCTCCTTACTGCGTCTCGTCTCACCCTTCTGTATCTCCTTGCGGTAACTGGTGGGAGACATCTTCTTCATTTGACGAAAAGCTTTGGTAAAAACAAGTGGATCATGATACCCACAGGACAAAGCAATACTTTCAACAGGCAGCGATGTAAGCTGCAGAAGCTCTGTCGCCTTGGTAATTCGGAATGTAGTCAGAAACTGCTGAGGTGACATTCCCATGGAAGCCTGGAACAGCGTATAGAGATAACTCCTGTTAATGCACACATAATCCGCCACATCTGTTACTTTAATAGGATTGCAATAGTTACTCTGGATAAAGGATACCGCTTTACGTACATAAGTATTTGCACGGTCTGTCTCACTTTTTTGTGCCACGTTACTGCCCTCCGCTATGACAGACAGAAAAATGCCAAGCTGTCCGTTACGGCGCAGGTCATGTGATAATCCAAACGTATTATGCTCCATCATATCCTTAACAATCTGATACAGTTCGTCCGATGCTTCGGATTTAAAGATGGGCTGTCGCACGGACAGCCCGATATTACTGACATATTCTGCTGCCTGCGTACCGCTGAAACCGACCCAGACATAGGTCCAGGGATCCTGCTCATCTGCCTGATAGAATGCCAGTTCATCCGGTGTGATCAGAAATCCATAACCTGCCTCTAACGGATATTCTTCCCCTCCGATAGAGAATTTACCCTTGCCGCTTAAAATATAATGAATCAGATAATGTGGCTTCAATGCCGGTCCGAAACTGTGCAGCGGTTCCGTTCTTGACAATCCGCAACAATTCACATACAGACTGCCGGTCTGCTCACCTGCAAATTCCAGTTTATATGCCTTCTCCATACTTAGTTGCCTTCCGTCTCCTCAGCGTGGCCAGCCAGCTCCTGCTGCCAGCAACGTGCTGTTTCTCTGCAGATATCATAATCAAATCTTCCCATCGCCTTAGAAATCTGCTCCATAAAGTCATCCCATGGTTTCTCATAAGTATATTCAGACAACTCTTTAACAATTTCCTCTCCGCGAATTGAATCATACTCCTCCATGCTGTCATATAGCTGACTAAGAAGGCTAAGCACCTTCTCTTTATCAAAGGATTTCTTGTCAATCAATTCCCTTACCCGACAGTAGGGTGCTATAATATCATAAAGACCTCTGTACATAGACAACAATTCCGGCGTTTTAGTAAGTATCAATTCCCAGTTCCCATTTTTGCCGCCTTCTTCCAGTTCTGCGGCCAGTTTAGATAATTCCAAAGCACCTATGGATTTTGATGTACTCTTGAGAGAATGCACCTCAATCGTATACATCTCCCGGTTTCTGTCTGTCGCAGACCGTTCTATCACGTCTGCTTTCTCATGAATACTGTCCCTATAATCAGATAATACCTCTCTGTACAGTTCTACATCCTGACCGGTATATTCCATGGCCGCTGCTACGTCAATCCCTTCCATTTGCCATTGGTATGGATCGGTTTGATCAGTAGTATCCCCCTTATTAACAGCTTCCTCTGTATTTTTATTGGAAACAATCTTGTCCTCCGGCAGCCACCTGCGCAGTGTTCGATCCATAATACGCATCTCAATAGGTTTGGCCACAAAATCATTCATACCAGCCTCTAAGAACATCTCCTTGGCTCCCCGCACAGCATTAGCAGACAAAGCTACAATGGCAACCTTCTGGAAATACTCCCCTTGCATCTCACGAATAATCTTAGTAGCATCCACACCATCCATAACCGGCATCATATGATCCATAAATACCAGATCAAAACGTCCGCTCTGTACCATTTCAATGGCGCGGCTTCCGCTATCCGCTGTCTCTACATTCATGTGATAAGGACGAAGCAGTCCCTCAGCCACCTTCAGATTAACCTTATTGTCGTCTACAATCAGGATTCTGGCATCCGGCGCCGTAAAAGTAATCTGCCTTCCTGCTTTCTTGCGCTTTTCCTGATCCTTCCTGTCTGCTTCCTTTTTCAACATGGTCTGCAGCGCAACCTGAGAATTCTCATCAATACATGGTCTGCCATCAATGATTTCCTGCGGCACTGTGAAAATAAAGGTAGATCCTTTGCCTAATTCACTCTCTGCCCCCAGTGTACCATGCATTAATTCCGCCAGTTTTCTGGATATGGCAAGCCCCAGCCCGCTGCCTCCGGCAGAACGGTTTCTGCGGCTGTTTACCTGCTTGAAAATAGTAAACAACTCACCCATCTGCTCCTCTGAGATACCAATACCGGTATCAGCAACACTGATTTTCAGATTGATTTGATCAGCCTGCCCCTCTATAGGTTCTGAAACTAATTGCAGATGAATCCTTCCCTTTTCCGTATACTTTACCGCATTTCCAAGCAGATTCATCATAATCTGTTTAATCCGGACACTGTCTCCTTTTAAGCGTACCGGAATATTAGGATCAATTTCCGTTGTAAATTCTATTTCCTTTTCTCCAAGCATAACCTGTATGATATTCGTTACATCATGTACTATTGACGTAATCTCATATTCTTCTTCCGTTATTTCCAGATTGCCGGAATCAATCTTGGTAACATCCAGAATATCATCAATAATAGACAGAAGCTCTTCTCCTGCGGACTGTATATTATACAGGTATTCCTTCTCCTGCTCCGGTATCTGTTCATTTCGCAGGGCCAATTCCACCATACCCGTGATAGCATTCATCGGTGTCCTAATCTCATGGCTCATATTTGCCAGGAAATCTTCTTTTGCCTGTCCTGCCGTCTCTGCTTCCTGTGCCTTCTTCTCTATCAGTTCCTGCATTTTTTTCTGACTCTTAATCAATACAATCATCAGGATCTGCACAAGATACAGGCTGAATATTCGTATCGTAACCGCAATCGAACTGTCGCGATTCAGAAACGCCTGCCATTCACCCTCAAAGATGATCCAGTATGCAACAAAGAGAGTAGTGAAACCAAGCATTAGATAATTAACTTGTAACAAGTGGTAAAATGAGATCAGGCAGACTGCCGCACAAAAGACTGTGAACACCTCTGTAAATTCATGAAGCATCACACTATAACCAAGAATATTAATAAAAGTAAAAATGGTAATGGCATAGGCATGTACCTCTATGGATTCTCTTTGAAACCACAAAATCAGCGCAATAGCCACCATACTGAAACCCGGCACCATCAGCCATCTGGTATCAGCTTGTAAGTATAAAATAATACACACATAATATAATATGTAAAAACAAAAAGCCCCAAACAGATATTTGGGTGCTTTCTTATTGTATGCTTCCCACATAGCAAGCCCCCTGCTTTCTACACTGTTCAAGAATATTACCTTCTCATCTGCATAACTATTTTCCTATAAATACATTCTCCAGTTTAGCCAGCAATGCATCCTTGGCTACCGGTTTTACAATATAACCTGCCGGATTTAATGCCAGACATTCCATAACTGTAGACTTGTCAGTCTGTCCGGTTAAAAAGAATACCGGAATATCCTTCGTGGCCTCTCTACTCTTAATGATCTTAAGGACCGCTGCCCCGTTGTACATAGGCATCATATAATCCAGCAGAATCAAATCCGGTGTAAATTTAAGCAGGAATTCTACCGCCACCTTACCGGAATTGATCACAGTTACCTTATAATGCTCTTGTAAATAATATCGCAAAGTTTTTAAAACTTCCGGATCATCATCCACAATCAAAATATGCTTTCTATTTGATAAATCATAACTTTGTTCAAAAATTATCTCCGGTTTCTTATCTGCCATAACAATCCTCTTTTCAGAATCATCTACTGTATTATAAACTTTATATATTTATTGTACCATTAATTGCACCTTGTTGCCATATCATATCTAACATTTAGACAGTTTGGGAATTATTTCGTCGCACAAATTAAATCCGAAACATATCCCATGGATATTTCTCTCCCAAACCCATATTAATCAACTCTCCCATCTGTTCGTCAAAATTATCCGTAGGATGATAGTATTTCAACATATGATACAATCGCCTGAGCCGCTCATCCTCCAGCTCTTTACCCTCCAATTCCTGCATTACCTTTTCCTGAAGATCCTTCATACCCGTATAATCGCCGGGAAATATGATTCCTGTCTGATTTACCATCAAGCCGAGAGCATATGCCAGTTCATAATTTCCCGTTATGACACTTGTATCATTATTGCACTTAATAATAACTGCCTGTCTTGCCAATGAGGGAACCATATTGAAACTCCTTTCTGTCAGAAAATAAAAAGAAGCGGGTGATGGGAATCGAACCCACGTATCCAGCTTGGAAGGCTGGTGTTCTACCATTGAACTACACCCGCATAAGATATAATATGAATGATTTTAAAATGCCCAGAACCGGAATCGAACCAGTGACACGAGGATTTTCAGTCCTCTGCTCTACCAACTGAGCTATCTGGGCATCCTATGTACCGAAAACCAGCACTTGCGGAATTTATTGTATCGTGAATATTTTAAAAAGTCAAGGCTTTCTATATCGGATTCGATGCAAAACTACGCATCAAGTCCTCATAATCGGAAGCAGGCATCGGCCGTGCAAACAAAAATCCCTGAATATCATCACAATTTAACCTTTGCAGATACTTAAGCTGCATTGTGTTCTCCACCCCTTCTGCTGTAATATGCAGACCAAGCTGCTGCCCCATGCTGATGACATGATACAGTAGTGTCTCACCGTTTTCCTCCCCAATCTGGTCAATCAGGCTCTTATCCAGCTTAAGGGTATCAAAGCATCGCATACTGAGTATAGCCAGTGAAGAATAACCTGTACCGAAATCGTCCATCAGAATATGAACGCCCATATGTCTGAACTGTCCCAGCACTTTCAGAATATCTGCTTTACCTTCCATGGCACTTTCTGTTACCTCAATCTGAATATATTTTGCCTCCAGACGATATTCCTTGAGGATATTTTCATATCTTTCTACAATGTCAGAATAATAAAGTGAGGCTCTGCTTAAATTGACAGAAACCGGCAGGATATGAAATCCCTGCTGCTGCCATTCTACCTGCTGACTGCACACACTACGGAACATATACTCATCCAGCTTTGCTATCATACCATTTTTCTCAAACAATGGTATGAACCGTCCCGGAGAAATCATACTGCCGTCAGCACTCCGCCATCGCACAAGCGCTTCGCTTCCGACTATATTAGCCCCATTTGCACTGTATTTGGGCTGATACCAGACCTCAAACTCCCTATTGGCAATCGCCTCCTCAAATCGCTCTTCCAATTTCTCATTTTCATACATTTCATTATGATCTATTTCACTATAAAAGACATAATGCTTTGCATGATCACTACTTATGAAATTTTCGGCAATTCTCGCTTTACTAAAGCCATCCTCTACGGATTCACTCTCCTTAAGCCAATAAACCCCGTAATGAGGATGTACTCCGGGCACCTGAATCTTCCTGGCAAGTTCATGAATCCTGTATGACACATCTTCCATACGTTTCAGAAAAGCTTCTTCGTTGTTCTCTGTTATAAATAAGGCAAACTGATCCTCTCTCACTCTTCCGATCATCTCATTGTCCCGTATCGCATCTTTTAAGATATTCCAGATTTCTCTGATCATATCATCACCTGCTGCCCTGCCTGCAGCGATATTGATATTGCTGAAATTCTTAATATCCATGGAGACAAGATATCCCTGCCTGTCCCGGAAAGAATCCACAACCTGACAGAACCTCGCATAATTGGCACCTCCCGTCAGAGGATCTTCATATGCAAGACGCATTGTTTCTCTATACTGTTCCCTGGATAATAACACAAACAAAAAGATACCCAGGCCGATAACCAGGAGGACAAAGAAGTCCATTAATAACAAGTCTTTCTGTATGGCATCAAACCGGTTATCAAAATAACTGGTTGGAACAATCGTCAGCATATACCATATGACATCGCCATCCATAAGTTCTACAGGTGTTCCGTAGAAATATTCTTCCTCCGAAAGATTCACAATACCATATGTGCTTTCCTTCCGTTCAATCCTTCCCTGCAATTCTTCCACAAGATCTGCATTATCTGAGTCTAAATTCAACACATCCGTAAACAGATTCTCCGACAGGTTGAGCGCATCATTCCCCATCGCCACAACAATCTCGCCGTTTTCATTAATGACACAGCTATATCCCTGCCCATCGAAGCTTGTAAGCTGCAGCGTATCGTTAAAGGCTTCCGAATCATATGTCAGGCAGGCAACACCTAATACTTCCCCCGACTCATCCTGTATCGGTATACTCATAACATTGACCATGCCATGTTCATCACTCATGGCGTCAATCAGGACTCCCGTAATCGTACGTTTTCCTTCCATTCCCCTCTGAAAGAACTCTCTATGGGACAGATCCGTCACTGCCCCATCCGTGGAACTCGTCATACCATCCGGCATACAGAAACCCAGCCTTTTTAATCCGTATGCTTCTACAAAGGTCTGATACTGCATAACATGATCTGCCATATTATCCTTATTCTGTTTAAGCTCTGACACCAGTCCTTCCAGCAAAAGCTCATTGCTTCTGATCTGGTTGCTCAAAGCCAGTACATTCTGATTCGCCACATCCTCAAGATTCTGCTTAAGCTGGGCTTTCATCTCTGTCTGTATCTTCCGGGTACAGAATGCTATCGCTGTCAGAATAAGCACTGCAACCATGGCTACTACCAGCAAATAAATCCGTCTTCTGCCCTTTTCCCTCATAAGTATTCCTCCATATATATTTATAGTATTTTATTTTCCAAATAAATACAATCCCTTCTTTTTTTATGATAAAATATAAAAAAAAAGAAAGGTTTGGCCTTCCATGCTGACAATCACAGGGCAATCAATTTCTTCCGAATTAGCCATCGGAATGATCCGTTTCTATCGCCATAAGAAAACCATAATAAATGATGCTGTTGCTGCTGATCCTGATGCGGAATTATCCCGCTATCAGGTAGCCTATCATACTGCCATGGAACAATTACAACTGCTCCACGATAGGACTGCAGAGCAGATTGGCGCAGAGGAAGCTGCAATATTTGAGATGCATCGTATGCTCCTGTCTGACAGACAGTTTCATCACGCTATCCTCCATTCCATTATACAGGATCACAAGACGGCAGAATATGCCATTTACAGTGTGGGAGAAGAACTATGGAACCGCTTTATCCATATGGAAGATCCTTATCTGCAGGCACGGGGTGCTGACATCCAGGATATCATGAACCGTTTGTTTTTCCTTTTATCCGGTAAAAAAGAAAGCTCCATGGATGCTACCGAACCGTTCATTTTAATGGCAGAGGACTTATCCCCCAGTGAAACGGTGCAGTTAAATTCCTCTAAATTATTGGGCTTTATCACCCGCCTGGGCAGTCCTTACAGTCATACGGCGATTCTTGCCAAGACCATGAACATCCCGGCTTTAATGCATATTGATATTGAAGAAGCCTGGGACGGTCATCTGGCGATTATTGATGGAGAGAAGCAATGCCTTTATATAGATCCTTCCGAAGAGCTGATTGCAGAATATCAGCTCAAGCAGGCTTCCATAGAGCAGAAACGTACTGAACTGCAGGCGCTAAAAACGTTACCCGCTGTTACCGCAGACGGACATTCCATTGCACTATATGCCAATATCAATGCTCCGGCAGATATCGAAAATGCCATTAGTCAGGGGGCTGAAGGAATCGGTCTGTTCCGCTCTGAATTCCTGTACTTAAATGCACAGGAATATCCGGATGAAGAAGTACAGTATCACATCTACCGCCGGGTACTGGAACAGATGCCTGGTAAACATATTGTAATCCGTACCCTGGATCTGGGCGCAGATAAGAAGAGTCCCTATCTTGCTCTGGAACCGGAAGAAAACCCGGCGTTAGGCTATCGCGCCATCCGCATCTGCTTAAGCCGACCGGAGCTGTTTAAAGTCCAGCTTCGTGCACTTCTCCGCGCCAGTGCCCACGGAGAATTACACATTATGTTTCCCATGATCACTTCTCTCCGGGAAGTACAGCGCACTAAAGAAATAGTAGAAGAATGTAAGACTGAATTATGTACAGAACATATTGCCCATGGCAATCCGATACTTGGTATCATGATCGAAACCCCCGCCGCCGTAATGATAGCAGAGGATTTAGCTGCAGAAGTAAATTTCTTCAGCATCGGCACCAACGACCTGGCGCAGTATACTCTTGCACTGGATCGCAACAATGCCAGACTGCACGACTTCTATGACCCCCACCATCCCGCATTGATCCGTATGATACGCATGGTGGTGGAAGCCGCACATAAACACAGTATTCCTGTCAGTATCTGCGGAGAGTCAGGGGCAGATCTGACACTGACAAGAGCCTTTATGGAAATGGGGATTGATTCCTTAAGTGTAGCACCCAATGCATTGCTTCCTCTGAAAAAAGCAATCCGGGAGATTTCACTTACTTAGTGAATATCTTCCGGATTCTTATAATCTGCCACATCCTGACGAAGCTGTTCCCAGGCATCCTCATGCTCCGCATAATAGAGCGGGCACAGTTTCCCACCACAATCATAGTGTCTTAGGATATCATCAGTAGAAAGATCATACTGATCAATCAGCCATGCCAATGTATGTACCAAAGTGTCATAAGTCTGCGGTGTAAAAGAACCATCCTCTGACAGATAACAGCATTCTATGGAAATAGAATCTTCATTGCGAGATTTGACTGCATAGGCCTCTTCATCCAGCGGAATACATTGTAATAATTCTCCATCATACCCAATAATAAAATGCGCACTGGCTGACCGTTCATGGGTCTGCGCCAGGTTTTCAAAATAACTTCTGTTCTGCTCTGCCGTTGTTCCGGCATTGGCCGTATAATGCACGAAAATACTTTTGACCTTTTTGAGCTCCGTACCTGGACGGGAATACTCATTGATTTCCAGATAATCTTCCTTAATCTCCGGCGGCACAATCCGCTTTCCGATTATATTATCTGACAGGATCTGCACCACTCCTTTGCCTGTATTATGACGTACTGCACGGTAAATGGCTCCCGTCATGAAATAGATCAATATGAGACACAACACAATAACCGACAGAGCTATTGTCCTATACAGATATACTTTCCTGCGCCTTGCCCTGCGGCGTTTGATAGACTGCACCGGACGGGGATTCCCCTGTCTGTGCATATGGGATCTGTCTGCTTTGTGGTGCCTTGCCGGTACGCTTTCCCTATGAAGATCCCATAACTCTACGTTTTTCTGCTGTACTTTTCTTACTGCCTGTCCCACTTCTCATGCCCCTCTTATGTATTATTTCCAAGTGTACTATCCCGTGTAGTACACCCTTTACTATATTAGAGGCTTTAAGTTAAGAAAAGGTTGCAAAATTCTTAATTATTTCTGTATTTTTCATATAATTCCTGGAGCTTCTGCATATCTTCCGATGAAACACTGTTTTGCAGATACTCCTCGACTTCAGCGATGGATTCGTCAGTCACACCTTCACTGACGATATCCATACAGTCTGACAATGCTTCTGTATCAGCATATTTCTCAATGATTTCTTCTGCCTGCTGCTTGTCAGCTTCGTCCATATTGCTCACAATCTCTTTGGCCTTAGCTGCAGCCTGCGGATCTCCGGAACTCTCCAGTGCCTTTTGTACAGCCTGTTCCATGATCTGCTCGGTAGCCTTTTCTACTACTACATGTTTTACGCCATTTCCCAGGGTTCCTTTTACCAAACCGACAAGAATGAGGACAGAAACAACTATGATCAGGCTTAGGACTACTATTTTGCCCGTACCCTTCTTCTTTTTTCGCTTTCTACTCATATTTTCCCCTTATATTTGTGAATATTGCTTTACTTAGTAACCAGCCTTACTGTTTCCCTTGCAATCGCAAGCTCCTCATTCGTCGGAATTACCATCGTGGTTACTTTCGCATCTGCATCAGACAGAATGACTTCCTCTCCGCGGATTTTGTTCTTCTCCTCATCAATATTGGTTCCGAGAAAACCAATGTATTGCCCGATCAGCGCTCTGACCTCTGAGTTATTTTCACCGGCTCCCGCCGTAAATACGATGGCATCCACTCCGTTCATCGCTGCCGCATAGGCACCAATATATTTTCCCACACGATAAGCATAGGCTTCCAGTGCATCCTTGGCAGTCTCATTGCCATCGGCTGCTGCCATTGCCAGATCACGGAAATCGCTGGACAGACCATCCGACAAGCCCAGTACACCGGATTTCTTATTACAGATATTGATCACTTCCTCCGCACTGATTCCCTCTTTTCCGGCAAGAAAAGTAATGATTGCCGGGTCTAGATCGCCGGAACGGGTACCCATGATAAGTCCCTCTAACGGTGTCAGTCCCATGGAGGTATCCACAGATTCACCGTTTTTCACAGCAGAAACGGATGCCCCGTTGCCTAAGTGACATACAATAATCTTTAAATCCTTGATATCCTTCCCAAGAATCTCCGCTGCACGCTTGGACACGAAATCATGGCTGGTACCGTGAAAACCATAACGACGTACCTTGTATTTATTATAATAGGACAATGGTAATCCATACAGATAGGCTTTCTTCGGCATAGTCTGATGGAATGCGGTGTCAAACACACCCACCATCGGCACATTCGGCATAATCTCCTTACAGGAATTGATACCGATCAGATTGGCCGGGTTATGAAGAGGTGCTAAATCGTTACACTCTTCAATGGTCTTAAGAACCTCATCATTTAACACCACAGACGTGGCAAACTTCTCGCCACCGTGTACAATACGGTGTCCTATTGCATCGATTTCATCAAGAGACTTAATGACACCTACTTCTGCATCTGTCAGCTTGTCAATCACTAACTTAACAGCCACGGTATGGTTCGGCATATCAACCTCTGTCTTGACCTTCTCGCCACCCGCAGGCTGATGGGCAATGGCACTTCCATCAATCCCGATTCTTTCACAGAGTCCTTTTGCTAAGACTTCTTCACTTTCACTGTTGATGAGCTGGTACTTCAAAGAAGAAGACCCGCAGTTTATTACTAATACATTCATTGGGAATTGTCCTTTCTATGTATATTTTATGTGTTTCTAATATTCATTATAGCATGCTTTGTGTTGGATGAGAAAACTAATCTCTTGTCAGGAGATTTCTCTTTATAGTCTCGGTATAACTCGCTTAATCTTTCTTTTACATTTTAAAGTTTGTTCTCCTAAGGTTTTTACCCGGCAAATCCTTAATTAATGGCTGCAATTTTTTATATATTTCACTCACAGTTTCGTTGGGATAAAACTTCATTAGTTTATTGTTAATCTGCTGCTTCGTTTCACCTTTAAGCACTGCCTGTATAATATCTTCTTTATGGTCTTTATATTCCTTAAAATGTTGGCCAAAAAAAGAACGCACCTGTGCCTCACGTTTTTCTTTCTCACTTTGGGCAGATGCTTTCTTAGGCTGCTCCTTTTTTATGGGTTCATCACGTTTACAGATTTCCAATACTTTCTTAACCTTTAAATTATGAGCATTAAATTCTTCAATTGCTTTATCAAAATCTGTATCCTTTGAAACAATAAAATATTCTGCATTTCTATTTGCTTTTGTAATATCACGCATATCAAAAAGAATTTGACAATCAACAGCATTTTTAATGGGCATTTGAACTTTGATATAATCAAAATGTGCTTTTGATGCATTTATTCTTCTATGTAACCCAAATGTAAGTGTTTCTGCTGATTCACTATAATATATTCTGACACAGTCCTCTTCTGAAAGCTTTGTAATACCATTAAGTCCGTCACGATTAACATTCTCATAATCTACAAAGAAATATCTTGTAAATTCTATATCTTCTTCGCATGATTCAATGTCATCATCGCATTTACCATTGTATCTCTCCACCCAATCCCAATAATTGGGTTCTTGTATATCCATATACAATTCTTCATTATCTCCCATGCAATCATCTCCCCTCTATTTATTTGCATACCACAGAAAGGGTCAAATTTCCTTCTGCGAAATGGAATATATATTGTTCTCATCTACAGTTATTTTATATTAGAACACATTATCTCAACATACAAAGAGTTTCCAGATTGAATACTCGCAAAATTTATCATTTTTATTTGGTATCCATTTCAAATGCTACCTGCCACATACACATATCCATCAATTTCATAACGGGATACTGTGTTCCACAAGCGCTCAATTCCTCACGAACAGTCTCAAACTCGTCCTTATATGCTAGATAATATTTCGCAATATCCCTCACAGACTCCTTGCAATATCCGCCTACGGAAATCCCATACTGCCTTACAGCCTGTACATAATATCTGTCAAAAGCCGGAACGCAGCCTAGAGTTCCCAATAATATTTTTGTTACCAACGTATCTGTAGCATTATTGATAGCCCCATCAGATGATGACTGTTCTTCTGCATATGCCTTGCGAATTCTATCACTTATTTCTTCCAACAACACTAAATTTTCATCCTTTGAGATTTCTTCTGCAGATATTCCCAGCAAAGGTTTGTATCGCTCTTCCATAATAATTTTCACCACAGGAATATGAACCTTATAATCCTTTTGCAATAGAAAAGAAGACCCACGGTACATCCCCCAGCTTGCTAAATAAAATGCCAAATGGAGTGCGAGATAATCAATCGCGTTCTCATCCAAAGTATTTCTATTTGTGTAAAAACTATTGTAGCAATGTCTCCATGACATATACCGTCCATGTGAATCCTTCACTGTTTCATTAAAATATGTACGGATAGCTCTTATTGCATCTTCCACAGATAAAGTTGCTATTCTGTTTTCTGTTGTCTTCTTTGGCGAATGAAATACCATCTGACAGTCTTGAAGAGTCCCCTTTATAAATTCCACCGTCTGTCCCGAAATATTGACTTGTCGTGTCAAATAACCTGCATTAAGCCATCCAAAAGCTAATGAATGCGATTCAGAATTTGACCACTGTGCCGGATACATATATGCCGAGTCAGGTAACCTAAAACCGATAATCCTTTCTATTTCTGAAAAGGTCATCTTTAGTTCATCCTTACCGCACTCCTCTAAATATGCTGTCAATGCTATAAACTTATCTCCTTTAGGCATTCTTTGTCTCCATCTAAAAATCATACTCATATGAGAATTCAATATAGAACAATTACACATTTTCCTATATCACCCAAATCGGTACAATATAATTCTTTCTATCAATTGCAGACAACTCAGGCTTCATACAAATAACCGCACCCTTTGATCGTGGTGTAGATGATCGATCCAGCAAATCAAATACCTTGATCAGCTCTGATCCCGGATTAGATGACTTCTTAATCTCGATTGGATTAAGCACACCGTCATGCTCAAGTACAATGTCAATCTCCTTCGCATCCTTATCGCGATAATAATACATGAAAGGTTCCTTACCATTGTTTAAATATGTTTTCATTATCTCTGCAACAACATAATTCTCTAAAATTGCGCCATTCATAGCACCACTCTCTAAAGTTTCTGCACTGCTCCACTTTGTCAAATAGCAAACCAGTCCTGTATCATAGAAATACAGCTTCGGTGTTTTTACCAATCGCTTCAATAAATTATTTGAATACGGATGCAAATAGAAGATAATCCCTAAAGTTTCCAATATTCCTAACCAATCTTTTGCCTGTTTCTGGTTGATATCTGCATCTCTCGCAATATCTGCCACATTAAGCATCTGCCCACACCTTGCTGCTACTGCAGTAATGAAATGCAAGAACTTCAGTGAATCAATTGCATCTGACAATTCTTTCACATCTCTTTCAATATATGTGGTTAAGTAACTGCTATAAAAAATCTGGCTATTGCTGTTTTGACCACTTACAATAGCAGGCATCGATCCTCTAAAGATTCTTGCAAAAATATCTCTGGTATCAGCCTGTTTTCTTTCCCTGCTTCTTGAAATCAATGCTTCCATATCAATAGTAAATGGCTCCATTTTCCCATCACAGATCTCTGCCTGAGTTAATGAAGTTAAGGAAAGGGCTGCGACTCTACCTGCCAAAGACTCCTGCACTCCGCGCATCAACTTAAACACTTGTGAACCTGTAAGCCAAAAATCTCCGGGATTATGATTCTTATCTACGTGTAATTTTATATAAGTAAACAATTCCGGTGCATACTGAACCTCATCAATCAAAACCGGTGGCTTATGCAATTGCAAAAACAACTCAGGATCAGTCTTAGCAAGATTTCTCTCATTCAAATCATCCAGCGATACATAGCTTCTATCTGTACCCTCCATTAGCTTTTGAAGCATGGTGGTTTTCCCTATCTGTCTGGGGCCGGTTACCAATACAACAGGATATTCTTTTGTAACTTCTAAAACTATCTTTTCCAAATTTCTTGATATATAGTTCATAATATCCTCCTTCGGCTAATTTGTATTCTGATTACATTTTAGCCGAAATATATAAAAATAGCAAGAATAGTTCAGCCAATATATATTATGAATCCATATTAACCGAAATATTCTTGCATGCACATTTTCATATAAGCTAATCTCTTCTCAGATACCAGCTATAACCTGTAAAAATAGCTGTCTGCTTACCGGAAGCAAAGATATCCCCAAGTGTCTCGCAGAACCACTGTCTCACCTGATCGGCACTTCTTTCATTACTTTCAATCTTTACATTCACATTGGACTGAATCATCATGAATTTCACAAAGGCATCCAGATCAAATTCATAAGATAGCTCCAGTGGTATTTGTTTTACCATCCTAAAGCCCACAGGCCCCACGTCCTCCTGTGTCCACACCTCTTCATTACGGTATGGCTTGGGAAATTCCTTAAGATACTGCTCATGCCACCATGCGGTGTATGCCTCACAGCCGGCCATGCGGTCACTGACACAGAAATCGTAAATCAACACCTCCCCATCCGGACACATGATCCGATGCAGATTCCGTAAGAAGTCGTCCCGTTCCACCCACTGCACCACACCGGCTGCCGTAACAATGTCATACGGCACAGCCGGGTGGGGTACTTCTTCTGCTTTACATGGGTAAAAGGTATAACCCTCTTCCCCACAAATTTCCTGTGCCACGGCAATCATCTCCGGAGAGATATCCGTACCGGTAACATTCCTGCAGATCATTTTCAATGCTTTTGCAGAAAGCCCTGCTCCACAGCCCACATCCAGACCATTTTGATATTGCTGCTCCGAAGAGTCTTTAAGGAACTGCTCAATGACCTGTTTATGCAGAAAGGGACGTTCTTTATAGCCCTCCGCAATTCTTTTACTGTCAAATGATTGATTATTCATTCCTCTTATATCCGTACTTTTTAATATGCTCTTCCCCAGTAAACCATCTTCTTTGCAGGCTTGCCGCAGCATACGCATACATCACTTATCTGCTCCTGTTCAAAAGGCATACAACGGCTTGTAACCGCCAGTTCTTCTTTGATCTGATCCTCACACTCCTGGTTACCGCACCACATTGCTTTAACGAAACCGGACTTCTCGGTGAAGAGCTTGCGGAACTCATCCATATTCTTCGCTACGTAAGTATGGGAATCTCTGTGCGCTCTTGCACGCTCCAGCATCTCTACCTGCATCTTGTCTAAAATTTCTGCTGCCTTAGCTTCCAGTTCATCCAAGGAAACTTCTATCTTTTCTCTTGTATCACGACGGCAGATTACACACTTATTTGCCTCGATATCCTTCGGCCCGATTTCTACACGGATCGGAATACCTCTCATCTCCTGCTCAGAGAATTTCCATCCCGGACTCTTATCCGCATCATCTACCTTGACACGGAAGTTGCTTAAGCGATCTTTCAATTCAAATGCCTTGTCCAGTACACCCTCTTTCTTCTGCTGAATCGGGATGATCATAATCTGGGTAGGCGCGATCTTAGGCGGCAGAACCAGACCGGAATTATCACCATGTACCATGATAACCGCACCGATCAGACGGGTAGTTGTTCCCCAGGAGGTCTGATGTACATATTTTAATGTATTATCCTTATCCGTAAACTGGATATCAAAAGCTTTCGCAAAGCCATCACCAAAGTTATGGCTTGTACCGGACTGCAACGCCTTGCCGTCATGCATCAGTGCCTCGATGGTGTAGGTTGCTACAGCGCCCGCAAATTTCTCTTTATCTGTCTTACGTCCTTTAATTACAGGAATCGCCAATACCTGCTCACAGAAATCCGCATAAACATTGAGCATCTGAATGGTTCTCTCTTCTGCTTCCTCTGCGGTTGCATGAGCTGTATGTCCTTCCTGCCATAAGAACTCACGGCTTCTTAAGAAAGGTCTTGTCTCCTTCTCCCAACGGACAACAGAGCACCACTGATTACATACCTGTGGAAGATCACGGTAAGACTGAACTGTATTCTTATAATAGTCACAGAATAAAGTCTCAGAAGTAGGTCTGACACACAATCTCTCCTGCAAAGGCTGTAAACCGCCGTGTGTAACCCATGCTACCTCCGGTGCGAATCCTTCCACATGATCCTTCTCTTTATTTAGCAGACTCTCAGGAATAAACATCGGCAGGTATACATTCTGTACGCCGGTTGCCTTGAATCTTGCATCCATCTGCTGCTGAATCAGCTCCCAGATTGCATAACCTGCGGGCTTAAACACCATACATCCCTTAATGCTTGTGTAGTCTAAAAGTTCTGCCTTCTTCACTACGTCTGTGTACCACTGCGCGAAATCATCTTCCATCGCTGTGATTGCTTCTACTAATTTCTTCTCTGCCATTTCTTTCTTCCTTTCTCTTCTTAGAATTTTATTCCACAAGAAAACGCCGGGTTTTCCATCCCACAAGGGACCGAAAACTCGGCGGTACCACCCTACTTAACGCATCTGCGCTCTGCTTCTCATACCGTTATCGCCGGTGCTACGCTGCGCTCCTCACACAGGACTCCGAGGCCGGTTCCGAATATTTCCCGTAAGGATCTTCCACCCATGATCCTCTCTCTGTCACGTTCCCTATCCGTACTATTCTCTTCTTCGTCACGTCACATGGTTCTTTTTGTTGTATTGATTATGATTCTAGAAGAAGAGATTTTATTTGTCAACTGTTTTGTCACATATTCCCCTATCCCTATCAGGATAAAAATAAAGGGCGTACACAATACCTGCTGATAACAGAAAAAGTTGTATGCCATATAGGATACAATGGCAGCTGTCGCTCCCGCTAACATCGGATTTCCGGAGGCCCTTTTT
The DNA here is from genome assembly GCA_051878995.1 of Lachnospiraceae bacterium. Taxonomy (GTDB): domain Bacteria; phylum Bacillota; class Clostridia; order Lachnospirales; family Lachnospiraceae; genus UBA3282. The sequence goes on along the minus strand of JBJELE010000027.1, from coordinate 80,727 downwards.
ATAAAACGACAGGCTGCCGATACAAAAATTCCCATGTAGGCTGCCACACCAAACAACCCGGTATTGATCAGAATATTCAACCATTCATTATGGGCATTGGTCAAAAGTTTCTCTCCCCACAGAAGCTGTGCCTCTTCACTGTGATATGCCGTTACATAACTGTTGAAGCAATCCGGCCCTATGCCAAACAGCTTGTGAAGCAGACTCTCCTGCCCATACATCCGAACCGCGAAACTCCAGATCCTCCCTCTGCCGTTTCCCCAACTGTCATTCCAGTTAAGATAGGACAGCCGCTCCAGTCCTGTAGACATCCACTCCGGCAAAAGTCCCTTAGCCTGCAGCACGATACAGGACACGATTCCCACAAACAGTATTCCTACTGTGATAAGCACACCTTTCCGCAGTCGCATCATCATTTCTACCGGATACGGTTTCTGCTCACGAAAATACATAGTCACACATGCCACCGCAAATATGACAAGTAATATCCACGTACATGGCGAACAAAGTATGAAATTAGTTATTACATCATATTCCAGATCGGGATTGGGATGAATTTTCAATAGGTAATACATAAGCTTTCCTGCTACGAAAAAGAGCGTACATACCCACAGGAAGCGACAAAAACTCTCCCTCTTTTCCACAGACAGCCAGAAAAACACTAACATAAATCCCGTCAGGGCAAAATATGCGCTGTCACTGTTCTGCGTCACCAGCGAACAGAACCCGATCCATACATAGATGCCGCTTAACACCCTGCACACTTTATTCTCGGCATATAGAAAGAATGCAATACCGACAGGCAACACAACCACCTGAAAACTGGCATACCAGGTAGCCTGTCCTAACGTAGATAGAAACTGTGCTTTCTGATAATTCTCCAAACCATCATAAAATCCGATAGGATCTAACATCATGCGATGGAGAATGCCTATAAAAAATACCACTGCTGCCACAGAACACATAACCGTTACAATGAACCGGTAATACCTTCCGAATCTCGATAAAAACAAATACATCAGCACAAAACTAAGCTGCGACATCAGTCCCATATTCCAGCCATTACAGCCCCACAAAGCGTCTTCATAGAAGCCACCCGAAATTACGGAAATTCCGCAGAAAACAAGATAAGCCAGCACCAGCATATCCGTAACGGACACAGACCATTTAAGCTTTTCCCGAATGCGGAACAAGAAATAAATAGCGGCCATTACAAGCAGTATGGTAAAACCAACAATTAGAATATATTTGTATGCCGTAAATTTGGCATTCCCGATCTGCTGATAGCCCTCCTTCGCATACAACGGAACTACCAGACAGACTACAATCATCACAACTGCCAGCGTATATTCTATAAGCTGTCCGATAATCTCTGTCCCTGCGTTTGCAGTAGGATCTTTTCTTCTGTTTACCTTATTACTCATTCTGCTCTCTTTTCTACACAAGTTCTGTACTCTCAGATGCTGTCTCCGTTCTCCTAAGCAGCCCTTCTCCCATACCTAGTACCATAAATATATAGGGTGTACTCAGAATCTGTTGAAAACTTACCATATTATGTACCGTATATGCCAATATGCTGACGACACATACATATAACAGCAGCTGTCCCTTTGCTCTCTTGATACAACGAATCCATATTGTTATAAAGATGCCGGTATAACAGAATAACCCCAGCCATCCTGTATTAACCAATACAGTAAGCCACTCATTATGAGCGTTCGTCAATCTCTCATTTCCGAATTGATCCACCAGCCGCTCTGCCAACTCAGATATCTCATATACATAATCCGCAAAACAATCCGGTCCGATTCCAACGATTCTATGTACCGTATCCATGCTTCGATACGCGCCAATTCCACAATTCCATGCCGCTCCCCGGCTGTTTCCCCAGTCATCCCGGAAAATAGCCCCTCCATCTTCATATGCTACTGTCTCATCCGCTTCCGTATTACAACTGAACATACCGCTGTTACGTAAAAGAATGACTGCAAAGACAATATACAGAAATACCAGTGCCGCCCTGCTGTATCTCTGAAACATTCTGTGCCCTTCCATTTGAAATCCTCGATATTTCTGCATAGCATATAATAATCCATAGCATACAGCCATTCCGGCAAGCAACCATAAAGCAGCATTTCCATCTAATAACAAATCTGCAATGTATGATCCTGTGGGATAAATATTATTACCGTAATTATAACGCAAGCCCGGTATGAAACGCATTATTCTTCCAATCACACAACTGACCGCAAATACCATACCTAATTCCAGAAACCGAAAGAGCTTCTCATTACTCTGCACAGAAAATATCAGTAATACCCCAAAAACAGCCAGATAAACCAGGTAAGCGCTGCTGCTTCCCTGAGTAATACCTGCCAGCATCGCGATCCCGCTGAAAATCCCAGCAAATATCCGTACTGACTTCCGGTCAGCACACCAATACAATGTGATGCTCAAAGGCGCGGTTACTGCCCAATATCCACAGAACCAGTTAATATTACCAAGGGTCGAAATGAATGTCTCCGTCTGCCCTTCCATCGCAATCGGATAAATAGAATACCGATTCAAAATACCCAGCACAAAGACAGCCCCGGCTACTGCCAGCCATACGGACAGCCATTTACGGTTACAAACAAAAAAACGTGAGATAAAGAAATACAGAAGTACAAACATCATCTGAGAGACAACTCCCATATGCCAGCCTTCCACGCCCCACAGTGCATCAGTTTTGTAGGAAGAACACAGATAGGACAGCATGATTACAATCAAATAGCCATAGGCAAACCAATCTGATACCGACATATGCTGATAAAGTTCCACAAGTTTTCCTTTGTTGTGATTTTGTACCAGCCATATCAAAATCAGCAGGAGCATTACCGCGATGGTAACAAGAGTCACATTTCGGAAAAAGACATACTTCACCTCTCCGATCTGCACATAGCCGCCCGGTGCGTAGAAAGGATAAACCACGGCAATCACGATAAAATAGGCCATCATAATACCCTGCCCTATTTCCTTACACCAGATCATTCCCTTATTTGGTTGTACACCTATGCTTCCCTCTGCCTTATCCATGTTTTTTCCTTATTATGCCCACTCGCAATCCCGCACTTCGTGCTTTCTTTTGCTTCGCAAATGATTGCTCGTTAATGACTTCATAGAAAAGTAAATGACTGCTTCGCAGTCGCTTCCTTTTCTCTATGAAGTCATTATATCATATTTTTTAGTGCTTCTTCATAATTTCACAGATAACGATAAGCGCCAGCGGTCCCTTAATAATTCCACCCACGCCGAAAAGTTTTATCCCTGCATATACAGCAAACAGCATCAGCACCGGTGCAATCCCCATTCTCTTACCAATAAGCTTAGGCTCCAAAAGTTCCCTGACTAAGATGCAGACTCCATACAGCACAATACATACTATCATCTGTACATAGCGTCCGCTTAATAATTGCCAGACCGATAACGGCACCAATACAATGCCGGTACCGATAAAAGGCAGCACATCTAAGCATCCCGCCAGAAGTCCTAACAGGGCTCCACCGGCTATCCCTGTAAAATATAAAGTAACACTGCATAGTAAGCTGATGATAAAGAGAATAATACCCTGCGCTTTAATGAATGTAATAAGATAAGATATAATTCCTTCCATAATTGTCCTGACAGCCTGAAGCTCTTTTGATGACTGAAGCCACTCCGCTGCCTTCGCATAATCCTTTTCCAATAAAAAGGCTGCAATACATGTAATAGCCAGGAAGCCTATGATAGAGCAGATGCCTCTGACACAACTATAAGAGGACGACAGAATACGGGGAACCACCTGAATCTGAACATTCTCCATAATTACCGTCATCTGTTGTATCATATAGTCTTCAATCTCCTGACCATTCCAGCCAAATCGTCCATCCAGCCTGCAGCAGCACTGATGAAAAAAAGACTCCATCTGATTACCTACAGTAGTACAAAATGCCGGCAGACCATCCAGCTGCCTGACACCAAATACCATAACAGCCCATAGAACTCCAATGACAAGCAACAGAAATGGCACAATAATAGCCACTGCCAGAAATTTCTTCTTAATCGGAATCCGCTTCTGCATTCTGTCCAACATCGGATAACATAAGGAAATCAGTAGGAATGCCAGTGCAAAAGGCGCGACTAATGTAAACAAATACCGAAAAAAAAGATAGACTGCAACCGAAACAACACATGCTTTTATAAGTTTATTATTTCTGAAAGAGTTCATTTGTCCGGATAGATTCCACTCTGACATCGTAATGTTTCTCCCTACATATGAGAAATTTCTGCTGACATAAAATGAAGCAGAAAGATGTCCTTTCTGCTTCTTACGTGATATCATGCTCTGATTCTATTATGCAGTTTTCTTTCCCCTACTATACGGAAAATGTTTGGAAAATCCTACCCTCTGGTGTAATCCGAAACTGCATCCTTTTGCCTGTTACAGGATGTTCAAAACTTAACTGATAGGCACATAACGCAATCTGTCCTATCCCCAGCCGTTTGGAAAGCTGTTTCGTTTTCTCATCGGCATATTTAGAGTCTCCGACCAAGCTCAGCCCGGCATGGCTCATCTGTACCCGGATCTGATGATGTCTACCGGTTACCAGACGGATTCTGACAAGCGCAAGTCCCGTTTCAAACTGCTGTTCAACAATCTCATAGGACAGTTCTGCCCTTTTGGCATCCTGATGCTCCTTCTCCACTACGGAAGAAGTATTTGTCCTTCCATCTTTATATAAATAATCTATCAAAGTTCTTTCTACCCCGACAGCTATGTCTTCTGGTCTAAGGTCTTCTGCTGCTATTACAGCATAGTATTGCTTTTTCATCTTATTGGCAGTCATCTGCCTGCCAAGTTCGCCTGCTGCTTTAGGATTCCTGGCAAAAACCAGAATCCCTTCCACCGGCTGATCCAGCCTGTGTACCAATCCCACATAAGGCTTTGCCTGATTCTGACGGGACACCAGATAATTGCTTACCTCGCTTACCATATCCCGCTGTCCGACTTTCGACGTCTGCGTGGCTATTCCCGCCGGTTTATGACATACGATGATGTCTTTATCCTCATATATGATCCGCTGCTTATCCATTTAGCACTCACTTTCAGATATTTATTATGCGCTATATTTTAAAGCGGTAGCCTACGCCCCAAATCGTCTCGATGTATTGAGGCTTAGCCGTATCAAATTCGATTTTCTCACGAATCTTCTTGATATGCACCGTAACCGTAGCGATATCTCCTATAGAATCCATATCCCAGATTTCCCGGAACAACTCTTCCTTGGAATACACATGATTCGGATTCTCTGCCAGGAAGGTTAACAGGTCAAATTCCTTAGTGGTAAAAATCTTCTCTTCGCCATTCACATAGACTCTTCTGGCAGTCTTATCTATTTTGAGTCCCCGAATTTCAATGATATCGTTGGTCTTCTGATTACTTCCCACCAGTCTGTCATAACGCGCCATATGTGCTTTCACTCTGGCAACCAGTTCGGAAGGACTGAAGGGCTTGGTCATATAATCATCTGCCCCAAGACCAAGACCTCTGATCTTATCTATATCATCCTTCTTGGCCGATACCATTATAATCGGAATATTCTTCTCCTCACGAATCTTCTTACAGACCTCAAAGCCATCGATACCCGGCAGCATCAGATCCAGGATAACCAGATCATAATCTCCGGATAGCGCCGTTTCCAGTCCCTTATCTCCGGTATTCTCTATGGTTACTTCAAAGTCACTTAATTCGAGGTAATCTTTCTCTAAGTCTGCAATTGCCTCTTCATCTTCCACAATCAATATCTTACTCATAGCACGAATCCTTTCCGCTCTATAGCCTTATTGCTCTATTTTTATTTCTCGTAACAGGTTTGTCTTTATGTTTCCGGCGGTGCCTGATATTTACGGATTACGAAGTGCATACACGTTCCTTCGTTCTCCTTACTGGTCGCCCAGATATAGCCGCCATGATCCTCGATAATTTTCTTCACAATAGATAATCCAATACCGCTTCCCCCCTTGGAAGAATTACGGGAAGCATCTGTCCGGTAGAAACGCTCAAAGATATTCGGCAGATCCTTGGCTGCTATGCCTTTTCCATTGTCCTCGATTTCCACCCGTATAGAATCTACTTCATCCAGAATACGGATATCAATGACACCTTTTGCTTTATCCAGATATTTTACACTGTTACCAATAATATTATTGATTACACGTTTCAGCTGCTCCGGATCAGCTATGATCTGCGTAGATGGCTCCACCAGATCTTCGTAGTTAAGCTGGATATTTTTAGACTCCAAATCCAGTCCGACTTCTTCTACACAATCGCCAAAATAATCCGCCACATTAATTCTTCGGAAGTTATAGGGAATACGATTATTATCAATACCCGAATATGTGGTCAGCTCATTGATCAGCCTGTCCATATCATTGGCCTTGTTATAGATAGTCTTAATATACTTATCCATTTTCTCCGGCGTATCCGCAACGCCATCCATAATACCTTCCACATATCCTTTAATAGCCGTAATGGGTGTTTTCAGATCGTGGGAAATATTGCTGACCAGTTCACGGTTCTTCTGCTCATGCTCAATCTTTTCATCCGTAGATTCCTTAAGCCGCAGCCGCATGTCCTCATAATTCCGGTAAAGTTCCCCGATCTCTCCTCTTTCACCGGTGGCAAGCATATATTCCAGATTACCTTCCGCAATATTTTGCATTGCCGTATTCAACTGATTGATCGGATTCAGGATACCGCTGTAAATCCATCTCGTTAATATAATGCTGGTGAATACAAGAACAAGAATAAATGCCAGAATCATCTTCCGAAGTGTTGATTTCGAAATGAGCGAACCAACACTTGTTACAATGAAAAAGCTGCCTTTGCTTCCGTCTGTAAAAAGGAAGTCAACCTCCTTAACCAGCTTCTTCATGTCGTTATAGTAATAACCGGTTTCCGCATTCGGCATTTCGTTACCATATTCCGGCAGTATGGGAAAAATCCTCTTGGCGAAATTATGATTGCCTGCATAATATATTTCATTGTCTTTTCGTACAATAATATAGGATGACTTGTTTTTTAAATCAGCCGTAATCTCATCAAGATAGTTCTTGTCCTCCAGTTTCTCCGGCTGTGTCGCAATCTGTTCCTTTACTTTCTCAAGAACTTCTTCTGTCATCTGACTGTAATTTTCTATTGTATAAGTAAAAGATGCACTGTCACGATCCAAAATACCGGCTTCCGCATCCTCAATACGGCTTCCTATCACAAGAAATGCCACAATTGTCAATAAAAAGGGCACCAAAATCATAGAAAGCGCTGTAATACCCAGTTTTGTTCTAAACTTCACCGGAATACTTCCTCTCTGTTGTCTGAATCAACTGAAAACACTTGCGCAAATATTCTATTCAATAATATACCACAATTTACTGCAATAAGAATAAAACATCTCCAATAATCTTATAAAATATTTATAAATTTTCAAATTTCTAATTGACATGATTATTTAATTTGTTATAATGATTTATGAAAATGATAATCATTACTATTTTCAAAGGAGGTTTCCAATGGCATTAAAATATAGTCGGCAAAGACAAGTCATTAAAGATTTTCTGATGAGCCGTAAGGATCATCCGACTGCTGATGTTGTCTATATGAATGTCAGACAGGAATATCCGAATATCAGTCTTGGCACGGTATACCGCAATTTAACTCTTCTTGCAGATATGGGAGAGATACAGCGGCTTCGTGTGGGCGACGGTGTTGACCATTTTGATGCGGACACCTCGGTACATTATCATTTTATTTGTTCTGAGTGTGGAAGTGTTATTGATCTTAAAATGGATAACATCGACAGCATTATCGATATCGCCGGAATGAATTTTGACGGTGAGATTCACGGACATGTTACCTATTTCTACGGAATCTGCGGTAACTGTCGGCATAAGAGCTTATCATAGTCTCATATGATATAGCTGAAATACAAAAGAGGTACCAATTAAGATGTCTTTCAAAAATTATATGGATACATCTTATATAAAATAAAAAATTTATCAAAGAAAAGGAGAATAAGATTATGAAATTTGTATGTCAGGTATGTGGTTATGTTTATGAAGGAGATGCAGCACCGGCAGAATGTCCTGTATGTCATGCACCCGCTTCCAAATTCACAGCACAGTCTGAGGAAAGAACATGGGCAGCTGAGCACGTTGTAGGTGTTGCTCAGGGCGTAAGCCAGGATATCATTGATGACCTCCGCGCAAACTTCAACGGAGAGTGTTCCGAAGTTGGTATGTATCTTGCTATGGCAAGAGTTGCACACAGAGAAGGCTATCCGGAAATCGGTCTTTACTGGGAGAAAGCTGCCTGGGAGGAAGCTGAACATGCTGCAAAATTTGCAGAATTACTTGGCGAAGTTGTAACAGATTCCACTAAGAAGAATCTGGAGATGAGAGTTGAGGCTGAGAACGGCGCAACAGCAGGCAAGTTCGATCTTGCTAAACGTGCTAAGGCTGCTAATCTTGATGCAATCCATGATACTGTTCATGAGATGGCTCGTGACGAGGCTAGACACGGTAAAGCATTTGAAGGCCTTCTTAAGAGATACTTCGGTTAATTAGCAAGCCAGTAAAACAATATCTTCAAATATTCGGGGTATGTCGGAGATTCCGACATACCCCTTTTAGTTCCACTTCCGGGACATATGTGCCTCTTTGCCTTTTCAATATATCATTTTATTTATCAAATGCCAAGGCAATATACAAGGATTACTCTTTCGTAAGAAATAGCACGCCCAATGTTCCCGGCCCGCAATGGCTGGAAATCACGCCGCCTGCTCTGGTTATCAGAATCTCATCAAAAATCTGCAGCTCCTCAAGATAAGACTGCACGGAAGCAATAACCTCTTCATCACAACCGGAATGGGTTATGAAGACCCTGTCCTTTTTCGCCTCTTTCAATTCTGCTTCCATATCATGAACATAGGAAAGAATCACGTGATCTATTTTTCCTCTGTATTTCCTGGAAGCCTCCATCCGTCCATTCTCTACAACGATCTTCGGATGAAGCTTTAATGCACTTCCGGCCAGTGCCGCCACACTGCTGCATCTGCCTCCTCTGTGAAGATAAGTCAACGTATCCACTACAAAGCTGGCACGTACACGAGGCTTTAGCTTTTCTATTTCTTCTGCAATTTCTTTCCCTGTCAAACCATTTCGTGCAAACATCGCCGCTTCTATTACAAGATGTCCGATTCCGGTGGACAGATTAGCAGAATTAATGACCGTTACCAGATGTTCTGCCTGCAGCTCTGCTGCCGCCAGCCGCATCACATTGCCGGATGTAGACATTTCATCAGAAATAGAAAAACACACAATTTCTCTTTCTTCCTCCACATAAGGCTTCATAAGTTCCATCGCTTCCGTTAAGGATGGCGCCGAGGTCTTAGGTGTAGTCTTATGCGCATCTGACCATTCGTATATTTTATCCGGTGCAATAGTCCTGCCGTCCAGATACTCCTCTTCTCCCAGAAGAACATGTAGCGGCAGAATGGATATGTCATATTTTATAAGCAGATCCTGTGACAGATCACAGGTACTGTCCGCAATAATTTTAACCATTTTAATGTACTCCTCCTTTTCTGATATTGTACCACAAATTATAAAAGATTGCGTCCATTACAGCTATCTGCTAAGATAAATCCTGACAAAGACATAAAACAACCATTTATTTGGAGCCTTACCATGACTTATGAAAAATATACCGGAACAGAATACTCTTATACTGTGCCTCAACTGATAAATGGACAGCCATGCACCGCCATCGCAGACAAAGCTTTCCTAAGTAACAAAACCTTGCACGAATTGATCCTGCCATCTACCGTAACACAGATCGGAAGCTGGGCCTTCGCACATATGCATCATCTGGAAAAGCTTACAGTTCCCTGCACCTCATTACAGTTTGGCAAGCAGATTTTCTTAGACTGTCCGCAATTGTCCTGTATTCATGTGTCAGGAGACTCCTCAGGTAATCCCGGACTGCCTTACTTTCTTGCCGGCACAGTTACGATTCTGGGCAAAGAAGAACTCTTTGACCCGAAATTAGCCGCTTCTTCGGAAACACATCCAAAATGGATGCAGGAATATGATCATGCTCTTTCCGCCTATATCAACGCTCCCGATGAAAGCAATTTTGAACCTGTATTCTACGGATGGTTCAATGATGAGGATGCAGAAGCACAACTTCCCCGCTATCTGGAACAGTGCCGCCGTCGGAAAGTCTATCTGGTCTTTCTGCGTATGCTCTATCCTATGCATCTGTCCCATGACAGCAAAAAGGAACTGCAAAACTACCTGTCTGACCATATGCCGGACGGAGCAAAAGCTTCTGAGCATACCGCTGTATGGGACTGCCTTTTAACGGATCATTTCGGAGAAGATATCCGGTATATGCATATTCTTAAGGATGCCGGCATTTTGACCGAAAAACAGATCGCCCGATTGTTAGAATATCTACAACCGGGCAATCCTGAGGTTACTGCTTATTTACTTCGATTACGGGAAAGTCTCAGACAGGATACAGACCAATTCGAACAATTCCGATTGTAAGCTTCGAATCTGATTATATTCCTACCGGAATCTCACTATTACACCTGAATATTATCCTTTTGTTTCCTGCGGATATTGTATACCCCATGCCTTGCGCAGACCATCCATCAGCTCCATCACTTCAACCGAAGTCTGAAGCGGCATGGACAGACTTTCCATACTGCCTTTCTGAATTTGTTCAATACATTCGCGGATTTCATACTCATAACCACTGATCTGTTCCGGCAACTCATATTCCCGAATCAGCTTATCATCTGTATCATACACTCTGACTGATTGAGGATTGTTAATATTCTCCACAATCAAATATCCTTTCTCACCATAGATGATGCCTTTTCTGTCAGAGCGTCCATAGATTCCTGCCGTAAGAGATGCCATCCTACCGTCCTGATAAAATAGCGTAATGGTTTCCATACCATCTACCCCTGTCTGCGTTTTCATCACAGAAGACTCCACTTTATCAATCTTATTTCCAAAATGCATCAGGGCAAAATTCAGCGCATACACGCCCACATCCAGCAGGGCACCACCTGCCAGTTCCGGCCGGATGATCCGCTCCTTATCGTCTATATCATAAGAAAGATTAGCTGTCAGCATAGATACCTGTCCTAATATGCCGCTCTTAATTACTTCATTGATAATCTGTCTGGAGGGCATATATCTGGTCCAGATTGCCTCTGCCACATATACTCCCTTTTCCTTCGCCAGTTTTACAATCTCTTTGGCCTGTGCACTGTTCATAGTGAAAGCCTTTTCACACAGAATCGGTTTTCCATAACTGATACACAGCTTCATATGTTCATAATGGTGGGAATGGGGTGTGGCTATATAAACCAGTTCCACCTGTTCATCCTGTAGCATCTCTTCGTAGGACCCGTAAGCCTTCTGAAATCCATATTTACTACAAAAATCCTCTGCCCGGTCCAATGATCTGGCTGCAATGGCATAACATTCCGCTTCCGGCATTTGTGCCATGGTCTTTGCCAGTATTCCGGCTATATTTCCTGCTCCCAAAATCCCAATCTTCAAACTTTTGTCCTCCTTCTGCTATATGTAATCGTTTTTATGATTCCGTTTCTTCTACGAGTTCCAGAAATTCCTCTTTATACTCGTCATTAAGTCTGATAGAGTTAAGTGCCTTCTCCACATGCTTTACGGAAGCATCCTCCGGATAGGCACTGTGGGAGGCCAGGAGTCCGAACTCAGCCACCGCTGCCGCAAAGATAAAGTCATCGGAGGGCTTATTGGTATAACATTCATATCCAACCGGATACTCTAACAGATTACTTTCTTCCTCAGACGGTTTCTTATAACGAATGCTTATTGTAAGCCATTCTTTCATAGCTGCCTGGGATGTTATCTCTTCTTCACCGTACTCCTTTTTATATTCATCACTATACTTTAACCGGTTGACCTCTTCCTCTGACATACTGCCGTTCAGAGGCTCCTTCAACACAATTTCATAAAGTGCCGTCACACTGTGTCCGGCCCCTATCTCACCTGCATCCTTCGTATCGTCATTAAAATCTTCTTTGGCTAAGGCTCTGTTTTCATATCCCAACAGACGGTAACTCTCTACCACTGCCGGATTAAATTCTACCTGGAACTTGACATCCTTACAAATCGTAAGAAGTGTTGCTGACATTTCTTCCACAAGCACTTTATTGGCTTCCCGCAGGCAGTCTATATAAGCATAATTGCCATTTCCCTTGTCTGCCAGTGTCTCCATCTTATTGTCCTTGATATTCCCTGTACCGAAACCTAATACGGATAAGAAAATACCTGATTCCTTCTTCTCCGTGATCAGATCTTCTAATTCTTCCTCTGTGGTAAGACCCACATTCAGGTCTCCGTCGGTAGCGATGATAACACGATTATTGCCACCTTCTATATAATTACTCTCTGCCAGCGCATATGCTGTCTCAATACCGGCGCTACCGTTGGTCGAGCCATTGGCCTCCAAAGAGTTCAATGCTTTCTTAATCTTCTTCGTCTGATTCCCTTTTGCACCCTTTAAAACGATCTGGTCATCACCTGCATAGGTCACAATTGAAACTCTGTCCTTCTCTGTCAGGTTCTCTGCCAATAATCCGAAAGCCTCCTGCAAAAGTGGCAGCTTGTCATCAGAATACATGGAACCGGATACATCTAACAGGAACACCAGATTAGAAGGCGGTGCCTGCTTATAATCGATATCCTCTGTCTTTAACCCAACCATCAACAGTTCCGCTTCCTCATTCCACGGACAACTGCTGATCTGTGTTGTCACACCGAAAGGATCGCTTCCTTTAGGATCTTCATAATCATAAGAGAAATAATTGATCATCTCTTCAATTCTGACTGCTCCCTCCGGCATCATATCCAGATCATAGCCTTCTCTGATCAACCGGCGAAGGTTACTGTAAGATGCAGTGTCCACATCCGCCGAAAAGGTTGAAAGCGGCTCTTTCTGAACAGAAGTAAATCCTTTCTCCTCCCATTCGCTGTACTCCTCATTGGAATGTACATCCGGATCCGGCTCATATTCATAATCATAGCAGGATTCCAGATAACTCTTGGCCTCTTCTGACCTGGCTACGTCTTCACAAACATCTGCCGCAGAATTTACAGCCTCTTCTTCCGCCTCATAGTTTCCGCCGTCCCACTCTTCAGCCGGAAGTTCTTCGGCAACCTCCCATTCAGCTGCCGTAGTTCCTTCATTGTCAGCAGCCTCCCATTCTTCTGTTTCTGCCGCATCAGTGGTTCCTGCGACATCGGATTTGCTTCTGCCACAGCCGGTCAGCAGCATCGCGCCCGCTAAACCCAGCGCAATCACTTTTTTCACATACTTTTTCATACCTTTTTCCTCCTTTTTGAAGGATTCTGCCCAATACAGAAATGCCCTTCTATCATAAATACCTTTGACAAAGGAAAAAAGTCGCAGAAAAATATATAATTATTAATTACTTAGAGTCATTTGCAAAACCGGTCGTATTCAGATAGATAACACCCAGCCAGTAAAAACCATACAGATCCACATCATCACCCATAATCTCATATACGGCATCGGCAATTTCATAGAATTTTTCATCATCCAGATCATAATCCGTCCGAAGCGTAGCTTCCCCTGTTGCCTGCAGATCTGCCGCCAACTGTTCAGCCATCTCCTCTATCGGGTAGTACTGATTCATGATATGGTAATATTCACTGTCCTCGCTCTGTCCCTGATATTGCTTAATGAGCTTATCTGACATAAACTCTTTATCTTCCACCAGCACTCTCTCCCCCGCAAAGGAGGGGAGATTTAACAGGGCATTTCCGATGTATTCCGTATCATTATTGGTAACATCTACAATCTGCCATTCTCCATCCAGATTAATCTTATTCCACGCATGGGATAACCCGCCATCCAGGATACCGGTTACAACGATACTGTCCAGACCTGCCGTATCACACAGAAGCTTAAAGGCTGCCGCATATCCGCTGCATACACATTTACCGCCTATCAAAGCACCATATGCCGTAAAAGAATCATTGAAGGATTCGTCAACATACATAAAATCATTTTCCTCGGCATTGGCAAGTGCATCCTCATCATAGACAATCGTATCACACAGATATTTATTAATTGCCAGTTCTACTTCCTCATCCGTCATATCAGCTGTAGTAATCTGCGAAATAATTTCTCCCAGCTTAACCTGTATCTCCTGCTGTTTCTCAGCCTGCACTGCAGCCTTATCATCATAAGCCACATAGAGAATCCTATCCTTGCGATCCAGCTGATATCCCTGGATGCCGAGGATCAAAGGATTCTGATAATATGCTTCCATCAGTGCATCCTCTACCGCAGAAGTATCCTTTGCTTCCGGGAAATCCGACAGATCAATGGCCTGTACACCCGCCAGCATATTCATTGCCAGGTATTCACTCAAGGCACTGTTCGCATAAATCTCAATATCCTCCAACTGCCGAACCTGCACTTCTTCATCCTGTGCCACCTCGAAATCTCTTCCTCTGATAGCACTTGGACCCATATCACCGGATTTCTTACGAAGCTGCTCCTCTCTGTCCTCCAGAAGCTTCATATCTGCTACCAGATTTGATTTGTCATAATCTACGATCTCCATGGTACTGGAAAAGGGCGTGCCCTCAACCACATACGGCACCTCCAGACAGTTAAGCGTCTGCCCTTCAAGGAAATTACCCTCTTCATCCGTAAACCAGATGCGTTTCGGTGTGACACTGGCCACTTCCGTGTGATAATCAATCAGTTTCTGATTTGTAACACCGTCACACATGATCACATAATCATATGCCGGGAATTCCTCTGCTTTCTCATAATCCCGTGTAAATCCGTTCTCTCTCTCCGTATAGAAGGCCAAAGAATTCGGAAGATTCGGTGTTATTTCACTATAAAAATAGACATTACTGATCATGGAAGTGCCCTCTTCATTGATGGCAATAACGCACACTCCCGGATCCTTTCCTTCATTGTATTCCCACTGTACCACCGTACCCGGTTCGTACTTCTCAGAATAATATTCGTAGTCGCTCTCGCTTTTCCAGATATCCTCACTGACGTAATAATTCTTAAAATCTTTATTGGCCATCGCATAGCTACCGAATTCTACCGCTTCGGTTGCCCATTTGGTGTCTGACGTTACGCCGAGAGGCGTCATCATATGATCATAACCTTTCTCCTGATCATAAACCACTTTACATACGATATACTCGTCAGCGCCTTCCACCGGTGTCCAGGTAAACTCCGGTCTTCCGTCATCCAGAATAGAATAATTCAGTATAGGGGTATCCTCCAGTTCTGCCTGAAGCGTAATGATACTGACATTGGGTTTCTCCAGTTTCTCTCCGGTTTTCTCATCATAGTAATATGCCAGATACAGGGTACCCACATTTCCCCAATCCAGACCGCTTCCCCGATCAAACAGGCGGTATTCTGTATGGTCATACCGATTCACCATCTCTGCATCCAGATTGCTCGTGGAGATTCCGTTAGTCATATAGTTAGACGGTGAGATCTTCAAGGTTCCCGTGTTCTCATCCCAATCATAGGAAGACCCCACAATTTCACCTACCAGCTCCGGAGTCTGGTAAATCTTGCATATGTCTCTCCAGTTCTCAATCTCCTCCATCTCATAAGGATCAAAATCCAGATGCAACTCGATGGGCTCATCTCTGCCCAAATCTTCAATGGACTCCCCATAGGTATAGTCGTATAAACTCTTATCTTTATACTTCTCCTGTGTACTGGTCGCCAGCCTGGTGGAAGTTACATAAGTGGCATTGGCCAAAATCTCGCTGGTTTCCTCCCCGGTCTCTTCTTCCGTCCCCTCACCGGCTTCAGATCCTCCGCCCGTTCCTGTTGTAGTAGTATCCGCCCTATCTTTCTCTGTCACTGCCACAGTATTTTCATCCTGCGGCACATGATAGTGTCCATACAGTGTGGCTGTGATAATAGCTGCCACCAATACCAGCGCTGTAATGGCATAAGGACGCCGTTTTTTTCTCTTGGCCCGATGAAGCTCTTTCTGCTCCTCAGACAATTCCTTCTTCTCAATCTCAATCCGAATATAATCATTCTCAAACTTCATTTTTATCCTCTCTCCATATCAGAGTCACTCAATGCTATTATTTTAACGATCCTCTTGTATCAACCAGAAGCTCATATGCCCTCTCTAAGAATTCTTCCCGGTCTGCGATGGCACCGAAAATCACATATTTATCACCGCGGACACTTACATAGGCAGTCCATCCTTCATCATCCTGTATCAGCCAGAATAAGAGATTACGATAGAGAAAACTCTCCGTATCCGGGCTGTCATAGAAATCCGGTTCTTCTTCAACAGCGGTAATCTCTATCTCTAATCCCTGTCCGGCCGCTTCCCCTCTGTTCATTACATCTGCTGTTTCTGCCTTATCCTTCTTTGCTTCCATATCCTGATATCCGGCACTTGTTTCTGATTCTTCTGACGCTTCATTCTGCATCGGGTTCATTTCTTCCGGGTATGCTGCATCCTCTGCGGCCTCTGCCATAGCATAATCCTCTGCCATATCTTTTCTGTCAGGTTTGGCAGGGCTCTCATTGATCAACATTTCATTTTCTTCCGCAGCTTCCTCTGCTACATCTGCCTCACTAAGCTGCATGCCCATATTTTTTTCATATTCACTCTCTGCCATCATATCAGAAGCAGGACTATCCGACTTGCTGCTTCGCATAACCGTCGATACCGATAGGAGAATCAGAATGGATGCTGCTGCGGCCAAGGGTAGTGTCCATCTGAATATCCCGCGTGGAAAATTATAGGTTCTCTTGGATCTATCAACAGTTATTCCGTTCTGTATGTCTGCGATACTGTCTGGTCCGCAGATTCTTTTCTCAGACTCCTTCAGCCTCTGTTCTTCCTGCTGCATTGCCTGCTTCGTCTTTTGAATTAAATCAGCCGGCGCATGTATCTGTGAAGTTTCTTTTCTATACTGGTCCTTCATAAACAAGACTTCCTTTAATCTGTTTCTGTTTCCCTGTTACACTAATTCTAGTCGTTTCCCATTTCTTCGCCCAATAACTCTCTAAGCATCTCCCGTGCCCGGTGCATCTGGGACTTGACTGTGCTTTCTTTCTGTCCGGTAACCTGGGCAATCTCTGCCACGGACAACTCTTCATAATAATACAGATGGACTACCGCCCTGTATTTGACCGGCAATCTGGACACCGCCGCACGTACAGGATGTTCCTCCGGCACTTCAAACTCTGCCGCCTCATCTTCCAGCCGTTCCGTGTCGTCTATATAATCCACATTTTTGTTCCAGTATTGATCGAAATGCTTTCTGGCACAATTGATCGTAACCCGGATCAGCCATGCCTTTACATGCTCCCAGGATTCCAAACCCTGTATATGGCTGACCAGCCGGATAAATACTTCCTGGAAGATATCATCCGCATCTGTTTTGTTTTTCATCTGCGATAAGGCTAATCGATATACCATATCCGCATATCTGTCAATCGCGCCTTCCGCTGTAATCTTCTCATCTTTGGTCATAAAAATCCCCTATCGAAATGATACACATTTTTATGTCTGGTAAACATATATGCTTGTATTATACACGATAGGGGATTTTCTGGCTACAATCGTTGGTTCATTAATATTCAGGCTTGGAAGAATTACTGATTTCCATAGTGCATACGATTCCGTCCTTCACAACAATTTCATAATCATCCAATACACTGCCGTCCGGATCGGATACTGTATAATACGTATAACCACTGTCGGAAGTCTCTACCTTACAATTAAACTTCGCGGTCGCCTTCTTCACGGCATCTTCCTTATCCCCTACTTTAATATTGCCGGGGAATACCAGATCAAATTTAGGGCCGTACTCACTGGATTTCATGGATACCGCAAAACAGTTTTCTACCGTTGTTGCATAATCGGCGTAATTCTCCACCATAGTGTGAAGTGTCTGGTTATTATATCTCAAATCTACCCAGCCGTTTCTGCCGGCACCTACTTCGCTGTCAGAGCTGCTCTCATCAATCTCAAATCCATTCTCTAATAATACGGAAACCGGGCAGGGCAACGAATATACAACACCCTCAAGCTGTGCGGTATATGCATAGAAATCATTCCCTAAGGAAGAAGGTGCCTTATATTCTTTAACAAGATCAGGTACCGTATCATCAACAGAATTATCCGCACCTTCCAGCTCTACCATATTTTCGATCTCAATCTGCTTTAAAGTATCATCATCCTTATATACATATAAGCTGATCTCACGATAGAAATCATACTCATAGGTCATCTTATAATAAAGATCTCCGTCATAATCACTGGTCGGATCTCCATATGCAGCCTTGATATCATCGGCATTGGATACACCATATTGAATTCCGCCCGGTAACAAAATTTCCCAATCACAGTCCTCTAAATAGAAATCCTCCAGCGTAATACCTGCCACCATGCTCTCAGAAAAAGGAACGGTGTTCATGGACAGATTGGCAAATCTAGTATAGACCTTACACCCATCCTTTTTCCAGACCTGTGTAAAGGTATATTGATTGGAGGATAACGTCTCGGTTTCATCACCGTCATACTCCCAGCCTAATGCTTCAAAATCAGAGAACCACATAGGGAACTGGTATACTGTCCCATCAATAGATACCTGAAAATCATACAGATCATCCGACAACTCTGCCGGTGCCTGTGCTGCTTCTTTCTTCTCCGGTTTCTCCTTCGCAGTATCCTCTTCTTTGGCTTCTTCTTTGACCTCTTCCGGTTCTTCTTCGACAGACCTTGCTTCCCGTTCAGGGCGTTCCGGTTCTGCCACTGCCACTTCCTCTTCCTTTTCCTCTGTCATCTCATTGACTGCTGTATTCTTCACCCCGGATTCTCCGCATGCAGTCATGGATAATGTACAACTAATCATTAATAACAGTGCCAGTACTTTCTTTTTCATTTCTGTTTTCTTCCTCCTCATAAACATTCTTTCTATACTAAATACCTTGAAAAGATTCAAAAGGTTGCAATTATTTTAAAAATTATTAAAAATTTCATCTAAGCTTTTCTAAAGGTGCTTTTACCTCGGATTCAGAATCCTTAGCAGCACGTTTCAACACCATACGGTCATACTGCGCATACATTTTCTGTACTTCATTTTCCAATATATAATAATGCCGAATGTAAGGGATCAGCAACACCAGAAGTGCAAGTGCAAGAAGTCCCAGCCCCGGTGAAAATGCTGTCACGCATAAACCGATTACGATAACCTCCAATATAGCAAAAGTAACTGTCACGATCAGATGAATCAGCCTCTCATGCTGAAAAAAGGACACCTGTATGAGATGCTCCCTGATAACTTCATCCCAGTCAAGGTTGTCCTTCCGCAACAATTCGTCTATATACTTCCTATAATTTAATATTCTCTTTTCCATAGTATATCATCCCCTTGTTCCTTTGTGATACTGCTTATTAAACTCACATATTAGACAGCAGTTCCCTCAGCTGCTCTATGTCTTCCTTCGTAGTGGACCAGCTTGTAGCAAACCGCACTACTGTGTGATCCTCATCATATTTTTCCCAGAAGCTGAAAGCAACCTGTTCCTGTAATCGTTCCATCAAATCATTTTCCAGAATAACGAACTGCTGATTAGTGGGAGACTCCAGATAAAACCGAAAACCCTTTTCCCGGAATAATTTCTTCAGCTCCTCCGCCATCTCAATGGCATGGCTGCTGATTTCATAATACAGATTATCCGTAAAAAGAGTGTCAAACTGAATTCCCAGCAATCGTCCCTTTGCAAGCAGGGCACCGCTCTGCTTTACCATGGTCATAAAATGCTTCGGCATATTTTGCTTCGTAAAAACGACCGCCTCACCACACAGCGCTCCTACCTTCGTCCCGCCAATATAGAAAACATCACAACATTCCGCAACGACAGGCAGCGTGACATCTGTCTCGTGACTCATCAACCCGTATCCCAATCTGGCTCCATCCAGATAAAGCGGTATCTGATAGCTCCTGCACACCCCGGCAAGCGACTCTAACTCACTCCGGCTATACAGTGTACCATATTCCGTAGGATGCGAGATATATACCATACCCGGAAAAACCATATGCTCATGATTGCCGTCCGCCCAATAAGTCTCCAGATATTCCCGTACTTCTTCGGCATCCAGTTTACCATTATGCTGGGGCAGCTCCAGTACCTTATGCCCGGTATACTCAATAGCACCAGCCTCATGGGTACTGACATGCCCGGTTTTCGCCGCAATCACACCTTCATACGGAGCCAGCATTGTCCGAATTACAGTTTCATTGGTCTGGGTTCCTCCTGTCAGGAAAAAGACCTCTGCCTCCTCGCAATCACACGCCTGTCTGATCTTTGCTTTGGCACTCTTACAATATCTGTCACTTCCATAACCGGATAATGACTCTCTGTTGGTTTCTGTCAGACGCTGTAATATTTTCTCATGTGCTCCTTGTATGTAGTCACTTTCAAATGATAGCATTTCTTTTTCCCTTCTGCTCCCTAATGATTTCTAAGATTATTCCGCTACTGCTGTCCGTTACAAACCGGCAGATTTACAGAAAGCTCTTCCCTAACATGGGTATCGGCATATTCTTCATCAGTCTTGTTGAAATAATCGTATTCTCCGCCCGGTGTGTCATCCCATGTCACATCTACATTGTAATAACCGTCCTCCAATGCAACTATATTCCATGCGTGATCCACGCCCGCATAGCCTGTGCAATAATAGCATGGAATTCCCAGCTTCTGTAAGAGATACTGATATGCTCTGGCATATCCCGCACATACGGACTCACCCTCTACCAATGCACTGTAGGCACTCTGGTTCATCTTAGCTGCTTTATTATACGATACCTCTTCTATCAGGAGGTCGTGTACCCTCTTCTCTTTCTCATAATTACTTCCCAGATTCTGCACCTGTGTCAAAATGTTATTCACAGTATTGTTGAATTCTCTGGATGTATTCTCCAGATCGTCTGCTGCCTCATTGAAATCCAATTCCAGTTCCGCACAGATTTTGTTTTTATCATATTTACAGACATATGCGGTATTCATCCAGAATAACTCCGGATGATCATTATATACAGCACAGATAACATCTCGGATCTTCGATACGTGAACTGCCTCAATAGGAACAAACGCCTTATTAAAAGCACCGGCATTGGCAAATATCTGTCGATAGAGATGCTGCCCTTCGGCATCCAACATATAGTAATAGGGATAGAATACAGGATCAAAAGTAAGACCGTCCCCTGTCTCTCCGTAACCAAGCTCGCTTGTATATTCCCCGCCTTCCGCACCGGGCAGCTCCACTGAGGTTTCTGTTATCGGCTGATAACCGGACTTACCGCTTACCGCCTCAGGCACTACAATATCTGTTTCAGAGGGCACCTCATAACCATTGCTGCCTCTTACAACGCCCGTGCTATTAGATAGCGTATTGTTTTCCTGCTCAGTCTGAGTAGATGTCCCGGCGCTTTTGGAATCGTCTGTATCATCCGTTGTGTCAGGATCTGTTGCCTTTGTACTGTCTCCATTACCTGATGTTTTCGACTCCGGGATAAATCCTGTTTCTTCTGTCGCCCCTATGTCATAGGCCGCAACATCTTCTGCCTGTTTCCCATTCCGGGCAAACAAGCCTTCCAGCTTTTTCGTAATATTTGGATTGATGGCACATAATAGGATCAGAGCGCATAATAATACTACTATAATTCCTATTCCTGTTACAATTCTCTTCAGTATTTTCATAATTTTAACCTTTTCATGGAATTTCAAGAATTATAGCACGCATCGAATTATATTACAACTTCTTTTATTCTATTTCTTGTTAATAGCATACCAACCGGATAACGCATTTTCGCAAGCCTTCTCTATAACCAGGCTGGAATTTGTTGCACTGGTAACGGCATCCACATCTATCCTTTGTTCCTCAAGGATATCTTCTATAATGCTTTCTGCCCTGCTGCCCCTCTCATTTCTGTGCTTCAATATTTCAATGTCTGAAATCTTTTCATCCGCAACCGTGACCTGCACTTTCGCATAGATATATCCCACATCATATTCACCTATATATACTCCATCCGGAACTGCCGCTATATTGACATCTGCAATTTCTGTTTCTTTTATCTTATTTTTATACTGCGCAAAATCAACATAATATGTGATGACATGAAGAATAATTGTGACCAAAAGAGCATCCGTCATCATACGATGCCAGAACATTTTCTTCTGCCCATTCTTGATGATATGGCAAAGTAAAACCAGCAGTATGGCAAACACTATGCTGATACTTCCTGAAACTGTAACCGGCAGACTTCTCCCTTTTAAGACGGGAAGCACCAAAAATAAATGCAGTACAGCTGAAATGAAAAAGATACAGCTTACCGGCTTATGCAGTCCTTTAAGAAAATGGTCAACTTTATAATTTTTTGTTTTTCTTGCAACATATTTGGCTGCAAGCAGTATAAAGCATACGAAACTGATATATCCTGTTAGAATTCCCATTCTTTCATACTCCCCTTTCGACAAACCTAATAAAATATTTTTTCGATTTTCTGCTGTATTCTTTTATTTTTCTTTGATTGCATCATATAACAACATAAACCCCTTTTTCAAAAATTCATTCTTAGATAAACATAATTCACGGGAAATATATTCCTGTTTATTCGCAGCAAGCTGTATGAGACCCGAAAGCATTCCCCAGACTGCAAATATGACTGCTTTCACATCTAACTGATTTTTAAAAACCCCTTCCTCTATCCCGGAAAGAAAAAACGAAGTCATGAGCGAATTAATCTCCTCTCCCACCCGGAAGGTCTCCCGCTCCGATTCCTCACAATCGGAATGCTCAAAATCAACATTGATATAATCCAGCGCCATAGAAAAATAAAATGGGTATTCTTCCTCGTATGCGACCATTGCCTGACAAATATCCAGATATTTTTCGTTAATTTTTTTCCTGCTTTCCAGAGCAGAAGCAAGATATTCTTTAAGCCTGATCATGCTATGCAATACCAGATATCCAACAATCTCTTCTTTATTCTGAAAGTAAACATATAAAGTGGCCTTGCTGTATCCGGCTTCTTTCGCTATCTCGTCCATTGTGGTTGTTTTGATTCCTTTTTCCTCAAACAGCTTCCCGGCCGCCATTGCAATACGGCTTCTGTGAATCCCCGGTTCTTCTTTTATCCTTCGTGCCATATGACTTCTCCTTTTAATTGAACTCTTGGTTTAATTATATTCTGTCTGCATTGAAAGTCAACAAAATTTTTGAGCAATTCCTATTACACTAAAAAAACACCCGGAATTTCAAACCATGAAATCCCAGGCGCTCTTTACATATCATATATTCTTATCCCTCATAACACAATCATAGCCGCAATGGCTTCTATACTTCCACTTCCATCAAACCATTATTTGGTGTAAGTATCGTATCATTCCCTTCCATCTGCATATCCGCACCGGAAACAGAAACTGCTTTTATATTAATGAGACGGATTGTATAAGGTTTATCAGCCTGTACCTGTATGGTAATCTTTGATCCCTTTTTCACAACAGAAGCAGTCAGTGTAACATTCTGTTTCATATCATAAATCACGGTAGATGCTTCTTTGCTCTCGGACAACGCATACACACGAAGCTCTGCTCCGTCTGCATAGTCGTAATCCGGCTTGTCGTCACAGGCACCCATGGCTACGATACTGTTTTCCTTTACCATCAAAGGCAGATGCAGATAATCATATTCTTTCTCTATCCAGGCAGGCCCCTCCATCACTTCTCCGGTAAAGAAGTCTGTCCAGGTTCCTTTCGGCAGATAGAATATGCCTTTGCTCTCATCATTAAAGATCGGTGCAACCAGCAGATTATCGCCGAGCATATACTGTTTATCCAGATGCGCACAGTTTCTGTCTTCCGTATATTCCAGCACCATACTGCGCATGGTAGGAATACCGGTTCTGGAAGTATCTACTGCCGTCCGATACAGATAAGGCATCAGGGAATCCTTCAGTCTTGTAAAGGTTCTGACCACATCCACTGCCTCCTCATCATATACCCATGGAACACGGTAAGAGCTGCTGCCATGCAGACGGCTGTGGGAAGATAACAGACCGAAAGCCACCCATCGTTTATAGACATCTGCAGTAGAAGTATTCTCGAAACCACCGATATCATGTGCCCAGTAACCAAATCCTGACATTAACAGGGACAGACCGCCGCGCAGGCTCTCCTCCATGGATTCATAGTCAGACCAGCAGTCGCCGCCCCAATGTACGGGGAACTTCTGACCTCCTACAGTAGCAGAACGGGCAAACAGCACTGCCTCTCCTTTGCCGCGTTTCTTTTCCAGCAGTTCAAAAACCACTTTATTGTATAAATAGGTATAGTAGTTATGCATTTTCTTAGGATCTGAACCGTCATGATAAACACAGTTGACCGGAATCCTCTCACCGAAATCCGTCTTGAAACAATCCACACCCATATCCAACAGCACTTCCAGCTTATCCTGGAACCACCTGCAGGCATCCGGATTGGTAAAGTCCACAAGCGCCATACCGGGCTGCCACATATCCCACTGCCATACATCGCCATTGGAACGTTTCAGGAAATACCCCTTTTCCATACCTTCTGCAAAAAGAGCGGATTCCTGTCCGATATAAGGATTAATCCATACACAGATATTTAAGCCCTTGGCTTTGATTCTCTGCAAAAGTCCTGCGGGGTCCGGGAATACTTCGTCATCCCAGATGAAATCAGACCAATGGAAGCCTTTCATCCAGAAGCAGTCGAAATGGAAGGTACGCAGCGGAATGCCTCTGTCCAGCATCCCGTCAATAAAGCTCATAACCGTAGCTTCATCATAATTGGTGGTAAATGAAGTGGATAACCACAATCCGAATGTCCAGGGTGCCGGCAGAGAAGGCTTGCCGGACAAATCCGTGTATCTGGTCAGCACTTCTTTCATGGTTGGACCGTTGAAGAAGAAATAGTCTAAGGAACCGCCCTCCACACTGAACGCCGTCTTGGTTACATTTTCCGTTGCAAATTCAAAGGAAACCCTCTCCGGATGATTTACCAGAATACCATATCCCTTATTGGAAATATAAAAAGGAATATTCTTATAAGACTGCTCCGTACTGGTTCCGCCATCTTCATTGTAAATCTCCACACTCTGTCCGTTTTTGACAAAAGGAGTAAACCGTTCTCCCGTACCATACAGAAGCTCGCCCACACCGATGCTTAACTGCTGGCGCATATAAGTATTCTCCAGATCACCGTTTAAATCGTAGCAGTCGCCTTTCCAGTCTGTTTTGACCATGGCAAGATCTCTGTTCCCGCTCTGGGTAATGACTTTACCATCCCGGATGTAACGCATGTACCAGTCCTTTTTGCCGATTTCCAAAGACAAAGAACCGCTTGTGATCACCAGCTTCTCCTCCGAATCTTCAACCTGAAGCGTCTGGGGATGACCCAGATTCAGTTCAAAAGCAGGTGTTTTCGGGCATGTTCCCATATAATGATCGGTCTGTACCCTGATGACATCCGGCAGGGGAGAGCTGATTCGGATGGTCAGGTTGGCACCGCCCAGCGTATCACCCCGATGATTGATCTTATGGGTCGGCGCACATAAAGTAACCTCCGTATCCGTAATTTTGGTGTAATACACCTGCTGGGGTGAGAAACAGGCCATTCCCTCTTTTAACAGCCAGCATCCGTTACTGAATTTCATAATAATCCTCCGTTCTGAAGCATCATAGCAGCTTCCATTCATAAATAACTGCATAGAAAGTTTAATTGTTACTATATTAAAATTTTGTGTTTTATAATATTATCAGGGTATGTGTATGATTGCCACATTCTTTGCCGACAATGTAATATTTTTACCCGGTTGATATAAGGTATCCGTAAGAATATCCTTACCACCCAGAGGTAGGGTGATATCATGACTCTGCATATCATGATTTAAAATAAAGAGAAAGGTACCGTTTTCATTAATACGCCTCGTTATCTCCACCGAATCCGGGCTATCCATCACAGGCTCAATACCTGCCTCCTTACAGATCTGTCCGATGAAATTCCGATAAAACTCCCCATTGGAACGGGTTGCCACATAATAAGCCTTTCCTTTTCCGAAGCAGTTACAGGTTAATACCGGCATTCCCGCATAGAAATCCTTTTCATAACCGCAGAGTGCCTCTGCACCTTCCGTATGCAGTAAATCACAGATTAGAGTAGCCGGATAGATAATTCCATCATAAGTAAAGCTGTTCTCAGTATCCTCCGGCAGCGCATCTTCCTCCTCTACCCATATACCAAGAATATCCCGTAATTTGCCCGGATATCCACCCACAGTAACCAAATCATGATCATCCACATATCCGCTAAAGAAGGTAGTGACAAAGCTGCCACCCTCCTTCACAAAGGTTCTGATCTTCTCATCATACCCCGGTTTGACCATATACAGAATCGGTGCTATAACCAGTGAATAAGCAGATAAATCATCCTCTACACTGATAATATCCACAGAAATATTCTGATCATTTAATGCCTTATAATAATTCAGAATTTCATCACAATAATGCAGACTCACGCTGGGACCTGCGGAATAGTCGGTTGCCCACCAGTTATCCCAGTCAAATACAATCGCCACTTTGGAATCTGTTCTGCCTCCTAAAGTCAGCGCACCAATTTTATCCAGTTCAGCACCGAGTTCGGTAATCTCTCTGAAAACCCTCGTATTTTCATGTCCCGCATGGTCTATCACGGCACCGTGGTATTTCTCGCAGGCGCCGATACTTCTCTTCATCTGGAAAAACATTACCGTATCCGCACCATGTGCCACTGCCTGATAACTCCATAGCCGCATCACACCGGGACGTTTCAGGGCATTGTAGGGCATCCAGTTGGTCACGCTCGGTGTCTGTTCCATCAGTGCAAAGGGCTTACCCTGTTTTAAACCACGCATCAGATCATGCTTCATTGCCGTTTCTTCATAAGAGGCTTCGTTGGAAGGATAGTTGTCCCAGGAAATGAAGTCCATATATTTGGCCCACATCTGATAATCCAAAGGCTGATAGTTTCCCATCAGATTCGTGGTAATGGGAATCTCCGGTGTAATAGCATGGATCGCATCATACTCCATTCGATAGCAGTTCAGGATACTTTCCGAATTAAATCTTCTGTAATCCAGAGAAATACCCTGAAATGTAGTATGATTTTCTGCAAAATGCTCTGAAAGCATATTAGGTACTACAATATCATCAAAATCATAGAACGTATGTCCCCAGAAAGCCGTATCCCATGCCTCATTAACGGCATCAATAGTTTTGTATTTCTTCTGTAGCCATTTGCGAAAGGCTTTTTCACAGTTCTCGCAATAACATTCGCCGCCAAACTCATTGGAAATATGCCATGCCACGATATTATCATAGGATTTGTACCTCTCGGCAAGCTTTGTTGCAAGCGCCGTAGCATATTTATGATAAGTAGGGCTGTTTGGACAGGAATTATGACGGCTTCCAAACTTACGTTTCATACCATTAAATTCCGTCCGTAGGATATCCGGATGTTTTCTGGCCATCCATGCAGGATGAGCTCCGGTAGCCGTGGCAAGACAGATTTTCATGCCGTGCTTTGTTACCATCTCCATAATTTTATCTAATTTGTCAAAACAGTAAGTCTCCTCATCCGGCTGCAGCGCTGCCCAACTAAATACATTCAGCGTTACGACATCTATATGCGCAAGTTTCAGAAGCCTCATATCCTCTTCCCATGTGTCCTCCGGCCATTGCTCCGGGTTGTAATCTCCCCCATAAAGTATTTTCTTTACTTTATTACTCTCAATCATCGTGATATCTCCTTCTCTGATTCTTATTTATAACCTGAATCTGTTATGTTTAGTATAACATCCTTATATAAACATGAATACCAAACAAATTCATGATTTTCTACCCTGTTTTTCAGCGATATCGTCAAAAAAGCTCCGGAAAGTATCAACTCATACTTTCCAGAGCTTTCTTTTCGTAAGAATATTCCGGATTCAATACCTGATTGTGATCGCCGGTCACTTCTAAACTGGTTGCAGTAATATAACTTGCCGCATCACTGGCAAGAAAGACAATCGGTTTCGCCACCTCTTCGGGAAGCGCCATTCTCTGCAATAAATTGTTCTTTAAAAGCTTCTCCAGCATTTCCTCGGTAAAACTCTGCGCTATAAGCGGTGTCTGCGTATATCCCGGCAGAATTGTATTGACCCGGATATGGTATGCTGCATATTCTCCTGCCAAAGTCCTGGACAGAGCCACCAGACCCGCCTTCATTGCAGCGTAAATATTAGATTTACCACAAGTTGCATTTCTTGCCGCCAAAGAAGCAATATTTACAATGCTTCCGCCCTTTTCTTTCATGTAGGGTATCGCTGCCTGACATCCAAATACTGCAGACTTGAATACTGCACTAATAATTTAATCCAATTCCGGTTCACTGTAAAACTCATCTGCCAACCGCTTTGTATCACGCCTTGTAATGATGACACGGGCTCCTTCTTTGAGGAATTCCTGTGCCGTTGCATACCCGATTCCTCTGCTGCCGCCGGTTACAACCACAATCTTATCTTTTAAACCTAAATCCATGGCTCAATCGTTCCTTCCCTAGATTACATAATCATAATCCCGCAGAACACGATGCAGAAACTGCGATGTTCTCTCTTCCTTGGGATGGGTGAATATATCTTCGGCACTGCCTTCCTCTACGACCACACCGCCATCCATAAAGATTACCTTGGTTGCCACTTCCTGTGCAAAAGACATCTCATGGGTAACTACAATCATGGTGGCACCTTCCTCGGCCAGCTTCTTCATAACCGTCAGCACTTCTCCGATCAGTTCCGGGTCTAATGCGGAAGTCGGCTCATCAAAAAGAAGTACTTCAGGATTTACCGCAATGGCACGTGCAATCCCCACACGCTGCTGCTGTCCACCGGATAACTGGGAAGGGTAATAATCATACCGATCAGACAATCCTACCTTATCCAGCGCTTTCTTTGCAATCTCCTCTGCTTCCTTTTTGGGGACCTTTCTGGCAATCACAAGACCCTCCATCACATTTTCCAGAGCTGTTTTATTCTGGAATAAATTATAATTCTGGAATACAAATGCCATCCTTTTTCTGACCTTATTAACCGTAGCCTTAGATGCACCTTTTAATTCCGTATGGATATTTTCGAAATCCATACTCCCCTGATCTGCTCTTTCCAAAAAATTCAGGCAACGCAGAAATGTAGTCTTACCGGAACCGCTGGGCCCTAAAATAACGATGATATCTCCCTTTTCCACTTTCAAATCAACTCCCTTGAGCACCTGATTGGCTCCAAAGGATTTCTGTACATTTTTCACTTCTAACATAGGCTCAAACTCCTTTACGCAGTAATCAGTTTCTTATAAGATGCCACGTTACGTTCTAATACATGGAACACCAGCTGTACCAAAGTACATAATAAAATATATACAAAGAAGATAACCAGATAAGCTTCCAGATAATTATAACCGAAGGAGGCATCTATCTTGGCAATTGCCGTAATATCTTTCACTGTCATCATAAAAGCAAGAGATGTACTCTTTAACAGGCTGACTGCGGTATTACAAATATTTGGCAAAGCCGCTGTCAATGCCTGTGGAATAATGATCCTGAGATATGCCTGCCTTTTGGTCAGTCCGATGGATAAAGCCGCTTCCATCTGTCCGTGATTAACGGTAGAGAGTGCTGACCGGAATACCTCTGAGAGAACTGCCATCGTATTCAGAATAAAAACTGTATAGGCATATACGATCGGATTTATATTAAATATATTAAAATCAAGTCCAAGCACTACCTTGATCAGATAATTTAATGCAGTAGGGAGAAGACTGTACAGAAATAATATCTGTAAAACCACCGGCGTTCCACGGATAAAAGATACATAAGCTGTTATAATCCTTCTTCCGATCCTGCCCTCTCCCGATCTGGATAATGCCATAAAAAATGCAATCGGTGCGGAAACAAGAAGAGTTATGATGGTAAGCTCCAATGTAACCGGCACACCATGTAAAACATCCAGAAAAGTCTCCCACATAAATTCTGTATCTAACCGCATCTTCTCACCTCCTTATATAGAAGCCACCAGCTTTTTGCCTTTAGACAAGTTACGCTCTATAGCTCCAAACCCCTTTTCTATCACAATTGTTAAGATCCAATATAAAATAAATAATGCAAGATAAACCTCTAGGCTGTAGGACCCCTGATTCTGTCCGATGATCAATTGTCCCTTGCCCATGATATCGATCAGTCCGATGGTATAAGCTAAGGAACCCTCCTTCATAAGACTGATAAGCGTATTCGTAAAATTCGGAATGGCTACCCTGATACACTGGGGAAGCACAATCCGTCTGAATGCCTGAAATTCTGTCAGTCCGATGCTGACTGCTGCCTCACGCTGTCCTCTGTCAACAGCCTCATAGGAGGAACGGAAAACCTCCGACATATTAGCCGCAAACAATATCGAAAAGGTTGTAATAACAAAAAAACCTTTACCGGCATTATTGATATCAATACCAAACATAAGCAGGAACTCCGGCATACCATAATATACAATGAACAAAAGTACAATGGAGGGGACACAACGTGTGATATAGATATAAATATTAGCAAGCGCCGTTCCTATTCTCCCCCTCCGGATCTTAGCGGCTGCTAAGACCAGTCCTAGCAGGCCCCCGAAAAAAACCGTTCCAATCACGATTCCGGCGGTAACCAAAAGATATGGCACCAATTGAGGTAATACCTCGAATATGAATAATGGATGAAATGGACGCATATCCTGATACCTCCTTCTTGTGATCTGCCATCGGGAAATCTTCCCGATGACAAATCTGAATCTTACAAATCGTCACCAATCTGATAGCCTTCCGGCACATAATCAAACAGACTGTAACCGAAGTAT
Source organism: Lachnospiraceae bacterium (assembly GCA_051878995.1). Lineage (GTDB taxonomy): Bacteria > Bacillota > Clostridia > Lachnospirales > Lachnospiraceae > UBA3282. The sequence goes on along the minus strand of JBJELE010000027.1, from coordinate 49,609 downwards.
TCCTGCTGAAGTTTCTCTAAGGTTCCGTCAGCCTCAAGTTGTTCCCATGCCTCATCATAAGCATCTGCCAATTCCTGATTATTGATATTGAATAGCGGCCATGTAGGAATACCTTCATATGTTACATAGCTTAACTTATCTGCATAATCATGATATTCTCCGTCTTCTGCCTCTACATTGGCTTCAAAGGATGTTTTGATATTGAAGTAAGCATCATATCGTCCTTCTAATACCCACTGATAAGCGTCTGCCGCCTCGAACTGATCCCCGGCAATCAGATTAATCGGCTTATCCGGATGAGCCTTATTATAATTGTCTACGATAGTGTACTGCGCATTCTGGGCTCCGATGGGAACCAGGTTCCCACTGTACTCTGCAAAGGACTCTAAATCCGTGATCTTATCTGCATCCTCGCTACGGATTGCAATACCGATGATACTGGTACCGATATAATGCTTAGGAAATACAAATTTCTCGGAGCGCTCTGCTGTCCACCAGACTCCCTTGGTACCCACATCATATTTTCCGGATTCCACTCCAATAAGAAGGTCATCATCCGTAGTACCCACATATTCAAACTCATATTGGTCAAGCAGTTCATCTACTGCCTTTAATACTGCTACTTCGTAGCCATCCGATTCTCCGTTTTCATTGATGAAATCATAGGGTTTGTATGCCTGTGTATGTGCAACCGTGATTTTTGTTACACCGGTTTCTGCTGATGCTTCTTTGGTTTTTTCATCCTGTGCTGCTTCAGTTGACCCTGCGGCTTCATTCTGAGCCGGTGCCGCTGCTGCCGTATCGGCATTACTTCCGCATCCTACTGTGGATACTCCTAAAACCGTTACTGCTCCAATTGCTACTAATTTATTGAATAATTGTTTTCTCATAATCATAATCTCCTCTTCTTTTTTCATTTTTATTGAGTCTACTTGTTGTAATTAGCTGCTGCCTGACGTACCCATTCCAGTCTCTCTAACGGCGTATCTTCCGGAATCGTGCAGTCTGCTCCAATGATAACACCGGTAGTTCCTGCTTCATCCAAAAGATTCCTTGTATAGCTCTCTATTTCTTCCTTTGAACCTTTGTAAAGAAGGCCCTCTTTGGTATTGGCAAAACCACCGATAACTGCCCTGCCGCCAAATAACTCCTTGCCTTTCTTTAACGGAACCTGTTCAACAACCACTGCCCAGTTAATCACTTTCACATCATAATCCTTATAGACGGACAAGTCGTTTCTCGCACCTTCATAACCGCAGATATGTAAAATGTTATAGTCACTCACCGCATTTGCTGCATTTAAGACTCCCTGCTCGCTCGGTGTAATGTATTTATGATATTCTTCCTTTGTCACGGAAGAGTCCTGTATATTCTTCGTGCTCAAGTAGATACCGTCTGCCTTGCTCTCTGTGATAAGCTTAACAACCAGTTTCGCCAGATCCTTCTTAATCACATTCAAAGCATAGGCGAGCTCTTCTGGATTTTCTTTAATCAGCTTTGCCAATGTCAGCTTATCGCCGGAATCCTGTAATGCAAAGCTTAAGTATGTTGCCGGGGCAAATATGTTATAGAAGGTTGCCACGTCATCGCCAAACCGGCTGGTCAATTCTTTTACTAACGCCGCCTGAGCATCAATCCACTCATCTACCAGACCACTCTGGGCTTTCTTAAGATCTGCTGCTGTCTCAATCTTCTCTAAAGTAGGATTGGGATAATGGAAGTAACCGTCACTCATCAGTTTCACGAAATCCGGATGGAATTCATCATAATATTTCTGATGTCCGTCTATGTTCCTTTGAATGATCTCCGGTCTGTTGTCAAACAGGTTATCCGGTGCGAAGTGGAACCAGAAGCCTACCGGAACTCTCTCTGTTACTTTATTATCAAATGCATCAAATACTAACTGTTTTTTACTCATCTTTCTATTCCTCCGTTTTGGGTTATTGTTTAAAGGCACAAAAAAACAGGCCTTCAAGCCTGCTCACATATCCTCATATTTTATTATGATAATCCTGTGCTATTCAGACTTTATTCTCTCCTTATTCAATTTAAGCGCATCAAAACATGACATGGTACAGCAACACATACACATGCCTCTTCTCATACACTCCATATTCATTAATACTGTTCCTGTCTTTTTCATAACGCTTCTCCTTTCTCTAGTATTCCTACTAGATTGATATGAATTATGTTTGAATGTATAGTATCACATCAGAATATACGTGTCAACTACTAATTTGAAAATTTTTAAGTATCTCCTATTTTTTCTCAACTACTTCTAATGCAGAAATTGATTCCAAAAAATGTTGTTCTACTGCCGTTAATTGTACATTCATTTTTTCTGAATATTTATTATATTCTTTGTGTGCTTTTTCAAGTGCCTGCTGATGTGACACTTTTCCATTATGCGTTAAAATATCACGTCTAGTCATTTTCAAATAGTCATCTATTGTTTCTATCCAATCCTTCATATACATAGGCTCACGATTCATAGCCCGCAATTCTGCAATATCCAGATAAGCAGAAACAAGGCGTTCCAAAATAGCGATTTCCTCTTCATTCAAATAATTTTTGGCAATTTCTGCATCAGATTTTTGTGGAAATTCTCCATGCCAACTTGTAAGCCCCATAAACTCCTTATCACTGTCTACTCTTTCATATATTACTTCTGCAGCAGTGTGATGATGTGCGGCCCAGTGCATCTTATTCTGAACCTGTTTAAAAAACTGTATGGAAATTTCAGATTTAGGGTCATAGTCAATACTGGTCGCATATATATCTAAAACTTTTCTCCAAAACACTTTCTCACTGGCACGAATACTTCGAATACGGGACAGCAATTCTTCAAAATAATTTCCACCACCCAGATTTTTCAATCTGTCGTCATCCAGTGCGAATCCTTTTATCATATATTCTTTTAAAATATTTAATGCCCACTTCCGGAACTGTGTACCCCGAAGAGATTTTACTCTGTATCCGACTGAAATAATAACATCCAAATTGTAATAGGCAAGTTTTCTTTCTATACTTCTTTCTCCCTCATTTTGAACTGTTGCAAAATATGCAACAGTTGAATTCTCTTCCAATTCTCCTTCAGAAAAAATGTTCTTAATGTGGCGTGAAATTACAGATTTATCCCTCTGAAATAACTCACACATCTGATTCAGATTCAACCATACGGTTTCTGAATCCATAGTAACTTCTATTTTTATCGTCCCATCTTCTGTCGTATACATAAGTATCTCATTTTTATCCATATTAGCACCCCAATTCTTCTTATCCATCTATACCTTTAAGCAGTTTCTTCTGATACTCCACGTTCATTCGCTACCCAAAGCGTTTCTTTAAAAATTCTGACAAAATAAACAATCCTTAACCGGTCTGTGCCCCTGTGCTTTTCCAGTTCCTGCCTTATTTAGTTAAAAGTAAAAGAAAATCTGACAGAAACTGTCTGAATGTACGAGATGTACATTATTTAGAATTTCTCTGATAACTATATCATAGAATATGCTTTCGTATTTGTCAATTCAAAAATTAAAGAAATATTAACGGTATTTCGTTTTCATTAGTATCTATCAATATTTGTCCGTATTTTGCCGGCGACCTCATTGCGATTCTTACGAATCGCAAAAAAGAATGCTTCTACTCTTTGCTATATTTTACTTTGCTGTGCATTCTTCTTGATTCCGGTCTTGTGGCATTAACAAAAGGGACACCACATTTCATGTGATGTCCCTTTTGTTAATGCCGGCGACCGGAATCGAACCGGTACGGGGGGTTAGCCCCGCAGGATTTTAAGTCCTGTGCGTCTGCCAGTTCCGCCACGCCGGCATGGTCTGTATTCAAACCAAATGGATGGAGGTGGATTCGAACCACCGAAGCAATTTGCAGCAGATTTACAGTCTGTCCCCTTTGGCCACTCGGGAATCCATCCATAGTGAGCGTATATGCGTCTCACAAGTAACATTTATATCATATCACTCCATAAATTGCAAGAAATTTTTTATGGTATGGTTCTCATAATGAAGAATAATTGCCGAAGTTGCAGGCAGTGTCACGGTAACTTTGCCTGAGATAACCGGATACTCCTGCTCTTGCGTTGTATAGCCATCTGCCGTAGTCAGAAGCAGCTGCTTAATCATACACTCTTTCGGAATTCCCAGATACCATACTGACAGGTCTTTTGTAATCTCGTGATCGTTATTATTAATCAGGATAACCGACTGTGCCTGTCTGGTAAATCTGCCGTATCCGATTACATTATATTCCGCCTCCATATATTTCAGGGAACCGGTCAGAAATTCCTTATGCGCTTTATGAATCTTAATAATATCCTTATGGAAATTAATCAATTCCCGGTCTTCATGGCCCCATGGATAGGTACGTCTGTTATCGGGATCGGTAAATCCGCAGACACCGGCTTCATCTCCATAATAAATAGTCGGTGCACCGGGCCAGGTCATCTGGATAACCACTGCTTCCCGCATAACTGCTTTGTTGATTCCTTCATTGGCAGCTTCCGGCCCCAAAGTATTCGTTCTGCCTACTTTATGGTTTGTCCTTGTCAGGAAACGGGAATGGTCATGGTTGGAAAGCTCATTCATCGCCACTAACAGGGAAGGCATTGTAAAGCTGGCACTGTGATGTCTCATGGCACCCCAGAAGCTGTCCGCATTACCGCGCAGATCCTCTCTGTAATCATCGCTGTGTTTCTGCATACCGGTTAGAAACCAGGTAACCGGCTCCATAAAAGCATCGTAATTCATGACAGTATCCCATTCATTGCCCTGCAGCCAGTCTTTCGGGCAGCCATAGTGCTCTGCCAGAATAATGGCATTGGGATTGGCAGTCTTTACTGCCCTACGAAATTCCTGCCAGAACTGATGGTTAAATTCCGGGCTGTGGCCTAAATCCGCTGCCACATCCAGTCTCCAGCCATCGGCATTATAAGGCGGAGAAACCCATTTTTGTGCAATATACAATACATAATCCCGAAGCTGCTTAGAATTCTCATAATTGAGTTTTGGCAGGGTATCGTGTCCCCACCAGCCGTCATAGGAGCCATTATAGGGAAATCTGTTATCATCTAAGAACTGAAAATAATCATGATAAGGGCTATCCTTGGAAATATAGGCGCCCTTTTCATATCCGGGAGCATTCTCATAGATACGCTCTCTGTCCATCCATTTATTAAAGGAACCGCAATGGTTAAAGACTCCGTCCAGAATGACCTTCATGCCTCTTCTGTGGGCCTCCTTCACGACCTCTGCAAAAAGAGCATTGCTGGCTTCCAGATTCTCCTTATTGGAAACACGGTCAATATATCTGGTAGCAAAACGATTCTCATTCTGCTCCGGTCGAAGCAGCTCACCCTCGTCATGCACAATCTTACCAAAATGCGGATCAATATAATCATAGTCCTGAATATCATATTTATGATTGGAAGGTGAAACAAATAGCGGATTGAAATATATGACATCAACACCCAGCTCCTGCAGATAATCCATTTTGTCCAGAACTCCCTGCAAATCGCCACCATAAAACTCTCTTACGCCCATGGTTGCAGGATATTTATTCCAGTCATCGACTTTTACTGTCTTATCGCCAATATACTGGTATTCATTTGTCAATACGTCGTTAGATGGGTCGCCGTTATAGAAACGGTCCACATAGATTTGATAAAAGACTGCTCCTTTAGCCCATTCAGGTGTCTTAAATCCCGGAATCAGCTGGAAATGATAATACTCGTTCACATCCTTACAGACTCCTCTGGTATCATAATAGCAGGAGACCTTACCGGTTTCTACCTGAAAATAATAGATCAGCTTTTCATTTTCTAACTGAACGGAATGGGAATAATAATCGAAGTATTCATCCGATTCCGTCTTCATCATAATATGTTTTTCGCCTTTACAGACAAAGTACACTCTGTCGACATTATTCTTCGCAGAACGAAAATGAATAACAACCTCTCCATATGCGCTGGGTTCCGGCGGACACACATAATCCTCTGTCATATCAGAAAACAATGCCTTGCGATTAAATACCGGCCGCATACCCGATATATACTGCTGATTTTTCTCTGCTCTTTGAAATTGATTACTATCCATATCGTACAGGCCTTCCTCTAAAAAATACGAAAAAATATACAGTACTATTTTATACTATATATTGTGGATATTCAAGATATTAAACGATTTCGAATACCATTTTTATACATAAGGCTATAGGAAAAGTAAGAGAAAAACATATTTATAGAAATGGGCAGTAAAAAAGACAGCTTTTTAAAGGCTGTCCTTTTTAGAGAAGGTATTTCTTTCTTATGGGGTATAGCAAAAAACTATATAATGTATTGGGGGGTTACAAGTAGTATAATAGCATAGCCCCTACCCGTCCACAATACCAAGGATTCACAAATATTACAATTTTACACTTTCATTTTTGTGCATTTTATACAATCAAGCTTCTGTTCCTATCGTAGCACCGGGTTCTTCCGGCTGCGGATAATAGGTATCAAACAATGCCTCAAACTCTGCACGGTTAATCTTTTCTTTTTCTAACAGAAGTTTTGCACACTTGTGCAGTACATCCTCATTCTTCAGGATAAGGTCTTTAGCTTTCTGATAGCAATCATCAATGATAGCTTTCACTTCCTTATCAATTTCACCGGAAATCAGTTCGCTGTGGTTCTTGGCATGTGCCAGATCCCTTCCGATAAATACTTCATCATCGTCATCATCATAATTGATCACACCGATATTATCGGACATGCCATAACGGGTTACCATCGCTCTGGCTCTCTTAGTTGCCTGCTTAATATCGCTGGAAGCCCCCGTTGTAATGTCATCAAATATGATTTCCTCAGCAATACGTCCGCCGAGAGATACCATGATATCCTGAAGCATTCTGCCTTTGGTCATGAACATTTCATCTTTTTCAGGAAGGGGCATTGTATAACCGGCCGCACCAAGTCCCGTAGGGATGATAGATACTGTATAAACAGGTCCCACATCAGGCAGTACATGGAAAAGGATTGCATGGCCTGCCTCGTGATATGCCGTAATCTTCTTCTCCTTATCGGAAATGATCCTGCTCTTCTTCTCAGCACCGATGCCAACCTTGATAAACGCTTTCTTAATATCTTCCTGCTTCACAAAAGCACGTTTATCCATGGCCGCATTAATCGCAGCCTCGTTTAAGAGATTCTCCAGATCTGCCCCTGTAAAACCGGCAGTAGTCTGCGCAATCTGCTGTAAATCCACATCATCACCAAGGGGTTTATTCTTGGCATGTACTTTAAGAATATCTTCCCTGCCCCGCACATCAGGTGCTGCAACCGTAATCTTCCGATCAAAACGTCCCGGACGGAGAATCGCGGGATCTAATATATCAACACGGTTGGTCGCTGCCATCACGATGATTCCTTCGTTGACACCGAATCCATCCATCTCTACCAATAACTGATTCAGGGTCTGCTCCCGCTCGTCATGGCCGCCGCCCATACCGGTACCACGGCGTCTTGCCACCGCATCAATCTCATCAATAAAGATAATACAAGGTGCATGGCGCTTAGCCTCTGCGAACATATCACGAACACGGGAAGCACCTACACCTACGAACATCTCCACAAAATCAGAACCGGAAATACTGAAAAACGGTACATTTGCTTCGCCCGCAATCGCTTTGGCAAGAAGGGTTTTACCGGTACCGGGTGCACCCTCTAACAGTACACCTTTCGGAATTCGGGCGCCTACTTTCGTAAACTTGCCGGGATCTTTTAAGAATTCCACGATTTCCTGCAGTTCTTCTTTTTCTTCCTTAAGTCCTGCCACCTGTCCTAAAGTAATCTGGTTCTCGCCACCCATGGTAAGCTTGGCACGGCTTTTTCCGAAATTCATCATCTTGCCGCCACCACCGCCTCCGGCATTCTGGGCATTCATCATTACAAAGAAAAATACACAGACGATTACCACGATCAGAATCGGAAGAATGCTGTTCAAAAACCAGCTTTCTTCGGGAACATTTTCCACCGTAGGATCAATGTCATAGCTTCTGACCAGTTGCTCCATCTCTTCCACATCTGTCACATAGAGAATCCTTTCTTCTCCACTCTTCAACGTAATTTCCAAAGAGCCTGTAGGCGTTTCTTTATTGGGACAGATATTGACAATCGCAACCTCATTATTTTCAAGCTGCTTCTCAAACTGACCTCTGGTGTAACCATTATGCTGTACCTGCAAAGTTCCAATCCAGACCGTAAATAGCAGTAATCCGATAATAATTATAAAATATAAATAAAAGCTTCTATTATTTCTACTCAAAGCAAACCTCTTTCATCAATCAAATTTCACTACACCGATATAAGGCAGATTACGATACCGCTGATCATAATCCAATCCGTAGCCTACTACGAACTCATCCGGGATCTGAAACCCTGTATAATCTACCTTAACATCTACCACTCTTCTCTCCGGCTTATCTAATAAGGTACAGAGTTTGACATCCTCCGGCCCTCTGTCCTTAAGCATCTCCAACAGATAGCTCAGAGTTCTGCCTGAATCCACTATATCCTCCACTACAAGCACGTGCTTGCCGGCAAGAGGCTCATCTAAATCTTTTACTATTTTAACAACTCCGCTGGATTTGGTATCCCCACCGTAACTGGATACAGACATGAAATCTAAGGAAACAGGTATCGTGATTCTCTTGGCCAGCTCACACATAAAGAAGCTGCCTCCCTTTAACACACATACCAGATGTACCTGTTTTCCCGCATAATCTTTAGAAATCTGATCTCCGATCTCCTGAATTCTCTTATCGACTTCTTCTTCGCTTAATAAAACCTCAATTCGCTCTGACATTACGCCCTCCTCTTAAGCATACCTGTAAAATACGCTTTGTACTTTCATCCACTTTATAATACTGGCTGATCCGATATCCCGGTATCCACATAATATGTGCACCATCAGCCAGTAAATACATGCTTTCGCGCTGCATCTTCGGGATTTTCTCGTTGATCATATATTGCTTGACGGATTGGGTATGAAGGGAAGAATCAATGGTAAGATAATCTCCCTGCTGCCTTGTCCGTAACAATAAAGTCGTTGTTATTTTATCATAATCAAACCATTTCGTATATCTATTTTCTGGAATATTTTGCTTCCTGTCACAAAAAATTCGCTGATATACATCAGATTCCTGTTCATATACTGCAAAAACAAAGTCTCCTGTGCCCGCTATGGAAAGTTCCACCGGTGGTTTAATCTCATATACCCTGTCGCTGTTTATTCCCTGTTCCGAAATTATCCTGTTCTTTCTGAGCGGAACTTCTTCCCTGATAAGATACAACCTGTCATATTCCTTATAGACCATGACATCACACGGAAGGAACATTTCTTTGCTGCCCTCCTTCTGCATCAACTCTTTGAGCTTGGCAATATGCTGTCTGGTAATGTCTTTCCGATGGGGAATCATCTGTTCCAGGCAATGCAAAAACACTCTTTCAATCATAACCGGATGTTCTTGCTTTAACCGGTCTGTTCGGATGCACAGGACATCGCCTGCTCTCTGCTGCCTATCCCGTTCTCCTATATCATTCCCGCACTTCTCCACACAAATTCTATACAGTCTCTCTGTCTGTTCTGTCAGATAATTTTCCGTCTTAAATAAATCATCTGCCAACTCATTCATATGCGATACTGCTCCTTGGCAAATTTCCTTCTCCGCATAAGAAAGCATATGATGCCTGATCTTATTACGGGTATAGGTGTCCTCTTCGTTGGTACTATCTGTACAATATGCCAGCTTATTTTCCTTAAGATATAACTCTATCTCTTTTCTTTCCAGACACAGAACCGGCCGAATTACCGACTCTCTCACCGGCGAGATGGAACTGATTCCCTTAATCCCGCTTCCCCGGAACATATGAAAAAGCATTGTCTCTGCCCGGTCATTGGCATTATGGGCAACAGCGATCTTACATGCTTCCTTTGCTTCCCGCTGTTTCTCCAATACTTCTTCAAAAGCCTTATACCGCAAAATTCTGCCGGCCTCTTCCGAAGATAATTTCTGTGCTCTTGCGTAACCGTCCATATCCACTTCTTTCAGGAAAAAAGGGACACCAAGTTGCCCACACAGCCTCTCTGCATATGCCGCGTCCTGAGCCGAATCCGCACGGACCATATGATTCACATGTATGGCGATCAGACGATACGGTATCTCCTGTTGCAGCCGCCATAACAAATGTAACAGGCAGACCGAATCCGCTCCGCCGGACACCCCCACAGCCACCAGATCTCCCGCTGTTATCATTTGATACATTTCTATATACTGTTTCACTTTATTATATGTAATATCCGCCATCTTAAACCTGTTTGCTTCCCTTTAGTAATCGCCCTGATTTTCCTGTATTTGTATCTTTATCCCCTATTATGGTATTTTTTGCTACAAATTGCAATCTTCTGTCTGATCCCAGATCCCTGTCACTAACACTGTCATGTCATCTCTGATCTGTCCATTGCTCTGTTTAATACAATACGCCAGAATCTGATTCGCAATCTCTCCCGGACCGGCATATTCCATTCTCCCGATGATTTCCGGCAAAACCTCTTCTCCTATTCCCTGTGACAGCGCATCCGTTATCCCATCGGACAGCATGATAATATAATCTCCATTCTGCAATGTCCGACTAATACTTTCCACTTCCATCTGTCCGAACACTCCCAACGGAAGATTCTGTGCCGACAGCCTGTCCACCAGATTTCCTCTTTTGATATAGGTACAGGCAGCACCCACTTTCACAAATTCACATTCTCCTGTATACAAATTGATATCACACAAATCCAGAGTAGACATATTCTGTTCTGATCCTGCTGCCGATAACGCTCCGTTAATCATCTGAATCGCTGATTCCATGCGAAATCCCGCTGTCAGGAAGCTTTCCATAATCTCAATGACACGTCTGGAATCTTCACATGCCTTTTCACCGGATCCCATCCCGTCAGAAAGAAGTATCATCATTTTCCCCGTATCTGCTTCATAGAAAGAATAATTGTCTCCGGAAATCTTCTCTGTCTCTTTGACAGCCTTGGCAACACCCGTCAACAGATGATAGGCCGGTTCTTCCTGAAAATAATAGGTATTATAATTTCTGGTCAGATACATGGGCGAATTCTTGGCTGCACACAATCTGACATTCATGGCCACCGAAATAAAATCTGCCACATCATCAACAGAGATTTGTTCACTTTCCCCCAGCTTCATATATTTGTCACCCATGTACCGCATGGTGAGACTGATCTCTGTATGCCCATCCTCATGTTCCATCTCAAAAAAATTCTTGAGGGAAATGCCGGATTCCCGTAGTATCCTGGACATTTGTCTAAATCTTCGTTCCCCCATAGGGCGGTAAAGACAAGTCTCCTTCGCGACCTCTGCCATAATATGCGCCGTTTCCTTGAGATGCTCTGCCAACAATTCCTGATTTTCCTGCAGCTTTCTCTGCCACAAATAATCCTGCCTGTCCACTATCATTCCTGTTTCATCGCTGTCCGGGGTTTCTTCTTCACCCTCAAATAAATCTGCCAGATCTCTGAATGATTCTGCATAAGACAGAAGTCTCTGCCTTCCATACTCCGGTATAATCGTTACAATATTATCGTCTCTGACCTCCGCCTGCTTTTTCATGACAATCCTCCATTCCTTCTTTCACACTATTGTCTTTAATCAATATATGTGAGGATTGTCCGAATTATTCCATTGTGCTTCATGCTCTCCCATTACATGAAAAAGCAGATCCCGGATTATAATCCACAATCTGCTTAATTCTCATCTTTAAATATAATCTCGCCTTCATATACAAGACCAAGCTTCTCTTTCGCAATCTCTTCCACATACTTCTTGGTCTGTGTATATTTCTCATATTCGGCTATCTCTTCCGTTCTTGCCTGCTCTGCTTCAATCTCTTCCATCAGGGCAGCTTCCCTCGCCATATAGGTTTCGCGCTTCTCGCGAAGCTCCACACTCTTAACGGTAACCACAAGTAACATCATTAACACCACTGTGGTAACTAAAAGCATGCCCATCCTGTTTTGGCGCTTTTTACGATATGCTGCTTTTCTTGCCATGTTGTTAATGCTACCCCCTCTGCCACGAGATTTACCGTTTACATAAAACCATTTTAAGCATTTTTATGCAAACCGTCAACCGCTTTTTTATAAATTCTTTACACTTTTTCAACTTTTTTTGTACGAATCGAACAAACATTCTAAGTCCGGAAAATGCGTATTTTAGCGGTTTTAGCATAATTTGTATGACACGAAAAACAAACCACATCATCTTGTGTATGCATGTTGACATAATGTATACAAACCGATCTTTTATCACAGCTTTATAAAAAAGCATCCCAAGGGTAGCTCCCACTACGGCAAACCATCTCAGGACACCATTATTTTCTCTATAAAGCATATAGAAAACACCGATTCCACAGGCAAGCCAAAAAACCGAATCCTCTATGGATATAAGAATAGTACCATGCTTTACCAGTTTTCTAAGAATCAATATCCAGTCATAGACAAACGTAATAACCAGACCTATGAGAATAGAATGTAGAAAAAAAGTAATCTCCCGCACAATGTCCTGACTCATATTCTATGATTTCCCCCGGAATCTTACTTAAATAATTTCGCTAATAATGATTCACCCTTTGCGCTGTATCCGGCCGTCTCTGAATAGGTAAAACTGTCAATGCGGCCATCCACATCCACTTCGCCCTTATCCAGAGATAATCTGCTGACATGCAGTTCCGTCCCTTTAATCATCAGCATTCCCTGCTCAGTCTCCAATAAGATTTCATTCACATCAAAGGAAAGTACGTCATTGACACCACTGATATTACATGTCCTTCTGTTGGTAAGCATCAGCTTGTGCGGTTTTCTATTCACATTATTCAGATCTTCCATACATGCCCTCCCACAAATTGGTACTGATTCAATGTATGTCTGATCTTTATCAAATATTCCCTTTATTCCATTTTTATGTCAGATACCGGAATAATTCTTTGGCTTCCTCCTTGCGTACAGTCTCCTGCACATCCAGAACCTCTACCTTAACTTCCTTATTCCCGAACTGGATCGTAATGATATCTCCTGCCTTAACGTTTGCAGATGCCTTAGCGGGCTTATCATTAATCAAAACCCTCCCTGCATCACATGCCTCATTGGCCACGGTGCGACGCTTGATCAGCCGGGATACCTTTAAATATTTATCTAATCTCATTTCCTATCATACCTTCTTTTTCAAAATATTAGTCTGTAGAACTCTGCTCCGACATAAAGAAAAGCCTGTATGCATTCACATACAGGCTTTCACAGACCTTGTTCAATTATGCGTTAAGCATATCCTTTAAAGCTTTACCTGCTTTGAACTTAGGAGCTTTAGAAGCTGCAATCTTCATAACAGCACCGCTCTGAGGATTTCTTCCTTCTCTTGCTGCTCTCTTGGAAACTTCGAAAGTACCAAAGCCAACTAACTGTACTTTACCGTCTTTCTTTAACTCGTCTGCAACAACATCTGTAAATGCCTTTAATGCTTTCTCTGCGTCTTTTTTGGATAATCCAGCCTGATCAGCCATAGCTGCAACTAATTCTGTCTTGTTCATCTTGAACTCCTCCTCTTAAATGAGTTTTCATTTTGTTATTAGATGTTTCTCTTTTGAAACGCCTATACATATATATAGCCGTTTTTTCTCTTGTTGTCAAGCTAAAAATGCCTTTTTTACGGCATTTTCTCCGATATATGCTCATATTTATCTATTATGTCCTCAATCCGGTCTGTCAAAACCTGTTCCTGGGATATTTTATAGATTCTGGCAATATCTGAAAGTCCTATTAAGGCATCCCCTATAATCCGTTCCAATTCCTTGCTGTATGCCTCCGGTTCACAGGTTTTCAGCGCATCCACAGCCTTTTGCAGCGCCTCTACGTCCTGTTCGTAGCTGTTTCCCTTTTCATAGAACTTATCAACCTTCTTTAACACCTTGGGTGCCCTTGTCAAAGCCGGAAGTTCCTTTGGTATTTCCCGAAGGGGCGAGGATATCCATTCTTTATCCTTCTTCTCTTCCTTTTTAATCTCTTCCCAATTGGTCAGAACCTCATCCGGTGTATCGGCACTGCCTGTTCCGAACACATGGGGATGTCTGCGAACCATTTTACGGCTGACTTCATCCACCACATCCTCCATCGCAAAAAGCCCTTCCTCGGAGGCGATCTGTGCATGCATTACTACCTGCAAAAGTACGTCTCCCAACTCCTCGCGCATATTCTCTGGATTACCGGTCTGATTAAAAATCCTGATAGAAGCGACCAGTTCTGCTGCCTCCTCCATCATACAGGGCTTCAGGCTTTCATGAGTCTGTACCTTGTCCCATGGACAGCCATTCTCACTTCTCAGTACCTTAATAATCTCCAACAGCTCTTCATAGCTGTATTTTTTAGCATGCTTGTCCATCTCTTCTGAACCGTACCCTTCCCACAGTCTTTCACATAATTACTTTATTTAGGTATCTTATATCATATTATCGCTGACAGACTCCGCAGGGTCCTCCTCAGTTGTCGTTCCCTCAGAAGATTCACTGGATGTGGTACTGGAAGCAGAACTCGTGGTAGTTCCGGAGGAACTGCTGTTATTTCCGCTGACCGTACTGGATTCCTTCTCAAGATCCGTAAAGGAATAGGTAATATCCTCTCCGTCGTTATACAGATAAATTGTATAGCTCTTGGTCTTATATCCGCTCTTGCGCAGTGTAATAGTATGACTTCCCACCGTCTTATTGAAACTTACCGGTGAAAGACCCATATAGTTGCTATCCAGATAAACTTCAACATTCTTGGGGGAATCAATATATACTTTATTATTCTTGGTTGCACTAATCGTATTCTCACTGATACTGGACTGATTATTAACAGGTGGCGTTTCAGCCTTGTTAATATCCAGACTATTCTCACTGATACTGCCCGTATCGTCTTCTTCGTGTTTCTCCAGAGTAAAACTGATGCTCGCTTTCTCAGAACCGACCTGAATATATTTTGTCAGGGAATCATAACCCTCCGCTTCCAGATGTACCTGATGAATGCCATAGGGAAGCTCCACCGCTCTGTCAGTATCAATCAGTTCACCATCTACTGTTACTTCAGCATTCTCCGGTGTGACACTAAACAGAATTTTACCTGTCTTATCCTCGGCAATCTCTATATCTCCCACATCCAGTACAACTTCCTTGTCTCTCTCAATGACTACTTCTTTCTTACAACTGACACCGTCATTGGTCAAAAGCACCTGATAGCTTCCTTCCGGTACTACCAGAAGCATATCCTCCGTAATCTCTTTGATCACACTGCTGCCTACTTCAATCCAGCCGCCCAGCAATGCCTGATCGTTCTTCAGACGCAGATAACCATGTCCTTTGTCTACAGTAATACTGTATATCTCATGATCAATACCGGAAACTGTAATCACATCCTGAGACACAACATCCATTACTTCAGTGCGTTTCCCATCTGATAAAACAACTGCATTATCCGGCAGAGAATATGTAGAAGACCCGATACTTGCAGTTTTGTTAACTCCACCCAGATCATAATTTTCTACATGATCATATACCCATGCCTTGGGAGACAACTGTATGCTGGCAATTTTCCTTTTTCCTTTCAGGAAATTCACATCTACCACATCTCCGGCCCTCAACTGGGAAATCGACATGGGTCCATCGTATTTATCTTTAATATAGGTAGCTCCATCGTAATACAGGGTGTACTGCTTACCTGTAGCCATATTCATAAAACTCACACAACTGTTGTCTGAATCAATAGACATTACCACAGCCGTATCTGCCGAATCATAGCTGCCCACCGTAGTTACCGTAAATCCGGTATCAACAGCATTCTCTTCCTTGCCCTTAGCCAGACCAATATTACTTGCCTCCGAGGCACAGCCGCTGATAAGCATCGCCATAGTCATTATGACTGCAACTGCCTGTAAAACTCTTTTGTGCATCTTAACCCTTATCCTTTCCAAATAACAACAAACCTTACGGTCTCAATATACTCTCCAGAAAAAGCTGCTTCTCCCGCTCCTGCGCAAATAGCTTCTCTATTTTCTCCATATTTCTGTCAGGAATCCAGGCTTTGCCCGTATTATAATAAAAATTTACAATCTTCCAAAATTTCTCCGGATATGCAAACCGATAATAAAGCTGGCTGTAATCCCTGTCTGTCAATGGTCTTTCTCTATTATAACTCTCTAACAGCATATCCCCAAGTGTTTGCGACCAATTATTTTTCTCTAACAGCTTACGCAGGAATAAATACAAGTCCCTCACCGGATAATCTCTCACGCATTTCTCAAAATTGATGAGCACGGTACCTGCTTCCGTCTGAATAATGTTATGATACTGATAATCCCCGTGACATACAATAGGAAATTCGTAAGAGTCTTCCTCATAGGCATAATACTGCATTTCCTCCGTAATTTGCAAGGCAATATCCAGAAAATAATCATAATGCTTCATCAGATAAATCTCAAAATCTGTTTTCTGGCTTTTCTCTCTCAGAAATCTCCTTACCTTTTTCAGTTCTCTGTTATGCTTCTCATATTCCTTCTCAATATGAAAAACAGGCTGCTCCTGCAACATTTCATGTCCCGATAAATCAGAAACTTTATGCAGATTTGCAAGCGTCCGCACTGCCTGACCGCACTCCTGTGAATCTCTGTGATTACATTCCCGGCCTTCACAGTAGGTCTTCACTATGTAGGCAACTCTATCCTGATCATAGACGATCATTTCTCCTTCCTTCGTTCTCAGAATAGACTCCACCCGAACTGCGCCGCTTTCCTTAATATGTTTTAACAGATAATCCTGAAATTTAACTTTTTCTACCGGACCGGCATACTCTTTCATAATGAGCAGCCCCTGATCCGACTCACACAGAATCGCCCCTCGGCCCTTCCAAGTGCGATTCACTTCTATTTCATATTGATCTAATAAACTGACAGCTCTGTCATTCACACGAATACCCCCCGCTTTCTCGTCTATCCTATCTTATGAATAGCGTTGGGAAAGTATGAATTTCATTTGACAATTTTCTTCTTAGCAATTGCCTGAAGCTCTTCCAAATTATTCAGCGCAGGGTTTTCCAGCACAAGCTCCAACAGCTCATGTAATAATTCGCCAATCTCTCTGCCCGGCTGCATGCCCAGTGCAATCAGATCACTGCCGGTTATGGCAAGATCTTTCAGCGTGACAGCCTCCTTCCGGCTGCAGATGCCCTCATAGATCTGCTCTATCCGGGCCAGTTTCTCCAGTTTCTCTTCTTTCTTATACTCGCTCTGGGCACTGATGTCTGCACGGTGTACTTCCAATATCATCGGGAATATCTCTTCTCCCATCCGATTGACCGCACGCCTGACTCCTGCATCCGTCAATGCAACCTCCTGATCGTGGTAGAGCACAATCTTACACACCTTGTCTGTTGTATCATTGTCGAATTTCAACCGACGTAAGATTTTTCTCGTCATTTCTGCTCCCACAGCAGGATGCATCTTATTATGGGTAATACCCTCTTCATCTATGGTCAGTGTCTGGGGCTTACCGATATCGTGAAAAAGCATACCCAGACGCAACACCTTGTCCGGCTCCACTGCTAACATGGAATGTAAAATATGCTCTCCCACATTATAACAGTGATGCGGGTTATTCTGCGGTGTTTCCATACACAGGTCAAACTCCGGCAGAACTTCTTTCGTAATACCTGTCTCATAAGCAAACCGCAGATAATCCGGATGCGGAGAAGTTACGAGCTTGACAAGCTCTGTCTGAATCCGTTCTGCGCTGATCCTCTGTAAACTGGGCGCCAGCCTACGGATTGCATCCCGGGTCGCCTCTTCAATCCGATATCCCAGCTGCGCAGAGAAACGGACTGCCCGCAGCATACGAAGCGCATCCTCCGTAAACCGTTCTTCGGCGTTCCCCACACAACGGATGACTCCGGCCTCTATATCCCGGATACCTCCAAAGATATCTACTAAACCATCCTGCTCATTATAAGCCATGGCGTTGATGGTAAAATCCCGCCGCTTAAGATCCTCCTCCAGACTGGCCGTAAAGGTCACTTCCTTCGGATGCCGGCTGTCCTCATACTCTCCATCGATACGATAGGTAGTTACCTCGAATCCCTCTTTATTCATCATGACGGTTACCGTTCCATGCTGAATCCCCGTATCAACGGTTCTGGAGAATAAACGCTTCGTCTCCTCCGGCCGGGCAGAAGTTGTGATATCCCAGTCATTGGGAGTTCTGCCCAGAAGAGAATCCCTGACACAACCGCCTACCGCATATGCCTCGTACCCTGCTGACTGTAAGGTCTCTATGATATTATGCACTTTCTCCGGCAGCTGTATTTTCATATCTGTCATCCTTATTATATAAATCTGTATGGCTGTGCAGCGAATGGCACTCCATCATCCCTTTCGCGCCATTCTTTAGCCAATGCTTGGCCCCTTGAAGATATTCTGCACATCTTCCAGATGAACATCCGGTTCCTCGTCATCCTGTGCCAGCGAACTTACTAACCTCTCCATCTCGCTTTTGGACAACACGCTCCGGCTTCTTTCGATAAATTCTTCCTTTTCGTGGTCAGTCATGCCCACAAACCGTTCCATCGCTGTGCGGTTCGATGCAAATGCCAGTCCCAGACCAAGCGGTAAATCATTATAATCCATTATTTTCCATCCCATTGTAACTATATCTACGGTTACATCCTTTCTATAAATATCATTATTAGGATGTACCGTGGTCTGGAAAATATACTTTATTAAATGATATAAAATATGTGACTATGCCAGCGTAGCGATTCCTTTCAGGCGGATATCCTCGCAGGAAGCGCCGACCAGGATCTCATAATCTCCCGCATCAGCGATAAAATCGTGAAGATGCTCATCAAAATATGCAAAATCCTGCTGCGTTAATGTAAGATTCACTTTCTTAGACTTACCGGCTGCCAGCTCCACTTTTGCATAAGCCTTTAATTCTTTGACCGGCCGGTCTACCGAAGGTGCAATCGGTGCAACATATACCTGCGCAATCTCTGCACCTGCTTTCTTACCGGTATTCTTAACCGTAAAGGACAGCTTTACATTCTTACCTTTTTCTGCTTTCATGGTAAGACCGCTGTATTCAAAGGTAGTATAGGATAATCCATGTCCGAAGCAGAAGGCAGGCGCAATACGCTGACGGTCAAAATGGCGATAGCCATAATATAAACCTTCCTCCAGCTTAATAGCACCCCACTTGCCGAACTGACCATTCTTACCTGTTGCACAGTCCTCGTATCTGGCCGGAAAAGTCTCTGCCAGCTTACCGGATGGATTAACTTCTCCGAAAATCACTCTTGCAAAGGCATTGCCTGTCTCCATGCCGGCATAGTAACTCCACAGGATTGCCTGCGCCTTATCTCTCCATGGCATCTCTACCGGAGAACCGCCAACAAATGTTATGATTGTATCCTTTCTGACCTTCAGAAGTTCTTCTATAAGAAGATCCTGCTCATAAGGCAGCTTCATGTCAGAACGGTCAAAGCCTTCACTGTCGATATCATGGTTTAATCCACCCACAAAGATTACCGCATCGGCATCCTTTGCCGCCTCAACTGCCTGTACAAAAAGCTGCCTGTTCTTCTCGTGGATTTCCACCTTCTCCTTCTCTAATTTCGCAAGTCTCTCTTCTTCTCCCTTACGGTGGTTCTCATGCTCATGAGCCTCATCCCTGACAGCCTGGCCCACGTTAGTATCCTTCAGATCATCCAGGCTGGTGGCCTGCCAGTTCTGCTCAAAGGTCTTGGGCTTATCCGGCACATAATATCCTTTGACATATTCTACCTGTACATTACCGCCCAGATACATCTTAAGCCCCATCAACGGACAGATTTCATATAACGACTTAATCTCTGCGCTGCCGCCACCGTCAGAATGAATCTTAGCTGCATTCTGACCGATAACCACTAACTTCTTAATCTTCTTTGCATCCAGAGGAAGTGTCTTATTCTCATTTTTTAATAAGATCATGGACTCCTCTGCCGTCTTAAGAATCGCTTCTCTGTGCTCCGGTGCATTATAGGCGCCCGCCTGTCTGCTGTCCTTATGCTTACCGATCATCTTAAGACGATACATCATCCGAAGCAGATTGCGCACCTTGGCATCTATCCGGTCTTCAGATACCTCCCCTTTTTCAACTAATTCTTTTAACGGGTTGGCCAATTTATAATCATCAAAATCAGGAAATACCGACATCTCCAGATCCATGGAACACTCTGCCGCTTCCTTCGTCTTATGTACGCCGCCCCAGTCACTGATAACGGCTCCGTCAAATCCCCATTCCATACGGAGGATTCCATCCAGCAACATCTTATTTTCACAACAATGATAGCCATTGATCTTATTATAGGCGCCCATTATGGAATAAGCTCCGCCTTCCTGTACTGCTGCCTTAAATGCCGGAAGATATATCTCATATAAGGTTCTGTCATCTATCTCCTCATCTACCATGAGACGGTCAGTCTCCTGACAGTTAGCCGCAAAATGCTTCACACATGCTGCCACATCATTCTCCTGCACACCCTTAACAAAGGGCACTGCAAGGGTAGCTGTCAGCTTCGGGTCTTCACTCATATACTCAAAATTCCTGCCACACTTGGGATCACGCTTGATATTGATACCCGGTGCCAGAATGACATCCTTACCGCGTCCTCTTGCTTCTGCACCCAGCACATGTCCCATGTCATGAGCCAGCTCGGTATTCCATGTGGAAGCCAGCGCACTGTTACTGGGAAGGTAGGATACCATATCGTCATTGTTGCCTGCGGGAATCCAACGATCAGACATGAATTCCGCTCTTACGCCCATGGGGCCGTCTGAAGTTGTTATAGCAGGAATTCCCAATCTTTCCACTGCACCGGATTGAAAAAGCGCTGCTCCGTGAATCATGGCAAGCTTCTCATCCAGAGTTAACTTCTTGACTGTTTTTTCGATCTCTTTTTCCATTCTTTTTGTATCAATCTTTACATCTTTTTTCATAGCGGTATGCATCCTTTCTTTGTTAAGAATAGTATAATTGACCAAACTTTAAATATCAAGTACACTGATAGTTAGTATATAAGCAGATAAAAGCAAAGTCATCCTATATAATTTCATCATAATTATCATAAAAATTATATCATCCAAAGGAAAGGCAGGATTTTGATATATGAATCATACAGTTGTCACTTTGAAGAAGGGAGAAGGCCGTACCTTAAAAGCCGGCGGTGCCTGGGTATATGATAACGAAATAGATACTATCTTAGGAAGTTTTGAGAACGGTGACATTGTGACTGTCCATGACTTTGACGGCTACTTTATGGGCTATGGATTTATCAATACCAATTCCAAGATCACCGTACGGATCATGAGCCGCCATAAAGAACATCCTGTTACGGAAGAATTTCTCCGGGAGCGGGTTCGTGCTGCATGGGAATACCGCAAGCAGGTTATCGACACAAGCAGTTGCCGTATTATTTTCGGTGAAGCAGACTGGCTTCCCGGTCTGGTAGTGGACAAGTTCTCCGATGTACTGGTCGTGGAATCTCTGGCTCTGGGTATTGATATGCTCAAACCCTTGATCCTGGATGCATTAGTAGAGATCCTAAAGGAAGACGGCATTGCCATCCGGGGTATCTATGAACGAAGCGATGCCAAAGTGCGGGAACAGGAAGGTCTGCCCCGCTATAAAGGTTTTATCGGAGAACCCTTTGATACAAAAGTGGAAATTGTGGAAAACGGTGTTAAATATATCGTAGATGTACAGGATGGTCAGAAAACCGGCTTTTTCCTGGATCAAAAGAATAACCGTGCTACGATTCAAAAGCTGTGTAAGGATAAGAAAGTCCTGGACTGCTTTACCCATACCGGCTCCTTCGCCCTGAATGCCGGAATCGCCGGAGCAAGCTCTGTTCTTGGCGTGGATGCTTCGGAACTGGGTGTCAGACAGGCACAGGAAAATGCCCGTCTCAACCATTTGGAAAACCGGGTTACTTTCCAATGTGCGGACGTCTTCAATCTGCTCCCCTCTCTGGAA
This sequence comes from Lachnospiraceae bacterium, assembly GCA_051878995.1. Classification (GTDB taxonomy): domain Bacteria; phylum Bacillota; class Clostridia; order Lachnospirales; family Lachnospiraceae; genus UBA3282. Next base: position 27,450 of record JBJELE010000027.1, on the reverse strand, counting down.
GAACAGGGGGAAAAGTTTGATGTGGTGATTCTTGATCCGCCTGCCTTTACGAAATCCAGACAGGCCACTAAGAATGCAGTCAAAGGCTACCGTGAAATCAATCTGCGGGGCTTAAAATTAGTAAAAGACGGCGGCTTTCTGGCCACCTGCTCCTGCTCTCATTTCATGGACCCGGAGCTTTTTGCCAAAACCATCCGGGAAGCGGCAAGAGGCGCCCATAAGAGACTGCGCCAGGTAGAGTTCCATACACAGGCGCCGGATCATCCGATTCTGTGGGCCGCGGAGGAATCATATTATTTGAAGTTTTACGTTTTTCAGGTGTGCGAGGAAAGATAGAGAGAAATCCCGGTTGCTTTGAGAGCGTCAAATTGGTATTTATCAAGTATAAATTATGCACCACTTATAAAATCAAATCACAAAAAGGTAACGATATTTATGGATATAGTTTAGTCGAATTGATGAATTGATAGTCATTTAATATGCTTGCAGGGTTGGTATATTTATGGTATACTCTGCATAGAATAAAGGCTGTAACGAGTTACAGTTTTGGTCTGGGCAAGAGCTCTTTGGACCACCGTAGGCGGGAAGAATTTCCCGCCATTTCTAATATATAGGGGAAATACAAATGAGAGAATTGAGTATTTTTATTGACGAATCAGGTGATTTTGGAGAAGTAAAGGAACGTCCAGCGTATTACTTGGTTACGTTTGTTTTTCATGATCAAAGCAATAATATAGATCAACAAGTCTCAAAATTGGAAGAAAGTGTCCGTATATCGGGATTTAATTTGGAGTATATACATACCGGACCGCTAATTCGTCGAGAAGAAGTGTTTTCCAGATATTCTATTGATGAACGAAGGAAATTACTGTATAAGATGTTAAACTTTGTTAACGGATGCCCTATTTCATATCTGACGGTTATTGTAGATAGAAAAGAGGCTGCTGATTTTATTTGTTCCATGGAGTTACTGAGGATTAAGAAAGATGAAAAGCGATTAAGTAGATCAGAGGAGCGTTTCTTTTACAGACCACAGGAGCTTAAGAAAACATTCTTGAAGAGTGTTGATAAAAAGAGATTGTAAGACATAATTTAATATAAATTTCACTGTAATGATTGGTGAAATTATTACTGTAATTTTTGTGTTATTATATAATGAATTATGCAAATCGGAAGTTGTCTAATTAGAATAATGGAGCAGTGTTTATGAAAAAATTCTTTTTACCGGTATACGTTATAGTAGTATTTTCAATCGTTATCCTGTTTGTTTTATGTGGAAAAGTTCGTGATCCGATGTTTTATCTCTCGATTTTAATACTTGCAATAATCGGGAAAATTATCGCTTCACACATAGATAAAGAAAAATAGTAATGAGGTGTGGATAAAATATGAATTACAAAATAATAAATAAAGATACTTATTATAGAAAGGGCGTATTTCGCCATTTCTCGGAGGATTGTAAATGTTCAACCTCTATGACCACGAGAATTGACGTGACGGAGCTTGTGAATTTTTCCAGGCAGAGCGGCACAAAGTTTTACATCAATTTTTTATATATACTCTCTAAGGTGCTCAATTCACGTGATGATTACAAAATGGGATATATGTGGCAGACAAATGATTTGATTTGCTATGATTCCATTAACCCTACACAGTATGTTTTCCATGATGATACAGAAACCTGCACGCCGGTATATACAACTTACAATGAGGACTATAATATCTTTTACAAGAGTGCGCTGGAGGATGTTGAACGGGCAAAACAGACGAGAGAATATGGCCTGGATATGGAGAATCATCCGAACTGGTTTGACGCTTCCTATATTTCATGGCTCTCCTATGATTCACTTAATATTGAATTGCCGGACGGATACCTTTTCTTTGCTCCGATTATCAATTGGGGAAAATATCGCGAAGAAAATGGACGGCTTGTCATGCCTGTTAGTGTAAGAATGAACCATGCCATTGCAGACGGGTTCCTGATAGCAAATGTTTATCGTCTGTTAGAGCAGGAAATAAATCTCTTTTGCCGTCAATAACTTTCAGTTTTTAGAACTAGGGAAATCAAAATTTTATGGAGGCCGGCAATGAACTTAAGAACGATAATGATATTCCCGGATTTTTACAATATGAAAGTAATTGATAATATACGAGAAAAATATGACCCTTTAGCTAATTTAGTCAAACCTCATATTACTATTGTTTTTCCGTTTGACATTGAAATGAGTAATGACGATCTGGCACATATTCTAGATACCAGATTAAATGGAATAGAGCCTTTTGAAATTGAATTACAGGGTTTTAGTAAATGCAAAGATAAGTTCGGCAATTATCTGTTTCTAGATGTGATCAAAGGAGCAGACATTATTACAAACATACATGATGCATTATATAACAATGAGTTTAGTATTTGTGATTTAGGCATGCAATATGTACCGCATATAACAGTTGGTAAAACTTCAAATATCGAGGAGTTAAATAAGGCGTATGAAGATATAAAGGATAATAGATGTAGATTTGTTTCGGTAATAGATAAAATATCTGTCGAAATGATAGGTGAAAATGAAGAATCAATAATTATTATTGAAAAGCATTTATGTTGATAATTTCCCAATTTTTAAATTTGGAGAAATAAGAATTTTTGAGGAGAAGTGTCATGGAAATAAAAAGGATTGATTATGATTTTTCAGTGTGTAAAGTAGCGGATTATTCATATGCAAATTTAGATGCTGAATATAGTTTTGTAGGAAAGACCGACGAAGAAAAATCTCTGGTATGTATTACAAAAGATGTACCTCTTAATGTAATCGAAAGAGATGATGGCTGGAAAGCATTTCGTATACAGGGATTGCTGGATTTTTCTCTGATTGGAATATTGTCTAAAATTTCCGGAATTTTAGCAGAAAATAAAATTGGAATCTTTGCAATATCAACCTTTAATACGGATTATGTTTTAACAAAAAAAGAAAATTATGAAAAAGCATTGGATGTTCTGAAGGATGCGGGTTATGAAATCATAGAATAATATATAAAACAGATGATGATAAATTAAATTTGTAGAGGTAAAAGATGATGATAAATGAGAATTGTCCATGTAAAAAGGAAAAATGTGAGCGTCACGGAAAATGTGACGAATGCAGGGAATATCATGCTGCGTCTAAACGTCAGAGACCTGTTTATTGTGAAAAAGAGAAAAAAAGATTAAACAAATTGTTTGGTAGATAAACCGGGATTTGTTTTAGTGAATGGAGGTTGATATCTTAAATGGATGCAAACAATTTTAAATTGAAGCTGGTAGAAGAAATTTCAAATTGCGATGAGATACTGGGAATTGGACAGACAGGAGACATGAGTGCCCCACTTATCGTTGGTAAGAGTGATATAGATCTGTTTATCATATGCAAAAATGTACCTGATTCTGATAGGCGGCTTTCCTTATACAAATCGCTTGATGGTTTATATGACAAACTTGAATTGGAAGTCTGTTCAGGTGGTGTATGGGGATATGGAGATATATTTTATATTAATGGAATTGATGTTATGCCGATGTATTTTTCTGTAACGGATATGCAGGAATACATTGATGAGATATTGGCAGGAAAGCACTTGGAAAAAGAGGGGGGCTTTTATCCTATTGGTCGTCTTGCAAGCATTGAAACAATTAATGTTTTATGGGAGAAGAATAATGCATGGACTAATATTGTTAATAAAGTAAGGACATATCCGCAAGATTTGTTTGATAAGTGGTATTTGTCTGAAGTTTGGAGAATTATCGATGAGGAAGACCTGGGAAGAGCTAAACTGCGTCACGAAGTATTATTTTATCATCAGGTTGTAGAAGAGTTTTTGGATCATTTTTTACAAGCACTATATGCAAAGAATAGACGATACTTTCCGAGTCGAAAAAGAACAGAAAGTGCAATTGCCGCATTTGAACTAAAACCGCAGAATTGTTATGAGAGACTTTTGAAGATCGTTAATCTGGGAAGTAATGAAAATACAATAGATGACTCGATTGAGGAACTGCGAAAACTTTGTGAAGAATTAAAGGGATTATGACAGAAATGAAAGATATGAATGATCTTCCGCCAACGACCAATTTTAGTTTTCAGGGATGACCACAAAATCAATAGTTTATCTTATGGCGACTTGACTCTGAAAATATCAGAAGAAAGAAAAGAATACTTAAAGTCGTTGCATGTCGTAAGTACAGATGAAAATACCATTTTCAAGACATTGGATTATGCATACAGAAGCATGCCTTCGCATTAAAAATAAGGTACACCCATAAGCGCAAAGGAGCAGATTAGAAAATACCTCTAACCTACTCCTTTAATCATCAACTTCTTGAACTTCAATCTATTAAACTAAGGCTTTATTCCTCTACAGGCTCTGATGAATCTCCATAATCTTATTGGTATATTCTCTAATCAGCTTGGTAGACTCCTTGAACCGTGCCAGTTCTCCCGGTGTCATATGGATTTCCAGAACGTCGGATGCACCGCTTCTGTTAAGCACCGTAGGTACACCGGCATATACATTCTCTTCTCCATATTCACCCTCCAGCAGAGTTGATACAGGAATGATACGGTTTTCATCATCCAGAATTGCCTTAATGATACCTGCACAGGCTGTGGCAATACCATAATAAGTGGTTCCCTTTCTGTTCAGAATTTCCCAGCCTTCCTGCGTAGTTTTGTATACAAGTTCATCCAAATCCACATCACCTACCAGCTCTTTATTATCTGCGATGACATCGTAGAATGGTTTACCCGCTACGGTAACTGTTGACCATGGAACCATCTGGGAATCACCATGCTCTCCCATGGAATAAGCATGCACACTTCTGGGATCTACTTTGGCAATCTGTGCGATGATATTCTGCAGTCTGGCTGAATCGATGGCTGTACCGGTTCCGATAACCTGGTTCTTTGGAAGCCCGGACAGGAACTGTACATAATGGGTAATAATATCCACCGGATTGGAAATCACAAGGAAGATACCGTCGAAGCCGCTTGCCATAATGGGGTCTACGATGGATTTACAGATCTTTGCACTTAACTCCAGTGTGTCCAGTCTGGACTGTCCCTGTTTAGGCGGGGCTCCTGCCGTGATCACGATAATATCCACATCACCGCAGTCACTGTAATCGCCGGTTCTTACTTTTACGTTCTTATTTAAATACTCAATGGTATCCTGTAAGTCCAGCATTTCACCGTAAGCACGTTCTTTGTTGATATCAATCATCAGTACCTCTTCACAGATACCCTGCGTGATCAGGCTGAACGCAGTAGTAGATCCTACCAGTCCACAACCCACAATTGCAACTTTTCTCTTTGAAATCTTCATGTTTTTGTTTCCTCCTATCCGGATACATATTTCCCTTCTTCTACTAATAATATTTACAAGTAATTACTCGTTAATACTATTTATCAAAGCAGAAAGCGAGCGTGCGTCAGCACCCTCGCTTTCCTAATTATTATAGGTAATGAAAAGTAATGCGTCAAGTTAATAATTACACAATTAACTATAACCCCGATATCTTCCTATTTCTTCTCCGGAATCCAAACTCTCATCTGATTTAATCCTCGATTGCCCCATGTATAATAGGGAACCAATGTGACCTGACATTCCTCTGTCTTCGGTGCATCAAAAGAATATAACTCATCGCTAATCGTTTCCCGATAGCCTTCTGCATATAATTCCTGAATACCGCATAACTTCTCCGGTAAATATTCGCTGACTGTTATCTTACCATCCTTTTTCAGGCTGACAGACAGAATATCATTTTCATTATCCACGCCCTCGATACAGTAGATCAGCGGCCCTCTCTGTACTGCTACCTTACCGGTATTGGCCGCAACCTTATTGCTTGTATATACTTTTCTGACAGACAGATCGAGCTCTACCGTTACTATGTCCTTGGCTCTAAACTCTCTATGCAGATATGCGTAACCATCTTTCATCTCATACTTGACCGGTCTGCCATTTAAAAGAATCTTCGCATTCCGGCTCCATGCAGGGATACGGATTGCAAGAGGCACTGACATGGTTTCTTTCTCCGGGACAAAATGGTATTCCAGCTTATTATCATAGGGATAAGCTGTCTCCAAAGTAATCTTTCCACCAAAGCTGTCATTGAGATCCAGTGTTCCACTGATAAACAGATTCGAGAATAAGGCTCCCGGAATCACATGCCATGCATACTCCGCAATGGAAGACAGCATTCTGGCAACATTAGGCGGACAGCAGGCACAGGTAAACCACTTCGGCCGCACCGGAAGCGCATGCTTATGAGTCTGCGCTTCACCGGAAATCCCCGGCAATACCTCAAGCGGATTCACATAGAAAAATTTCGTTCCGTCCAACTGCATACCTGCCAGAACACAATTATATAACGCTCTCTCTATCGTATCCGCGTATTTCCCGTTTCTCTCCAGATAAAGCATCTTATTAGAGAAGAAAATCAATCCGATAGCAGCACAGGTTTCCGCATATGCCGTATCATTGGGAAGATGATAATCCTTTGTAAAAGCTTCTCCTTCATAGGCAGAACCGATTGCTCCCGTAACATACATCCTGCACCGGGTAATATTATTCCATAATGTTTTGCAGGCCTCTGCCAGTTCTGCATCTCCGGTCTCCATCGCTGCGTCTGCCATACCGGTATACAGATAGACCGCCCTTACCGCATGTCCAACCGCTTTCTCCTGCTTTCTGACCGGTGCCGCATTCTGTGCATACTCCTTATCCACAGGATTATTGCCCCATACCGTCCACTTGCTTTTTGCTTTCTCTTTACTGTAGTAATCACTGTCTACACCACGCACATTGATAAAATGCAATGCAAGCTCTTTATATTTCTCTTCTTTGGTACAACGATACAACCGCATAAGTGCAAGCTCAATCTCCGGATGCCCGGGATATCCCTCTGCACCTTCTTCGATAAAATGCTTGTATATATGATCTGCCATCCCACACATGATTTCCAATAATCTGGATTTGCCGGTACACTCCGCATAGGCAACTGCCGCTTCGATCATATGTCCGGCACAGTATAATTCATGTGCCTCATGGAGATTTGTCCATCTCTTCTCCGGCTCCTTCACGGTAAAATAAGTATTCAGGTAGCCATCCTTCTGCTGCGCCTCACCGATCAACTCAATAATGTCGTCGCATCTTTTTTCCAGTTTGGCATCCGGATACTGCGCCAGAGAATAGGCTGCACCTTCCAGCCATTTCGCCACATCGCTGTCCTGAAATACCATACCGTAAAATTCGCCGTCACACTGTCCGGTCTTAAGCTTCTTAGCCGCCATCCGGAAATTCTCGATACAATGACTCTTCTCTGCGCCCTCAATCTGATCATTCAGTGCCTTCTCCTGATAGGGAAGCACCACATCCTTTACCAGCTTTTCATACCGGTCAAAAAAGCCCTCACCTACTTCAAACTTTTTTACTAATTTTAAATCGCCCATTACATACCCTCCATTACATATCATTTACGCTGTATTGCCTGCCGCAAGTCCATCTGATATGTATTATAGTCTTATATATGCCGGTATAAAATGGACTATTTTCTTTACAATTTGTATTATTTTCCGATTCCAGTATGTATCCAATAAAACATCTCTTTTAGATTCCCGGTACATAAGTCCTGCGGTATTCACTGGGAGAACAGCCCTTCTCCCGGTGAAATACCTTACTGAAATAGAATACATCCGAAAATCCGGTAAGCTGTGCAATCTCTGCAATAGTCTGATTTGTCTCCTTCAACAACTGCTCAGCTTTCCGAAGCCGCAAAGTACATTGATATTCCTTAATGGTCTGTCCGGTAGCTTCCTTAAATAAAGTACCGGCATATTTATAAGAAAGTCCACTGACATCCTCTATTTCCTGAGCGCTGAAGCCTTCTATATAATGTGCTCTGATATATTCCTGAATCTGCTGAACATACCCACTTCCTACCGAATCATCCTGCGCACTCCGGGCACACTCTAAGAAAATCTGCCATAACCTGACAGATGCCTGCGGTATATTCCCATGCACATGGGCATCTATCATCTTCTCGAAATCCTTTTTGATATGCTTGTGCCCGGAACAATCCGTTAATTTAGGCAACACAATATATTTTTCATTGGCTCTTCGATCCAGACACACCTTCGTATCATAATAGACACCTTTTGAAAGCTCTTCCATCTGTGATGCCGGATCTTCGCAGTAAAAATGCGCATAATACCAGGCAGAACCGGGCTCAAAGGACTTCTCACCCCAATGGTGCACATTACTCTTTAAGAAAAAGAGCTGATGGGGAAGGATCTGATAAGCCGTCCCATCCTCTATGATTTCCATTGATCCCTGCAGCAGATAAATTGCCACATGAAAAGGAACGATTCTGTCTGCATGGATCATTGTTCCTAAAGAAATACTATAATCCGCCTCACAAATAAATGGCATGGCATTACAGGGAATCTTAAGTAGGTGTTCGTTCATTTTGAATTCCTTTCCGGAGCATAAAAATATTCTAAAGAAACATTGACAAGACCGAAGTAAATGTTGTATTATCTTAATTGTCCGTAATAGCGGGGTGTGGCTCAGCTTGGTAGAGCGCTACGTTCGGGACGTAGAGGTCGCGTGTTCGAATCACGTCACCCCGATTACGCAAAGAACCGGAGACAATTGACTGTTTCCGGTTTTTTTATTGTATTTCTTTTTCTATGAATGCTCTAATCCCTTTCTCTTCCAGACACCGCTGGCATAACGTATCACACAGACTACAGCAGTTGTCGTCCAGGTAGCAGCCGTCGTAATCCAGATACCCCAGTAGCCAAACACCGGAATTCTGGTAAGTATCTGTGAATAAAGGATTCGGCATACTACCTCTGTGAATCCGTTAACTACCGCAAAAGCAGTATCCCCGCACCCGTTTAAAAGTGCCCTTGGTACATAGATCATTCCGAGAGAAAAATAACACAGGCTGTTTATCTTTAAAGCAGTCACGCCCATGGCGATAACTTCCGGTTCTTTGACAAAAATACCTATGATCTGTTCACCAAACAGATAAGCAACCGGTATTAAGATAATACTGAAAATAAGCACGATCCATACACATTGCCAGTATCCTTTTTTCACACGATCCTTGAAGCCGGCGCCCATATTCTGTCCCGTGAAATTTGTCAGGGCCGTACCAAGAGAGGAATATGGCTGCTGCACAATCTGTTCTATTCTGCCAATGATTGTATAAGTTGCTACAACTGTAGCACCAAAATGATTGACTACGCCCTGCAACGCAATACAGGAAACCGCTATCATGGAATTCTGTATGGCCACCGGAATACCTAATCGGAATGCCCTGCTTACAACATCCATGTCAAAATCACATTCCTCTTTTTCTATCTTAAAATATGGCACTTTTACACAGGCATAAATCAGGCAGGTAATTGCTGCCACAATCTGTGAAACCAAGGTTGCTAGACCTACTCCAAGCACACCCATTCCGCATTGCAGTACAAACACAAGATCCAGAACCACATTAACAATACTGGACAGAATCAAAAAATACAACGGGGATTTAGAGTCTCCAAGCGCACGCAGCACAGCGGCAATTCCGTTATAAAAGGAAACCGACAAAATTCCTACACTGATTATGCGCAGATAAATAATGGCATCCGCTATAATCTCATCCGGTGTAGACAGCATTCTCAGAATCTGCGGAGCAAAAGCATAGGCAATTATCGTAACCACCACAGACGCTGCCGTAAGCAGATAAGCACCATTGATAATCGTCCGCCGAATCTCCTTCTCCATCTTAGCGCCAAAATACTGGGCAATCATAATACCGATACCGATTGCCAGTCCGGAACTAAGCGAAAAGAACAGGAAGTTCACGGAACCGCAGGATCCCACTGCTGCCAGCGCATTGGCACCTACATAGTTTCCCACAATCACGGAATCTACCATATTATATAGCTGTTGAAAAATATTACCGATTAGTAACGGTACAGTGAACTTCAGAATTAATTTCAGGGAGCTTCCCTGTGTCATATCCGTAACATTGTTCATAACTTTCCACCTTTAATCTGTTATACTGACAATTACCCTTTCTTTGGTATACCAATCAGCATATCCATGTAATTTTACTATCTTCCTTATATCATGTTCCATATGAGACGTAAATGTACTTTATTGATTAAAATTTGAATTATTCTGCTTATATTTCCAAATAGAAAACCGGAGGCGGATACATATGGTTAAGTACTTTTTATACAAAAGTTGACATTATCTATTTTTAAGACTATAACTATAACGATGGAATTAAGTTATGTGGGAGGAATATATTATGGAAGCATACGAAGTATTAAGAGATCTTGCGATCATTCTTTTTTTCGCCAAGGTCTTCGGTATTATAGCCAGAAAATGCAAGGCACCACAGGTAGTTGGCCAGATCATTGCCGGTCTGTTAATCGGTCCCTGTGTCTTAGGATGGGTGGGACAATCTGATTTTATTGCACAAATGGCGGAAATCGGTGTTATTATTCTGATGTTTGCCGTAGGACTGGAGACAGATCTCAAGGAACTGATCAAGACAGGTCCGGTTGCTTTCCTGATTGCCTGCACAGGTGTATTTGTACCTCTGGTATTAGGTACTATATTATATATGGTATTTTACGGCACTGCTCCCTGGGGAAGTGAGCATTTCTATAAAGCAGTCTTTATCGGAACAATCATGACTGCAACGAGTGTAAGTATTACCGTTGCCGCCTTACAGGAGCTTGGTAAGATCAAGAGTAAAGTCGGTACGACCATTGTCAGTGCGGCTATCATTGATGACGTTATCGGCATTATTGTATTAACTGTAGTTTTAGGATTTAAAAATCCTTCTTCCAGTCCGAGTATGGTCATTGTGAAAACAATTGCTTTCTTCGTGATTGCAGTGATTGGCGGTTTTGCTATATTTAAAGTCTTCCTGAAACTGGATAACCGTTACCCGCATACAAGACGTATTCCCATCGTCAGTCTTGCTTTCTGTTTTGCATTGTCCTATATTGCAGAGAAATATTTCAGTATCGCAGACATTACCGGAGCATATATTGCGGGAATCGTATTGTGCAACTTAAGTGACAATGAATATATAGAGCGTAAGATTGATGTCAGTTCTTATATGATTTTCGGTCCAATCTTTTTTGCAAGTATTGGTTTAAAAACTTCTTTTGATGCCATGAACGGTAAGCTGTTTGCTTTCTGTATCTGCTTTGTAATCGTGGCACTCCTTGCTAAAGTAATCGGCTGCGGACTGGTTAGTAAACTATGCAAATTCAACGTGTCCGATTCTCTTAAAATCGGTGTAGGCATGATGACCCGCGGGGAGGTTGCCCTGATTGTTGCACAGAAGGGCCTTGCTGCAGGACTTCTGACATCAGATTATTTTACGGCAGTTATTTTATTAATCCTGGTATCCTCTATCGCAACCCCTATTGTGCTGAAGTTCCTTTATTCCAGAGATGCAAAATCTTCTGCTGTACAGGCATAAATGAAAACTCTATGGAAGATAACCTTCCATAGAGTTTTTATACGTTTAGATCTTATAATACCTTTTTGATTTCTGCTTCCAATTCTTCCTGGGGAACAGCTCCCACAACAGTAGCAACCGCCTCACCCTTTACGAAAATTTTCATGGTTGGAATCGACATAACACGATACATTCTCGCAAGACCGTCTTCGTCATCGATATTACACTTTCCTACCTTAACCTTGCCCTCATATTTCTCTGCCAGTGTGGCAACTACAGGTGCCATCATCTTACAAGGTCCACACCAGTCTGCATAGAAATCTACCAGAACAGGTACCTCCGATGCCAAAACTTCATTTTCGAAATTATCAGTTGTAAATTTGTGTTCCATAATTTCCTCCTTTTCATCTGGATATAATATATTTGTAAATTGGATTTCCTAAAGAAGAAAATCTTTCTTCATACTCTGTCATAACATTTCCCTGCATCATCTCAGTATTATGATGCAAATCCTCTGTCATCTGATCTAAATGCCATCCCGCAGGCTCAAGTTCCTCCAATGCAAACTGAAACAAATCATGATTGTCCGTTTTAAACTCTATAACACCATCCGGTACTAGTATTTCATTATATCGCTGTAAAAATTCACGGGACGGTAATCTCCTCTTGGCATGTCTGTCCTTAGGCCAGGGATCTGAAAAATTCAGATATATCCGATCCACCTCACCCCGGTCGAATACAGATGCAATCTCCTCTGCATCCATTCGGATAAAGTACAGATTTGGCAGTGGATCTGCTTCCATTTTCTGTATGCCGCGGATCAATACACTGGAATATTTCTCAATACCTACATAATTAATATCCGGATTCATTCTCGCCAGATCCATGATAAACCGGCCTTTTCCCATACCTATCTCGATGCGGATCGGGTGATCATTCCCGAATATTTCATGCCATTTTCCCTTCTGATTCTGCGGTTCATGAATAACATAGCTGCTTTCCGCAATTACTTCTCTGGAACCTGTCACATTACGAAGTCTCATATTTTAATCTCTTGTCTTTCTGCTTCTATTATTAGTATTAATAATTCTGTTTACTCAATTACCTTTACTGGATTTCCGTATTCATTTTACACCATTTTATATTTTTAGCATAGACCCTGTACAGCATTAGTTTTTGTATTTTTTATGAATTTGCTACAGTTTTTTTTCAAAATAGTGTATGATAAATAAGATGTCTTTTTCATAAGATATTTCATTTGGACATATACTGCTATTATGACAGAAAGGTTAAAAGACTATGCTCTTTTCTATAATAAAATCTAAAGGGAAATCTTTGGCTTGCCTATTTCTGGCTGCCTCTGTATTCCTTGGCTGTATAACTGCCAATACGCTTACTGTCTATGCCACATCGGAAGAATTAGCGGCTGAGGCGGAAGCAAGAAAATCTCTTACCATTCAATCTAACGAAATTGATAACTGGCCGGTAGGTCCTCAGGTCAGTGCACAGGCTGCAATTCTGATGGATGCCGATACCGGCGCCATCCTCTATGCCAAAAATATTAATGAAAAACTATATCCGGCCAGTACAACAAAGATTATGACCTGCCTTCTGGCAAGAGAGAACGGCAATCTGGATGATATGGTGGAATTTACTAAGAGCGCTGTCTTCAGTGTTCCCGCAGACGGTTCCAACATGGGTATGGATGTGGGTGAATCCATTACCATGGAACAGTGCCTTTATGGTATACTGGTAGGCTCTGCCAACGAAGTAGCCAATGCAGTGGCTGAACATATCTCCGGCTCTATCGATGAGTTCGTTAATATGATGAATGAACGCGCTATACAGCTTGGCTGCACCAATACCCATTTCGTTAATACGAATGGTCTTTATGATGACAATCATTATACGACTGCTTATGATCTGGCTGTGATTTCCCGCGCCTTTTTTCAGGATGAAATGCTATGCAAAATTGGTAATACTGCGCGCTATCATTTTGAACCTACAGCTACCCAGCCGGATGACTTCTATTTGAACAACAAGCATAAATTAATTACCGGTGAGATTGCATATGACGGTATTCGCGGCGGTAAAACCGGATACACCGATGAAGCCAGACAAACACTTGTTACATGTGCAGAACAGAATGGCATGAAGCTTATCTGTGTTGTTTTTAAAGAAGAATCTCCTGACCAGTTCACAGATACGGTAGAATTATTTGATTACGGATTTCACAATTTTCAGGCTATGAATATTTCGGAGAATGAAGAAGACTATAATATAGATACAACCGGATATTTGCAGATCGGCAATGATATTTTCGGAAACTCCAAACCTATTTTATCGATAGACACTGAAAGCATTGTTATTGTTCCGAATACTATTGATTTTGACGAACTGGATTCAGAAATAGATTATAGTGTTTCCGAAGAAAACTGTATCGCTCAGATTCTGTATTCCTATCAGGACACTTTTGTGGGAAAAGCTTATCTGAATCTGGCTGACAACAGCGCTTCCACCTATGATTTTGATACAAATATGAAAACCACGGATATCAGCGTGGAAAAAGCAGACGTAGAAGCTGAAAAAATTGAGGAACAGGATACTATCTTTATCAACGTCAAAAAAGTTCTTATCATAATCCTCATTTTTGCTGCATTAATTATCGTATTATTTGTTTTACGGGCACTTGCTATTAATAGTAAAAATGCAAAACGCAGAAAGAACAGGGTAAAACGGAAACAACGCAGAAGAGCCCGTATTCGGTCTGACTTTGATGATTTTGACTTTTAATCCTTATTGCTGTTCTTTTTCAGTGCCCTTCTTTCTTTCCTCTGCTGTTTGGATTTTTCCTGCCTGTTGCGAATATCGGACACTTCTTCTTCTGTGATAAACTTATCCGTTTTCACAACATATACCATATCATCTTCTGATTTGCGAATACGGACTTTAGATTTCATAAAACCATGTTTATCACAATATGACACACTGTAATAATGTTTTCCGTTAGGAGTAAACCAACGGATTTTCTTACGAAGTCCCTTATGGCACAGATAGCATTTCGTTCCCATTACTGTTTTATCCGCGATAGCTTCTGTCTTATCCGCAAAACCACGGGATATATATTTCGCATAATCATCAAATATAACATGCACTTCCGACTCTTTATCTTTTGGAAGATGAAATACGTCATAAGAATAATTAGACAATACTTTTTCTTCCAGACGGGCTAACACTTTAGCAGTATAATAAGCGTCACTGAAAGCCCTATGGAAAGGAATGTCTTTCTCAATATTCAGAAAATCAATGGCATATTCCAGTGTTCTCCTCGATTTCCTGTCTTCATAGGCAATACTGAACAGCTTCTGCACATCAAGATATCTAAACGGCCCGTCAGCAAGCGGTTCCAATCCATAATATCTGATATTCCTCTGTAACTCCACCAGATCAAGAGGTCCCCAGGTACAAAAAATGTAATCGGCACCACACCAGTCTTGAAACCGCTTCATCACTTCCGGGAAAAAACTGCCCTGTTGAAGCTGATTCATCTGCAAATGAATTAATTTACTGGTAATACGGTGCATTTCATGATAAACCTGTGGCTTCACCAGCTCACTGAACTCATCAATCATTGTACGGCTGTTATTCAGTTTAATGGCACCGATTTCTATAATTTCAAAAGGAAGGATCTTGCTGACTTCCTCTTCTCCGGTGCTGCTTTGATTCCATTCCAGATCAAGTATAATATAATTCATCTCTACTGTGTTACCTTTCCTCCGCATTCACCGCAGGAATATGTTCCGTCTGACGACTGAGAGACACTATGATGTGTCCGGTTCACATTGCCACACACTGTACATAATTCATCTGCCGGAATAGATGCTGAACTTCCCGTAGATAAAGAAGAGAAATCATGGAAGCATATGGTATAACTATGCGCTGTTTTCTCTATAGATTCTGTCTCTGTCTGCCCGCAATTGGAACAGGTTCTGCTGAGAATACCTGTATTCTCGCAGCCTGCCGCCTGTGTTTCACTCCAGCCTCCAAAGTCATGTCTCAACGCACTCATGGATTCCTTTTCCATGAGCTTACCACAGAAGACACAATACTTTGCTCTTTCTCCTGCTTCTGTACAATTACTTTCCTTACTTATTCTCCATTCGCCGCTCTCATGCTGTTTCATCGGAATCTGTTCCGTCCGGATGAGCATCTTACAAACAGTACAGTGTACTACCTTTTCTCCTTCCTGTATACAGCTTGCCTGCTTTGTCGTCTCCGGAGTTCCTTCATGATGTCCTTTTGCCTTTATTTCTCTCGTTACTATCACTTCTCCGCATACAGAACAAATCTGCTGTTCTAACCCATCCGCAATACAGGAAGGTTCTTTCACGACTTCCCACACTCCTGTATTTCTTCTATATCTTCTTTCTCTTTTGCTTTACCCTTTTCTTTTAACTCCTCTTTGTCAACAACAGGCTCTGCCTGTCCGGCATACTCTGTTAATTTTTCTTTACTGATACACAGTTCTTTGCCATCCTCAGCATAAGAAGCCAACACCATCAGCGTTTCCTGTGACAGTTCCTCATAATCAATCTCTCTTTTAATATTCCCATTCTCATCAGCTACAAATTCCGAAATCTCCAATTGATGCAAACACGAAATACCGTACCTCTGACCGACATGACTGAATTCGGCGTATCCACCTGATAGACTTCTCCTTCTGTCAGCTTCGTATCAATACGGTTCAATTCCGCTCCTTCATCCAGATAAATTCTTGTTTTACTTTTCTCGCTATCTCCTTCTGCTTCCAGCCAGAAATGGGTATTTTCCTCAGCATAAACATATTTATCCATATCAAGAAACATTGTCATATTTGAAGCACTCTCTACTCTGACGTCATCACCGGAATAAAGATGCATACCCTCATAAGCATTCTGACTGCTGTTTTTAGTGTTTTGTATAACCGTGGTACCATTTACCTCTTTCACGGCAATGGTACGATACGATTCTGTATTCCCCGACAGGATACAAATGGTAGCAACTGTGAGTCCGGCAACACCAATTGTTCCCGCACCAAGTATCACTTTCGCCTTTGATGTCCCGAATACTTCTCTTATTTTTGCCGCTTTGGCCAGTAAATCTTTTATCTGCATGTAATGTTATATTCCTTCCTTTGTATCACGGATATTATATTAAATACATTTTTCCAGATAATCTACAATCTTACCGTCAATTTTTCCATGTTCTGCCATATCTCTCATAATTCCAAATGCTTTATCCTTGGGAATCGGCTTCTTATAGGGTCTGTCTGTTGCAAGTAATGCATCACAGATATCAGCCACAGCCAAAATTCTTGCTTCCGTGGAAAGTGATTCAGCTGTCAGCTTCCTCGGATACCCGCTTCCGTCCAGACATTCATGATGCTGTACCGCCCATTTTACCGATTCCTGATAATTGGCATTAAAGTGTACCTTGCTCAGAATACGCTCTGTCATCTCCACATGGCTCTCCATGATTTTTCTTTCCTTTTCTGTTAAGGTTCCCTTTCTGATTAAAAGATCTTCCTTTTCTTCCTCCGTAAAGTAAGGCTGTTCTCCTTCTGTCCCCTTATAGATATAAGTAAAGATATTATGAAGCTCCTGTTCTTTTTCGTCCGGAAGAAATCCCATAGCATTGACTTCCCTGACAAGTGCAAGTGCCTTATCAAGCTGCTCAAGCATTTCACTATATTCCTCCGGATTTAACTGCCCTTCTAACCGCTGCACTTTATATCTTGTGCGAAACAGTTCAAAACGAATTTCAATATCCTGTAGTCTGTCTTCCAGTCTGGTTGCCTTGTTCATCACTTTAATCGGAATTGACACTTTCCCAATATCATGCAATAGGGCACTAAGAACAAGCTGTTCTTTCCGGTTGGTTGAGAAATACTCCTCCTCCAATCCTTTCTCATGCTGCTCATTCACATAATCTGCCAATTTTCCGGCATAATCTGCCACCATTCTTACATGGTTTGCATTATATGGAGTACGCGTATCGATGGTTTCTGCCATTGCTTCCGTAAAAGACCACATCTGCTCCTTGATTTCTTCCATATAACGGATATTGGATACCGCAATAGCTGCCTGGGAAGCCAATGCCATGATGATATATTCCATTCTTTGATCAAAAGCCGTTACCTGCCCCTGCTCATCCATGGCGTTGATCAGCTGAAGTACCCCGACCGCTTCTTCCTCCTGATTCAAAAGAGGTATCGTGAGCATAGACTTCGTATGATAGCCCGTCATCCGGTCATACTCATAGGGTCCTGAAAAATCAAATTCCCGGTTCTCATACACATTTTCAATATTCAGAGGTTTTTTATGGATCACAGTATAGGCACAAATATTTCCCTGTACCATAGGAACCGGCGGCAATTCTATTTTTTCCCCGTTTCTTCCCTTATCTACATTCATGGATATGGTTTTCATCACTTGGAAATACAGCTTATCCTCTTTGCATATGTAAAGTGTTCCGGCATCACAATGCGCAATATCCATGCTTTCAGTCAGTATCTTATCTAAAAGTCGGTTTCTGTCCTTTTCTTTTGACAACGCAATCCCCGTGTCCAGTATCTTCATTAATTCACTCTTTTTGTACTCCATAAAATCCTCATTTCTGATCTTCAAATTTGTCTTTTGTACCGCCCGATTTATAATGTTGTCATATATTCCAATGCTTTTTTCTGTTTCTCTATTCCCGTTACCTCCAATAAAATAGGAACCTGTTCTAAAGATTTATCCAACAGCTTCTTACACTTTACAAAATCAATTTTTCCATCCCCCGGCGCCTGATGCAGATCTGCTGTCAGATCATTATCATTTAAGTGAATATGTCCGATATGCTCCTGCATCCGGTCAATCCAGCTTTCTATCGGTGTCGGCGTCAGACAGGCATGGCCGTAATCCAAGCATAATTTAAAATTTTTGGTCTGATTCAGTCTTTCTTTTAGGCGCAGTAACATATCCGGCGTCTTTTCAAATGTATTCTCCAAATATATTTCCAGCTCCGGATATCGCTCTGCCATCACCTGCCAGAAAATTGCCGAATCGTACAACCATTTCTCCAGATAGGATTCCAGCTGTAAATCTGCCAGCAAGCCCGTATGAAAGACAACTCCTCTGACTCCAAGCTGTCCGGCAATCTCCATGGACTGCTCTACCATTTTTCTGCTATGTTCCCGTATGACCGTATCCATACTTGTCACTGCAATATCAAGAAATACACCATGGAGTGTATCATGACTCCGGTCTCTTTTAAGTCCCTTATATACTTGACATCTTCTCCGTATCTCTGTCACATCTTCATAAACTTCAGGATAACAGAAATCATTATACTCGAATCCTGTTCCATACTGCTGCGCCAGTTCCTCTGATTTCTGTAACTGTTCAAAATCCGGGATTATCAGATACTCTCTGTTCATTCAGCCTCATTGCCCTTTCTTTTATCTAATACACGATAAACCTTTACTGCGTGACTCTTACCCTTCAGTTCCATTTCACCCACAGCTTCCGCCAGAATTTTATCTTCTACCATCCGATATACTTCTTCACTGATCAGAATCTCACCGGCCCCTGCCCGACTTTCCAGACGTGCTGCCGTATTGACGGTATCTCCGATTGCAGTATAATCCATTCTGAATTCACAGCCAATATTGCCTACTACGGCTTCTCCGCAATGAATTCCTATTCCAAATTTTACATTTTTCCCAAATTTCTCTGTCAACTGTTCCGAAAGCTTATCGGCTCCCTGACACATATCCAGCGCTGTCAACACTGCCCGGTAAACATAATCGTCCAGATCAACAGGCGCATTAAAAACTGCCATTGTTGCATCGCCGATAAACTTATCTAACATACCTTTATTCTTTAGAATACAGGACGTAGTAAGTGCAAGATATTCATTCAAAATCTTAACAACCTGTTCCGGCATCAGACTTTCCGATAAAGGCGTAAATCCTCTGATATCCACAAACAGAACTGCCACATTTCTTTTTTCTCCACCAAGTCTGATATGAAACTTATCTTCCTTTGCCAGCTCATCCACTACCTGCGGTGCAACATATTTCTTAAAAGTAGACAGTATTCTTTTCCGGCGGATTCGCTCTGCAGCATACTTCTCAATAATAAAATATACAACACCTATTACAATAACCCCGACAAAGTATATCTGGGGAATCGTATAACCCTGCATTGCCAGCCATCTTCCCGCCAACAAATGAGAAAGAATCAGCAACATCGCCTCCGGCAAAACCCAAAACAACTTTTGCCGTTTCGCTATCAAAAAGAAAACGAACAGAATCGTAGCTGCAATGATAAGATACAGCCAAATCGGAAAAGGAACTGCCGTTTTACCATCCATCAAAGCCTGTACGATGTTAGCCTGTATTTCTACACCATACATCGGATTACCTCTTTCCGACGCAGCAACATAGGCATCCTGAAAACCCGGTGCATAAGCTCCCACTAACACAATACAATCTCTGAATTCCGATAACGGAACCGTTCCATCCAATACACTTTTCATGGAAAAATGAGGATATTCTCCGACCTGTCCCGAGTAGAAAAAAGATACCTGCCCGGCCGAAGTTGTTTGCGGCATAGAAACCTTATGGCCCTGCATTGTTTCATATGTTTCATATATAAGCCATGCAAAGCTCGGCAGAGTTTCGTTTTCATCTTCCTCTGTCAATTTCGTATATCTGACACAACCGTCTTCGGCAATATAAGCATTGGTATATCCGGTTTGTACTGCCCTGGCCAGACTGTCATATGGTGTTTCTACCATATCTATATTCCATACATCATAATAGCCCCTGCCATCTTCCTCCTGTACGGTCACTCCCCGATATACCAGATTGGAGGCAGCAAAAATATTCTCTCTTTGCGCACACGCTTCTGCCAGTCTTATATCTGCTTCACTGTCGGCATTCCCTGTAAACAGGAAGTCAAGTGCAACCAGGGCAGGGGCATTCTCCTGCTCTGCATATAAGGTTTCAATAAGCTCTGCTGTTTTTTCTCTCGACCATACCTGAAAATTGCCGTACTCTTCAAGCGTTTCTTCATCTACTGCGATGATTTTGATTTTCGGATTCGTTCCATCCATTTTGGTATACAATCGATCACATAAGAGTGCATCAAATGTATAGAATGATGATTCCAGAACTGTCAGCACAAACACAATGACTGCTACAAAGGCTGACAGGAACGGTAAGATTTTCTTATGCATTTTCATCTATTTTCTCCAAAGTAAACTAAGTTCTACTTTTTATTGTAGCATATGCCTATAAATGCGCCAACTAAAAAACGCCGAAGACCTTATAAGGTTTTCGGCGTACCAAGTTTTTTAAGAAGTTCCTCCACCTGGGATGCTTTTAATACTTTACCCATAGATACTACCTGTTCATTTACAACTATTACGGGCATGCTCATGGCTCCATAGCTCATGACCTTTTCCATATCTGTGATGTACTCAACTTCTGCATCAAGCTTCATGTTCGCAACCGCTTTTTTTACATTTTCATATTGCTCATGGCATGCTTTGCAGCCTGCTCCTAATACCTTAATATTGCAGCCCTTTCTCCCTTGTGTTTCCTCTTCCATTTTTTTACCAAATCCAAATAATCCCATGTTCCTAATCTCCTTTTCTTTTTTAATATGCGATATTTTTATATCCTTAGATAATCAGATACTGTATTGCATTGAAGAAGTATCCCACAATGATAATTCCCACTGTACAGATTGCTATAAATACACCTAACAGTTTAGGTTTTATGGCTTTTTTCAACATAATCATAGATGGCAGACTAAGCGTTGTAACACCCATCATAAAGGAAAGAACAACACCAAGCTTCGCTCCCTTTGCAAGCAAAGCTTCTGCTATCGGGATGCAGCCGAAAATATCTGCATACATGGGAACTCCTGCGATTGTTGCAATAATAACGCCGAATGGATTTCCATTCCCAAGGAATCTCACAATCAAATCTTCCGGAATCCAGTTATGAATAACCGCTCCGATACCTACCCCAATCAGGATATATGGAAAGACTTTCTTAAATGTCCCTGCCACTTGTTCCGCAGAATATTTCAAACGGTCTTTTACAGTAAGTTCTTCCTGAGGTATATCAATCTGCTTTGCATTTCTGATGAATTCTTCCACCTGATTTTCAAGATGCAGCTTTTCAATTAACGTTCCACCTGCTACTGCTATCACAAGACCAAGGACAACATATACGATTGCTACTTTAGCACCAAAGATACTCATTAAAAGTACCAACGAGCCAAGATCCACCATCGGGGACGAAATAAGGAAAGAGAATGTTACTCCAAGCGGAAGTCCGGCACTTGTAAAACCAATAAAAAGTGGAATGGATGAGCAGGAACAAAAGGGTGTTACTGTTCCAAGAAGTGCAGCTATGATATTAGCCACAATTCCATGAAACTTTCCAAGTATCTTCTTTGTTCTTTCCGGCGGAAAATAACTTTGAATGTAACTGATGATGAATATCAGGGTGCAAAGTAAAACCACAATCTTTATCACATCATAGATAAAAAATTGAATGCTCCCACCTAATTTTCCTGTTATATCTAATCCTAATGCATTTAGTAAGTTTCCAATCAAAACACTTAACCATTTCATGCCAAGAATCTGATCTTGTATAAATGTCCACATACATCCACCTCCATCTATATAGACAAATATCTATATGTTCTTTTTAATTTTAGCCGGTACAATTTGCACCGGCACAACAAGTGATTGCTGCAATATAATCCTTGTACTCTTTGAACTTTTCACAGTTAATTGAATAGTGCTGCCATTTTCCGTCCTTGTAAGAACTTACCAGACCACAGTCTGAAAGCACCTTCATATGATGAGACAATGTTGGCTGCGTTACTTGCAACTCTTCCAGTAGATGACAGCCACACTTTTCTCCCTGTGTAAGCATTTCTATAATTCTGAGTCTGTTTGAATCTGACATTGCTTTACAGATTATTGCAACTTCTTCTCTTGTCATCAAATCCTCCTTATATAGATTCTCATCTATATATAAATTATCGCACACATAGATATTTGTCAATGCGTTTTTAACTATATTCCTCCAATTTTTGTAATTACCCAGTTTTCCTCCTTCATATTATATATATTCTGACAGAAAGGGCATCTTCTCTGATGTGAACCATCAAAACTTCCACCGCAGGTCTTACACTCTATCTTCTTTATAGACAAACCGGCATAGGTAGGCGTTGAAACATTTTTCGCCACCTGCAGCTTAATCTCTTCATCCTTTACTTTAATATTATTGTTTACACAGTAGGTGTTACGTAAAAATACACTCATATTCAGTTTGACCACGTCTCCGGTTGTCTCTATATTTTTTATGGCCACCGTACCATGATAACTCATATCTATCAGATTTCTGTATTCTTCAGGTATATACGTTCCCTCGAAGCAGACAAGATTCTTCGGATCATCCGTGAAAAGTGTCATTTTCAGGAACGAAATGAGTTGTCCTTCAAAAAGTTTATACGAAAACGTTCTGTCTAAAGCTTTCATTTTCTTCTCGATTTTTCTCTCCGCCTTTTTGGATCCGCTGATCTTCCCAATCCCCTGCGATGCTTTATAAATTGCATATCCTAAATAAGGGAAAGCAGAACACAAAATTCCTCCAAAGGCTCCCAACGGTATTACCAACGGCGCAATTAAAACCGTGGAAATATCATGTCTGATAATACCAAGAATAATCTCAAGCAAAAAGGTAATTGCACCACCTATGATAGCAGCCCATTTAAGGAAGCTGGGTTGTGCAGAATCGTCTTCGTAAAAATAAAAATTTGTAACCTTAGGGAATAAATCAGGCATCAGAAATCTCGTCTGACAATAAGGACATCCTGCCATTAATTCCTTAATTCTGCTGACGGCACCACAAGATGGACAACAATAAAAATCATTTTCCACCACGCTGCTCTCTACAATAGTATCGGTCACAATCGCATTAATACCTACAACGCTTTCCCGCGTGCTAATACAAGCACCATCCTTGAAATATTTCTGGGTTTTCTTTCCGATAGAAACCCTTCTCTCATAAGAATACTTCTCATCATTCCAATAAACTTTTTTTGTCGGCATCTGTTCCTCTAACGGAACAATTTCCATGGTCGATTCTAATCCTTTCTCTTTCCATCTGGCATACTGCAATGTTAATGCATAGGATAAATCTGCCCCCGCAATATCCGGCGTTATACCGGCACGGGCAAAACTCTGCATTTTGACCGCCATTCTCTCTTCAGGCACTTTTTTACTGCCATCCCACTGTCTTGTTCCGTCACTGGCTCTGTAACTCACTTCGTTCTCCCGATTCTAAATAGAAATTATTTGCCAAATTTATATAATATTGCTTTCTTTGGACAATGATCAATACATTCTCCACACATACTGCACTCATACTCATCGATGTGACTGTCCTTTACCATCTGATGTACATCAAGTCCCATCGGACAATTCTTTGTGCAGAGTTTACAGTCTATACATTTTGTATTATCTGCTGCCATACGTAATCCCGGCAAGTGCAGAATATTTCGTATCTTTATTCCGATATTCATAAAGGGCGCCATCCAGCATATGTAATGACACGCTGCCCTTTTCCCCAATATCAGAGGCATAAAAAACAGGATAAACACAACCAACAAATAAACCGGATACTCTTCTACTGCCTTGATGGAAACACCATACTCAGTTCCATATAACGGGTCAAAATATTTCAGTCCGCCATTCGCAATATAAATAGCAATTACAATAGCCAGCCAGATTACCCATATTACATATTTAATTAATTTTAATTTTCCAAGTCTGGGCGGCTTGTTGTTAATACAACCTGCCATCTCAGCAAATCCTCCTCCGGCACACATATATCCACAGAAAATTCTTCCAAAAAAGATTGAGAAAATCAGCATGAGTGCAAATAGAATAAAACTTCCACAAATAACGCTTTCTGTTGCTGCGTGAATGATAACATATGGAGAATAGTAGAACATTGTGTGCATCCTTCCCATCCATATTATTACATTATCGGATAACTTTTGACAATGCCCCCGCCAAACAAAAGCACCAGTCAAATCAATGACTGATATACTAAATAAAACAAGCAATCCATCTATTGCAACAATGATTTTTTTATTTTCATCTCTCTTACGGCCGGAAACTCTGGGTTGAATTTGATTTACGCAACAAGTGGAAAATGCTATAATTATTTCCATGTATGAATAAATAAACCATGATAAGGATAGCATGAAATGATAAATAAGAGTAAAAGCTCACTGATTCTGGCACTCACGATAACTTCTCTTCTGACTGCCTGTGAACCGAAAAACAATGCAGATGCTACAAATGATACATTAACACCACTTTCCGATATTGCAACAGACGCATCACAGATAAATGGCTTCCGCGAAGGTGTTTACGACTATGTATATCTTGGCACATTTGATGAAAACCCCATAAAATGGAAGGTTCTTGCCAATCATCGAAATAGTGGCGAGGCTGACGGTCTTTTCGTTTTAGCAGACTCCGGCATTGAAAATAGCCGGTTTGGTGATTCCGCAGACTGGAACAACAGTCTGGGACGTGAATGGTGTCGCAATTTCTATGAGAATCCTAATGTTTTTAGTGATTCCGAACGAAACTTAATTCTCTATACACAAAAAAAGGAAGAGCATGATTATGAAGCACCTAACGGCGTAGACGGCTCCTATCTGGCCTGCCCTCTGGATGGCGATTACTGCTTCTTTCTTTCTGTTGAAGAAGCCATGCAGACGGAATATGGTTTTCCAAATAGTATGTTAGCTGATCCGTCCCGCTCCGTTGAGTACAATGGACGTCTTCGCTGGTGGTGGCTCCGCTCCCGTTACTCAGAGGATTCTAACAGAGAATGTCTTATATACCGGGATGGCAATATCACAAATGATATATCCACACGTTCTGTCATTCTGGCAAGACCAGCATTTAACTTAAGCAAAAGTGACGCTTCTATCTTCTTTGCCCAAAAAACCGAGGAAGCAAATACCTGGAGACTTACTTTAACGGATGAGAAAAATCTGCCCACACCTGAAATTACCAATTCAGCAATCACAGAGGGACAGATTTCATTTCATTGTACTAATCCGGTAGATGAATCCTGTACAAATTTAAGCGTTTTGATTACAGATAAAGAGCAAAATGAGATTTACGCGTACGAGACTTTTTCCAAGGAATCCTTATCGCCGGACAAAGACCTGTTGGTAACACTTCCAAAAGGCTTCTCAGAAGATATCTGCTCTGTCCTTGTTTTCAACGAGAACAATGATTCGCTCAATGCAGTCTCTTATGCCGGAAAGCCGATCGAACTGCAATTTACAGAATAATAATTTAGTCTTTATCCACCTCCGGACGATTACTGACTTCTATCATTTTATTCAATGTTTCAAGTGCTTTTCCGGAATCTATAATCTCTTCGGCAAGTTTGATACCTTCTTTCATACTTTCTGCTTTTCCGCCGATATAAAGGGCTGCTCCCGCATTCATAAGCACTGCATTTCTCTTATGCCCTTTCTCTCCATTCAATATTGCACGCGTTATCTTCGCGTTTTCTTCCGGCGTTCCGCCCCTTAAATCCTCTTTGGTACATCTCTCAAATCCGAAGTCTTCCGGTGCAATAGTATATGATTTAAACCATCCGTCCCGTATCTCGCATACTTTTGTCGGGGCACTCATGGATATTTCATCTAACTTATCCTGTCCATATACAACCATACCTCGTTTTACGCCAAGATTGATCAGTACTTGTGCCAATGGTTCTACCAGATAGTCATCATAGACACCCAGCAGCTGCATCGATGGCGTTCCCGGATTGGTAAGCGGTCCAAGTATGTTAAATACTGTTCTGAATCCAAGTTCCTTACGAATTGCTCCGACATATTTCATGGAAGTATGATATTTCTGTGCAAAGAAGAAACACATACCGGCTTCCTTCAAAAGTTCAACACATCTTGCCGGACTTTGATTAATATTAACTCCAAGAGCCTCCAGACAGTCTGCCGTGCCACACAAAGAAGAGGCTGCTCTGTTTCCATGCTTTGCGACCTTCATTCCCCCTGCTGCTGCCACAAGTGCAGATGTAGTAGAAATATTGAAACTCTGTGCATTATCGCCACCTGTTCCTACAATTTCAAACAAATCCATTCCTGCTTCGACTTTTGTTGCATGTTCTCTCATGGCTGCTGCGCAACCGGCAATCTCGTCAGTCGTCTCTGCTCTGGCGCTCTTTGTGGACAAAGCGGCAAGAAATGCGGCGTTTTGTGTTGGTGTTGTCTCACCACTCATAATTTCATTCATAACCTGATATGCCTCATCATAAGACAAATCTTCCTTATTGACGATTTTTACAATTGCTTCTTTGATCATAGTCTACATCTCCTTTATAAAATTTTTAATACCTGTTTTCCGTACAGTGTCATAATGGATTCCGGATGAAATAAAAAAAGTCCTTGACAGAAAGATACCTTCTGTCAAGGACGAATACTGTACATTATCCGCGGTGCCACCTTGAATTCACGATATAACTCGTGCACTTAATTGGATACCAACATATCCCCGGCAATTGACGCTTGCCTGTAACGTCGCAGAATACTCTGGAGTAATCCATTTGACTGCGCCCTCAGCGGTCCATTTGACAACTTGTTTCTCACCTGACTCTCAGCAACACAGGCTCTCTGTAAAGGCATCATTGCCGTTATCTCCGCTTCAACGGTTTAACTCGCTAAATTTTCTTAAATCTTAGCATTAATATTTTCATTTGTCAACATAATGTTAATCAATCCAGCTCCGAAAGGCAAATTCTGTTTTATGCCTGCCAGTTTTATGAAATGTGTGTT
>JBJELE010000026.1:0-43136 GCA_051878995.1 Lachnospiraceae bacterium | reverse complement strand
CCGGTTACCTCCCCAGTTTAGGATCATTCAACAAGCTCCAGTTCCAACAGGCGGTAAAGCTTTCTGTAAACAGAACCCGTAAACATCATTTTGAAAAAAGCTCTGTCAAAAGGCTTCAGTTCATCCACCAGCTTTGAGGGTGTGAATGAGTGTTCCTTTATAAATTTAATCTCAGTATCGAACAATACATTTTGAATATCATCAATTCCCCATAATGCCGTAACTCCCACATCATTAACAGGATTTTTATACTTGGATGCTTTTGCAGCAAATTCCGTATAAACATCCATCAAAATATGAATGTTTGAATATTTATCCTGTAATGCAAGGAACAATCCGTTTACCTGCTCATTTGACAAATACATACTGATGCCCTCTAAAATGACAATTACTGTGTTGCTATCCGGAAGCAGCTCTACCTGTTTAGCATCTGAAGCATCAAACACTCGCATCTGATAACACTCGGATTCTTCATAGTATTTCTTTCTTAGAGAAATCACATCTGAGTAATCTCCATCTATCCAATTCCTATAGGGTTCTTTTATTCTTAAGCATCTGCTGTCCAGACCACATCCGATATGTAATACAAGTGCATCCTTATTATGTCTGAGCATTGCTTCCGTCCAGTCATCAAATACTCTTGCCCTCATTGCCATATTGTAAGTCAGCCATTTTGACTTTGATTTACCGTGAATCGGAAATGCCTCTGCTTTCCAGATTTTTTCCGCCATTGGGTCTTTCAAAATAATACCCTGTTTACTGACCTTTGATTTTCCATACAGCGGAATAAATAATGTCTTGTTAACTTCATTCATGAATTTTTACACCTCATAAAATTTGATTCCTTTATATAAGTTATATCTCTAATTCATTTGATAAATCTCTTTCCTTCATTATTTACGGACATGCAGGATACTCTTTTAGAATTATTATGAACGACTCTCTGCTAATTCACAACAGAGAGTCGGGTAAGATACATTTTGAGAATATGAAATGCACACTATTATAGATATCATACTAATTTTTTCAGTTTCTACCATGTTTTTCATTTTGGGTATAATGCATAAATTTGTCATTATACGCAAAATACGGCATATAATGGAACTGATTTTAATCCTTCCTTCTGTCCAAAATTTTTCAAGGAAAACCGAATTGAAAATGATGGTTGGTATGCTTCCACAAAAACACTGAGACTTCGTGAACGTACATGTTCGCCCTTTTTTACCTCAACACCAATAATCTGATTTTCCTTCTGTAACACAAAATCAAGCTCCGCAATACTTTTACTTTCCCAATAATATAAGCTATATCCCTTCGCCACAAGTTGTTGTGCCACATAGTTTTCTGTGACCGCTCCCATAAAAAGGTTGCCCTCTCCTGAAAGCACAGTCTGCTGTGAAATTCCTGACTTCATGGTAAGAAGTCCTACATCTCCCATATAAAGCTTAAACGCAGAAAGATCAGCATACACAGAAATCGGCTCGTATGCATCGCTGATACGCTGACATTTTAGAACAACACCTGCTAGATTCAGCCACTCTATCGCCGCTCCAAAAATAGTCGCGGTCCCGCCTTTCTGTACAATCTTATATTGAAACTTTTTATTATCTTTCGCTAATTGTGCCGGTATAGAGTTGTAACAAGCGCGAATTTTTACACTATCTGTGTTTGATGCATACTTTGCCATGTCTGCAATATAATTATTTAAAATTCCATTCTGTATCATTTGTACATCCAAAAAACTACCTTTTTTCAAAAATTCATTGATACATGCCGGCATTCCGCCTACAATTAAATATTCCCGATATAGCTCAATCGCTTCCTGATGCAGTGCTTCTGGCAGAGGCTCCATTTTATCATAAGCATGGTGAATTTCTTCACATAGCAGTTCTCTACCACGTGCCCATAGATATTCTTCAAAATCCAGGGGACCTAATACAAATGTCTCCACTTTTCCGACCGGAAAAGAATAGTTCTGTCTATTTATTGCCACGCCAAGCAAACTCCCCGCCGCAGCAACATGAAATTCCGGTGCATCTTCACAAAAATATTTGAGTGAGGTCAATGCCCTCTCGCAGGACTGTATTTCATCAAAAATAATGATTGTATCTCCCGGAATGATTTTCTCCCCCGTAGATGCCTCCAAATAACGCATAATCCTCTCTACAGAAATATTTTCATTAAAAAAGGAGGCTACTGTCTGATTCGTTTCCAAGTTAATATAAACCACATTTTTAAACAACTCTTCTCCAAATTTACGCAAAATATAGGTTTTACCAACCTGCCTTGCCCCATTTATAATCAAAGGCATTCGCCCAGTCTCTTTGTCTTTCCATTCTCTTAATTGTTCTTCGATCTTTCTCTTCATAAACACTCTCCAGACCTTATTTCTGAATGCTATTTTCTCTTCTTTCTTGAGTATATACCATTTTATAATTAAGTCAAGATAATTCAGTTTTTTTTGATTTTTCTCGACTTAATTGCGACTTGGGTTTAGATATCCCGTTATTTAAATCTTCCCTTAGTTAATCAACTTATCCAGATATGTTTCCCACGGTTTACTGGTTGTAACATTTTCCATACATGCAATAGATGCAATACCTTGAACCGTAGACCATATCTTTATAAGTTCTATTTCTTTTTCTTCATCGCTCAGTTTAAGACCCTTCTCATCTAAATATCTTAGAAAAAGCGCTTTTAGCAAAAGGTATGGTGGATAATCCTCTTCATGGATTTCCCCTGTCATCAGATGAACTGTAATCTTCTGATTATAGAAGAGAAATTGATAATAATCCGGATTATCAATGAAAAACTTCACATAACTCCTGCCCATAGCAACGATTGCCTTCTCGGTGCTTTCTTCCTTCATCCCATCAACTGCTTTATTCAAATATTCTGTAAATTGCTCTGTAACTGATGCCTTTATGGCACTTAGAAGTTCATCCTTATCCTTATAATGCGCATAGGGAGCCGAGTGGGAAACACCACAAGCAGCCGCAACCTTTCGAAGTGACAGCCCCTGCTCACCTTCCTTATTAATAATTCTTATTCCGGCATCAATCAGTGCCTGCTTTAGATTTCCATGATGATACTTATCTTCCATCTTCCGGTGTCTCCTTCTTATTCTTAATCTCTTTCATAATCTCAAAACATGTTTCCTGCTGTTCCCATAACGGACTATGGGCTGCATTTTCTATCAGATAGAATTCTTTGTCCGGAGCATCAATCATATCACAATATTCTTCTACTAACGGCCATGGGCAATTGTAATCATGATCCCCGCTAATGAAATATACAGGAATATCAAATACAAGGTCTGTTTTTCTATAATCCTTATTATCCAGTTCCTGATCAAGAGTAGTCGTACGATACATTTTCATACCTTTAATATAATCGAACTTCTCTTTCATTGTATAGCAATGTGCCTTTAGTATAGGAACAACAATTCCCTTAAATTCCGTTTCATTCATGGTCGTTCCACCACCGGCCTCATGCAGGAGTGCTACAAATTCATACCAATCACGGCACTCAACTTTTCCATTATCCTTTTTATCCACTATTTGCTCAAGTTTTTTTAGTCTTTTCTTGTCACCGCGTTCTGTAAAGGTGTCCTTCATAAACTGATAAATCAGAGTATCATTATCCTCTCCGTGACAAATTACCTGCGCCATGGCAATATAAGCATAATAGTATTCAGGATATTTCTCAATTGTTTTTAATGCAATATTGGTTCCGCCGGAATATGCCATAATATATATCTTTTCTTTCCCAAATCTCTCCATCAAATACTTTGTAACTGCGGCAGTGTCTTCAACAAGCGTATTTAAGTCAATCGATGCCGGGTCTATATTCTTATCATAAACAATTCCCATACCTCGATAATCCCAATAACAGACCGTAAACTCATCCTCAATGTGCATATCCGGGTACTTTTCATTCAAAAAGTAGTCATCTGTACCCGGACCGCTTGATACAAATAATAGCACCGGATTATCCAAATCTTTTCCATTAATAAATAGTCCGTTTTGTGCTCCATTTATATTGATTTTGATCTTTTCGCTGATGTTCCCTTCCAGCTGATTGCCCTTATCATCTTTGTATTCTCTTATTCTTCCTGTACTCACAAAATTACCTTCTTTCTCATCCTTATGAAACCTCCGTCTGTATAAGTGCACTTTTAATCTTGACACCGTCAAGATGGATTGATTATAAAAAATAAACTTGACACTGTCAAGTTTATTTAGTCAACCATAATAAAAAAGTTTTCACATTTACTCTTCAGAAACATATCGATAAGAAACTCTTTCGTCAATCTCAATCAAAACAAATGCCGGTCGGCCAAGTCCCGTAGCCGAAACGCCCACCACATTTTCATCCACAAAATTCCTGTGAGCATGACCTACTACTACTAAATCATATTTTTGTAATTCATCGGAGTTTACAGCCTTTGAAAACATATCCGTCTCCATATCAGATAACTGATAATACGGATATGCAGCTTCTATATCATGAAACAAAAAATGAGAAAACAAGATTTTATGTCCATTGACTATTTCCTCATAATATAACGGCAACTCATGAATAAATGCTTTTTGTTCTGCTGTTAATCTTTCCCGCATATTATCGTAATAATCATGTAGATATTCCACATCAGGATCAATACACACACCTTTATCAATATAAAGTTCACAGTTGCCTTTTACACATATAATATCACTATTTCTCAAATACTCTAAACACTCAATTTCCTGATTACCACGTTGAAATATATCCCCAATAAAAATGGTCTGGTCAACCTGTTCTTTCTCTATCATATCTATTACAGTGTTTAGTGCCTCGAAATTACCATGAACATCTGAAAAAACTGCAATTTTCATACATTCTCTCTCTATACTTTCATACTTATTTTTCTACCCACATATCAAGTGCCGCTCCGGCACAATCATTCGGTCTTCTAATAAAGCCAAATTGTTTCTGCCTGCTTATATGCAATAGTCTTCCAACCGACAGAAGCACGTAATCTTTGATAATCCTCAGCCGGTATCTTATTTTCATAGTGCAACATATTGGACTATTCTCCATTTCATAATTTCTTATCATCTCTTCTCAAGCATAGCAATGCCTGCGCAGGCAAGGCCGAGGCCGAGCAGCACAACAGCAGATTGCATTTCCAGTTGGTCCAGACAGGACAGCACTACAACCGCAACTCCCATTGCCAGGGTCAGTGCCTTTCATACTGTTGATGTAATTTCATGAATTGATTTCTTTTCCATATTGTTTTATCCTCCTATTTCTTATATGTTATTATCATTGACTTTGAAAGCTTCTTGCCGATAAGATACATCAGCCAGCCAATAATCTGTTTTATAGGTGTCAAAGGAATCCCCGGTGCATATCTCATACCAAAATACTTTGACCAGAAAATATTATCCTCCGTCGGATATTCTTCTGAACCTTTGTTTCCAACACACAACGCCTGAAATAAATTAAAAGGGATAAGTACAGCAATACTCGGCGTATGCATTTTCCCTGATTTCACATCAAGATAAAATCTTCCGGTTATGTCATATGTCTTTCTCAGATCCTTTTTCGTGGGTTTATAGGCATTCCAGCTCAATGCCGTTACCGGAAGCTGATAGCATTTATTGAACCCCCAGCCTGTAAGCGTATCTGCTAAGGCTTTTGTTGTGCCATTGGCAAATACTCCCCCTGTGGTACTTATGATAAGAGCCTTCTTTATAAAGTACCTTGGACGGTGTAGCATGAATGCCATATGATCCGTAAAATTTTTCAATATTCCCGGCAAATGCCCCTGAAAACTTGGCACGGAAAAAATCACCGCATCGCTGTCTTCGATTGCATCCATGATTGGCTGAATGATTTTGTTATGAGGACACATCATATGTCCTCTACGAAAACAATTACTACATCCAGTACAGAACGGAAGGTTGACATCCGACAAATGTATTTCCCTGAATACAATTGTTTTATCGAATTTAAGTAGAATCTTCTTTGCTTTCTCTGTCAGACGCCAAGTATTTCCCTTATGCGGTCCGCCATTTATAATTAATATTTTCATGTCCTACGCCTCTCGATAACTTCATATTTGTCCAATAATTTCTCCTGCTACCAATCTGTTTTTGCTATATCCGCATGAATCCATAGGCTATGAACGGACTCGCATATATTGTGATATATATTAATGTGATCCATGGCTGATAATCAATATAAAATTCCCGGAAAGTTAATGACCATGGATGCTTAATCAAAACCCAGCCAAATAAATCAAATACCACTGTTATTGTTCCCCAAATCAGAGAGGTTGCTATAACGTCTGTTAACGAAACAATCTCCAGCCCGTGTAAATACAGGTATGCAAAAATGGGAAATATCACTACATTATACAAAGGATGCCACGGTTTTGTTTTTTCATATCCTTCACCCATTCCCGGGCCTTCCTTCATTGATTTCATATGCAAAACTTTAATGTTAAAAATTGTATGTAATACTCCGATAGTCGTCACGACAATATAAGCTATCCAAAACCACAACATTGAATATCCAAAATTCTTCATATGCAATCCCTTTCATCCTTTCTTCTTCATCTTTTGCTTCTAATCCACTTTGGAGTTTTAATTGCTCTCTTCTATTCCTGCAATTCTTTCAGCAGCTTCACTCCAAGTACCGTCGCCGGAAGTCTGTAATCATCCGGCAGATTTGACAAAATTACCACTGCTGTTCCCGTCTCCCTGCAAAACCCAAGATAGCTGTTATAGTCATCTGTACCACCGTCATGCCAGATAAAACCATTCTCATCATCAATAATCCACGCCATTCCAATTTCATCGATATGAATATCAAATGCTGAATAATCCTCATCTGACACATCAATTCTCCGAAGTGGTATATGCATATCCGAAAATGTCTCATCTTCAAGCTGATAAGAAGCATATAAAAGCATATCTGAAATAT
The DNA here is from genome assembly GCA_051878995.1 of Lachnospiraceae bacterium. Taxonomy (GTDB): domain Bacteria; phylum Bacillota; class Clostridia; order Lachnospirales; family Lachnospiraceae; genus UBA3282. Next base: position 36,164 of record JBJELE010000026.1, on the reverse strand, counting down.
CCGACCTTATTGCTCCTGCAGATGCATATGCATCCGTAAACTCCCATCTCCAATAATGACCCAGATCACCTTCTGAAATGGTAAATGCCGTATTCTCCATTCCCAGACTTGCCACATATTGATTAATAATGCCACAATAATAGTCTTCATAAACTGACTCTAAAATCATGCCAAGCAGAGCATATCCAAAGTTCGAATAATTCCACTCGTAGTTCTCTTCGGGAAGACTTATCTGCGATGCTTCCTCTAGAATCTCTGATTGATATATAAAACGAAATGGATTCTGATTCAGCACTATATTTGTCATCATCTGTTGATTCAAATAATAATTCTCATATCCCGATGTATGCGTTAATAACTCCTCTACTGTCGGATATGCATTGCTCTTTGGCAGTTCAAGATATGTATTAATGGGAGCACCCAGTGAAATTTTACCTTCTTTAACTGCCTTATTAATACAGGCCGCCGTCATCGTCTTGGTCAGTGATCCAATCTCGTAAGTATGAAGTTCATCCGGAAGTTCCCTTCCATCTTCTCCATATACCTTGTAACTCATTTTTCCATCTTGTATTATCCCTACCGTAATGACAGCATCCGAATTTCCCTTTGTGGTGTAGTCAAGAGCCTCCTTAAAAGTCAGTTCCGGAACCTTTTCAATCTGTGCATTCGCATAATTAATATATCCAATTAAAAGACCTGCAACAATCACGCACACAGCAACCCAAAATTTCCATGTTCTAATTCCCACATATCGACATACCTTACTTCTATACTGCTTATAGTCGTTACCAAATTCTTCCTCCAGATACTTTTCCTCCTGAAGAATCTGCAAATGAAGCATAAGCATTGCAAAAAGCGTAATAACCATCAAAAACCAGTTAAAGAACATAAGCAAAATGCCCATATAAACAAGATCAAATCCCACAAATGCCGGGTTACGACTAATTCGAAATATTCCCTTATTTACAAGTTTTCTATGGTCATCTGCAGCGATTCCGGCCCTCCAGGAATCCGACATGGTAACTACAGCAGTAAGAAAAACAAAATCCCCCAGAATACCCATTATCATTCCTATATTCTTTACGGAATATCGAAGTATGGAATGCCCTGTAATGATACTAAGAAGTTCTACTACCACAATGCTATAGGTTGCGATTTTCATCACAAGTTCAATGCGGTATCTTTTTTTATTTCTCATATCCTTTGCAATCTGATCTGTCTGTATCCCCTGCTTATGCTGAATCAACATCTTTCCAACATAAACGGCATAAAATACAGCCATAATAATGATTGCGCATATCTGATATCGTAACGTCATTCGATCATACCTTTTCTTCAATCTTAATAATAAAGTCTTTCTTGTCTAATCACTTCCTCAAGCTCTGTCAGATAATTCTGCATTCCGCATGCTGATTGCTGAACGTCATCCAGAACTTTCTTATCAGTTATATTTTCTTTGGCAATTTCAGGTAATATAGTTTCGGCATAATCAATCTTCTTCCCAATTTCCTCTTCCATACAGTTCGGATATACAAACTCGTCAGTATCGCTCTCAAACAAAGCACTCACACTATCTATTTCATTTTCGGACCATCCCGCCATTTCGATTCGTGGTTTCTGGAAATAGAAGTGAGATGCACCGTACAAGACTACGATGGTTTTACCTTCCTCAATCTCTGTAAGATTTTTATCAATATTTAAGAAAATTTGATTATCTCTATAGTCATCAGTAGAATTTGACATAAAGTCATTGTTAATTTCCCAATAATCAATCAGCTTAACAGGAATACTGTGTTCCTTCCCATAACTATAAGCAAAAATCATCTCAATTGGTCCATCAATGACATCATACATTTCTAACGTCTCTTCTCTGGCTTCTATGAAAATATAATCAGGATCAATATTTATCAAAAGACTTTCAATATCCTTTATTGAATAATCCCGTTCCTCATTATAATGCTCTCCATGGATGGTTCCCACAGTATAAACAGTCTGATCTTTTAATGTTGTGAAACAAGCCACAACACTTTCCTTGTTCATTTCTCCCTCAATAACATTTTCATTAATGACCATCTTTTCAAAATCAATATCTTTAGAAGGAAGTCTTTGACTCCCGCATGCAGTCATTAACAAGACCATAGCACTTGCCACACCACATACTATTCTTTTACTCATTTTTCCCATTCTCTTTCTCATAATTTCTTTCCCTATGTTTACAAAGCATTCTTCGGACAATTATTTTTGCACTCAAAACAAAGAATACATTCGGTTCCATTCTTTCTTTTCCTTGAATTATCCGTTATATCAACATTCATCGGACATATTTGTTTACACTTGCCACATGAAACGCACTTGCTCTCATCACATTTTATTCTAAGTAAAGCAAAATAGCTCATCGGCTTTAAAAACACAGTAACCGGACATATGTATTTACAAAATGCCCTGTTGTCCTTTAATAAATATGCCAGTAAAATACCAATCGCATAATACAAAATATTTCCTACTATGAATGACCAGAACATAATTCTCTCAATATTTCCGACCTTAGATAAAAAGAGCGCTGCCACAAAGATCAAAGACATTACAAATGTGATATATCTAATCCAGCCTATATTCTTTCGTGGCTCCTTAGTAACTTTATAGGGTAAAAAGTCAAGCACCATGGCTGTCCAGCATGCATACCCGCACCAGCCCCTGCCGAAAATGATTGGTCCGAATATCTTTGCTACCGCATAATGAATCGTTGCTGCTTCAAAAACACCGGTAAAAAGATAATACCAGAAACCCTCAATCTGCATATTTTCATTGCAGATCAGTCCCAAATAAATCAGCATATACAGTCCGACCAAGAGCTGGGTTACCCGCCGCGCATAATCGTATTTTTTGATAAATAGAAGTATCCCCAGTGCAATTGATATTCCTATATAGCTGAAATTAAATAAATAAAATATATTGTCTAACGTCAGCCATAATGTTACTGCTATGGTTTCAAAAATCAGTAACATGATAACAGGTAGTGCATATTTCTTCATCTTATCCTTTTACCTCCATGGTTTCACTCCATTAAGCCATCCTCTGCTTTCCCAATACTCTTTTTCAGACGATGATGCTCCCCATCCTGCCTTCTGCATACCTCCGTAAAACCAGAATAGTATGCGGGTTCTGATGCCAACCTTCACCCCTGTTTTTGCAGTCAGTTTCAAAGCCAGTCGGTTCATGTCCTTCTTAATTTTATCCTTCTTCTTATTAGGCACCATATTCCAGTTCATTGCATTGACACTGATCCCATAACGGATTACTTCCGGGATTCCCCAGTTGATCAGATTATCTGCCACCAGCTTACCGGCTTTGCCGGCGCCAGCACCTGCCGCAGTTGAAATCACGACAGCACGTTTCCGGAACATTTCTTCATAAGGTTTATGTGATAACCAATTTGTAAAAAACAGATCAAGAAATGCCTTCATAGGTGCGCTTGGCATCATGCAGTAGTTAGGTGTTGTCAAGATCAGAAGATCGGCTTCCTTTATTGCATCATCAATGGGCTTCTTGTCCTCCCGGAACGGACATTTATCTCTACCTTCCAGGCAACTGTAACACCCTATACAGAAATGATTCAAATCTTTTGGCAGGAAAAATTCTGTTACTTCTTTCTCACAGGTAATATCCTGCAATAATATATTAGCCACATTCCATGTGCTGCCCTTATGGTTCTGACCATGTATCATAACTATTTTCATATGATATCCCCATCTCCCCTATATCTCATATCATTACGTCTTTTCACCCGGAAAGGATGCTTGTTATGAAAGCGTGCTTTCCAATATCTTTAATCCTTCCTCCACACTTGCCCCTAATATTTCCTGTGTTTTTTTTAAATCATACTTCTCATGCAGCTTGTCATGTGTCCGGAAGAACTTCTCTTTTCCATATTTTCTGATAAACATAGCCTGCGCTTTACATGCATTGGCTCCATCATTGTCCGGCTGGTAGAAGCCCTTGGAGCACCCGTTCAACTCCTCACATTCATAACAACCATCAATCCCCTTCTCCTGACAGCATGCTACGTTGGGGCATTTGCCCTTTTCGAAGAGTGCTCCATAAGAACAGCAATTGAATACGGAACGGCATCCTCCACACCATTCTCCCAGGAAACAGTGATTACATGAAAATCCGCAATACGCGGTCATATCTACACCTTTTCTTGCTTCTTTAACAATCTCAGCCTTCCATTTACCACCGTTCTCATTTCGTCTGTCCTTGTCCGGTCCGTCCACTGCAAGAGACTTACGATATACACGGGAATCCTCACCGCCCATGTCCTTATCCATTTGAAAGAATTCATACCCATATTTCTCATATAAGCCGGTATGATTTGTGGAAATATATATGTATTCCTTGCCCATAATGGTAGCAATACATTCCACATAGTCTAATAACAATCCCAGATAACGATGGCCTCTATACTGTGGAAATGTATATGCAAAACCAATCCACGGAGACAAGTCCGTTGGTTGAATGTCATCCAAAGGAGCCAACGTGCAGAATGAAATCAGTTTATCATCCTCCACAAGCATAGGTACAAGTGCAGTTTCACCGACCATTCTTTTTAAGCTGTTCTCCTTAAGAAGCTGATACAGATACTGTCCCGCTCCCCAATCGGATTTTCCTATTTCATTCAGCCAATATTCTTTGTTTTCTGTTGTAAAGTATTCAATAATTTTCATTTGATTTTATCTCTCCTTTATCTTTCCTATAAGATAGTCCCGTAGTTCATTCAGATCTTCCTCCGGAAGTGCGTGTTCTTCACCTTCAAACCATATTTTCATTGCCAGCTCCGGTAGATATTTTAAGTTTTCAGGCACATTCTTTATCATCCAAAGACCGCCCTCATATTTTGACAATATTCTTTTTTCTCTCTTAAAGGATAAAATTCTCCCCAATATCAAAACATTGCTTGCAAGATACCTGGCATCATAAGCATGGAAATCATATTCATCTATATCGGCACTGATTGCCAGCCAGAAATCTTCATCCGAAACATCCGCAAATACGTCCTCTATTTCTTTTCCATACAATATAATACCACATTGTTTAAGCAGCTTGATATAGCTGGTCACATCCGCATCCGGAAATTCATGGTCTGCCACATACACTTCCAAGTCCGGATTTCTAAACCTTTCAAGATATTTATCAGTCCAGAAATCACTGTAATGAAATACACAATTCCCCGGTGTTTTCCAGTTTATTGCATCTGTTTGTTTCACTGCCGACATCTCAAGAGGTCGTGGTTTTCTGTCAATTTCTATGATATCCCTTGCAATTTCAAGTTTCGTTGATATTTCAATAGAGTCCTTAACAACCACAAGCAAGTCAATGTCTCCTGAATCCGGATTAAATGCATTTAGTGCAATTGAGCCATGTAAATATACGCCGATCAAATTATCTCCTAAATGCTTTTTCCATATATCCACAACACTGTTAATCTGATTCAATATCTCCAATGGTAAATCTTTATATCCAAGTAATTTACTCATAACACATTATCTCCTATCGGCCATATCTTTGGCCAGACTGTACCATTGCTATAAAGTATAAAAAACAAAAGAAACTCTTTTTTATCAAATATACCGTTTGTAATAATGATTTCTTGTACCACACCATTCAGCTTTATCATATATCCTGTTTCGCAATATCCGTTTTGCTTATAAAACGCTTTACGTCTTTTTCTTATCTCAATATCCTGAGCATTAACATCACATGGTTCAATAGAAACAATTATTTTCTTATCCGGATATCTATTCTTTATCTCCATCAATATAGCACTGCCATAACCTTTTGAGCGAACACTCTCATCCACCGCTAAAAACATGACAAATATAATTTTTCTATTAAGGGCGAAATATACAAATCCGCATGGAATATCTTCATCATAAAAACTTAAAAACTGTGTATTCCATAACTTAGACATAGCAACCATCATTAAAAACGGCATCCTCTCATTTTTAGGAAACGCATCAAAATAAATACGTTTTATATCCCTGTTGCTTAACTTTACTCTCTCAATGCCAAGCTGCATATATCATTGCTCCTCCCAATTCGGTATCGCTTTTTGCAAAACATTGTATTCCATCGGTATCATTTTTAGATAGTTTCCTAATTTCCATATGTCAATCTCCAAATTGGGGGTTGTTCAAATCATTAGCAAAGAAAAAATACTAATTGAATAACCGTTCCCATTCTTTCTTTAGTAGCCTATATTCTAAACGAGTTTTCATTTTCCCATCATGCCACTCATAATCAATGTGTTCCGCTTCTTTAATAAGCCCGTTTTTCTGCATAACTCTTTCTGACCTTTTATTATCTGCCAAACATCCCGTTGTAACTCTGTATACATCATTTTCTATGAATGCATATTCCAAAACTTTTTTTAGTGCTTCTGAAGTATACCCATTACCCCAAAACTTTGGATATGTAAAATATCCCAGATGAACAATTTTACCAAGCGGTGTATTTGCTACAACCGTATATCCTATACTTCCAATCTGTTCATGGGTGTCTTTCAACTCCATATGAAGAAAATAGAATTGTCGGTTTGGCGCTTCAATATCTTTTATAACATTATTGAAATCACTCTTTGCTTCATCAAGTGAATGCAACTGTATATCTTGGAGGTAATACATTGTTTGAGAATCCATTTTTAATTTACAATATTCTTCAAAATCATTATCTGTATAGTCTCTTAGAATAAGTCTATCTGTTTCCAAATTTATCATATGTTCGTTCATTCTCCTAGTTCATGAAATTCTTATTTATACAGCTCTGATAACTGGAAGTTATTGATTTCTTACAATTTCTTTTCCATCAACCAGAATCGCCCTTTTCTCCAATCTGCATGTCCACGCCTTACGTATCCACTTTTTTCATATAGACTAACTGCATGCGAATTCTCTGAAAACACATCTAGCCGCACAGATTCAAACCCCTTATTCTGAAGTTGATTTTCTATATGGTTCAATATCATTTTTCCAATTCCCCTATTCTGAACTTCCGACGCAACACACAACCGATGTATGATGCAGGCCGTTTCGCTATTACACTCCCACTCCCCATTTAAATACTCCGAATCATATTCTGTACTTATCACATAAATTGCAATCAACCGACTCTTCTCCGTTACTGTATACAAAGTACCGTTGATAATATCATTAACAAAATCCTCCCTCGTCGGATATAACTCATCCCATTGGTGAATTCCCTGTGCTTCCATCGCTTTGATTGCTTTTTCTATCAAGCTACATATATTATTTAAATCATCTATTGTTCCCTGTCTGAATTCCATATGTTTATCCTTCGACTATCTTTTTCATTATTCTTGTTATCCCAGTGCTCCAACAAAAAAACATATAAACCAGAAATTATGTGTAAACTTTTAAGACTCTAATAATGCAGGTACTGCTCTACTCCCTATCATTTCATCTTCACTTTCAAATGCTAACAACTGCTATTCAAATAATTCATTAATATCATTTTGTTTTACATTATTTAGTTCGGTTCATAGTTTTGCAGTTTTCTCACGCAATGCCTGATCATCATTGATTGTTGCAAGATAAGCGTCACATTTTTACTATTTTTCTAACAGTATTCGCTGTTCTTATCGTCAATTTTGTGCTTATATCTGCACTTGCTGTCTTAGACCACCAATTCGTTTTTTGATAATCTTTACGACTAAAGGACCAGAAAATAACGTCTTTATAGCCTTCTATATTTTCTAACTCTTTATTGGGCTCTCCAATCTCACTATATACATCAGAAAATTTAGCCGGTGGCATAATGAAAATCAAATTATCGTAGATTTCTTTGTTGTCATTATCCCACCAGCCTGGCGCATTTTGTAAAATGTCCACAAGCATCTCTCTTGATATGACCAAAACAGGAATGTCTAAATGAAACTGATTTTTAATCATTTCTTGAATTTGTTTTGTTAGCTTCTTTATATCATCTTCATCACTGGAAAAAATCACATTGCCACTGTTCAGATATGTCTTAACCTCTTTAAAAGCAAGTTTTTCAAATCCTGTCTTTAATTCTGCCATTGGTACTTTATTCTTTCCGCTTATATTGATGCCTCTTAGCAATGCAATATATCTTTTCATATCCTCAGCCTCCTCCATTAATTCAGTAGTGTCAGCTATTCACCCTTTCCGGTTTCAGTCTCACCCCAAGACCAACACAACGTCATATTCTTGTATTCTGTTATCAGCAGAAGCTGTCCATCCTTTTCCTTCACTGTAAACTCCATGGTTATGGCTGTCCCATCAATATCACTAATTATGTCCGCGGTAAGGATATTTCCATTCAACAGGTAACTGCCACTTCCACCATCTGCACCAATATACCATGAGATATTACCGGCACTGGTGATTTCCATGCTGTTGCCGAACTCCATTGCACCGGGAAAGGTTTCGTTGACAACGGTATCATCATTTTCTCCCTCTGCAAGATGCCATGGTCCAATCAATTCTTCTACTGTCACAGTCATAGTGTGCAGATCCGTTCCTGTCATCGTTTGAATTTCCAGTTTATAGGCATCCGCATTCTTTATAACATTCCCGTTAAATGTTGGTACACAAAACCATGACACAACCGCACACAAGGCAACGCAGAAAATCAAGACAACAGTAAAAGGCAGCCACCATTTCTTTCGATATTTATTTCCATCCATATTTAATCTTTCTCCCTTTTATAATCATTATGGCTTTCTCCATAAAATCACATTACCACTGTTCAGATATGTTACAACGCATTCCAGTAAACACAAAAAATCAATACACATCCCCAGGCATTTCCGGTTACTTTCCTTACAATCAACATTCCATATATGATAATTATCGTTACTATCATCTCAAGCAGTTCATCCGCTGTAACTCCCACCGCACCATGAATCAATATACACATGATGGCACATATAAAAGCTCCCCAGTCCCAAAATCTGTATTTTGACGGGCACAATTCACTGATTTTATCCCTTATGACTACATAATTAAATCCCTCAAAGAATCCCCAGCAAATTGCAGTAATGAGAAATGCCAAAAGATTATACGGAAAAGGACTTGATAACACTTCCGGTGTAGTATTTACATCCCAAAATGGGCACCATCCATGAACATTGCCGCGATAAAGACAATAGATATAGTCCGGCACACAACATACTGCGCTAAGGAGCAATGCCGCAAGCAAATTTTTGGTGTTCAGTCCAAACTCGGAAAATTTCTCTTTTCTTATCAGGCACACGATAGTTATTCCAAGTCCGGAGATACCAAACTGTGCACATATTCCAATAATAGCAACTCTTAGCACTATGTTAATGGATGAATCATATACAAAACCATTTAACCTATTTGCTGCAACGACATATGCGCCAAGGATTACAAACGAGATAATTGCTATTATCCATAGATCCATAATCAATTGCTTTTTTCTTACTTCTGAACATTTTTCTATCTCATTCATTTCCACTCAATTCTCCTTCAGAATTATTATGAACGACTCTCTGCTAATTCACAACAGAGAGTCAGGTAAGATACATTTTGAGAATATGAAATGCACACATCTTAGTAAATACACCGTTTCTTTACGTTAATTCATCAGGATAATTCTCCATAACATTTAGGAATTCATCAAAATGCTCATCAAATAGTTTTGTAATCTGTGGATCAAACTGATGACCAGCCTGACTCATAATTTCCTCCCTCGCCTGTTCTGGAGTCCATGATTTCTTATAGCAGCGTTTGCTTACCAGCGCGTCAAAAACATCTGCTACTGCTACGCATCGAGCATATATATTAATATGTTCACCATCAAGCCCGTTTTGATAACCTTTACCATCAAATCTTTCGTGATGCTGTTTAGCTATGTTGGCCGCAAGCTGCATAATCTCTCCGGGTGAGTTTTCCAAAAGCTTATATCCATAATCAACATGCTTCTTTATCTCTGCGAATTCATCTTCTGTAAGCTTACCGGGTTTGTGCAGTATTTCCCGCGGTACACAAATTTTACCTACATCATGCATCATACTTGCCACACTGACTTTCCAGGTTTCCTCCTCAGATAATCCCATTGCACGACATAATATTTCTGTATATGCGGCAACACGTTTTACATGCTGACCTGTCTCATGACTTTGTGTCTCAACAAGCTCCGAAAGAGAACCAACCATAACCTGCTGCTCTTCGTACAGCTCATTATTCTTTTTAACAAGGGCTTCAATTAATCGCTGAAGCTTGCCCGTTATACCAATACAGATTACAGATATCGCAACGAGCTCAATTACACGCGGTATAATTCCGTATATCAATACACCCCGCAAAGTGACGAGTGGCTCGTCAGGTATAATATTAAGCGTGAATGCAACCAGATGACTAACTATCATTACAGGGATGCTTAATACGGTGGTGTATATCACATTTGCGCGCTCACAGTACAGACAGGAAACTACTACCGGAAGAACCAGCAAAATAATTACATGATACGAAAGAATTGAATACATAAGTCCGGACATAAAAACCAAAAGAGTCAGGACAATATATCTTATCAATTTTGAACGCAAATGCAAAATATCATAAAACAAAGTCGGCAATAGCAATATGACAGCTGTCACAATAAGTGTCGGATACAAAGCAGAAGAAATTTTAAATACATGGAAAATGTTAAGCAGTACTACAACAGTAGTCATCATGGCTAACGCTCTGCAGATAGCTGAAATGCGACGGTCTGAATCCTTTTCAAACTCCATAATTAGATTATTGGCAAAATTTATCATCTGTATCTCCTCTAATAATAACAGTCGTAAAATAGACAGTTAAACCAATTAGTATTTATTTACTTGACGCATACAAAGGATTAGCTTCCCTTATCAATTCCGGATACGTCCTGCTCAGTTCATCAAACGCACCTCTGACTTCTGACGGTATCTCTACATGAACAATAAAATCTTTGCCTTTCGGCCCATAGCCATTTTCATCATCTGATAATCTCGGAATCTCACCCATCAGAAGACTGATATATCTATTGATATCCCACATTCCACAAATTTCTTTTTCATATGTCAATGCGGAATTCTCTACAACGACTTTCGCCAAATAAACAGCATAATTAATTATTTTGATATCGTTACTTACATACTTTCTTAACCCTGCTTCCATGCGATATTGCATCGTAGCATCCTGTGAAATGATAATACTGCTAAAATCAATTCCATTTTCTTTAAGTAAATCTAAAAGATATGTAATGTTATTTCCGCAATTTGTAGATTTACATTCTAAGAAATCCGGTGCCAATCCATATTGATGCTGCAAATATTTTGCAAACACTTCTGCTTCAGACAATCCTTCCGTTTCCATATCAGGAAATTTTTCATGCATTTTCAGCCGTAATGTTTCCGTGGTATGTCCTGCGCCGCCAACGATTACATATTTCTTAGCAATATGATTCTTCATTGCCTGTGCTAAAACATCTCCGCCGCACATAATACTTCCACCGAAAAGCACCATAACATCAGCCTGCGGTATTCCATACTTCTTAAGTAACTGTTCCGTTGTCAATTCTGCAATATCCCTTTTACCACAAAAATTCCCCAAAATATTTATATTCTTTGCAATCTTTTCTAACATTGTCCATTCCTCACAATTTTTCTGTGCCCGTTACTTCCTGCACTTAATCCACTGTACAGATTTTCTCAGCGCCTCGATCGTTTTCGTTTCCAGAACGCATCTGGCATTACACTTTTCTGCCATTTTCAATCGTTCCATTAAATCTATCTCGCCATCGCCCAAAGCCAAATGGTTCTTAGGCGGATTCTCTTTGCCGTCATGAATATGAAAATGTTTCAAGGCGTCCTCATGTTCTACAATAAACGGAACATCTGTTTCCTTTACGGCTTTCGAATGTCCGATATCCCACGTAAGTACAAAGTACGGGCTACTAAGTAAATACTCTATCGCCTTTTTCTCATAATCCCGAAATCCATCTGTATTCTCAACAGCAATTTTGATATCAGCATCACCTATCCATTTCTCACAACACTCTCTGAAAATTCTGAAATAATCCATATATACATCAAAGTCTCTGTCATACATCTGTACCTTTTTGTCCGGGAGAGTAATATAAATCCCATGATGCATATGCATATTGATTGTTAATGGCTGATCCTGATTTCCAAAAGTATCTTTCAGCGGCACTATTTGTTTTGCCACCTCTATTGTTTTCCTCGTTGTCTCCAGATACGCTTCTCTTACCAGCGGATTAAAATCTGCAATATTCAAATTCTCATCCAGATGGATTGTGTAATAAATCCCGTTTTCTTCTGCTATATGATAGAATTCCTCCCGGTTTTCCAGCTTATCAATCTGATACTCCGGGAAATTCATATTCAGTTCTATAAAATCAAGCCCCAGCTCCTTACAAAGCGAAATATTCTCGGCCAGTGTTTTATTCTCTATTAAAGTTGGCATACCATACTGCATAATTTGTCTCCTTTCCGGCTACTATTTTCCAATAAGCTCTTCCACATTTATTCGACTCTGCCAGAGGAATGAAGTCGCGATATATCAAAGGCTTAATTTTATACATATCTTTTTCCTCACAAATATCACTTTTTTATTAGCTCATGAAAGATTACATCTTTGTCATAGTTGTTTTCTACAAATCCCGGAATCTCCTTAATTGCTTTGTAAAGACTCACGCTAAAGCCGGTCAGGATATTACCTATTTCCCGTTCGGAATACGGACATCCGCCGGTTACAATCAGGGTAGCCAGACTGTGCACCACAAGCCACATATCACGGAAATAGCGGTCAGCCGTCATGTCATCAATATGATACATTTGCCGGAGGGATTCTCTTACCAGATTCTGGGAATGTTGCAGCGCATTCATTGCATTGCTGCCCGTATCTCCATTCGGTGTCAGAAATAATAACCGATACAATTCCGGTGCTTCCTTGGCAAAGCGGATATACTGCATTCCGAAACCAAAGAACGGGATAGGTTCACTAAGCCCTTCTTGCACATAACTGTCATACATTTTCTCAGCCGAAGCATAGACCTCCTGCTTCGCTTCATCAATCGTATGGAAACAGGTAAATACAGGTTGTGTGGAAACGCCCAACTCAGCCGCCAACGCTTTTGCCGTAAGCGCATCAATTCCCTTTTCACGTACAACGCGAACCGCTGCCGCAATCATCTCTTCTCTCGTAAACTTGTTTCTTGGTGCCATTTCATCTATTCCTTTCTTAGAAATATTTACTTTTCATCTTTTTGGAATGATTGTTTGTAAATAGGCAGAACCATCTTCCAAAACACACCACCATTTGTAAGAAACAGGATTCCATAAAATATCCTGGCAAACCCTTCCGGAATAAGTAATGCTATTCCATTCATATCTCCTCCACCAAAGAATCCACAGAGTATGCTCAGATACAATGGATCAAGCAGAAGCATGGAAATCGTTATGTAATACATAGCAGCTCTGAACATCTTACTCTTTATCCGGCATATTACTTTACGCAAGGCAGTAAGCAGATACCCCATCACAAATGTACTGCCTGCCCCAACCAGACAAAATAAGAACATTTGAATATCTGTCATTTTCTCATTAAATACATCAATCTGTATCCCAAGTCCAAGGAAATGCACTCCTGCAAACACACCGGTCAGTAAAGCATAAAGCAGATGTGCTCCTTCATGTACAATATAGTAAGCTGCAAGTGCTGCTAAAATACCAATGTATTGTCTTATTTTCTTATTCAGTTTCTCTTTTTCCTTTACCCTATTCCTGATTTTAAAAAATAATTCAAGTGCCATTTGATTTGCTATCAGTCCCATTCTTGTCTCCTCAAAAGTATTATCCTGCATGAATCAATAATAGTCTACGATATATATTGTTCAATATATATCGTAGACTATTATATTCGCATAACTATACATTGTCAACAATCAATACATTCTACTCTAATCCCTTCCGGTAAAAGGCTAACAGGAAAAGTACAATAGCAACAAACAGGTTTGCAAGAATGATTACAACGTTTTCCATTTCTACTGCTGCATCATTGATATTATTAATCAGCGTACTGATCTGCTGGGAGTATGTTATTTTGGCAATCTTCTCAATATCTTCATTAAAGGTTGCAATCATAGGCAGAAAAGAAAATACCATCATAACCGGAATGGTTATAGATGTGGCAGTCATTTGGTTTCTGCTAAAAACTCCAATAGCTGCTCCTACCAGAATGGAAAGAAGGATACCGGCAGCCATAATGAGCAGGAATGCCACTAATTCTTGTCCTCTGTATTGCCCGCAAAATGCAAAGACAACATTCCCTGCCATACACATCAGCCAAATGTAGGAACCAACCCCTAACAGATACTGCACGGGTTTCACATTGGACATCATCAAAGCTCTGAGCGTGTTCTTTTCTTTCTCCTCCGAAAGAATAGATGACATACAGGTAAGCGGCGCCATACCTACAAACATCACCGCAAACAGCTTTACAAAGAAATGCTCCGGCATATCCTGAAGCTTGATTGCATTTTCCATAATAAGTGCAAAAGCCGGGAACAGCACAAACTGGATCAAAATAGTTTTGTTTTTAAAGGTTTCATTTATTTGTTTCAAGAACACTGCACATATATTTCTCATCTTGCCAGCTCCTCTCCGGTCAGTTCCAGAAATACCGTCTCAAGATTCGGCTCACTGGAATGAATCGTTTCCACCAGATTATTTTTCATCAGTTCATATACCATCCCTGCCGCATGTGTATCGGTAGGTATTTCTTTATCTGTTCCGTCCGTCAAATGAATCAGCAGTTTCTTCTGGTGATTGTATCGTCGGCAGACTTCCTGCGGACTTCCATATTCTACAATTTTTCCTTTATGTAATAGCGCAACATGGTCACACAGTTTCTCAGCCTCTGCCATATTGTGGGTTGTTAGGAAAATTGTTTTCCCCTTTTTCTTTTCTGCCAAAATCAACTGCTGAATATCCTCCGAAGTTGCCGGATCTAATCCACTGGTAGGTTCATCCAGAAACAGAACGGATGGGTTGATCATAAAAACTCTGGCAAGCCGCAGACGATTTTTCATACCTTTGGAAAGATTGCCCGCTGCCGTTTTGCCGGCTGTTCCCAATCCAACGGCAGACAGAGCCGCCCGGATATTTTTCTCGTCAAGTCTGTATATTCTGGCAAATACCTTAAGGTTGTCAAAACAACTCAGTCTTTCATAAACGCCAAAATTATCCATCATAATCCCAAAGCTGCTATAATCCGTACTTTTCAACTGTTGTGAGTTAATACCGTTAATTGCTGTTGTTCCGTGTTCACCCTTCAACTGTCCGGTCAGTATTTTAATAAGCGTTGTCTTACCCGCACCGGATGGCCCCAAAAGCCCGAATACTTCTCCTTCCTCTACATCGAGGTTTATATCATCTAAAACCTTTTTACTTCCAAAAGATTTAGATATGTTATTGATTTTAATTGCATCACGCATTCAGTTACCTCCTTCAAATGGATTGATTCCTAATTTTGCAAGATATGTATCCATAGCCGGTCCGATAAAATCATTACCGTTTTCCTGTTCATTGCTTGTCTTCTCATGGGTTCCCGCTTCCATAAGAGACGGCAGAAGGCTCATGTCCCCATTGGTAAATTCCATAAGAATGCTCCAGAACTCGGCAGCCAGTTTCTGCCCTTCCTCACTTTGCGGTGAAACTCCCTGCTTCATCAATTGAATCGCTTTCCGGTTTATCCTGCCGATACCCTCAATGATCTCTATTGCCCATTCTTTATCGGTATGCTTCCTGGCATGCTCCATCATCCGATCATCAAAATATTTTATGAGCCGGTAATTATCATTCTTTATCTGCAAATTGACAATGATATCTGCATACTTTTTGAAATCAACAGTCTGCATCTGCAGCACTTCTTCCCGCAGCATTTCAATCTCATTTAATGTTTCCGAGAGTTTTGTTATCTGCTGCTTCAGCTCTTCTGCCTGCTCCGTTAACGCATCTGCCACCTTGGAAGGTGTATCAAGAGAAAACAATCTCTTTTTAATATCTTCCAAAGAAAAACCTAAGGACTTTAAGGACATGATCTGATGAAGCCTGATAACATCCCTGTCCGTATAGAGTCTTCGTCCGCCTTCGCTTTCGGCTGATGGGGTAAGCAGTCCCTCCTTATCATAGTACTGAAGTGTCCGCACTGTAGTGTTCATCTTCCCGGCCAGTTGTCCCACTGTCATATATCCTTTGGGAATCGCCCTGTATTTCTCCATGTACTGTTACCTCCTTGCATTCCTTTATTATAATTCATTACGCTACGTCATAAACAAGCTTATTTTTATATAAAAAAATGGTTCGCCCGATAGCGAACCATATATACATCTTTCAAGAATCCAGATATACATTCCGGAATGCGTGATAAGTCCGTTGCATGCCCTCCTGGAAATCCGTATAAATCATGCCAAGCTCACGCCTGCTCTTCCCATTATCACAAAGCTCCGTCTCCTGTGCCGTAGCCGGAAAAGGTACCGGTACCCCCTGTGCCATTGCCACATCAACAGAAATCGTTATCTCCTGTAACTGCTCTGCCACTTCCGGTTCTGCCACTTCCTTGAGAGTACGGAAGAAGCTGTCATAAGTGAGGATTTCGTCCTGACACAGATTATAGGCCTGTCCATAGGTCTTCTCATTACCGATGCAGTTAAGAATTGCCTGTGCCGCATCTTTCACATAAACAAACTGGAAACTGCCGTCTGCATCCGTAAAATAAGGAAGCACATGATTCTGCAGCATCAGTTGTATATAAGCAGCTTCTCTGGGTGCATAATTGTAGGGTCCGTACAGAATCGCCGGTCGAAGCACCGTATACGCAATCTGCCTTTTATCACACTCTTGTCTGACTTCTTCCTCCAGGGTAACCTTGCCCGCAATATATGCGCCTGCCTCCCCAGGAAAAGAACGATACTCCAGAGCTGTCTCTTCCGTCTTGCTGCCGCCAATTCCGCGCTGATATACATCCACCGTACTGATCAGGATATACTGTCCTATCCTGCCGGACAGATGCTCTAATGCAAACCGTACATCCCCCTGCTCATAAGCGCAGAAATCTACTATTGCATCATAATCGTCCACACAGGCTTCCCAGGTCTTATCGTCATGACGATCTCCCGTCACCTGCTTCACGCCGAAATTTTCCATGGAATAAGTACCGCGGTTTACCACAGTTATCTCATAGGTCCTGTCCGTTCCGCGGAACACATGATCTGCATTGTCCGCACCGGTTTGCGCAGCCAACATAACGAATACCCTGCCATAGAAATAACTGCCGCCTAATACTAAGATTTTCATAGAACTATCATGCCCTTTCTTACCGATGAATAGAAACTTCACCAAACCATTCAGACTGATTCTTTTAAGATACCTTGTATGATCTTCTTCGTCCTCGGCAGCCAGAACTGCACCATCGGCCCTGTCAGGAAAACGGCAATGACAGTTCCAACACCTACCGTACCTCCCAACAGATATCCCAGTACAACGAAAAATAAGTCACACAGAATGCGTACCCATCTGAATTGCAGCCGTTTACACTTATCGGAAAGAATGATAGCCACCAGATCGTTGGGACCGGTACCTGCATTGCTGTTAATGACCACTGACATTCCCAGCGACAGGATCACACAACCCGCTATCACACTGATAATCCTTACAGGCATGGATGCCGCTGCATTAATATACCCACCAAACATCCAGGTAAACAGATCAATGATGGGCCCACCGCAGAAAGCACAGACTACCGTTCCCGGCTTAATATATCCCTTTGTGGTAAGCAGCATGACCACCATCAGAAGGATCAGTACAATCACATACATGGTTCCTACCGTTAATCCGAAAGTTCTGGCAAGTCCCTGTATAAACACGGTAAAAGTATCTGTTCCCATTTCAGACAGCAGAAATAATGCCACACCCAGATGCGCGATCACAAGACCGATAAACAACACAATTAAGGCTTTAATCCATTGTGTAATTGTACGATTAGATGTATTTGACGCAAATTTTTCTTTTGCCATATTAATCTCCATCTTAATTCTTAAAGCTGTGAATCGGCGCAGGGATTCTTCCTCCACGATTGACAAAGGCTTCACAGGAGAACTGATTAACAGGCATAATCGGCGCATACCCAAACAAACCGCCGAATTCCACCTTGTCTCCTATCGTCTTGCCGATAGCCGGGATGATACGTACAGCTGTAGTCTTCTGGTTAACCATACCGATTGCCATTTCGTCAGCAATAATGCCTGCAATCGTAGTATTCGGTGTATCCCCCGGAATGGCAATCATGTCAAGACCAACGGAGCAGACACAAGTCATGGCTTCTAACTTCTCCAGTGTCAATGCGCCGGCTACCACCGCGTCGATCATACCCTGATCCTCGCTGACCGGAATAAAGGCACCGCTTAAGCCACCTACATAAGAGGATGCCATCACACCGCCCTTCTTGACCTGATCATTTAAGAGAGCCAGCGCTGCTGTCGTTCCCGGTGCTCCCGCATATTCCAAGCCAATCTCACATAAGATATCAGCCACACTGTCACCGATTGCCGGAGTAGGGGCTAAAGACAGATCCACGATACCGAAAGGAATTCCAAGCATCTTAGACGCCTCCTGTGCCACCAGCTGGCCCACTCTCGTTACCTTAAATGCCGTCTTCTTAATCGTCTCACACAATACTTCAAAGTTCTCGCCTCTGACTTTCTCTAAGGCTGTCTTAACAACACCGGGGCCGCTGACACCTACATTGATGATGGCATCTGCCTCCGTCACGCCATGGAATGCTCCTGCCATAAACGGATTGTCATCCGGTGCATTACAGAATACCACCAGCTTCATACAATCCATGCTGTCATTGTCTTTACTGATCAGTGCAGTTTCCTTAATGATATCTCCCATCAGGCGCACAGCATCCATGTTGATACCGGTCTTGGTGGAACCCAGATTCACAGAACTGCATACCCGTTCCGTAGCATGAAGCGCCTTGGGAATGGAACGAATCAGGAGTTCATCCGCTTTGGTCATCCCCTTGGACACCAGGGCCGAATAACCTCCAATCAGATTGACGCCTACTTCTTTCGCTGCACGGTCCATAGTCTGTGCCAGCGTTACAAAATCATCAGAGGTCTTACATGCGGCTCCGCCCACCAGTGCCATAGGTGTTACGGAGATTCTTTTATTGACGATAGGAATACCGTATTCTTTCTCAATATTCTGTCCTGTCTTAACCAGATCTTTTGCTACCGTGGTAATTTTGCGGTAGACATTTTCATTTACCTTATCTAAGTCGGAATCGATACAGTCCAACAGGCTGATACCCAGCGTGATCGTTCTCACATCCAGATTTTCCTTGGCAATCATTTCATTGGTTTCAGCCACTTCATATAAATTAATCATTCTAATCATCCATGCCTTTCTCTTAATTATCTCCACACACTAAATACGATGCATGGAATCAAATATTTCTTCCTTCTGACACTTGATGACCACGCCGATATCCTCGCCCAGCTTGGCAAGCTCATCTACGATTACACCGAAATCCTTGCTGGTCTGGTTAGTGTCTACGATCATCATCATATTGAAGAAGCCCTGTACGATGGTCTGGGAAATATCCAGAATGTTGATGCTGTTATCTGCCAGATAAGTACACACTTTAGCAATGATCCCCACTGTATCTTTCCCAACTACTGTAATAATTGTCTTTTTCATGACTTTGATATCCTCCTATTTCCTTCTGTTATTTTAAATTATCCTTTATCTTACGGTAATGATATCCGATACTTCACTTCTCTTTGCCACATAAAGCGGAAAATCATTTCCATCATATTTTGTATCTGACATGGTTACTTCCACCCGCACCGACTCGTAAGCCAGCTCCGGCAGGTTATTCTCTTTGCTCAGATGTCCCAGAACAATTGCCTGCATCTTATCATGTAACAGTCTGCTGAGCAGCTTGCCCGCAGACTCATTGGACAGGTGCCCCCTCTCTCCCAGAATTCTCTGTTTCAGATAATAGGGATATGGCCCCACCTGCAGCATATGGACATCATGATTGGCCTCCAGATACAGCACATCCAGATCCTTCAGGCACTCTACCGTGTAATCCGTATAACAACCCAGATCCGTTATGATACCAATCTTCTGCGATCCATGACTGATCCTGTAAGCTACCGGGTCTGCCGCATCATGGGACGTATGCATAGGATAAAGCGACAGATCCTTAACAATGCACTTTTCATCCGGCTTAATGATCTGAAAAAGCCCCTCATCTATCTCTCCCACCGAAGCGGTATTCCTGATTCCTTCGATGGTCCCCTGTGTTGCATAAATCGGTACGCCATATTTTCTGGAAAGCACTCCCAGTCCACTGATATGGTCTGCGTGTTCATGGGTAATAAAGATGCCGTCAATATCACTCATCTTTAACCCCAGTTCCTTTAAGCCTGCTTCCGTCCGCTTTCCGCTGATGCCCACATCTATCAGAAGATGGGTGGTGTCACTTCCCACATAGACACAGTTTCCGCTGCTTCCGCTGGCAATACTACATAATCTCATGGTCTCTTTACTTTTCTTTCTATATCGTTAATGCTTCCAGTATATTTCGATCACATCACCGCTGTGAATGTTCTCCATATACTGTGCTTCCCTGCCGTTTAAATTGGTTACAATACCGCTTCCCTTCGGCCTGGATAAATCAAAATCTATATATTGGAATACATCTACAAAGACATATTCACTCTTACCGCTCATCTGGATTTCCTGACCGTTTACGGTAACACGGATGGATAAGGGAATACCAGTCTTCGTTTCTAATTCTACATCCTCTTGCGTTACCACCTCACCGGATTCCTGCGCATCTTCCGTCTCCGGTTCCATCTGCTGCGTCGTCGGCTCATTATCAAATGTAACACCAGCCGGAGTTTCCTCTCTTTCCCGCTTCACATATGTACCGTCATCCTCCGGCAGATCTGCATAGCTGACATCCTGATCATACTTCTCCTTATCGGATAACTGCAATACTTCCATCGTCCAGATAACCGAGAAATTCTCATAGACCTTTGTATCCATATCCGCCAGTTTATTGTTGACATAGATGTTCATCTCCTGATTGATGATCACATCCATAAATTCCGCAATCTGGCGAACGGTATAATAATTTAAGATCTCAATATTGTCATTTTCCTGAATACTGTAATAGCCTGACTGCAGATTACCGTTTACACAGGCAAATTTGGGCAGATCTATCTTCTTATCATTGACCTCTACCCGCATGGTTGCGCCGAATTCCGGCAACTGGTTGATATCCAGTTGGGCAGCCGCTCCTGCAGTGGATTCTATCACCTTAATCTGATCGTTGGCATGGATTGGTGCATAGATATCCGTCTCATTGCCATTTACGATAATCACTGCAGCTTCGCCTAACTCTCCCCTTGTGATACGTGGCTTGCCGTTCACAGAATAATTCAGTTCCTTACCCCGCTTCGGGAAAAGACCGTCATTGGGGAACTCAGCCTGCATCGCCGCATCCACCACTGCAACCTTGTTATTATCATAGATCTTGATACGCTGTTCATTAAAGTATACGAAGATGAAATTATTGCTCTGCTCATAGAAGCTTAGGCAAATACCGATTGGGGTTACCATCAGTGAGTCCCTGTGCGCATCCTGCTCCAGGAATTCTATATTCATCATCACTTCTTCCCCACGGACAGCCACTCTCTCCTTCTGGATATCCAGTTCCTTCGCCAAAGCCTGCGTATAGCCGGGCAGTCTTCCACCGCCGCCGACCACAAACACGGCACTGACAGATTTATCACCATTAAGTTCCCGGATCTTATCTGCCACCTGTCTGGTCATATCCTCGATTACAGGCGCGGTTACTTTCTCCACCTCTTCTGTCGTGATTGTTTGTGGCAGCCCCATAATATCCCGGTATTCAATCTGTTCTTTCACACCGGTTTCTCTCTTAATATGCTCTGCTGTAGCAAAATCCACCAGACAGTGCTTGGCAATGACCTCGGTCAGACTGTCTCCTGCAATGGGAATCATGCCATAGGCTATAATACTGCCATCCTTGGTAATGGAAATATCCGAGGTACCGGCTCCCACATCTACCAGGGCTATATTCAACATGCGATACATCTCCGGAATGGCAACCCGGATCGCTGCAATAGGCTCCAGAGTCAGATTCACGACCTCCAGTCCGGCTACACCGACTGCTTTATACAAACCGTCTACCACATCCTCCGGTAAAAAGGTGGCAATGATATCTGCACCGATCGTCTTGGCCTTATGGCCTTCCAGATTACCGATGGTATAGCCGTTCATATAATAACGCACAACGGAATATCCCACACAGTAAAATTTCAAATCTGTTTCATTGTCCTCGGAAAATTCAGCATACGCCTTCTCAACACCCATGGAATCCAGGGCATAAATGTCTTCTCCGCCAACCTCACGGTCACCCTCCAGCTCCTGATCCACTCTGACGGTTACCGTCTTCAGTACACGGCCGGCTGCCGCGATACAGACATCCTTCAACTGTCTGCCCAGCTTATCTTCCAATTCACTTTTCACTTCACCGATGGTTTTACCAACCTTATAGATATCGTGAATCTGTCCATCCAGCATAGACCGTGTATCATGCTCTCTGATACTTTGTGCGACCACATAGAATTTCTCTCCCACGCGATATCCCACAGTACCTACGATACTTCTCGTTCCGATATCCAGACCGAAGACTAATTGTCCCGGAAATTTCATTGCTTCTGACACAGTTCTTCCCCCAATTTCTTATCTAATTGCTCATATACACTTTCTAATGAGCCACTGTTTTCTATCACAAAATGACAATGCCTGTAAAACTCTTCCTCTGATAACTGCTCTCTTAGAATACTGTCAATCTTTTCATCCGTATACCCTCTGGAGGCCTTCAGGCGCTGTCGCCTTACTTTTTCCTCCGTATGGATATACCACAGTTCATCTACAATTTCGGCATATCCGTCTTCAATCAGAAGCGCCGCCTCTATGAAAAGATAATCCAGCCTTGCGGCCTCTTTTTCATCCCGAATAATCTGTAAAATGGCCTGCTTTACCGCCGGATGAATCATAGCATTCACTGCTTCCAGCAAACTCTTATCCGCAAAAATCCGGACTGCCATCTTCTTTCTGTCAATCCTGCCGTCCTCCTGTAAGATACTTGAGCCAAACAGTGCCAGAAGCTGATTATAGCAATCCTGTCCCGGCTGTTCCAGCTCTTCAGCCAGCCGGTCTGCCATCACAATGCGGCAGTTGCAATGCTCCTTCAGATAGGAAAGTATCTCTGATTTACCGGCTCCCACGCCGCCTGTAATCCCTATAACCTTCATAACTCCTAATCCTTGTTTCTTTCAATTATCTAATCTGCCCAAGACTCAGCTTTTCCTCCTATTTAGCCTCATACCAGTTCTCTCCGGTATGCAAATCGATCTCCAACGTCACGGAAAGCTCTGCCGCATGCTGCATTTCTTCCGTCAGGATCTGACGCACCAGATCTTCCTCTTCTGCCAGTGTCTCGATCAGCAGTTCATCATGCACCTGCAGGATCAGTCTGGACTTCAGATTTTCCTTATGCAGTCTCTCCCACACATGGATCATGGCTAACTTCATAATGTCTGCCGCAGTTCCCTGAATCGGCGAATTCATTGCCACCCGTTCTCCGAAGGAGCGCTGCATGAAATTACTGGATGACAGCTCCGGTATGGGACGCCTGCGTCCGTACAGAGTCGTTACATAGCCGTTCTGCTTCGCATCCTCCACAGTCTTATCCAGGAATTTCTTCACATCAGGGTAGGTTTCAAAATACTGCTCAATATATTCCGCCGCCTCTTTCTTGGAAATACTTAAGTCCTGACTTAAGCCGAAAGAGCTGATGCCGTATACGATACCGAAATTAACTGCCTTGGCATTCCTGCGCTGCAGATCCGTAACTTCCTCAAAAGGTGTATGAAATACCTTGGATGCGGTAATCCGATGAATGTCCTCATCCATCTGATATGCCTCAATCAACTGCTTATCGTCTGACATATGCGCCAGTACCCGCAACTCAATCTGGGAATAATCCGCGTCCATAAACAGATAGCCTTCCTGTGGCACAAATACCTTACGGATTCTTCTGCCAAGCTCCATACGCATGGGAATATTCTGCAGATTCGGCTCGGTTGAACTGATACGTCCCGTTGCCGTAATCGTCTGATTAAAGGTGGAATGAATCCTGCCGGTCTTATCAATATAAGCTGCAAGCCCGTCTGCGTAAGTCGACTTAAGCTTTGCCAGTCCCCTATATTCTAATATATCTGCCACAACCGGATATTCCGGTGCCAGTTTCTCTAATACGTCTGCCGCGGTGGAATAACCTGTTTTGGTTTTCTTACCGCCCTGCAATCCCATTTTTTCAAAAAGGATCTCTCCAAGCTGCTTAGGGGAGTTCAGATTGAATTCACATCCGGCCTGCTCGTATATGGATTTCTCCAGTTCTGTAATCCTGCCCTCCAACGCTGTGCCATAGGCTTTCAATTCATCCTGCTTCACTAATATGCCATACTGCTCCATATCAAAAAGCACTCTGGTAAGCGGCATCTCAATCTCATTCATAAGGGTCAGCATCCCCTGCTCCTTAAGCTTCCCACGAAGCACCGGAGCCGCCATCAGACATACATAAGCGCCAAAGCAGGCATATTCCGTAAATTCCTCCGGGGTCTTATCATAAGCTGCCGCATAGGATTCTTTGCCACAGACCTGACTCCGATCAGGAATGGTCAGTCCCAGATATTCATTTGCAATATCTTCCACGGTATAATCATTTTTCAATGGATTAAGCAGATAGGCCGCTAATAAAATATCAAAATAATGCTCCTGCCGGTATGGCTGCAGCACATCAGATCTGCCGTCCTCTGCCAGCCACATACTGTGATCTCCACAATGCTCTATAACATCATATATATTCTTAATGTCAAAAACACTTAGTTTACATAACTCATCTCTATTCATTGCAGTCAGTTTGTCTGCCAGATAGGATACCGTAACAAGCCCCTGACAGGGGATAAAGTATACCTTCTCTTCTCCCAGCGCCAGAGCGATTCCCATACAGGAATCAGCCTGCTTCCCATCCTGAAAGACAGCCAGACCGATTTCGAAGTCCCCTTTGGCCTGCTCTCCCAGGTTCTCGCACTCGGTAAAAAGGGCCTCCACATCGGTAAGCTCCGTAACCGTCCTGAAATGCTCCGTCTGCCGGTTAGCCACCGTCACATCCTTTTCAAAACGAGACAACAGATTCTTAAACTCCAGCTTCTTACATAATACATAAGCATCCTCTGTGTAGAAATTGCCGACTCCCGCCTGTTCAAAACCATATTCCAGTTCAGCATTTACATTGATGGTTGCCAGTGTCTTGCTTAAATCAGCCAGTTCTTTATTGTTAATCAAAGATTCTTTAATGGCTTTCTTCGTAATCTCCTCTACATGCTCATAGATATTCTCCAAAGAACCGAACTGTACCATCAGCTCTGTGGCAGTCTTCTCTCCCACCTTGGGAACGCCCGGAATGTTATCGGCGGTATCTCCCATCAGTGCCTTCAGGTCGATAAACTGCAAAGGTGTTACCTGATACTTTGCCTGCACGTCTTTTGCATAATAATCCTCTATCTCTGTCTTGCCGCCTCTGGTCTTAGGAATTCTGATCTTAATATGGTCAGAAGCAATCTGCAGAAGATCTCTGTCTCCGGATACAAGAGCGACCTCCATCCCTTCCTTCTCACCACGCTTAGCAAGCGTACCTAAGATATCATCCGCCTCAAGCCCCGCCTTCTCCATGATACAGATTCCCATTGCCATAAGCATCTGCTTCATAACCGGCACCTGTTCCCGCAGTTCCTGAGGCATTGGCTTTCTGGTACCTTTATATTCCTTATATATCTCATGGCGGAAAGTAGGTGCATGTACATCAAATGCCACAGTCAGATAATCCGGCTGCTCCTCCTCCAATATCTTAAACATGATGTTTAAGAACCCATAGACAGCATTGGTATGCAGCCCCTGACTGTTGGTCAGATCCGGCACACCGTAAAATGCCCTGTTCAATATGCTGTGTCCATCTATCAATACAAGCTTCTGGCTCATGTATTCTTATACCTTCAACCTTCCAAATTTCTGTTTCCCTGTGCTTTGTGTTGCTATGATCTGCTATAAACGAAACACAATACAAAGCGCAATAATAATATCAACTATAACCGCCACTTCCAGACAGTACAAAATATGTCTCAACGTCCGGTTGATCTTGATTTTCTGCCGGGCATCCTCCATTTTCATAAGAAGCGCTTTCTGCAGGTTAAAGTCATCGCCTTCCTCCAGCTTTCCCATGCCTTCTGTCACCAGAAACTGGATCGTCAATTCTTCCTCGCACTCCGCGCAGTTTTCTATATGCTCTACAAACTCCGCCAGTTTTCTTCCCTCCAGCTCGTCCTGTAGAAAGTATGGTATTTTCTTCTCTGCTTCTTTACAGGTCATAATAATCCCGCTCTTCCCATAGACCATTCCTTATATGTGCCCACACAGAATTTATTATATACCATAGAATAGGTTTTTGAAAACCCTAAGCCATTATAAATTCTTTCTATTTTGCATCTTATTTCATACAAAAATCCCGGACACTTTCACGAAGAAAGCTCCGGGATTCTATCAATTTCACTTATTGTACTGCTGTTGCCACACCTTTGGCATTCACTTCATAATTCACACCGTCTACGGTAACTGTCACATTTTTCTGTAAAGCACCAGTTTCGTCATAATAATAAGTATTACCGTTAGGTCTTGTTACAAGCCCTGTCTGCATAACCGCATTCTCATCAAACCAATACTCCACACCCTGAATCGTTACATCCTCGCGCAGGGCATGTCCATCCTTAGTCGCCAGAAAATATCTGCCTGTCTCATCCTCAAACCAGCAGCCCTTCTGCACAAAACCGTTCTCATCCAGATGATATTTTCTGTCCTCCCAGCCAACCCAGCAGTTACGCTGCATTCTGTAATTGGAATAGAACACCTTCTGATCACCACGGTCTGCGAAACCATCTGCAATGATAATAGAAGAATAATCCTTGAACTGGTAATTCATATCCACTCTGGTAGGAATACCGGCCACGCTGCCATGTGACGTATTCTGCCAGAAAGACGCTCCCTCATATTCCAGAGCATCCGCGTATTGCGCCACCCACTTATCGTATCCGATATTACCAATCTTGTTCTGGAACATATTCTTATTGGAATATACTACCGGATAATATCCCTGTGCCTCGATCGTGGAACAGAAAGTATTGATAATCTCCTGCAGCTGTGCCTGGGACATATTCTTATGGCAAGAATCCTCCACATCATACACTACCGGATAACTGACTGTATAATTGCTCATCCACTGTAATAACAGTTCTGCTTCATTCTTCGCCTGCTCTGCATTCGTTGCATAAGAATACAGATAAACTCCTGTCTTAAGGCCGGCTGCATTGGCACCCCGCATATTGGCATCAAAATACGGATCAACGCCGGAATTGGTACTACCTGCCTTTATAAAGGCAAAGGACACTCCCGAAGAAGGTACCTGGCTCCAGTCTATGGCCAGATTATGCTTGGACACGTCAATTCCTCTTGCAATGGAGCTGCCCGCCCCGATAGCCTGTGCCTGCTGTACCGGCACAAATGCAAGTATGCCTGCCACGCCAAACGCCGCCACGGTTCTTCCCAATCTGGTTAATATTTTCTGATTCTTCATATGTATCTCTATCTGCCTGTTACCGGCAAACTTTTCCTTTCTACTTTTGTGTTGTTATGTTTTTGTACATCAAAGCCTTGTATACTACATATGTTTCATTTTTGTTACAAAATGTTACTTTTTTTAACAATCCTTAACTACGATAACATAAATTAAACTTCTTGTATATAGTATTTTGAAAAGTTATTCTTACAATATTTGGTATTTAATATAGCATTAATTTTCCATATCGCCCCACCAGAACCCCCAAAAGATAATTTCGTTCAGACAAAAAGAAAGCCGCGAATCCATTAAATTCGCGGCTTTCCATTGAAATTGATTAATGCTGGTGGCGGGACTTGAACCCGCACGAAGTTGCCCTCGTCAGATTTTGAGTCTGATGCGTCTGCCATTCCGCCACACCAGCATTTCCAACAACCGAGATATATCTTATCATAACCTCAGGTTGTTGGCAAGTTATTTTATTAAAAATCGAGCTTTTTATAGATATCAAAACAATCGAAAGTAGCAAAATAATCCTTCGGTGTCTCAGCACGTCTGATTAACTGCACACTGCCGTCTTCTTTTAAGAGTAATTCCGCAGATTTTAATTTGCCGTTGTAATTATAGCCCATGGCAAATCCGTGTGCGCCTGTATCGTGAATGACAAGATAATCACCCATATCGATTTTAGGCAGTTCTCTGTCAATCGCAAACTTATCATTATTCTCACACAGAGAACCTGTTACATCATACATATGATCGCAGGCAGCATCCTCTTTGCCAAGCACCGTAATATGATGATATGCACCGTACATCGCCGGACGCATCAGATTGACTGCACAGGCATCTACACCGATATATTCCTTATGCGTATG
The DNA here is from genome assembly GCA_051878995.1 of Lachnospiraceae bacterium. GTDB lineage: Bacteria > Bacillota > Clostridia > Lachnospirales > Lachnospiraceae > UBA3282. The sequence continues at coordinate 7,405 of JBJELE010000026.1, read as the reverse complement.
TTTCTCATGAATTGCCTGCGTAACAAGCGCTCCATAAGGTCCCATCATAAAACGCCCCATCTCTGTATAGATTGCCACATTCCCCATACCTGCCGGAACCAACACTTCATCATATACCTGGTGTACTCCGGCACCGATCTCTCTGATGTCATTAGGCGTCTGATCCGGTGTATACGCGATTCCCACACCACCGGACAGATTGATGAACTCTAATTCCACACCAACCTTCTCTTTGATCTGTACCGCTATTTCAAAAAGCTGCTTTGCCAGTTTCGGATAATATTCATTTGTTACGGTATTGCTTGCCAGGAAAGCATGCAGACCAAAATGCTTTACGCCTTTTTCTTTCAGGATTCTGTATCCTTCAAATAACTGCTCCGTGGTAAAACCGTATTTCGCATCACCCGGGTTATCCATAATGCCGTTGCTCATGGTAAATACCCCGCCCGGATTGTAGCGGCAGCTCATAGTCTCAGGCAGCTTACCTAGAATATTCTCTACAAAATCAATATGGGTGATATCATCCAGGTTGATGATTCCGCCAACTTTGGCACAGTATGCATAATCCTCTGCCGGTGTATCATTGGAAGAAAACATGATATCATGTCCGTTAATTCCCATGGCATTGCTCAGCATTAATTCTGTCAGGGAAGAACAGTCACAGCCACAGCCATATTCGTGTAATATCTGAATCAAAAACGGATTGGGACAGGCTTTCACAGCGAAATATTCCTTAAACCCTTTATTCCATGCAAATGCTTCTTTTACCGCCTGCGCATTGGCTCTGATTCCCTTCTCATCATAGATATGAAAAGGAGTTGGATAAGTTTTTACAATCTCCTCTATCTGCTCTTTTGTTACAAATGGTACTTTTTTCATCTTTTTTCCTCCTCGTATCTGCTATCTATATTGTAATAGTAGCACCTTGCTTTATTATTTGTAAATATGATGATTTAGATATCAGTAATTTGTTTTATCAATTAATGTTTCTGGTACTTTCCAGCACAACTTATTCCGGTATATTCTCAATCTGCCAGTCAATCGGTTCTACGCCATGGGATTTCAGGAAATCATTACACCGGCTGAAATGCTTACAGCCAAAAAATCCCCGATATGCGGAAAGTGGGCTCGGATGAGGCGCCGTCAGGATTAAATGCTTCGGATTGGTAAGCATTGGAATCTTGCTCTGTGCCGGTCTTCCCCATAACAGATACACAATAGGCCTGTCCTGCTCATTGACTGCCCGGATGACCGCATCCGTAAACTCTTCCCAACCTTTACCCTGATGGGAGTTCGCCTGATGGGCTCGTACCGTCAATACTGTATTTAATAACAACACACCCTGATCTGCCCATTTCTTTAGATAGCCGTTGTTGGGAATATAGCACCCCAAATCATCCTGCAGTTCTTTATAAATATTCTGTAAAGATGGCGGTATCTCCTTCTGGTCAGGCAACACGGAAAAGCTCATACCATGTGCCTGGTGTTCATTATGATAAGGATCCTGCCCCAATAGAAGTACTTTCACCTGATTTAAAGGTGTAAAATGAAAAGCGTTAAAAATATCCTCAGCAGGCGGGTATATTATTTTCTTACTATACTCGTCCTTTACAAAGGTATATAACTGTTTGTAATACGGCTTATGGAATTCATCATTCAAGGCTACCGCCCAGTCATTGCTTAACATTGCCATCTTATGTACTTCCTTTCCCAAAGCTTACTCTGCCCGTGAATCCTTTTCTATTCCACAAAACAGGCACCGAATGCTTTGCACGGTGCCTATCCACTCCTCTATAATCTGACTGAAATGCCTTTCTGTCTCAAATACTGTTTTAAATCTTTAATTTCCATCTCTTTGAAATGGAATAAAGAGGCTGCCAACGCTGCGTCTGCTTTCCCGACAGTAAATGCCTCATAGAAATGCTCCATCGTTCCCGCACCGCCGGAAGCAATCACGGGAATAGACACATTCTCAGAAATTGCTCTCGTCAGCTCCAGATCATAACCGGCCTTGGTACCATCACCATCCATACTGGTAAGAAGGATTTCTCCGGCTCCTAACCGTTCTGCCTTCATGGCCCATTCTACCGCATCGATACCCATATCCACACGACCACCGTTTTTATAAATATTCCATCCGTTTCCATCCGGTCTGCGCTTGGCATCTATCGCCACAACCACACACTGGCTGCCGAACTTGTCAGCGGCATCACTTATCAACTGCGGATTCATGATTGCCGCGGAATTAACAGATACCTTATCTGCACCTTCCCGCAAGATTGCCTTGAAATCGTCAACAGTACGAATACCGCCGCCTACCGTAAACGGAATAAATACTTTCTCGGCTACCTTACGAACCATTTCCACGGCAGTAGCCCTGGCATCCGAAGATGCGGTGATATCTAAAAATACCAGCTCATCTGCACCGGATTTGTCATAAGCTGCTCCTACCTCTGCCGGATCTCCTGCATCCTTAAAATTAACAAAATTAACACCCTTTACCACCCTGCCGTTCTTTACATCCAAACAGGGAATAATTCGCTTTGTGTGCATTGGCTTTACCCCTCAATCTTTAGGAAATTCTCCAGTATCTTCATGCCAACCTCCGAACTTTTCTCCGGATGGAACTGACAAGCAAAAACATTTTCCTTTTCCACGGAAGCATGGACCAAAGCGCCATACTCCGTTGTTGCTTTTACAATCTCCGGTTCCCCGGCCTGTAAATAATAGGAATGTACAAAATACACATAAGAATCTTCCGGAATTCCTGCAAACAGTCTGCCGGGATTCGGATATTTCAGAGAATTCCAACCGATATGCGGTATTTTCAAATCTTCTGTATCAGGGAGTCTTACGATTCTGCCTTTCAGCAGGCTAAGCCCCTCCACGCCGGGTGCTTCCTCGCTGCTTTCAAACATCAGCTGAAGGCCCAGACATATTCCCAGAAAAGGAGTATGATTGGCTGCCACCTCTCTGATTACTTCAACCAGACCATAGCTGTGCAGCTTCTTCATGGCATCTCCGAAGGCTCCTACCCCCGGAAGGATTACATGCTCAGCATTCAGGATGCTGCTCCTGTCTCTTGTTACCACAGCCTCATAGCCCAGCGCATTCACTGCTTTCTCTACACTCTTAATATTACCGGCATCATAATCGATTATTGCTACCATGATTTACTCCTGCTCCGTTTCTGCCTCTTCAGACTGCTCCAGACGGTCAATGATCTCCTCTTCTTCCGGCAAAACATCCTGAATCGTCTCTTCTGCGTTTTCCGAAGTCTCAGCATTTCCGTATATAATGCTTTCCAGTCTCTGGGAATACGTTACATTATCCCCTGATGCAATGATATCCAACGCATCTGCTTCAGACACTCCGTATTCAGACAATTTCTCCAGAATCTGATCATAAATCTCATTCACTTCATCTGTTACACGATATTCATCAGCCTTAGGCAAAAGCTTCTGATGAATGTCAACACCGGAAATCAGAGCATCCAATGCCTCTAAAGGCATATTCAATTTCTCATAATTCTCGTAAGAATCAAGCTTACGTCTCATCTGCAGAATTGTGCTGCTCTTTTCTAAAATCAGCTCATCCTCTTCACTTAAGTTCTTTCCATATAGAAGATCAAATACCTCACCATATTTCTGATTGTCATAAGCGACTCTGGCATCCCGCTTCTGCATATAATTCGGAAGAACTCTGGATATCACAATAATGCAGGCTGCTATTGTTGCACAGTATAAGAATACGGTAATAACCTTCTTTCTGGAAAGTTTTTTCTCCGGTACTGCAGGTACTTCTTCTTCCGGATTCTTTTCCTTCTTCTTTTTCTTCGGCTTCTTCTTTTTGCCCTTTTCCTTATCTTCTCCTTCTGTTTCCTCGTCCTCTCCGCTTTCCGCTGCCGCTTTTTTAGATTTCTTGGCTTTCTTTTCTTTCTTCTTCTTTTCTTTCTTACCTTTTTTCTTGTCTTTCTCCTGATCTTCCTTATTTAGATCGTCCAAAACCTGCTGGTTTTCTTCGGTAAGATTACCTAATAGCAAATCATCCGTATTGGCTTCACTACCGACACTGTTATCCGGAACCTCCTCGTCCTCTTCCGTCAGGAAGTCCAAAAGTCTTGCAAATAAGCCTCTTTTCTTAGATGCTGATGCCTCATCTGCTGTGTCTTCCAGCAAGCTTTCCAGTGCAGCATTTTCTCCTTCCGCAACGGCACTGTCACTTTCAGCGGCATCTTTCTTTCCTCTTCTCTTCCTTGGTTTCTTCTCCCTCTTCTTCTTTTCCTTCTTAGCTCCTTTATTCTCTTCTCTCTCTTCCAGCTCTTCCTGGGTCAATTCACGAATATTCTCAGGCTCTCCCTCTACTGCCTCTTCGCCGGAAAAGAAATCGAATGCCTCATCACCATTCTCGCCATCGCCACCTTCCGGTACACTCTCCAGCATGGCCAGCATATCATCATCCACCGAAACTCCCTGATCCGATTTTTCTAACAAATCATTGATTTCAGACAAATCCTCATTTTGTTCCAGTCCCTCCAGCAAAGCAGACAGATCATCATCGCTCTCTCCAAAATCCTCTAAAGCCAAATCATCTGTCTCGGACGTATCATCCGCTGTTAACAAATCATCTGTAGGAACAGAATCGGATACCATAGATTCTGACTCATCAGCATCCGAAATTTCGTCACCTAATATAAGATCACCACTCAACAGACGCTCAATCTCTTCTGCCGACATATTGCCATCCGCTGCATCTTGCTCCTGCACGGGTTCCTCTATAGATAACTCATCCAAAGACGTATCATTCAATAAGCCATCACTCAGCTCACCTTCACCCGCCAAAAGATTCTCCAAGGCATCATCTGTCGCAAAATCTCCCGATTCAGACTCTGTTAGAGGTATCTCCTCCAAGCCAAGATCATCTAATCCCAAATCTGACAAATTAAAGTCCTCTATCTCATTTTCCGCCCCATTCGATTCCTCTAATTCCAGATCACTCGGCACATCCGTCAATCCATCTATTCCAAGCTCATCGGGCACATCTGTCTCATCTATTACCAAATCATCAGATATATCTGTCTCATCTATTACCAGATCATCCAATGTTTCTGATTCATCCATAGGAAATTCACCTGACACCTCTGTTGCATCCATTAGCAGATCATCCGGCATTTCTGTTTCATCCGGCATCAAATCACTCGGCATTTCTGTTTCATTTGCTTCACTCTGCAAGGATTCTGCATTCGCTTCTTCAGATTCAGCTACTGTATCTGCAGTACTTTCGCCTTCCATCATAGATTTTAATAGATTGTCTAAATATTCTTCACCTGAATTCATAGCTTCTCCCCAAAAATATTTTATGACTCATTTTATCACATAGTCCTCTATTTAACAAATCCCTTTATCAAAAAATTGACGGGATTTTCACCGATTCCAAGCCCTCTGTCAGCAATTTCTTCTCCTAATTGATATATTTTAGGATGGATACGATATAAGAACGACTTTTGATTGTAAAATACAATTTTTTCAAATGGGAAACGAATGACCGTCGGATACTCCAACCCGACTCCCAGTTCCAACACACACAATTTCTTATTCACAGTTCCTTGCAGCCACTTGGTATATTCACTCCACCTATCCAGGTATCCTTCCTCTGCATATTTTGCCACTCCCAGTTGGTTAAAACGAAGCTTATCACCACACACATCACATAGCGGCTCTTTTAATGCCTCTAAAGGCAGTTCCTTATTATAGTACCTGCTCACTTCATCAAGACTTTCCTGTGGAATTTCATATAATGTGTGAGAACAATTCTTATTGCACTGCATTTTGCGAAATCCTCCGCAGGGAGTCACAATTCTCTTTTCATCCAATCCCACACCGTAGATATAATCGTCCATGCACAGTGAGACAATAAAATAATTTTTGTCCTTCAGAATATCTCTTAAAATGGTATATGCTTTATTCCATTTATCCTCATGGACTTTTTGCAAAACCATCTTTTGCAGAAAAGGAATAATCCAGATATACTCCTCTCTGTTATCTATTTCCCGTTCAATCTCCTTATATCTCTTGTCATCCAGCAAAGAACTCCAGTCATATTGAAACTCTTCACCTAATCCTACCAGCACAAGTTCTGCGTCCTGTATTTTACTTATCAGTTCAGATATCTTATTGTCCATTTCAAATTACCCTTTATATCTTTTTCACTACTCTGCATAGTAAAAGCCGGGAAACTCCCGGCCTTTATCTTTTCATTCATACTACTTGAGATTTGCAACAAGCTCATCAACAACTTTTACTAAGTTACCAATCTCAGGTTTAGAGAGTTGTGCATCTGCACCAAGAGCTTCTCCTTTTCTTCTCATTTCTTCGTTTACCAAGGATGAGAAAATAACAACCGGAATATCCTTCGTTGCATCATCAGACTTCACAAGTTTTGTTAATCTGTGTCCATCCATAATAGGCATCTCGATATCAGTAATAATGCATTGTACGTGATCCTTCAAAGTGCCTTCTCTCTTACATTCTTCAATAACATCATAAGCCTGCTGACCATTCTCAGTATGAATCAAATTATCATAACCAGCTTTTTTCAAAGAATCAACAATTAACTTATTTAACAAAGGAGAATCTTCCGCAATCAGGATTGGAACATTATTTCGATGTCTTTCACCCAATTCATCAATCTCAGTTACCTTCAAACCTGTCTCCGGATTAATATCAGTTACAATTTTCTCAAAGTCAAGTATAATAATCAACCGATCTTCAAATTTAATAATACCGGTAGAAACACCATCTTCTGATGTTGATACGGTAGATCCCGGTTTAATAATATCTCTCCATGAAACACGATGAATGCCAACTACAGAATCAACATGAAAAGCAATATCCAATTTATTGAAGTTTGTTATAATAAACAAACCACCCGGTTCAGACACACCTCTCTGCAAACAATTCTTTAAATCAATTGCCGTAATCATAGTATCACGTGGCATAAAAATACCTTCAATACTGGGATGTGCATTCGGAACAGGAGTCACCGCCTGATATGTAATAATTTCCTTAATCTTAGCGACATTAATGCCATATGCATTTCCATCCAGTTTAAATTCAAGCACTTCCAGCTCGTTGGTTCCGTTCTCAAGCAGAATCTTTGTATCCATGTAATCCACCTCACGTTATATATTTAGAAAATACCTCATAAATCTATCGGATTGCCTACACATCTCACATAATTTTAAGAAAATAACTACAGCAATCTCAAATATAACTTATTATAACATAAACAATTCAAAAAAAAAACACTATTTACAAAAAATTGCAAATAGTGTAACTCTTCTTATAGCATTTTGACATACCCTCAAAACCGAACCTGAATCTCTGATCTATCAACATGTTATATT
>JBJELE010000025.1:0-382073 GCA_051878995.1 Lachnospiraceae bacterium | reverse complement strand
CAAATGGCTAAAATAAAGGCTTTTTTGTGCAAAATAAATAAGAAAGTATAGAGAGTATTTCATGAAGTATTTGAAACAGTTTTTTATTATATTATTGATTTCGTTGTTTGGAGAGATATTTAAGTATATGATTCCTTTACCTGTTCCGGCGAGTATTTACGGTATGGTGATTATGTTTATTTGTCTTATGACAGGAATAATTAAGCTGGAAGATGTTAAAGAAGCAGGGAAATTTATGATAGAGATTATGCCGGTCATGTTTATTCCTGCCGGTGTAGGATTGATTAAGAGTTGGGCAGAATTAAAGGCTATGTTAATTCCTGCATGTATCATTACAGTTGTGACGTTGGTAACTGTCATGGTGGCAACCGGACGCCTTTCTCAGAGGGTAATCAGGAAAGAGAGGGAGACCAATCATGAATAGTTTTTTTGAACAATCAATGTTTGCAGGGGTGACATTGAGCCTGCTTGCATATGGATTAGGAGTTTTACTTAAGAAGAAGTTTAAGCTGGGAATTTTAAATCCGCTACTTATATCTATTGTAGTTTCGATACTGGTAATAGTCGTTGGAAAGGTTGATTATGATACATATAATGAAGGGGCAAAGTATTTAAGCTGGTTATTGACACCGGCTACGGTTTGCCTGGCTATTCCGTTGTATGAACAATGGAGGTTGCTGAAAGAGAATCATAAGGCTGTAATGATTGGGCTTTTGGCTGGTACAATCACGAGCCTTACTACGGTTCTGATTCTTGCAATTATTTGTGGATTATCCCATCAGGAATATGTTACATTATTACCAAAGTCAATTACAACGGCGATAGGAATGGGTGTTGCTGAGGAACTGGGCGGTTATGTAACGATCACAGTGGCTGTAATTATTATTACCGGCATTTTAGGTAATATGTTTGGAGAAATTATTTGTAAAATATTTAAGATTACGGAACCAATCTCCAAAGGGTTGGCCTTAGGGGCGTCTTCTCATGCAATAGGGACTGCCAAAGCAATGGAAATGGGAGAGATTGAAGGTGCAATGAGCAGCTTGGCAATAGCGGTGTCCGGATTACTTACAGTCATTCTGGCATCTATATATGCTTGTTTTTTATAAGGGGAAAAGATGGAACGATCAAGTACACAAATGGAGTATGAAAAAGCTATTGAATATATCTTTAAGATGATTCAAAATAAAGAGCTTAAGGTAGGGAGTAAACTGCCTACAGAGAGATCTATAGCCGAAACATTGAATATTGGAAGAAATTCTACCAGAGAGGCACTTAGCATTTTGCGCGGAATGGGAATGATAGATCGTGTTCAGGGATCAGGCAATTATATTTCGGAAACAACAAACGACGCAATATGTCAAATGTTAATTATAATGCTGGCGTTGGGAACAATCACTAAAAAGGACGTTTGTGAATTCAGGCGTGCCATGGAAAAGGCGGTTTGTGGGCTGCTTATTGAACAAGGAATTAGTAAAGAGTATAAGATTTTATTTGAAGAAAAACTGGATGAGATGCACAAAGCATCAGCCGATATGCAGACAAATCTTGACAAGGAATTTCATGAATTGTTGATGCGGGCATCTGACAATACCTTATTAATTACCATTATGGGTGCAGTTATGACAGTCTATCGGGAATGGATAGATTTGGTTATCAGAAAGTCTGATGCGCAAGCCAAGCAGAAGCTTCAAATATATCATGAAGGAATTTATAACGGGATTCTGCGACAAAATCCAGAAGATGTAAATAAATTTATTGATAAACATTATGATTTAATTGAAGAGTTGATAGTATTATGATTACTTTCTTCTGCATGATCGTATGATTTACAGATACAGAGTTTTATCGGATATACTCTGGAAGAAGCAGAGATTTTTACGGTTTTTCTGGGGATTGTCAGTTTGAAGAAGAGATTCCAAATAGGAGAAAAATAAGAGCAGCGACTCATAACGAGCCTCTGCCCTTTTTATATCATATTATTTCACAACCGGTAACTTAGCAAGACTTTCGGCAATCTCTGCGTCAGAAGGAATGTAGTTTTCCATCTCGCCGTCGTGGAATTTCTGGTATGCTACCATATCAAAATAGCCTGTTCCCGTAAGACCGAATACGATAGTCTTCTCCTCTCCGGTCTCCTTGCACTTCAGTGCCTCATCAATGGCAACCCTGATGGCATGTGAGCTTTCAGGAGCCGGAAGGATACCTTCTACTCTTGCGAAATACTCAGCAGCCTTGAAGACATCCGTCTGCTGTACGGAGACTGCTTCCATCAGTCCGTCATCATATAACTGGGAGAGAGTGGAGCTCATACCGTGATAGCGAAGGCCGCCGGCATGGTTTGGTGCAGGAATGAAATCACTGCCCAGTGTGTACATTTTAGCGAGCGGGCAGACCATTCCGGTATCGCAGAAATCATAAGCATATTTACCACGGGTAAAGCTTGGGCAGGATGCAGGCTCAACAGCGATGATACGGTAGTCGTTTTCTCCGCGGAGCTTTTCGCCCATGAAAGGTGCAATCAGTCCGCCCAGATTGGAACCGCCGCCGGCACAGCCGATGACAGTGTCAGCTTTGATACCGTATTTGTCCAAAGCAGCCTTGGTTTCCAGACCGATTACGGACTGGTGCAATAATACCTGATTTAAAACACTACCTAAGACATAGCGGTAACCTTCTGTGGTAGTTGCCTTTTCAACAGCTTCCGAAATGGCACAGCCCAGGCTTCCGGTAGTTCCGGGATGTTTTTCCAGAATTCTCTTTCCGACTTCTGTCTCGGTTGACGGAGAAGGAGTAACGGATGCACCATAGGTTCTCATGACCTCGCGTCTGAAAGGCTTCTGCTCGTAGGAAACCTTTACCATATATACCTTACAGTCCAGATCAAAGTAGGAGCATGCCATGGAAAGTGCGGTGCCCCATTGACCGGCACCGGTTTCTGTTGTGACACCCTTAAGCCCCTGTTTCTTGGCATAATATGCCTGGGCAATGGCAGAATTCAGTTTATGGCTGCCACTGGTATTGTTTCCTTCAAATTTATAGTAGATTTTGGCAGGAGTCTGTAATTTTTCCTCCAGACAATAAGCCCTGACTAACGGTGACGGGCGGTACATCTTATAGAAATTCCGGATTTCTTCCGGGATTTCAAAGAAAGCCGTGGTATCGTCCAGTTCCTGTTTGATCAGCTCATCACAGAATACCGGTTTCAGTTCGTCTGCCGTCATGGGTTTCAAGGTACCCGGATTCAGAAGCGGAGCCGGCTTGTTCTTCATATCGGCACGAAGGTTATACCATGCTTTAGGCATCTCGCTTTCTTCCAGGTAGATTTTGTAGGGGATGATTTTTTCTGACATAATGTTGTCTCCTTTCGATTCCTTTTATATGTCAATGGTTTATAATTGCTAACCGAAGCTTTCGGTCGTCATCCGGTCTTTCCCTTTATTCTGGCCTTATCTTCATACATCATCTGATCGGCCTCCTTAAGCACATCCTTATCCGTAAGCCTTCCGTATCCAACCGCAAAACTTAAAGGAATCATCCGATTTTCATTAAGCTTCATCCGGTTATTTTCCAGAAGCTTAAGCAGAGCCCGCACATCCGTCCCGTTCCACAGGACAGCAAACTCATCTCCGCCCTGCCTGAATACCATGCCGCTTTCGCCTACCGTATCCACTAACAGCCTGGCTGCCGTCTGGAGCAGTTCATCACCGGCAGAATGTCCCAGTATATCATTGGTCTCCTTAAGGTTATTCAGATCCGCGAGCAGATAGTAGGCATCAATCCCCGCATCCTTCTGCTTCGCAAGCTCCTTTTCAAACATATTACGGTTAAAGACTCCTGTCAGGAAATCATATTTAGCCATCTTGTTAACTGCACTGATGCAGGTATCCACAATCTTAGACATGAGAACATCGCTGCTTGTGCACTCGTTCAGTGCAATAACACTATATTCTATGGAAATATCGTTGTCACAGCTTTGCTTGCCATACCGGACGATTGCCTCTGCTGTTTTCTCCACATTCTGTTTGGAAGAAACCAGGATGACAAAGCCATTATCACCTACACGGTAGGCCTGCCGCTTTAATTCCTTACTGCAATAATGCTGTAGCTTCTCCATGGCAGTAATATAGTGCCTCCAGTTCATCATATCCTGCATATTTTCCGACTCACTGATTGTCAGGATAATTGCAAACGCATTTTTCTTAGATTTTATATATTCGCTGCTGACAATATCCAAGGCATACTGATTAAACATCCCTGTCTGCTTATCCAGATATTTCTCACTGTTTTCATTACTCAGCATTAATCCGACTGCTGTCAGAGTAACGTACAGTATGGTAAAAAGCAGATCCGGCATAGCTATATTAATCACCGAAACGACGAAGAAAATCGGAACAGATGCTATGATTGAGCCCCTCTTTTCCCTGTTCAGCAATCGCCAGTATCTTGTACTGTAATACAGAATAGTCAGATTATACAGAATAACACTTACATAAAGAGCATATACCTTCCCGCCCATAGAATAATTACTATAAGTTCCCGTTACATAACCAAGCGGTAGTATTGCGATGAGAACTGATGTAATGATAAATGGCACACTTTGTATCTTCCTGAGTATTCCGGGTATCAATAACTCATTTTCCAAGAGGCTCCTGAGATAAAGGAAGTATAAATAGACTGTAACGTTGATCGATATCAAATAAATCGTATGGACAGTCAGATTAACAAGCTCCGGCACACTATCCAGATGGTTCACTGTATATAGTGTAATCAGGTCAAATACCATCAGCACAATCATGCTGATATAGCAATAGGAGAAAATTCTGGTGGACCTGATAGGCAGATGCTTATTCGTGTAATAGAAACAGCCCATATATATAATAAGAAGCAGACAGATAAATGATGCCTTCATTACCATGGTAAGACCTCTTCCTTTTCAAATGATAGTCGAATTCAGTATAACATATTGTCGAAATAATAGCAAAAAAGTCAATAAAACCATTGTATATGGCGCATTGCACATTGTCTATAAAGAATGTGAAAAAACTTGACAGCTAGTAAACACTAGCCGGGTTTTTGACGTAGCAAAAGAATACATACAGAAGAATAGGAAGGCAGGAGTATTACGATGGATCGATTTCAATTGGAAGAATACTTAAGCAAAGGTGTAGAGAATATTGTATCAGAAATTCTAAAGGCCACATTACATAATCCAAAAGAGACGTTATTTCTGACTAAATATGCGGTCGACAGCAGGAATGCGAGAAAGATAAGACAGCAGAGCGAGGCTGCGTCCTGTTTGAGCAGGAGAGTGAGGTCAGGGAGTTAGTGCAGGCCTAGGAAACGGTTAGATTGGAAATATTGTGATGGAGGAAACTATGGAGCATAAGATGACAACCAAAGAAAGAATTGTTGAGGAAGCCCTTACTTTGTTTGCACAGAATGGGTACAAGGGAACAAGCGTGAAAAATATTGCGGATGCGGTTGGAATCAAGGACAGTTCAATCTATAAGCATTATAAGAGTAAAAGAGAAATCGTAGATGCAATTGTAACGCAGATGAAAGAAAAAATGTATCATATGTCAGTCGATTTCGGGCTCCCTACAGATGAGCGGATGGAGGAAGCTGCGAAACAGTATGGCAGAATGACACTGGAGGAATTGCAGACGATAAGCAGAAATGTGTTTCTGTTTTATCTGCAGGATGATTTCATGTCAAGATTCTGGAGATTTGCCACCATGGAGCAATATCAGGATGGGGAGATTTATGAAATCTACCGCAGTCTGTTTTTTGAGCAGAGTATAGTTTTTCAGAGGGAACTTTTCTCCGATATGATACGCCAGGGTTCTTTTATACAGGCTGACCCGGAGGTAATGGCATTAAATTTCTATACGCCCATATTCTTCCTGCTGTGCAGAAATGCCGGAAGACAGGATGAGGTAGATGAGGCATTGGAGCTGTTGGACAGGCAGGTGGCAGAATTTTACCGGATCTATCATAAGGATTAAAGGCCTGGTTTCGAAAAAGTCAACAAGAATCCCCTCAAGGGGATTCTTGCAAGGTTCGCTGTCAAGCGAACCTTTTGTTACGTAATAGAATATGTAGCGAACCTTTTTTACCACAGCATAAACACATCTCTCAGGAACAGATATGCTACCGTGAATACCAGACCAACACAGAACAGCAGCAGTCCGAAGGACATACTTCGTGTGATGATCGTGCCATTTTCATGCCATTCTTCATATATCATTGCAAATTTATGCTCATAATCTATATTCTTAGGGCATTTCTTGTGGAAAGTCATATTACCAAGTGTCTGGAACCATCCCGCTACGCAGGCACACATATGGGTAATAGGGGTGCCTTCTGCAAGTTCCTGGGGCAGCGGACTGTCTTTATAAATGGTCTTACGCAGTATGACAACCACAGTGTCTATGAAACTGTCCAGAATACGGCACAGAAAGCCGAATACGGCAGGCAGGATAGCCAGTAATACAGGACGGTAAACAACATCTTCCAAATCAAGATACCGATACCAACGGTTCACATATACCTTGGAAGAGGCTTCTTCATTTTCTTTCTTCATCAGCCACAAACGTACTATTACCAGATAAACTAAAACGCCAACGACAAGGGAGATGCAGGCTCCTTTCAGATTAGTAAGAGAGAAGTAGACCACTTTATGACCGGCTTCTTCTATCTGCATGAATCCCTGTCCCATATCAGCCAGTCCATCCATCACTATACCGGGGAAGAATCCCATTATCGGCAGAAGTGTCGCACTAAGGCCAAGTGCAAAGGCACTGACTTTATTCATATATTTGCCTTTCAGGGCATCATATTTTGTCTGTACAGATTCGTCAGTGTTCTTTTCTACAAAGATACAGATATAAAGCTTCAGCATATAGGCAACGGTCAGACCTCCGCTGATAAGAAAACTCCATTCAATGCCTTTCATTAATCCGGCACTGAACATTCCTGTTACCTGTCCTTCGCGGAGCAGTTCGATATATTCCACGATATTTTCATGGATCAGGGTTTTGCTGACATAACCGTTCCAAAGCGGTACGCCGCCGATGCCGAGAGCACCCATCAGGAAGATATAGTTTAACAATGGCTTTTTACGGCCGAAGCCCCGAATGTCATTTAAGTTAAGCTTATGCACATTCATAAAGACTGCACCGGCAGCCATGAAAAGTGCCAGCTTGATCAGAGAATGGTTTACCATGTGAAGCATACTGCCTCGTACAGCCAGAAGGTTTTCTTCATCCAGCAAGCCGGACATGCCGACACCAACCAGAATAAAGCCAATTTGTGAGACAGAGGAGCAGGCAAGGGTTCTCTTTAAATCTACGGAGAACAGTGCAAGCACGGCACCGATTACCATTGTGCATACACCGATGATCAGGATCAGGCTGCCCCAGCCTGTATTTCCTAAGAATAAATAAGCTGTCAAAATCAGAATACCGTACATACCGGCTTTGGTCAGAATACCGGACAACAGTGCAGAAGCCGGAGCCGGAGCAACCGGATGGGCTTTGGGAAGCCAGATGTGCAATGGAAATGCACCGGCTTTGGCACCGAAACCAAACAGCATACAGATGCCTGCAATCCAGAGCCGTGTGCAGTCTGTACTTTCCGCGCTGAGCAGACCGTATGTGGTATAGGCATCTATCAATTCATCAAAGAATAAGGTACCTGTCACATCATAGAGCAGGAAGATACCCATCAGCATGACTAGACCGCCAATCACTGCCACAGCCAGATAGGTAGCAGCTGCACGCAGGGATTCTTTCTTCTCATCATGTGCCACCCATACATAAGAGGTGAAAGACATGATCTCAAAGAAGATAAAGGTAGTATAGAAATCAGCGGAAAGGAAGACTCCTTCCGTAGCGCCTAAGGTCAGTAACAGGAACAGATAATAACGGTTCCTGTTGCGGTAGTGGGCGAAATACTCCTTGGAGAACAATGTGCTCATAAACCACATAAAGGCGGCAATCATGCCGTACATAGCACGGAAACCGTCGATGGTAAAATGCAGCCCCATGCCACATACATATGGAATTTCCACAAGAACATCGGAGGGATGTCCTGTCAGAAACTGTATAAAAAGATATAAGGACAATCCGAAAGTAATGCCGGTTATCACGTCAGCAAAATAGCTTCTCACTTCTTTCTGAAAACGTCCCAGGATATAGCAGAGGATTGCCGATATCATAGGAAGAAAAACAATTGTACAGATTAATGTATTCATATCGGGCACCTCCTTAATATAATCCCGCAGCCACATCATAGAGGAAATTTACAAGCGGCTGGGAATAAACACCAAATACTATAATAAAGAAAGTAAATACAAACAATGGCAGTAGCATTTTCCAGTTAGGATCTTTCACACCCTCTAAAGTACTGTAATCAAAGTCTTTGCCCGGGAAGAAAGCACGCACCACAATCGACAGCATATAGATGGCTGTTAACAGTGCGGAAATCAGCAGACAGGCAATTCCGAAATAGGCAACCACGTTGCCGCTGTCTACCGCAGCGGAGGCAAGATTCCATTTGCTGATAAAACCTGCCAGTCCGGGAACGCCCATCAGGGCAAAAGCGGAGACGGTAAAAATACCGAAGATACAGGGCATCTTATAACCCATACCGTCCAGCTCATGCACATAGTGTTTCTCTGTCTGGTGAATAATGGAACCGGCACAGAAGAAGGAGCAGATTTTCATGACGGCGTGGATTACTAAATGTGACAGCGCACCTACCAATCCAAGGGGAGTCATAATGACTGCACCGAACAGGATGTAGGACAGGTTACTGATAGTAGAGTAGGCAAGCCTCCTCTTAATGTGGGTTTCCTTTACCGCACGGCTGCAGCCGTATACGATCGTAAACATGACTATCAGCATAACCGTAGTCTGTGCCCAGGTTCCCTTAAGAAAATCCGTACCAAAGCTGTAATAGGTCAGTCGGATGATGGCGAAGGCACCGGATTTAACGACTGCAACCGCGTGGAGCAGTGCCGTAACCGGAGTAGGAGCCACACCGGCCTGAGGCAGCCAGGAGTTAAAGGGACAGATTGCAGCTTTCACGCCGAAGCCCATAAAGGCTATTACGTAGATGAGCAGCAATACATTGGTCTTGTCACCAATCTTGGCAGGATCAAGTACACCGCCAAGGATGAAATTATTGGTCGTACCATAGACAATAATCATGATCAGACCGAGGAAAGCAAAAGCGGCGCCGCCAAGGGAATAATACAGATATTTCCGGCTGGCGAGAATCGCTTCTCTTGTCAGGGTATGCATAACCAAAGGTACTGTAACCAGAGTCAGTAATTCATAGAAGAAGTACATGGTCAGCAGATTGGCTGCAAGGGCAATGCCCAGGGTAACACCGTAAGTCATGGTATAGAACAGGAAGAAGATTTTCTCATGATCTTCCTTGGTCATATACTCGAAAGCATACAGTGTGGCAAAGGGCCATAGCGCCGATACCAGTCCGGCAAAAACCATACTCATGCCGTCCACACGGAAGTTGATGCTTAAGTCGCCTGTAAAATGGGCGAGCACAAAAGTGCTGTCGGAATGATGCAGCAGCAGATACCACACAAGGATACTGTTTAAGATGACTGCACCCTCCAGAAAAATTTCCCAATGGCTTCTCTTCTTAAAGGGAAGCAGTGCGGATAAAATACCGGCAATAAACGGAAGTAAAATTACTAAGATGATCATTTCTGCTTCTCCTTTCTTATACAATTGCACTGACTATTTTCGTCAGGAAATCAACCAACGGAGTCGGGAACAAACCAATCAAAACTGACAGAACCGTCAGAATCAGTAACGGTATCGTCATCCAGGCAGACGGTTCCCGCTTCTTAAAATGTTCGTAATCATAATCTGCACCCGGGAAAAATCCCTGAATGGTAAGCGGCAGCAGATAGCCTGCGGTAAGCAGGGCACTGACTAACAGGATAACGGGACCGAGCCAGGAAAATACCGGAATGGAACTGTTTAATGACCCGGTTGCCAGATACCACTTGCTGACGAACCCACCGGTGGGCGGAATACCGATTAATCCCAGTGAGACGATGGTGTAGCACCACATGGTCATAGGCATTTCCTTACCGATGCCGCGCAGCTCATCCACTCTGGTCTTACCGGTGGTATAGATAATAGCACCGGCACAGAGGAACAGGGTGGATTTGATGAATCCGTGGGCCAGTACATGCAGCAGTCCGCCCGTTACAGAACCTGCATCCATGATTGCAAGTCCGAATAGAATATAAGAAAGCTGGCTTACGGTAGAGTAAGCAAGTCGTTTCTTCAATACCTTTTCACGATAAGCCAGCATGGAGCCCATAAATACGGTAATCAGTGTCAGGATAAGCCATGCTGTCTGTACCCAGGTTCCGCGTAAGAAGGAAGACCCGAAGATATAATATATCAGACGGATAATGGCAAGCACACCGGCTTTTACAATGACTGCGGAAAGTACTGCCGATGCCGGAGCCGGAGCTACAGGATGGGCAGTAGGCAGCCAGGCGTGCATGGGAAACATACCGGCTTTGACACCAAAGCCTAAGATCATGACAAAAGCCACAATCAGAAGGAGTCCTACATGCTCTGTGGCAGCAGGTGTATTCAGTACGCCTCCTGCTGTAAAGGTCAGGTTGTCACTGTACTTGGATATAAAATAAATACCAAACAGGGCAGCATAAGCGCCGCATAAGGAATAGAATAAATATTTCAAGCCGGCCATGATAGCTTCATGGCTTCCGTTATGTAATACTAACGGCATGGAAGATAGGGTCAGCATTTCAAAGAACAGGTAAAAGGTAATCAGATTGCCGGCAAAACACAGTGCATTCAATACGCCGAACACAATCAGATAATATCCGTAGTAACGCTTTTCTTTGGTTTCATGCTTCATGTATTCGAAAGAAAAGAAGCCTGCGCAGATGAAAATGATCATGGCCATGGCTGAAAAGATCACACTTACGCCATCCACAGCAAAATAGATTGGAAGTGATGCTGTCAGATAAAATAGGGTAAAGGCAGCACCGTGCTGAGTCAGCAATGTGGCAACGACCAGTATACCCGTGACTGCAAAACAGATGCCTGCAGTTACCAGCAGATGCTTTCTGTCAGCCATTTCTTTTCTTACCAGAAGATATACACCGGCAAGAACCGGGAAAAATATGGATAAAAGAATCAAATACATGTCGTCACCTCCTTATGCAAACATGGCAAGACCCTGTTCAATCATATCGACGATTGGCTGGGAACTAACGCCTAATATAATATTTAATATAATGAAGAATATCAGTACAATGTTATACTGCTTCCTGTCTTTAAAGGTTACGCTCGGATAATCGGTATTTTCCACCGGCGTATAGATACGGATAACTGTTTTCATAAAGTAGATGGCATTTAAGATTGTACTGATACCGAGGACGATCAACGCCGGAAGCATCTTGCCATTTACCTGGACTGCCGCCTGGGCAAACAGAAGCTTGCTGATAAAGCCTGAAAACAGCGGTACACCTACCATGGAGAGGGAGCCTACCGTAAAGGTAACACCTGCCCATTTATTGCGGTATCCGGAGCCGGTCAGATCGATGAATTTACGGCTGCCGCCGGAAACATCGGTCAAGCCGATGGCTGCAATAAACAGCAGAGATTTGGTAGCGGCATGGGAGAGGATATGGAACACACTGGCTACCATGCCGTACTGGGTTCCCATGCCGAAGCCCATATAGATGTATCCGATCTGAGCCACCGAGGAGAACGCGATCATCCTGCGGATATCGTTTTCCTTGATGGCGCTTAAGGAGCCGAAGATCATGCCCATCAGACCGAAAACAAACAGCACATCAATAATTCTTGTATTCTTAAAAATATCAAAACCAATGACACGGTAAATAATCTTAATCAGTAAGAAAATATAGCCCTTGGATACCAGACTGGACAGGATGGCAGCAGAAGATGCCGTGGAGTAACCGTAAGCATCCGGCAGCCATGCATGGAACGGAAACAGGGCGCTCTTGATACAAAGACCTGCGGTCATCAGGGCAATCGCTACGATCAGAGGAATATTGTATTCTCCGTGTGCCACGATAGCCGCTACGGATTCCTTCATATTACTCATCAGCAGATGTCCGGTAAGATCGTACATCATACAAATACCTAACAGTAACAGACCGGAACCGAGCAGACTCATGATCATGTATCTGACAGCAGCTTCAATGGTTCTGCCCACCTGTCGGATCATAATCAGACCGCAGGCGGAAATCGTATTGATCTCTACAAAGACGTATGCCGTAAACATATCGTTGGTGTAGACCAGTGCAAGCAACGAGCTTAACAACAGATTGACCAGTATGTAGTAGAGATTATGTTTGGTTTCTTCTACTTCACTGTCCAGTTTATAGGCACCGCCCGCCATGGAAAGATACATAATGATGCAGAAGAACAGTGCCATACCGGCTTCCAGTACACCGGCACGGATTTCATTGCCCCATGGTGCCGGAAAATGTCCCATCCAGTAGACAAAGCTCTGGTTTGTACCGAGCAGATATACCAGCAGGATTGTAGACATGATACCGATTGCAATAATAACCGCACGGTTGACAACCTTAGCCGCTTTCCCGGGCAGTATGGAACATACCGTGCCGGAGAACAGGCTCAGTAAGATAGAGAAGAAGGGGAAATTGCATATAAAATTCATTTATTTTCCCTCCTTCTTAAGCTGAGTGGAAATATCATCCAGATTCAGCGTATGGTATCTGGCGTATAGTCTTATTGTTAAGGAAAGCATCAGTGCCGTAACCGATACGGACACAACGATACCTGTCAGAACCAGACCACTCGGAATAGGATTGATATATGCCTCAACACTCTGTACACCGTCTGTTACGATTGGTGCAACGCGGCCGGCAATATAGCCTTTTTCCGCAAGGAAAAGATATATGGCACTGTCCATAACGTTCAAGCCGATAATCTTCTTAATAAGATTGTTCTGTAAAAGTAAGTTGGTAAAGCCGATGCAGAACAGGATAGCTGCTACGGCCTCTCCGTAATTCACCAGTAAATTCGGTCCCATATCAGAAGCCTCCTTTCCGGAACATTGCATAGAAAGCATATATGGTACATGCTACTACCAGTCCTACAGCAATATTAAGCGGAAGGATCAGCCCGCTGGAAAGTATAGCACCGGGTGTACCCTTCGGAATCACACTGTGTAACTGATTGGCACCGGTATAGAAAGAATAGCTCTTGGCAAGGCAGTAGAAAGAGAGTGAGAAAAAGCACACAGTTTTATAGGTTTTCTCAGTAAAGAAACGCTCTGTTTTCTTGAAGCCAAAAGCATTTAAATACAAAACAAGTCCTGCGCCGATGATCGCACCGCCGGAGAAACCGCCACCCGGTCCTAAATGACCGTTCAGGATGACATAGATTCCGAATATGATAATGATCGGTACCAAAAAGGTTGCAGACATCTGCAGGATCGTATCATTTTTGGGCTCATAAAGACGATCGTTAGGATTGAGTTCTTTGGATATTTCCGGCAACTCTCCTTTTTTATTCTTATCCAGACGAAGCAGGATCAGGACGGTAATGGTAGCCACGAAAAGCACATGAGACTCACCCAATGTATCAAATGCCCTGTAATCCAGGATCATGCCGCTGACAATATTGATGGCTCCCGTTTCCTGAAGCCCGTTTTCTATGTAACGTGCTGCTACTTCGTTGTTGATCGGTTTATCTGCGGCACCTGTAGCAGGAAGGTAAGAAATCGTTACAAGCAGCAGTGCCATAAGGAAGACACAAAAAAGGATACTGACTGCCTTATAGAGCTTACGGAACAGCTTGACCTCTTTATTGGCATTGATATTGTAGACCTTGTCAAGAACCGCGTCGTGATCTTTAGCATGGGCAGAGATTACCTCCTCTGATTGTTCGGACAGATGCTGCGGCTGCAGTTCTACTTCGCCCACATAGGGATCTTTGGTACCGTTCATCCAACGGAAATAGCGGTAGGAAAAAGTCTTTTTATATTCTGCATCAGATTTTCTTTTACTCATCTTTCTTCTCCTCTCCGCCCATAGCATGAATTTTCTTCAGTGTCACGAAGAAAAGCACACTGGTGATACCTGCACCGACGGCAGCCTCCGTAATCGCAAGATCCGGAGATTCCAGACATATCCAGAGAATGGACATGACCAGACTGAAGGACATATAGATCAGAATGGAATTCAACAGATTTTTGGAAAAACTGACTGAAACAGCACAGATAATCAGAAATCCCATTAAAATATATTGCAGTACATTCATCATAATGATTCGCCTCCCATCTCTGACTCGGAAGCAGTTTCTTCTTCCAGAGTTTTCAAGTCGTTATAGACGGTACAATGTTTCTCAAGATTCTTGTTGGTTGCTACCTCAAGTCTTGCCAATACGTGGGAAGATACCGGGGAAGCAAACCATAAGAATATGACGATCAGCAATAATTTCAATGTGGTAAAGTTAAAACCGGAGAAAATCATCAGACCGATCAGGCAGGAGCTGATGCCTAAAGTATCGCCCATGGCAGCAGCATGCATTCTGTTTAATACATATTTAAAATGGAATACACCAAACAGCTCCGTAAAGAAGATAAACAGGCCGCATAACAAAAAAACACAGCCAATGATAAGCTTAATCCATTCAAAGGTTCCCATCAGACGTACCTCCTTCCGTTTCTTTATCAACAGATTCATTCTCACGCTGTTTTTCCTCATAGATACCTATGTATACTTTGGAAATAACAACTACAGCCAAGAAGCTGATCATGGCATAGATCAGACAGATATCTACCAGATAGCCTTCGTGTAGCAGAAGCGCCAGAATTGCAATCATTACGATGACCATCGTTCCCATCATGTTGACAGCCACAAGTCTGTCAGCCACACGCGGCCCCATAATGGCACGAATCAGGCAGGCGAACAGCATGATGGATAATATGATCAGCAGAGTTATATAGATATAATTGTATATCATCTCAATCCATCCTTTCTATTTTAGTTAAAAGCTGTACAAATACAGAGGAATCAATGCCCCGGGCCAGTTCCTTATCCAGACAATGAACGGTATACTCATTGTCTTTGAGTGAAACGGTAATGGTACCCGGTGTCAGGGTAATGGAATTAGCCAGAAGCACTCTTGCAAATGTTGTATGTAAATCTGCCCGGAATGTGACAATGGCAGGTTCAAGCTGATATTTTGCCGTATATATCATTTTGAAAACGGCAATGTTTGCCTTCAGAATTTCTATGATTAGTGTTAATAAGTAGCGGATCATTAATCCCAGCTTCTTACAGAAAAGCCAGTCATATTTAGGCTTATATCCCATGAACTTGCATATAAACAGGTACATGAGTCCGGCAATCACAAGACCGAATGCCGCAATTTCCAGGGTAAACTGCCCGTTAAAAATGACCCATATCAGAAAAAATATGATATACATGTCCTATTTCCCTCCGAATAGTTTCTTCTTATTTATTATATAGTTCTCAATATAATTTTCAATCTTAGCTATTATGTACCTTGAAGAATCATGTGTCAAGATGATTTTATGTTTTTACGCGGTTTTAGCAGTTTCTTGGCGAAAGAATTGGAATAGTCAGTAAAAACCGGTTGACAAACAGTGAATAAGTGGTAAGATAATTATAATTCCTATTTGAATAATAGGAATTATATATTTTTAGAAATAATTTTCATGATACATATTTGAGGCAGGGGAGGACACAAGATGGCATATCAACTGGATACCGTGTGTATTCACGGACAGGGACATAGAGAGAATATTGAGACTACCGGAGCAATCAGCTTCCCAATCTATCAGACAGCCGCCTATGCGCATCCGGGTGTGGGACAGAGCACCGGATATGATTACAACAGAGTGCAGAATCCCACGAGAAAAGAATTGGAGCGAATCGTGACAGATTTAGAGCATGGACTTGATACCATAGCTTTTTCCAGCGGCATGGCAACAATCAGTGCTTTTATGGAACTCTTTAAACCGGGAGATCATGTGGTTGCAACCGATGATTTGTACGGCGGCGCCATCAGACAGTTCCGACTGGTCAATGAAAAGAATGGTATGCAGTTTACTTATGTAGATACGTCGGATCTGGCAGCAGTAGAAGCAGCCATTCAGGATAATACGAAACTGATCTATGTAGAGACTCCTACCAATCCGATGATGCAGATTACGGATATCCGTGCCATCAGCGAGATCGCGAAGAAGCATCATTGTCTGCTGGCAGTAGATAATACCTTCCTGACGCCCTATTTTCAGAATCCTCTGGATCTGGGGGCGGATATTGTCATTCACAGTGCCACCAAATATCTGGAGGGTCACAATGATACGCTGGGCGGATTTCTGGTGACGAAAAGCGAGGAGCTGTCAGAGCGGATTCGTGAGATGATCAAAACAACGGGAGCCGTGCTGGCGCCTTTTGATGCATGGCTCATCTTACGCGGTATTAAAACTTTATCTGTACGGATGGAGAAGCATCAGGAAAATGCGTTGGCGATAGCGAAGTGGCTTAAGAATCAGCCTAAGATAAAGGATGTTTATTATGCGGGATTAGAAGATCATCCGGGACATGAGGTTGCAGCTAAGCAGTGCAGCGGTTTTGGCGGTATGCTGACCTTCCATGTGGATTCCCAGAAGACTGCTCATCATGTGTTGGAAGCGATCAAACTGATCCGGTTCGCAGAGAGTCTGGGAGGTACGGAGAGTCTGATGACCTATCCTTTTACACAGACCCATGCGGATGTGCCGGATGAAAAGAGACGTGCGAATGGTATTGATGAGACAACGCTTCGTATGTCTGTTGGTATTGAGAATGTGGATGATCTGATCAAGGATCTGGAGCAGGCATTAGCATAGGACAGGGAATGTCTGTCGACAGACGTGGCGATAGGATATGAAATAGGAAAAATATGGAGGACTACATATGAGCTATAATTTCGACGAGATCATAGACAGAAGAAATACAGACTGCCTGAAATATGACTTCGCCGTAGAGCGTGGTAAGCCCGCAGATGTGCTGCCGCTCTGGGTGGCAGACATGGACTTTCGAACCGCACCGCATATTATAGAGAAAGCAGTGGCAGATGCAAGTCACGGTATTTATGGATATACAGAGAGTAAGGATGACTATTTTCAGGCGGTAGCGAATTGGTATCGCACTTATTTCGACTGGAATGTGGAGAAGAAATGGCTGGTGAAAACGCCGGGTATTGTTTTTGCCATTGGACTGGCTATTAAGGCGCTTACCAAAGAGGGCGATGGCGTGATGATTCAGCAGCCGGTTTACTATCCTTTCAGTGAGGTTATTAAGGATAATGACAGAAAGCTGGTAAATAATGCACTTGCTTTACGAAACGGGCATTATGAGATTGACTTTGAGGACTTTGAACAGAAGATCATTCAGGAAAAAGTCAAACTCTTTGTACTTTGCAGCCCTCACAATCCGGTAGGGAGAGTCTGGACAAGGGAGGAACTGCAGAAGATAGGCGAAATCTGTCTGAAGTATGGTGTGAAAGTAGTAAGTGACGAGATTCACAGTGATTTCGTTTATGGCGACAGAAAGCATTATGTGTTTACCACGGTCGATCCCAGATTTGAAGAATTCAGCATTGTGTGTACGGCACCCAGCAAAACCTTCAATCTGGCAGGATTACAGGCTTCCAATATCTTTATCCCCAATGTGCAGATCCGCAAGGCTTTCCTTAAGCAGATGTCAGCGGTAGGATACAGTCAGCTTAACATGATCGGTCTGCATGCCTGCAAGGCAGCCTACGAGACCGGAAGAGAGTGGTTGGAAGAACTGAAGGTTTATCTGAAAGGTAATCTGGATTTTGTAAGAGAGTATCTGGAGCAGAATCTTCCGCAGATTAAGCTGATCGAGCCGGAAGGCACCTATCTGATCTGGCTGGACTGCCGTGCGTTGGGCCTGCCGGAAGCAAAACTGGAGCATCTGATCGTCCATGAAGCAAAGCTGTGGCTGGACAGCGGTGCTATTTTCGGCAAAGACGGAGAGGGATTTGAGCGTATCAATATTGCCTGTCCGAGAGCCGTGCTGGAAGAGGCTTGTAAGAGACTGTACCGGGCAGTGCAGAGTTTAGGATAATTAGCAAGCGGAAAGCGTTGCTGACCGCATTATGTAGAAAAGGAGCAGGCAAAGGGGGCTGCTCCTTTTTCTCGTGCACCTTGTGGCGTACGATTTTATAGGTTATACTAATAGGTACTTGCGAAACTCTTCTATGAATAATGGATAGTCTTGCAAATAACTGAGAGAAAGGTACGGTTGTTACAAATGAAATATTTGATAATCGGAGCAGGCGGTACGGGCGGAAGCATCGGCGCCTATATGACACAGGCGGGTAAAGATGTGACCCTGATTGCAAGAGGTGAGCATCTGAGACGCATACAGGAACAGGGTCTTAAAATGGAAACTACAGGCAAAGGCAATTATACGGTACAGCCCATAAAGGCCTGCGACATGGAGCATTATGAGGAGCAGCCGGACATTATTTTTGTCTGCGTAAAAGGGTATTCACTGGAAGATACCATTCCCTTTATTGAAAGAGTGGCGAAGGAAAGCACTATCGTCATCCCTATTCTGAATATATACGGTACAGGGGCCAGAATGCAGGAAAAGTTACCGGGGCTTCTGGTAACAGACGGTTGTATCTATATAGCAGGGGAGATTAAAGAGCCGGGAACGATTTGGCTGAATGGTAATATTTTCCGGGTAGTATTCGGAGTACGAAATCCGGAAGAATTGCGGCCGGAATTATTTCAGGTAGTGAAGGATTTGAAAGACAGCGGTATCGACGGTGTATTATCAGATAATATCAGACGGGATGCTTTGCAGAAATTCGCTTATGTATCACCCATGGCAGCCTGTGGGCTATATTATCACGTGTCTGCGGGAGAAGTGCAGGTTACGGGAGAAGCGAGAGATACCTTCGTGAAGCTGATGAAAGAAGTGGATGCGCTGGCGGTAGCCATGGGAGTTCCGTTCTTAGTGGATATCGTAACAACGAACCTTCAGATATTAGATTCCTTAAGCCCAACGGCGAGCACTTCCATGCAGCGTGACATCTATGCGGGAAAAGCTTCTGAGATAGACGGGCTTATCTATGAAGTAGTGCGGATGGGAGAGAAATACGGTGTGCCTACTCCGACTTATGAGATGATCGCGAAGAAAGCAAGAGAGGATGGGTTAGTATAATGGAAAAGAAATTCAAAGAAAAATATTTAGCCGGGGAGGTTGAGTTTGAAGATATTGATGATTACAGTCAGGACTGGGGCTTCAGTGATGAGGCGGTAACGCTGCGGGAATATCTGGGACTCAATGCGGAGGAAGAGGATGCCTGGGTCAGCATCGGTGATGAAGCCTTGAAGGAGTTGTTGGACAAGCAGAAGAAGTAAGGGTGGACTTTCCCCTGTCAAACATATTATTGAGTCAAACTTTACCACTTACCTCTCATTTTTGACCTCTTAGCGAAAATGGGTTTACAATAGGAGCCTTTGTCGATATGATGCAAATGTAAAAGAAATACATCATTCGAAGCAACAGGATGAGAAGCGAGAGACACTTAATGAAGATCAGAGTCGAAATTGATGAAAATGTAAAGGAAGAAGAAATCATTCTTCGCTGCCGGGAGCTGAATGACGAGACCATCGCTATCCAGAAGCGGATTGCCGAGGCAGTCAACGAGGGGATGAAGCTGACGGTTACGAGGGGAGAATCGGAGTACTATCTTAATCTGCAGGAGATTCTTTTCTTTGAAACCGACGGAGCGGCAGTCGCAGTACATACAGTCAATCAGATCTATACAACGCATCAGCGGCTGTATGAACTGGAAGAGATGCTTCCCGGAATCTTCTTACGTGTTTCCAAGTCCACTATCCTGAATATCGGACGTATCCGTTCCGTACGGAAGAATATTACCGGTGCCAGCGAAGTGGAATTTGACGGTACAGCCAAGAAGGCATTTGTATCGAGGAGCTACTTTAAATTGTTGATGGATAAGTTAGAAGAAAAGAGGTTAAAAAAATGAAAAAGAAAGATATTTCCTTAGCACTGATACTAATATTGATTGCTGTTTATCTGATTGTCAGCAGGTTAGACATCATGCCGAAGATTCCTGTTTTTACAATCTTGTTTACGGTTCTGTTCGTATACTGGGCATTCCGCGGATTTATGAGAAGACATTTCTTTGAAGGCGTGGTATCTCTGGCGATTGTGTGCTGTATTAATGATGACCTTCTGGGTATTGAGGCGATTACCCCCTGGACACTGATGGCAGCAGCAGTACTGATTGGTATTGCACTGGATATGATTTTCAGGAAAAAGAATGATGGATATTGTTCGAATACCAGATATGGATGTACAGGCCATGTGGAAAATGGTGTAGATGGTGAGTGTGTACGTATTGAAAATACTTTTGGAGAAGTAAGCAAATATGTTAACTCTGATTGCTTTCGAGAAGCGAAAATAGATAACAGTTTTGGAACCTGTAACGTATTTTTTAACAACACAATTCTTGCAAGCAACACAGCAACAATTCGTGCAGATAACTCATTTGGCAGTACTAATATATATCTTCCTTCCACTTGGCATGTAAATGTTTCGCAGGACACAGCATTTGCCGGAATCAAATTTAGCGGACGTGGCAGTGATTCTCCGGATGCACCTTGTATTGATCTAAAGCTGGATTGCAGCTTTGGAGAGATTTGTGTGATTTTTGAGTAATATTTCAAAGAATGATTTAGAATCGAAAAGTGCAGTAATAATTTTGGCAGCCGCTTACCCGGCTGCCATTTAATATTTAATTTAAAGTATATTGAATAATGATTGAAATGTATTTGAAATTGACTTTGAAGTAATATTGAAGTAAAATAAAACCAGTTCAAAATAAGGTAAGAGGTGAAAAGATGTATTTGGAAGAGATTGTAGAAGATATACAATTGGAAAGCGATAAATTTGAATGTAAAAGTAAATTGAACCGTGAAGATATTGTGGGTTGGATTAAAACCATAGCGGGTTTTGCAAATGCCTGTGGTGGAGATTTTTATATTGGTGTCGAAGACAAAACGAATAAATTGATAGGTTTTAACAGAAGAGAAGCTGATAACGAGCGCAATTACTTTAATAATCAGATAAATGAGCATTTAGTGCCCAGACCACAGATGACGGTATCTTTCATTCGTTATGAAATTAAGAAAAAGGAAAGATATGTTATTCGTGTTCGGGTTATGGAATCGGCTGTTAAACCAGTGATATTAAAATACAAGAATATTCCATCTATTTTTATGAGAAGAGATGGTTTTACAAATGGTGCTACGTATGAAGAAATTATTGAAATGAGTATAAAAAGCAAAAATACGCAATATGATATCCTGACATCTGATGTAAAATATGATGCTTCAAAGTTTACAATGCTTCGAGAATTTTATTCGGAACATAATGATGGAAAGGTTCTATCTGATAAGGCACTACATTCTATGGGATTTTATAATGAAAATAAACTGCTTGCAAATGGAGCATTATTATTTGCTGATGATTATCAAGAAAAGAAAACAGAGGTTCAGTGTTCCGTTTTTTCCGGATTTAACAAGGGGAGTGAGCGGATTGTGACAATTAATCGTTTTCATGGCAACATTATTTCTACAATCCAATACATTATGGAATTTATTACGCAGAGGATGAATCACTCTATGATTAAGCTGGGTGATAAAAGAAAGAATATTGATGCATACCCGCAGAGAGCCTTATTTGAAGGGGTGGTAAATACGGTTGCGCATCGGGATTATTTCCTTGATGGCACACAGATTCAGGTAGATATGTTTAAGGATAGGCTGGAAATATCATCTCCGGGTAGTTTTTACAGAGGAGAGAAACTAGGGAAAACCTATGATTTGTCCGGAATTATTTCTAAGAGAAGAAACGAACTGATTGCGTCTGTTTTAGTTAGCTGTAATGTAATGGAGGCGGCGGGGACCGGTTTTGACAAGATAATAGAAGAATATAAAGAGGCAGATGAAGCGCATCGGCCCTATATTTATTCTTCTTCGGATCACTTTACACTTGTGTTGCCGGATATGACATATATGGATGGCGTTGAGGACAGTAATATTCCTGTTCTTACATTTGTGCCTGTGGCAAATGGGACTAATTATGATGATAAGGTGCTTTCATTTTGCTACTATCAGGCGCACAAAGTATCAGAAATTGCAGAGTACTTAGGAATAAGTGATTCCACTTATTTAAGAAAACAGGTACTTGGCAATCTTGAAAAGCAGGGATATTTAGAGGCAAGCAAAATTTCAAGAGCAATGTATTTTAAGACCAATCCTGATATGGTAACAGTTAATTAACTGTCAGCCGCTTTATTCTTCCGGAAATCTTTCGGGGTGCATCCGTAAATTTGCCTGAAGCTTCGCATGAACAGTTTATAGTTAGTAACACCGTGCTTTTCCAGAATCGTGCCGATGTTTAAGTCTGTGCTTTTCAGATCCTGGCAGACATGGGTCAGCCGCACGCTATTGATGTAGGTAGTAAAGGTGGTACCCATGCTTCGCTTGAAGAAACGACAGAAATATTCCGGGTTAAGTGCGGCAAGATCAGCCGCTTCTTCTAAAGAGATGGTTTCCGCATAATGTTCTTTGACATAGCGGATTACAGGGGCTAAACGTTCCAGATTTTTCTGGCTCTGTACCTTGGCAGTATGATTAATGGTAACCTGATAGTTGACTATCAGCGTATAGAGAAATTCATAAAGCAGACTGGAGAACCGCAGGGAATATCCCTGTGGTTTTTCTGTATAAAGCTGTCCCATAGACGTCAGAATATTTTTTAAGGCTATCATGGAAGTGTCGCTTTTGCCGGTAAAATCAAAGCGGATATCATCGTATTGGGTAATGGCATGGGTAAGAAACTGGTAAGGAATCTGTAAGAGAAGTACCTTGGCGTAATCGTAAGTCTGGGTCGCATGGATGTCAGCAGTATTCACAATCATAAAATCATCTTTTGTCAGGACATATTTCTTATGATTGATGGTCATATCCATTTTGCCGTCATAGAGATACACTACCTCCATGCTGCGGTGCCAGTGTTCCGGGACATAATCATTGGTACTGTCGTAAATTGTAAAACGGACATCAATATCGCTTTCTATATGCACTTCTTCGTGTGTAAACTGCTGCATGGTTATCTCCCTTATTATGATATCTTCTCTAGGTAATTGCGAAACTATTAATTATTCTTGAATGAGTTGCGCAAATTAACATATTCATAAGCAAGGTACTTTGAAGCCGTCGGTACTTAGGTGCTGTATTTTAGCACCTTATGTACCGCTACGAGCTGAAAGTAGCGAGAGCGTGCCTGCGTTGAATTGTTAATTTTGCACAACGATACAGATACTTATCCGTGTTTCGCAATTATCTATATTATATCTTCTCTAAGAAATTACAAAAAGTCAATATTGACCTATAAATTAGTCATAAAAGCATATAGGAAATCCAATATCTTCATGTTACACTATGACCATGAAGCAAGAAGAAATAAGATAAATTTTGCTGTTGGTGACAGTGAAGGCATTATCACAGATTGAAATAATGAGGATAAAATTGGAAGATAGAAAGGATGGGTTACAGACATGACAGCAGACAGGATTAAAGAGATTGTGGCACAGATGACATTGGAGGAGAAAGCGGCGATGTGCTCCGGTGCTGACTTCTGGCATACAGAGGCGGTGGAGAGATTAGGAATTCCGGCAAGTATGGTTTCCGACGGGCCGCATGGCCTCAGAAAACAGGATCAGGAAGGAGACCATCTCGGTGTCAATGAGAGCATTAAAGCAGTGTGTTTTCCGGCAGGCTGCGGAACGGCAGCTTCCTTCAACAGGGAACTGTTAAATAAAATGGGCGAGACATTAGGCAATGAATGCCAGGCAGAAGGGGTTAGCGTAATCTTAGGACCTGCTGTTAACATTAAGCGTTCTCCTTTGTGCGGACGTAACTTCGAGTATTATTCCGAAGATCCCCTTGTGGCCAGTGAGATGGCCGGTGCTCTTATTCATGGTGTACAGAGTAAGAACGTGGGAACAAGTATTAAGCATTTTTTGGCAAATAATCAGGAGACAAGAAGAATGTCTTCAGATTCCCGCATTGAGGAGAGAACCCTGAACGAGATTTATCTGGCAGCTTTTGAGGGTGCGGTTAAGAGGGAGAAGCCCTGGACCGTGATGTGCTCCTACAATAAGATTAATGGTGTGTATGCCGCAGAGAATCATAAATATCTGACGGAAACACTTCGTGACAAATGGGGATTTGACGGTTATGTGATGAGTGACTGGGGCGCAGTCAACAATCGTGTGGAGGATCTGAAAGCAGGGCTTGATCTGGAGATGCCTTCTTCCAACGGCGTCAATGATAAGCTGATTGTCGGTGCTGTAGAAAGTGGGGAATTAAGTGAAGAAGTACTGGATACGGCAGTAGAACGTATTTTGAATATTGTGTTCCGTTATGAGGAGAATCGTGACAAGAGTGTGGTTTTTGACAGGGATAAGGATCATGAACTGGCTCGTAAGGTTGCGGAGGAAACAATCGTACTTCTGAAAAATGACGGTGTGCTTCCGATGTCCGAGCAGGATGAGATAGCTTTTATTGGTAAATATGCCATGAAGCCCCGTTATCAGGGTGGCGGCAGCTCCCATATCAACAGTCATAAGATTACTTCTGCTCTGGATGCAGTTCAGGGAATGGAGAATATTTCCTTTGCCATGGGCTTTGATGATAAAGAGGATAAGACGAATGAGAAGCTGCTTGCAGAGGCAGTGGAGATAGCTAAGAAAGCCAAGGTTGCAGTTATTTTTGCAGGGCTTCCGGATGCTTTTGAATCTGAGGGATTTGACAGACAGCATATGCGTATGCCTAACTGCCAGAATGAATTGATTGAGAAAGTGGCAGCAGTACAGCCTAACACGATTGTGGTATTGCACAACGGTTCCCCGGTGGAGATGCCCTGGGCCGATAAGGTAAAGGGTATCGTAGAAGCATATCTGGGCGGTCAGGCAGTTGGCGGAGCCGTATGTGATATCCTGTTTGGCAAGGTTAATCCCAGTGCGAAGCTGCCGGAGACTTTCCCGTTGAAGCTGGAGGATAATCCTTCTTACTTATCTTACATCGGAGAAGGAGATGTGGTGGAGTATCGTGAAGGTATTTTTGTAGGATATCGTTACTATGACAAGAAGAAAATGGATGTACTGTTCCCCTTTGGTTACGGGCTGTCTTATACAACGTTTGCCTATAGCAATCTGAGAATAGATAAAGAGTCCATGAAAGATACCGACACCATGACCGTGTCTGTCGACGTGACCAACACAGGTAAGATGGCGGGCAAAGAGGTAGTACAACTCTATGTAGCAGACAAAGAGAGCACCGCAATCCGTCCCGTAAAAGAACTGCGGGACTTTGCGAAAGTGGAACTGGCTCCCGGTGAGACTAAGACAGTAAGCTTTACTTTAGGTAAGAGAGCCTTTGCTTATTATAGTGTGAAGCTTCATGACTGGCATGTGGAAACCGGTGAGTTTGATATCATGATCGGACAGTCTTCCAGAGATATCGTATTGACTAAGACCGTGACAGTGGAATCTACAGTTAAGCTTCCTTTCGTATATACTACAGATACGACCATGGGAGATGTGATGAAGGACCCCAGGGCGGTGGAGATTGTCAAAGATCTCATGGAGCAGGATCTGTTCGACTCAGACAGTTCTGATTCTGAGAGCGATGTTGCCAGTGAAGCAATATCCGCGGAGATGAATGCGGCCATGATGCAGTATATGCCGCTTCGTGGTTCGGTCAACTTCGGCGGTAAGGTGACTATGGCCGATGTACAGGCACTGGTTGATAAGTTAAATGCATTAGAGGATTAAGCAAAAGCACAACAGGTAAGGGAGAAAACCGAAAGCCTGCTGTGCTTTTCTTTTAGGTAAAAGGAAATGGAACTTATATATTTTGCAGTTTCTATTACGTGCGTTTATCTTTTATTCTTTAAAGCCGCTTCCACAAATCCTTTGAATAACGGATGCGGTCTGTTGGGTCTGGATTTTAATTCAGGATGCGCCTGGGTTGCCACGAAGAAAGGATGCTCCGGTAGTTCACACATCTCTACGATACGTCCGTCCGGGGATAAACCAGACAGCTTCATACCATGCTCTGTCAGAACTGCACGATAGTCATTGTTGACCTCATAGCGGTGTCTGTGACGCTCGTGAATCGTTTCTTCGCCGTACAACTGATATGCCTTGCTATTCTTATCCAATACACAGGGATAAGAACCGAGGCGCAGTGTACCGCCGATATCTTCCACACCATTCTGATCCGGCATTAGTGCGATGACCGGATGGGTAGTGGAAGGGTTAAGCTCGATGCTGTGGGCATCACTGTAACCGACAACATTTCTAATGAATTCCACTATGGATAGCTGCATACCGAGACAGAGCCCGAGATAAGGCACTTTGTTTTCTCTGGCATAACGGATTGCATAAAGCATACCGTCGATACCTCTGTCACCGAAGCCGCCGGGGACCAGAACACCATTCACATCTTTTAAAATATCGGATACATTTTCTTCTGTGACGGTTTCCGAATCAACCCACTTGATATTCACAACGCAGTGATTGGAGATACCGCCGTGTTTTAAGGCCTCTACCACGCTGATATAGGCGTCGTGAAGCTGGGTATACTTGCCTACCAGAGCGACTGTCACTTCTCCGGTAGGAGTGCGCAGGGATTCTACCATGGCACGCCAATCTGTCAGATCCGGTTCCGGGCAGTCTAATCCAAGACATTCACAGGCTACCTGGGCCAGATGTTCTTTTTCCATTGCAAGCGGTGCCTCATATAAGTATTCCACATCCAGATTCTGGAGTACACAGTTACTCGGTACATTACAGAACAGCGCAATTTTATCTTTGATTCCCTGATCTAAAGGATGCTCGCTTCTGCATACAATGATATCCGGACGGATACCCATTCCCTGCAATTCCTTAACGCTTGCCTGCGTAGGCTTTGTCTTCATCTCCTGGGAAGCTCTCAGGTACGGAATCAGGGTTACGTGGATTAGAATTGCATTTTCACAACCCACCTCATGCTGGAACTGACGGATGGATTCCAGGAAAGGCTGGCTTTCGATATCGCCTACCGTGCCGCCCACCTCGATAATGGCAATCCGGGTCTCTTCGTCTGTAAAATTGCGGTAGAACCGGCTTTTGATCTCATTGGTAATATGGGGAATGACCTGTACCGTGCCGCCGCCGTAATCTCCGCGGCGTTCCTTCTGCAGAACAGACCAATATACTTTTCCTGTGGTAACATTGGAATTCTTATCCAGATTCTCATCAATGAACCTCTCATAATGTCCCAGATCCAAGTCGGTTTCCGTGCCGTCTTCGGTGACGAAAACTTCTCCGTGTTGAATAGGGTTCATAGTACCCGGATCAATATTGATATAGGGATCAAATTTTTGCATTGTGACTTTATAGCCACGGGCTTTTAACAATCTTCCCAAAGATGCGGCAGTAATGCCCTTTCCAAGACCGGACACAACGCCACCTGTTACGAATACATATTTTACTGCCATATTTCCCTCCACAATTTTCTCTTAGTTTGTAAGTCTGCTGTATATATAAAATAAAAAAAGGCACTACGAGCCATACTCATAGCGCCTTTGCTTTGATATCAAAAGTTTAGCACCGGCAGTTGTCCTTGTCAATCAACTTTCTTCTAAAAATAAATTCCGGAAACGCATTCATATGAATTTAAGAAAAAATTGAGAATTGTTCACGGCTTTTTTATGGAATAATTAGAAACAGTGTGCTACAATAAAGGACGTTATAGGTGGAAAATATAGCTGAATATATACAAAAAAGGGAAAAGAAACTTATGAGAGTGGGATTTGATAACGAGAAGTATCTGAAAATGCAGTCTGAGCATATCATGGAGCGGATTAATAAGTTCGGTGATAAGCTGTATCTGGAGTTTGGCGGGAAGCTGTTTGATGACTACCATGCGTCTAGAGTACTGCCGGGTTTTGAGCCGGACAGCAAGCTTCGTATGCTGATGAAGCTGTCGGACAGGGCAGAGATTGTTATTGTTATAAATGCAGCAGATATTGAAAAGAATAAGATACGTGGAGACTTGGGCATTACTTATGATGAGGATGTACAGCGTCTGATGCGTGAATTTGAGAGCCGTGGACTGTATGTGGGCAGCGTGGTGCTGACACATTATGCAGGTCAGATGCGTGCCGCAGAATTCAAAGAGAAGTTAGAGAAGAAGAATGTAAAGGTATACCTTCATTATACAATAGAAGGGTACCCTTCCAATATTCCGTTGATTGTCAGCGATGAAGGCTATGGCAGGAACGAATATATTGAGACGACCAGACCACTT
The DNA here is from genome assembly GCA_051878995.1 of Lachnospiraceae bacterium. GTDB lineage: Bacteria > Bacillota > Clostridia > Lachnospirales > Lachnospiraceae > UBA3282. The sequence goes on along the minus strand of JBJELE010000025.1, from coordinate 353,549 downwards.
GTGGTTGTCACAGCACCCGGACCGGGAAGCGGCAAGATGGCGACCTGTCTGTCTCAGCTGTATCATGATAACAAGAGAGGAATTAAGGCTGGCTATGCAAAATATGAGACCTTCCCGATCTGGAATATTCCTTTAAAGCATCCGATTAATCTTGCTTATGAGGCTGCTACAGCCGATTTAAATGATGTCAATATGATTGATCCTTTCCATCTGGAAGCCTATGGGGAGACAACTGTCAATTATAACCGTGATATTGAGATTTTCCCGGTGCTGAATGCTATCTTTGAAGGTATCTATGGGGAAAATCCTTATAAATCTCCTACGGACATGGGAGTGAACATGGCAGGCAACTGTATCATAGATGATGATGCCTGCAAAGAGGCTTCCTATATGGAAATCATTCGCCGCTATTATACGGCTATGAATGATGTCATCAAGGGTAAAGCGAAAGAGAATGATGTCTATAAGATTGAACTGCTGATGAAACAGGCCAAGATTTCCACGGACGACCGCAAAGTGACGGTGGCAGCCAAGGAAAGATCAGAAAAGCTGCATGTACCTACAGCGGCAATCGAACTGGCTGACGGTACGATCATTACCTCTAAGACCACAGATCTTCTGGGAGCGTCAGCAGCGCTTCTGCTGAATGCACTGAAATATCTGGGTGGAGTGGAGCATGATACCCATTTGATCTCACCGGAAGCGATTGAACCGATTCAGGAATTGAAGACCAAATATTTAGGTGGGAAAAACCCACGGCTGCATACGGACGAAGTGTTGATTGCATTGTCCATGTCCGCAGTGCAGGATGAGAATGCGAGAAAGGCGTTGGAACAGCTTCCCAGGCTGAAAGGATGTCAGGTACACACTTCAGTAATGCTTTCCGACGTTGATATAAAAACATTTAAGAAGCTCGGTGTGGATCTGACCAGCGAGCCTTCTGTCAAAGGAAAGAGTATAGCGAATGAGTGAAAACAATTTTAACCCGTACGATGGCGGACCGATGAATGGACCGTCAGGCAATAATAATGGAAATAATGGTTCCGGCGGCCCCGGAGGGCCCGGTGGTCCCGGAGGTCCGGGAAACGGAGATCCGAAGAAGCAGAGCCTTATTATCCTGATTATCGCGGCGTTGATTACATTGTTCAGTATCAGCGTGTTTATGAAGTTTATGACAGGCTCTACCAATCAGGAGATCAGTTATAATGAATTTGTAACGATGATTGAAAAGGGTGAAGTGGAGAGTGTCGTTGTTGATTCCGATAAGATTACTATTTACCCCAGGAATGAAAAAGATGCTAATCCGTTTCTCTATGCCTATGGCGGCAGCGTTTCTTATTATACCGGCAAAATGGAAGATGACGATACGCTGACAGCCAGACTGTTAGAGAATAATGTAGAGATAAACAAGGAAGTGGCGGACAGCTCCAGCGTCATTATGACGGTGCTTCTTTACTATGTTTTACCAATTCTGTTAATGTGGGGACTTCTAAGCCTGCTTTTCAGAAGAATGGGCGGCAAAGGCGGTCCTATGAGTGTAGGCAAGAGTACTGCCAAAGCTTATGTACAGAAAGAGACGGGTATTACCTTTAAGGATGTGGCCGGAGAAGATGAGGCAAAGGAATCTCTTGTAGAGGTAGTAGATTTCCTCCATAACCCCGGTAAATATTCCAAGATTGGTGCCAGACTGCCCAAGGGCGCTCTGTTAGTAGGCCCTCCGGGTACCGGTAAAACATTATTGGCTAAGGCTGTTGCCGGAGAGGCACATGTGCCGTTTTTCTCTTTGTCCGGTTCTGATTTTATCGAATTGTATGTAGGTGTGGGTGCATCCCGTGTCCGTGATCTGTTTAAAGAAGCGGAGAAAAATGCGCCTTGTATTGTATTTATTGATGAGATTGATGCTATCGGAAGAAGCCGTGATTCCAAATACGGTGGCGGTAATGAAGAGCGGGAGCAGACACTGAATCAGCTTTTATCCGAGATGGATGGTTTTGACGGTAAGAAGGGAATCATCATTCTGGCAGCTACCAACAGACCGGAGATTCTGGATAAGGCATTACTTCGTCCGGGCCGTTTTGACCGAAGAATTATTGTTGATAAGCCTGATCTGAAAGGCCGTGTGGAGATTCTGAAGGTACATTCCAAGGATGTGCTGATGGATGAGACCGTTGATTTGAATGAGATTGCATTGGCAACCTCCGGTGCGGTTGGTTCCGACCTGGCCAATATGATCAATGAGGCAGCCATCAATGCTGTTAAGATGGGTAGAGAATATGTGAGCCAGAAGGATCTGTTTGATGCGGTGGAACAGGTGCTTGTAGGTAAAGAGAAGAAAGACCGTATCATGAGTAAGGAAGAGCGCAAGATCGTATCCTATCATGAGGTGGGGCATGCGCTGATCAGTGCTTTACAGAAAAATTCCGAGCCGGTACAGAAGATTACGATTGTACCGAGAACCATGGGAGCGCTTGGCTATGTAATGCATGTGCCGGAGGAAGAAAAATATCTGGATACAGAGGCAGAACTGCATGACAGACTGGTAAGTCTTCTGGGCGGCCGTGCGGCAGAGGAGATTGTATTCGACACCGTGACCACCGGAGCAGCTAATGATATCGAGCAGGCAACCGGCATTGCCAGAAATATGGTTACAAGATTCGGTATGAGCAAGAAATTCGGACTGATGGGGCTGGCAACGGTAGAGAGCCAGTATCTGGATGGAAGAGCTTCTCTTACCTGTTCGGATGTAACAGCAGCAGATGTCGATACGGAAGTAATGGAGATGCTGCATGAGTGTTACGCACAGGCGAAAGAGATGCTGAAGGATAACCGGGAGATCATGGATAAGCTGGCAGCTTATCTGATCGAGAAAGAAACAATTACCGGTAAAGAATTTATGAAGATATACCGGAAGGAAAAAGGAATTCCCGAGCCTGAGGAAGAGAAGAAAGAGAACCCGGAGAGCGTTGTGCCGGAATCATCTGAAGAGAGCAAAAGTGGCGACAGTGTAGAAGAACAACAGACACCGGAAGAAAGTTTGCCACAGTTGGAGAATACAGAACAGCCGGAGAACGCAGAACAGCCGGTAGCACCGCCTTATCAGCAGCAACCCGGTAACTACGGCTTGTTTTCGCAGACTCCTGATCCAAAGGACAGTCAGCAACGCACGCAGGATCAATAAGAGATATGTTTGATTTTCAGGAAGAATTAAAAAAACTCCCCAATGCACCGGGCGTATACCTGATGCATGATAAAAACGACACGATTATCTATGTTGGTAAAGCTATCAACCTCCATAATCGTGTCCGTTCTTATTTCCGCAAAATAGTAGGCAGAGGCCCCCAAATCGACAGAATGGTAGAACAGATTGCCAGGTTTGAGTATATTGTGACGGACTCTGAGCTGGAAGCATTGGTACTGGAGAATAATCTAATCAAAGAATACAGTCCCAAGTACAATACCATGCTCAAGGATGATAAGACTTATCCGTATATCAAGGTAACGATGGGAGAGGACTATCCTCGTATCCTTTTTTCACGGGAGATGAAGAAGGACCGTTCTAAATATTTCGGACCGTATACCAGTGCGGCGGCAGTGAAAGATACTATTGATCTGATGAATAAACTTTATCAGCTTAAGACCTGTAACCGGAAGCTGCCCCGGGATATCGGCTTGGAGAGGCCGTGTCTGAACTATCATATCAAACAGTGTATGGCACCCTGTCAGGGATATATCAGCAAGGAAGAATACCGGGAGCGGATAGAGCAGGCACTTGATTTCCTGAACGGAAATTATAAACCGATGCTTAAGGAACTGGAACAAAAAATGACAGAAGCGTCGGAAAAATTGGAATTTGAGGAGGCGGCCCGCTACCGGGATCTGTATAATAGTGTCAAGAGTGTGGCACAGAAGCAGAAGATAACGGACAGCGACGGAGAGGACAAGGATATTATTGCGCTTTCTAAGGATGAGACGGATGCGGTGGTGCAGGTATTCTTTGTCAGAGACGGGAAGCTGATCGGCAGGGAGCATTTCTATATGACTCATGTGGAGGGCTATGATACGGCACAGATACTCTTAGACTTTGTCAAGCAGTTCTATGCCGGGACACCTTTTATTCCAAGAGAACTGATGCTGCAGGAAGAGATAGGAGATATTGAGATCCTGGAGAAATGGCTGTCGAGCCGTAAAGGCAGCCGGGTATATATCCGTGTACCCAAGAAGGGTTCGAAAGAGAAGCTGGTGGAGCTGGCGGCACAGAATGCCCATTTGGTTTTGAGTCAGGACAAGGAACGTATCAAACGTGAAGAAGGTAGAACCATCGGTGCAGTCAGGGAGATTGCATCGCTACTCTCTCTGGATAACATAAGCCGTATGGAGGCCTATGATATTTCCAATATCAGTGGTTTTGCCAATGTAGGTTCCATGGTGGTCTTCGAGAAGGGCAAGGCGAAACGCAGCGACTATCGTAAGTTCCGTATCCAGTCGGTGTCAGGACCGGATGATTACAGTTGTATGAAGGAAGTGCTGACAAGACGCTTTCTTCATGGTATGGAAGAGAGAGAAGAACTGGACCGGAAGGAAGTGGATCATGAATTTGGAAGCTTCACGAAATTTCCGGATCTGCTTCTGATGGACGGGGGCAAGGGTCAGGTCAATATTGCCCTGCAGGTGTTGGGGGAACTGCATCTGGATATTCCTGTGTGTGGTATGGTAAAGGATGATAATCACCGTACCAGAGGTTTGTATTATCAGAATGTGGAGATTCCCATCGATACCCATTCGGAAGGATTTAAGCTGATCACCCGGATTCAGGATGAGGCCCACAGGTTTGCCATAGAATATCACAGGTCCTTACGATCTAAGGCACAGGTAAAGTCCGTGTTGGATGATATACCCGGTGTCGGCCCTGCCAGACGTAAGGCACTGATGAAACACTTTGGTTCCATACAGGAGATCAGGGAAGCTTCTGTGGAGCAGTTGTGTGAGGTGCCGGAGATACCGGAGCATATTGCACAGCAGATTTATGAGTTTTTCCGGGAGCAGAATAAGGAAGAAACGTCAAGGACAATGTAATCGAATAAAGAGTATAGAAACTGTCGGAGTAAAAGCCGGCAGTTTTTTATTGTGAAAAGTACAATATTAGGCAAATTATCACATCTTCAACAATCCAAAAGCGATAAGATCTTTTCTATAATAAAACCAAAGTTAAGAGAAGAATTAAAAATTGCTGCCTCGCGGCGGCAGAGGATATGGGAGGGTATAGATGAAATACGGACATTTTGACACGGAGCACAGAGAGTATGTGATTGACCGGGTGGATCTGCCCTGTTCCTGGACCAATTATCTGGGAGTAGAAGACATGGCAGCGGTAGTGAATCACACTGCAGGAGGCTATCTGTTCTATAAGACGCCGGAATATCACAGGATCAGCAGATTCAGGGGTAACAGTGTGCCGATGGACAGACCCGGCTTCTATGTATATCTGAGGGATAATGACAGTAACCCGGTGGATTACTGGTCGATTTCCTGGCAGCCGGTAGGTAAACCGCTTACCGAAGCCAGATATGGCTGCCGTCATGGCATGTCGTATACGGTGTATACATGTGATTATCAGGACATTCAGGCATCACAGACTCTGGTTATTCCACAGGGGGATGCGGTACAGCTCTGGGATGTGAAGGTTAAAAACACGGGAAAAAGCACCAGACATTTAAGCCTGTTCTCTTATCTGGAGTTTTCTTTCCATCATATTATGATTGACAATCAGAATTACCAGATGAGTCTTTATTGTGCGGGTTCCTCTTATGAAGATGGCATTATAGAGGAAGATTTATTCTATGAGCAGGAAGGATATCAGTATTTTGCCGCAAACTTTGAGCCGGACGGATTTGACTGTATGCGAGATACATTTTTGGGACTCTATCATACGGAGTCAGATCCGGAGGCAGTAATCAATGGAAAATGCAGTTCCTCCTATGAAAAAGGCGGCAACCATTGCGGAAGTCTGCAGAAGAATATCACTCTGGAGCCGGGCGAAGAAGTTCGCGTTATATTCATGCTCGGAGAGGGCAGACGGGAAGAGGGCAGACGGATTCGCGAGAAATATTCAGATCTTGCGGCGGTAGATGCAGCATATGAAAATCTCAGACAGTTTTGGGAGCAGAAGTGTCAGAAACTACAGATTCAGACTCCGAACGAGGGAATGAATGAGTTAATCAATACATGGACTCTTTATCAGTCGGAAATCAATGTGATGTTTTCCCGATTTGCTTCGTTCATAGAAGTGGGCGGCAGAGTTGGATTAGGATATCGTGATACGGCACAGGATGCTATGACTATCCCTCATTCCAATCCGGAGAAATGTAAGGAGCGTATCGAGCAGCTGTTAAAAGGTCTGACAACGGAAGGATATGGCCTGCACCTTTTCCAGCCGGAATGGTTTGAAGAAAACAGCGGTGAGAAGCCCTTTAAGTCGCCGACGGTTATTCCGGAGCCGGATAAAAACAGTATCATACACGGCTTGAAGGATGCCTGCTCTGACGATGCACTCTGGCTGGTGGCATCTGTAGTGGAATATATCAAGGAAACAGGAGACGTTGACTTTGCCCATAAGGAATTGCCTTATGCAGATACATATATTGCAGGAGATAAAAGCACAGAGACTGTATATGAGCATTTAAAACGGATTCTGGACTTTTCCACAAAGCAGGTCGGTGAGAGTGGTATCTGTAAGGGACTTCGGGCAGACTGGAACGACTGTCTGAACCTGGGCGGCGGTGAGAGCGCTATGGTAAGTTTCCTGCATTACTGGGCACTGAATCATTTCATTGAGCTGGCGCAATATCTGGGATATCAGGAGGATGCAGAATATTACAGCGAAGTTGCCCAAAAGGTCAAAGCTGTATGCAACGAGAAGCTTTGGGATGGCAAATGGTTTATCAGAGGCATTACCAAAAACGGAAAGAAGATCGGTTGTCAGGTGGATAAGGAAGGCAAGATACATCTGGAGTCTAATGCATGGGCAATCCTATCCGGTGCGGCAGATGATGAGAAAGCAGATTTGGCACTGGAAGCAATAGACAGCTATCTGTATACACCTTACGGACTGTTGCTGAATACCCCATCCTACACTGAGCCCGATGATGATATTGGATTTGTGACAAGAGTTTATCCGGGGTTGAAGGAAAACGGCGCAATCTTTTCTCATCCAAATCCGTGGGCATGGGCAGCTGCATGCAAGAGAGGCCGGGGTGATCTGGCCATGAAATTCTATGATGCGCTCTGTCCGTACTGGCAGAACGATAAGATTGAGATCCGGGAGTCAGAGCCCTATTCCTATTGTCAGTTTATTGCAGGGAAAGATCACAGTGCTTACGGCAGAGCCAGACATCCGTTTATGACAGGCTCCGGAGGCTGGTCTTATTTCTCGGCTACCAGATATATGCTTGGCATTCGTCCGGGCTTTGAACAGATGATTATAGATCCCTGTATTCCGGCTGAGTGGAAAGAATTTCGCGTAAGCCGAATCTGGCGCGGGGCAGAATATGATATCCGAATCAGTAACCCGGATGGTGTGATGAAAGGTGTCAGAGAGGTTTCTATAGATGGTAAGAGGGTAACGAAGATTCCGGTTATGGAGTCGGGCAGCAAACATATTGTGGAAGTAATCATGGGAAAGGGAAGGTGACTTATATGATCAAGTTTGGAACCGGCGGTTGGAGAGCTATTATAGGAGAAGATTTTACGAAAGAAAATATTCAGATTCTCTCAAGAGCTTTGTGCGATAAGATGCGGGATGAGAGGGTGGAACAGGAAGGAATCGTGCTTGGCTATGACAGAAGATTTCTGTCTAAGGAGGCTATGCAGTGGGCAGCACAGGTATTTGCCAAAGAAGGGATAAAGGCGTACCTGATCAATAAATCTGCACCTACTCCTCTTGTTATGTTCTATGTAATGAAGCACGGCTTTCATTACGGTATGATGATTACGGCAAGCCATAATCCTGCTGTTTATAACGGCATTAAAGTATTCACTTACGGTGGCAGGGATGCAGATGAGCAGGAAACTGCCAGAATAGAAAGCTATATCAATGAAGTGACTGATATTCCGGTGGAAGATATGCCGTACAGTGAAGGACTGGAAACAGGGTTGATTGAAGAAATCTATCCTCTGAATGAATATCTGGACAGCATCATTGAGGCAGTGGATATGGAGAAGATTAAGGACAGGGGACTCCGGATAGCCCTGGATCCTATGTATGGAGTCAGCGAGACGTCTTTGAAAACCATTCTCATGACGGCAAGATGTGAGGTGGAAACAATTCATGAGCGTCATGATACACTTTTTGGCGGGAAGCTTCCGGCACCTACGGCAGATACCCTGCGGGCATTACAGAACTATGTGATTGACAGGGGCTGTGATTTGGGTATTGCAACAGACGGTGATGCGGACAGAATCGGTGTGATAGACGACAAAGGTAATTTCTTACATCCCAATGACATTCTGGTGCTGCTTTACTATTATCTGTTGAAATACAAGGGCTGGCATGGTCCGGCAGTCAGAAATATTTGTACGACTCATCTGCTTGACAGAGTTGCTGAGAGCTTTGGAGAGAAATGTTATGAAGTGCCGGTAGGTTTCAAACACATTTCTGCCAAAATGTTTGCAACGGATGCGGTTATTGGCGGTGAGTCTTCCGGCGGTATGGCGGTCAGAGGCCACATCAAAGGCAAGGACGGTATCTATGCCTCTGCCCTGTTAGTGGAAATGATTGCAGTGACCGGTAAGAAGCTGTCTGAGATTATGGAGATGATCAGAACAGAATACGGCGGTATGGCATTGGAAGAGAGAGATTACCGTTTCAGCCCGAAGAAAAAGGAAGAGATTAAGAAACAGTTGTTGGAGGATAAGGAGCTGCCTGAGATTCCATATGAGATAGAGCAGATTTCTTATCTGGATGGTTTGAAGATTTACTTGAAGGACGGTGGCTGGATATCTGTCCGTTTTTCGGGAACGGAACCGCTCTTACGAATTTTCTGTGAGATGAAGGATTGTAAGGAAGCTGCAGCGTTCTGTGAGTTATTTGAACAATATCTGGATATTGCATGATGACTTATATCGTAATTTTATCAGCAATTAGGCTTTCAAAAGTCGTTTGTATAGGGTAGACTGGGAGAAAGGACATGATGCGGGCTGTGCATTGTGCAAGCAGCCTGCAGGAAGGTCTATAGATTGATAGAAGGATATGGGTATTATAATGAAAGTATTTACAGGAATGATAAAGAATAAAAATCGAAGGAGAAAATCACTCAAGTGGAGCATGGTCAGGATGCTCCTTCTTGGGTGGTTTTTTCCGTTATTCCTTATGACATTTCTGATGTTTGTATTAGCCATGAGGAATATAAATGAACAGGCTGAGCACACTGTCATGACAACCACGGAGAAGGCGGTAGAGATTATGCAGATGCAGCTTAAGGAGTGTGAAACGGCATCCAAAAACGCCTCTTATATTCCGGTCATTGCCACGAGCTATACTGCTTTTCTGGAAGAAAGAAAAGAAGGAGATTTTAAAGACAGTGTGGAAACCTTTTTAAAGCAGCAGTACAAATATAACAATAATTGCAGGACAGCGGAACTGATTCTGGTAAATAATCCGGAGAAACTCTATTTTACGTTAAATAACAGTACCGGCGCTACCTATCAGGATATCAAATTTTTCGGGCAGAATGCCAGGGAACAGATTATGCAGATAGCACAAACCCTGGATACAGCCACTACCCTGGTAGGTGTGGAGGGCAGGGTCTATATGGTAAGAAATCTGGTCAATTCTTCCTTTCAGCCATATGCTGTACTGATATTGGAGCTGGATCAGGATTCTTTGATGGAAAGCTATGCCGGAATCTGGGGATACGGAGATGCGGCTTTGTATTGGAATGATGCATTGCTTGTACCGGACACTGCCGGGATGGCCGAGGAATATCTGCCGGAAGATGCGCGTGAACAGCTTAAAACAACCAAAGCGGTATATGAACGGAAGAATGGAGATTATTCCTATGTATTTCGCAAGATGGATTTGTATCAGGGAACGATGGTAGTTATGGTACGGATTCAAAATGATATTATTCAGTCCCAAATGCTGACAATACGTTCTTTCTTTGCGGTACTGGTCATCTTTATGATTCCACTCGTTATTCAGATACTGCGTTTCTTCCACAATAAAGTAAATGTCCCGCTGGAAGAAGTTATTGTGGCTTCGGATGCGGTAAGAGAAGGTAATCTTGGGGTTCAGATCGAGGAGAAAGAGGACAGCGAAGAGTTCTGTCATGTAAGGGAATCTTTTAACCACATGTCGCGCAGATTAAAGAGCCAGTTCGATAAGATTTATCTGGAGGAGATTGCGCTCAGGGATGCGAAGATCATGGCTTTGCAGTCTCAGATTAATCCGCATTTCCTGAATAACACGCTGGAGATCATCAACTGGGAGGCGAGATTAAATGGGAATTATAAGGTTAGTGGTATGATTGAGGCGCTTTCCACTATGCTGGAAGCTACCATGAACAGGAAGGCACAGCAATTTCACTCTGTTGCAGAGGAAATGGCATATGCGGATGCATACTTATATATCATCTCTCAACGCTTTGGAGAGAAATTCAAGTGCAATAGGCAAATAGATGAGTCTTTATTGAAAGTACAGGTTCCCAGACTGATCATCCAGCCTATTGTAGAAAATGCGGTGGAGCACGGCATGGATATCACGAAACAGGGACAATTGGAAATCAGATTATATCGTAAAGAGGATAATTACCTATGTATTGAAATAGAGGATAACGGACGGCTTACTCCGCAGGAGCAGGAGAAGATAGACAGGCTTCTTTCGCAGGAGATTGATCCTTCTGAAGAGAAAAGAGTCAGTCTGGGTATTCGTAATGTTGACCAAAGACTAAAGATGATTTATGGTTCGACTTGTGGATTATTTATCAGCAGTAATGAAGCCGGACATACGGTCAGTACAATTTTGATAAAAACAGATCAGGCAACAGAGCAATAAAAGGCAAAAAAAGACAATACGAACAATTTTGTTAGTTCTCCTGATGGGATATGATTAGTACATAGATGAGACATTCATCAAACAAATCGAAAGGGAGGAAACAACTATGAAGAAAAGACTGATAGCGGGATTGCTTGCAGGTGTGATGGTGTTATCACTGACAGCCTGCGGAGGAGCATCCAAGGAAGCAGGTACAGAAGCGCAGGAGAGTACAGCATCTGAAGAAACGACAGAGGAAGAAACAGCAGGTGCAGAGGAAACAGTATCTACAGAGCCTGTGGAATTAAATGTAACAACAACCTTTGCGGGAGAGGATGGTAACGCTGCTAACTTTAAGAAGGCAGTATCCGATTGGGAAGCAGAGACAGGTAATACTGTAGTAGATACTTCAGCAACTTCTGATGAAACCTTTAAGACAAGAGTGATCACGGATTTTGAGACAGGTTCCGAACCGGACGTATTGTTCTTCTTCAATGGCGCCGATGCCAATAACTTCATCGAAGCAGGCAAGGTAGTTTCCATTGATGAGATTCGCGCAGAGTATCCGGAATATGCAGACAATATGAATGATGATCTGATTGCGGCATCTCTTGTAGATGGTAAGAAATATGCAGTACCGGTCAATGGATATTGGGAAGCAATGTTTGTTAATACTGAGATTCTGGAAGCAGCCGGTGTTACAATGCCGGGTGCAGACTATACGATGGAACAGTTCAAGGCTGATTGTGAGAAGATCAAAGCAGCCGGCTATACACCGATTGCAGCAGCACTTGGCAACATTCCTCACTACTGGTGGGAGTTTGCAATCTTTAATAATCAGAGCCATGAAACCCACGTGGAAGTGCCTGCAAATGTTGAGGATGAGAACGGTAAGGCATGGGTTGCCGGAATGAATGATATTAAGGAACTGTATGAACTGGGATATTTCCCTGACAACACTTTATCTGCTACAGATGATGAAACCTTTGCAATGTTTACGGAAGGTAAGGCAGCATTCCTTATTGATGGTTCCTGGAAGGTTGGCGGCATCGTAAATGCATGTCAGTCAGATCCGGAGGATCCGTCTACCATTGATGCAGCAAATTGGATAAATTTGATGTTACATATGTACCCGGTAATGGCGACAGAAAGGCAACCGATCTGATTGGCGGTCTGTCCATGGGATATTACATTACGAAGAAGGCATGGGATGATCCGGCTAAGAGAGCAGCTGCAGTAAGCTTTGTTGAGCATATGACTTCTGATGAAGTAGTACCTGTTTTTGCTCAGCATACAGCATCTGCACTTAAGAATGCACCTGCAGTAGATGAATCGCAGTTCAACACCTTACAGATCAAAGCGATGGATATGATGTCCGGTGTTACCTCTCTGACAGGAGCGGTACAGGATCTGTTCACGGGCGATTGCAGAGTTTCCACATTTGATGGCATGCCGGAAATCGTAAGTGGCAAAGTCAGTGCAGAAGATGCAGTGGCAGAAGGCCTTGACATCTATAACAACCAGTAAAAAGTGTGGATAATCGCAGATTGTTCAAGGGGCAGGTGAAACACTTGCCCCTTTTTCAAAAAAAGAACGGAGGTAGCTTATGGGAGCCAGTATTTACCGTAATAAGAAACCGGTTATTGTTTTTTTGATTCCTGCTTTTCTCTTCATGTTTGTTTTTCTTTATTTTCCATTTTTTAAGAATATAATGAACAGCTTTATGGAGATTAAACAGTTAGGAAGCTCCGGAACAGAATTCAATACACCGTGGTATTCCAATTATGTAGAAATGTTTCAGGATGAAGTGGTATGGATTTCTCTCAAGAACACACTTCTGATGATGATAGTGACACTGATAGGCCAGGTGGGAATAGCAATTGTGCTGGCGCTGATGGTAGATAATATATCACGCGGCAAACAGTTCTTTAAGACAGTCTTCTTCTTCCCAATCGTGATTTCTGCTACAGCACTCGGTCTGTTATTTAATCTGATCTTTCTCTATGATAAGGGTATGATTAATCAGATATTGGAGGTGCTTGGCAGCACACAGTTAAAAGACTGGAAGGCAGAGGGAATCGCGCTTTTCACAATGATGTTGCCGGTTATGTGGCAATACGTCGGATTTTATTTTGTGATATTGGTCACGGGACTTAATAATATTTCAGATGAATTGTATGAGGCTGCACAGATTGATGGCGCAACCACATGGCAGAAAGTACGTTATATTTCTATACCGTTGTTACATAATGTGATCTGTACCTGCAGCGTACTGGCTGTAACGGGTGCATTGAAGGTGTTCGATCTGCCGTGGACCATGTTCCCCAAAGGAATGCCTTTAAAATCCACATTTCTTACAGGAACCTATATGTACTATCATACGATGGAAACCAAAAATGTGGATTATGGATCTGCGCTGGCAGTCCTGATTGTTGTGCTTGGTATTGTGCTGTCTAAGGTTGTGAATGCAATTTTCCGCGAGAAAGACTATTAAAGGAGGGGAGTATATGAAAAAGAAAATTTCGATGGGAAAAATAGTTGTATATTTCTTTCTGATATGTTGGTCTGTTACAACAATTTATCCGATTTTCTGGGTAATAGAGAACTCCTTTAAAACGAAGGATAAGATATTGTCAGAATCCTTTGCGCTGCCTGTGGGAGAACTCTTTACACTGGCCAATTATAAACAGGCTTTTAAGAATCTGAATATTTTTCAGGCGTATCGGAACAGCATTTTTATATCAACTATGGTTTCGCTTCTCGTGATCCTGATTGCGGGAATGGCAGCCTATGCGCTCTCCAGATATCATTTCAGAGGATCAGGGATGTTGTATTCTCTGGTGGTGGCGGCTATGATGTTCCCGGTATTTGCAACGATTATTCCGGTATTCTCTATGGAATACTCATGGGGGATTGCTAATACAAGTAGTTGGTTTCTGACAATGCTGTCAGTTATTCTGCCCCAGGTAGCAGGAAATCTGTCCTTTGCTATTGTGGTTTTGAGCGGATATATCAAAAGTCTGCCGGTAGAATTGGAAGAGGCAGCGTATATGGAAGGTTGTAATGCATTCCAGATTTATTTCAAGGTTGTCTTGCCGTTAACAAAACCTTCCTTTGCAACAGTAGCCATTTTCTCCTTTTTGTGGAGTTATAATGATCTGTTTACACAGATGTTCTTTATGAGAAGACCTGATATGTACGGCATTACCATGCTGCTGAATCAATTGACTTCACGGGAAGGTACCAATTACGGTCTGATGGCATCGGCAGTGACGCTGGTAGTATTACCTGTTATCGTGGTATACTGTTTCTTACAAAAATATATCATTAAAGGTATGACAGCAGGTGCTGTAAAGGGGTAAAATAGAGTCATGAATAGCATGAGAGGGGGAACCGATATGTACAAGGTGGCAATTATTGATGATGAACCATTAATTGTAGAGGGACTAACCAAAACAATGCCATGGGATAAATGGAATATGCAGGTGATTGGTTCTGCCTTTGATGGGCAGGAAGGGCTTGCTTTGATTCGAAAAGAGCGCCCTGACATCGTTATTTCGGATATCAATATGCCTCAGTTGGATGGTCTGAAAATGATTGCGGGACTGAGGTCAGAATTCCCTAATATGCAGATTGTTATTCTGACCGGATATCGGGAGTTTGAATATGCAAGAGAGGCTATCTCCCTCGGAGTGGTGCGGTTCTTACTCAAACCGTCTAAAATGAGCGAACTGGAAGAAGCTATGGAAGCTGTGACGGGCAAGCTGGATAGGCTTTCAGAAATGGGACTTGTCAACCGGACAGTTGAAAGCGTACAGAGTACAGAGGCAGACGAAGAAGCTGCTGACAATAGCGAAGCCAATAGTTTTATTGTGAAGAAGGCATTGGAATATATCAGAGAAAATTATAAGGAAAAGTTACGGCTCATTGATGTGGCAGATCAGATTTATGTGAGCCAGTGGCATTTGAGCAAGCTTTTGAATAAGCATACAGGACAGAATTTCTCGGAAATCCTTAACGGCATCCGCATGGAGAAGGCCAAAGAACTGTTAAAAGATCCTTCTCTGCGTATTTGTGATATTGCGGAAGAGGTAGGTTTCCTGGATCTGGCCCATTTCTCCAGAGTGTTTAAGAAGATGGAGGGGATGTCTGCCAACGAGTATCGGAACAGACATATATAGAAAGAAAGGAATAGTCATTATTATGAAAATATATTGTGGAAAGGATTATTATCATGCCAGCCGTCTGGCTGCAAATATTATATCGGCACAGATTATTATGAAACCCGATTGCGTATTGGGACTGGCAACCGGATCTACACCCATCGGTACGTATGAGCAGCTTGTCAGATGGTATGAAAAAGGAGATTTGGATTTTGCTGCGGTACATAGTGTTAATCTGGACGAGTATCGTGGACTGTCGGAACAGGATGAGCAGAGTTACCGCTATTTTATGAACAGTCATTTGTTTGATCATGTTAATATTGATAAGAAGAATACTTATGTCCCGGACGGAACCAAAGAGGATGCCGACAAGGCATGCAGCGATTATGAGGCAATCATCCGTTCTCTGGGTGGAATCGATCTGCAGCTTCTGGGTTTGGGGCATAATGGACATATCGGGTTCAATGAACCGGGTGGCGCATTTGAGAAGGAGACACATTGTGTGAAGCTTTCGCAAAGCACGATAGAGGCTAATGCCAGGTTTTTCCATTCGGCAGATCAGGTGCCGAAAGAAGCCTATACAATGGGAATTAAATCCATTATGCAGGCAAAGAAAATTGTGGTCATTGTTTGCGGGGAGAGCAAACGGGATATTGTTAAAAAAGCATTTTTCGGTGCAATCACACCGGAGGTCCCGGCTTCGGTATTACAGCTTCACAATGATGTGATTCTGGTAGGAGATGAGGCGGCGCTTGCGGATTGTCTCTGATAAGAACCGGAGAAAAAGTTTTCAGAAATGAATATCATAAAGGGAGAATGATAATGCAACAGTTAAGAGGAATGATTTACACAGAGCAATTTACATTTGAGCCGGGAGAACTTCGGATAGAGGGGGATGCCATTTGCGAAGTAAATCTCTGCGATTCGGAGACGCTTACAGAGGAAGAGAGAAAGCGCTATCTTCTTCCTGGGCTGATCGATATTCACTTCCACGGTTGTGCCGGATATGACTTTTGTGACGGAACGGCAGAAGCTTTCCGGGCGATTGCAGAATATGAACTGACACATGGTATTACCACAATTTGTCCGGCAACTATGACCTTCAGTGAAGAGAAGCTGGCAGGCATCTGTAGTGCCTGTGCATCCTATGCAGAGGAAGACTGGACAGAACCGGTTTCCTTCAGAGAAATCATCAGGGGTATCTATTTAGAGGGACCTTTTATTTCTTATGAGAAAAGGGGTGCTCAGAATCCGGCTTATATCGCAAGCCCGGATCTCGGAATGCTGGAGAGATTACAAAAAGCGGCAGCCGGGCTGGTTAAGGTAGTTGCGATTGCGCCGGAAACAGAAGGGGCAATGGGTTGTATCAGGAATGGCAGTGGAAAATTCCGCTTCTCTGTTGCTCATACCTGCGCAGATTATGATACAGCACGAAGTGCATTTGAGGCGGGGGCAGCACAGGTAACCCATCTGTATAATGCCATGCCGCCTATTTCCCACAGAGCGCCGGGAGTGATCGGAGCGGCAGCGGATGATGAGCGGGTCATGGCAGAACTGATCTGTGATGGGATTCATGTACATCCGGCTATGGTAAGAAATACTTTTAAGTTGTTTGGGGCAGAGCGGATGATACTGATCAGTGACAGTATGATGGCGGCCGGGATGCCGGACGGAGACTATTCCCTGGGTGGCCAGGCTGTGAAGGTGGAGGGCAGCAGGGCACTTCTTGCTGACGGAACCATTGCGGGCAGCGCTACAAACCTTTTTGATTGTATGAAAAAAGCGATATCCATGGGCGTGCCGAAGGAAGAAGCGGTTCGTGCAGCAAGCTATAATCCGGCTAAGGCCATCGGCATAGCAGATAGCCATGGGACATTGAGTGTAGGGAAAAAGGCGGATATTCTGATTACAGATCAGGATTTTGTACTTCATGAGGTCATGAAGTCAGGTAAGCGGATATTGTGTCGATAAAGTTGGGGTATCGGCATAAGTTGGCTGATAAAGTTATCTTGTTTGGTTGCGATGAATGGTTTTCTATGCTAAAATAGAAGCGATTTGGGGTATATTTATATCATCACATACGAAATAAGGAGAAGGACATGGCGAGTATCAGCTTAACAAAGGTTATTGAAAAATTTAAGTGGGAAAACCTGACACCGGAGATCGATATTTCCAAGATTAAGGTTTCGCAGCCGGATATCAATAGACCGGCTTTGCAGATGGCAGGTTATTTTGAACATTTCGAAACAACACGTCTTCAGATTGTAGGATTTGTAGAATATTCTTATATGAACGGACTGGATGAGGATAGACAGAAAGAGATTTTTGAGAAGCTTCTGAATAATCCGATTCCGGGAATCGTTTTCTGCAGAGAATTATATCCTAATGATTTATTCAGAGAAACTGCAGTTAAATATGGTGTGCCGCTTTTGATGAGCAAGAAAGCTACATCCGCATGTATGGCGGAGGTTATCAGATGGCTGAATGTGAAGCTGGCTCCCTGTATCTCCGTACATGGTGTACTGGTAGATGTATATGGTGAGGGAGTCCTGATTACAGGTGAGAGCGGTATCGGTAAATCCGAGGCAGCCCTGGAGCTGATCAAGAGAGGACACCGACTGGTTACCGATGATGTGGTAGAGATCCGTAGGGTTAGTGAAGATACACTGATTGGTTCTGCACCGGATATTACAAAGCATTTTATCGAGCTGCGTGGTATTGGTATCGTGGATGTGAAGGCATTATTTGGTGCATCCAGCGTCAGGGATACGCAGAATATCGATCTGGTTATCCGTCTGGAAGACTGGGATAAGGATAAGGAGTATGACCGTCTGGGTCTGGAGGAGGAGTACACAGAATACCTCGGTAATAAAGTGGTCTGCCATAATATCCCCATCAGACCGGGACGTAATCTGGCAGTGATTTGTGAGTCTGCTGCGGTCAACCATCGTCAGAAGAAGATGGGTTATAATGCAGCTCAAGAGTTGTACAAACGTGTGCAGAATTCTCTTGCCCGCAAGAGAGACGATGACGAGGATGAAGAATAGAATCTTATAATAATTAGATGGCAGGCGTTTGGATAAGCGTACTGTAGAATGGAGAGAAGAATGGCAAGTTATGTATTTGGAGTGGATGTAGGCGGTACAACCGTCAAGCTGGGATTGTTTGATATTAACGGCGATGTGATTGACAAATGGGAGATTCCCACAAGGACAGAAAATGGTGGAGAGAAAATATTACCGGATATTGCGGAAGCCATCAAGAATAAAATGGCACAGAAGCAGATGGTAAAAGAAGACGTAGCCGGTGTAGGTGTAGGTGTTCCGGGTCCGGTAGACGGCAATGGAATTGTGCATAAAGCAGTAAATCTCGGCTGGGATATGGTTGATTTGAAGAAAGAGCTGGAAGCCCTGCTGGATGGCATGAAAGTAGAAGGCGGTAACGATGCCAATGTGGCAGCCCTCGGTGAGATGTGGAAGGGCGGAGGCCAGGGCCATCAGAGCCTTGTTGCGGTTACCCTGGGAACCGGTGTAGGCGGCGGCATTATTATCAATGGTAAGATTCTGACCGGATCGACCGGAGCCGGTGGAGAGATCGGTCACATTCATGTAGAGGATAACGAGACCGAGGCTTGCGGATGCGGTAACTTCGGATGTTTGGAGGAATATGCTTCCGCTACGGGTATTACCAGACTGGCTAACAGGGCGTTAAAGGCGAGTGATAAGGACAGCGTACTGAGAACCGGAGAGGTATCTGCCAAGACTGTGTTTGATGCGGTAAAGGCCGGGGATGAACTGGCAATCGAGGTTGCGCAGAAATTCGGCGACTATCTTGGAAAGGGTCTGGGAATCATTGCAGGGGTCATTGATCCTGAGATTTTTGTAATAGGCGGTGGTGTATCCAAGGCAGGAGAAGTATTATTTGAATACATCAGACCTTCTTATGAGAAGACGGTTTTCCACGCATGCAGGAATACAGAATTTGCACTGGCTACGTTGGGAAATGACGCAGGAATCTATGGTGCAGCCAAGATGGTGTTGGATTAAAACAAAACAGATGAATGAGAACAAGGCACTTGTCAATGATGGCATGTGCCTTGCGGTTTATACATAGTTTAGTTGGTAACTGAACATATTAAGGTAGAATATAATAGTAACATGGATAGAGTGTTACGCAGGACAGCATAATATTGAGAAATAGGTAGGTGTGTAGATTGAGCGCATCAATGTATGACTATATTAAGACAATTATTCCGAGAGAACGTATTCTGTTTCATGAGCCGATGAGCAAGTATACTACTTTTCGAGTAGGTGGAGAGGCAGAATGTATCCTTGTGGTACAGAATGAGGATGAACTTGCACGGCTGATTCCATATTTGAACCGGATCGAACAGGAATACTTCATTTTAGGCAATGGAAGTAATCTGCTGGTGGGCGATAAGGGATACCGCGGTATGGTCGTTAAATTCGGAGAAGAAATGGAGCAGATTCAGGTAGAAGGTACTCATATGACTGTCAAAGCGGGAGCGCTTCTGTCGAAAGTAGCAATGACCGCAAAACAACACAGTCTTACCGGTCTGGAATTTGCAGCCGGAATACCGGGCAGTATTGGAGGCGGCATTGTTATGAATGCCGGAGCATATGAAGGCGAGATGAAGCAGGTTGTAGAGTCGGTACGTGTCATGGACCGGGATGGACAGATATTGACATTGGATAATGATACAATGGAATTCGGTTATCGTACCAGCATTATTAAGAACAGACCTTTTATTGTAGTAGAAGCGGTGTTGCAGCTTGCTGAGGGAGATCAGGAGAAGATTGCAGCCAGAATGGAAGAATTGGCAATCCTTCGCAGGAGCAAACAGCCGCTGGAATATGCCAGTGCAGGCAGTACTTTTAAACGTCCGGAAGGATATTATGCAGGTAAACTTATCATGGAAGCCGGTATGAGAGGCTATCGGATTGGCGGTGCCCAGGTTTCTGACAAACATTGCGGTTTTATTGTGAATACGGGTAAGGCTACGGCAGCGGATATTAAAGAAGTGATAGAAGAAGTGCAGGAACGTGTGAAGGAAAGGTTCCATGTAATGCTGGAACCGGAGATTGTTTTTCTGGGAGACTTCTAGTATACAGTTGTGTCTTTTCAAAGATAATGTATTGGCACGTAGGATAATCTTGCCGGTTAATCTTTAGAGCGGGCAAGGAGGAGGCGTTATGAGATTTGTTATTGTGACCGGTATGAGTGGTTCCGGAAAAAGAACTGCCATGAAAATGTTGGAGGATGTTGGATTTTACTGTGTAGACAATCTGCCTGTTCCTTTAATAGAAAAGTTTGTTGATCTGATCGCAACTCCAAACAGTGAGATCAATAAGGTTGCATTAGGACTGGATGTGAGAGCGGATCAGTCTTTTGGTGATGCACAGAGGATTTTGGAGCAATTGAAGGAAACCGGTTATGTATTCGAGATTCTTTTTCTGGAAGCGAGTGATGCGGTTCTTCTGAAACGGTATAAAGAAACGAGAAGACTTCATCCATTGTCGCCGGAGGGCAGGGTGGAGGAAGGTGTTCAGAAAGAACGTGAAATCCTTCAGGGTATTAAGCAGAAGGCAGACTATGTCATTGATACCTCGAATCTTCTGACAAGAGAACTCAAGGAAGAGATTGATCATATTTTTGTGCGCAATGAGGAATATAATTCTTTGATGGTGAATATCCTTTCTTTTGGGTTTAAGAATGGTATTCCTGCAGATGCGGATCTGGTGTTTGATGTAAGATTTCTTCCCAACCCGTTCTATATTGATGAACTCAAGCATAAAACTGGTAATGACAAAGAAGTACAAGACTATGTCATGAGTTTTCCGGAGGCGGGAGAATTCCTGCAGAAATTAGTGGACATGTTGGATTTTCTTATTCCTAATTATGTTAAGGAAGGTAAACACCAGCTTGTTATCGGCATAGGCTGTACCGGGGGAAAACACAGAAGTGTAACATTGGCCAATGAGCTTTATGCTAAGATGAAGAACCATGGTAATTATGGTACGAAGCTGTATCATAGGGATATTAAACAGGGAGTGTGAGAATGTCTTTTTCAGGGACTGTTAAAGAAGAACTTGCGACACATATCAGTTCGGCCAGACATTGCCAGATGGCAGAATTGGCAGCTATACTTCATTTTACCGGAGGTACTTGCGAGAGTGGGTTTCATCTATGTCTTGAGACAGAAAATGAAGCAGTTGTGAGAAAATGCTTTACATTACTTAAAAAAACATTTAATATAGAAACTGTTGTTATGCCAAGCAGAGCCGCACAGGGAAAAACAAGGATTTTGCCGGATGATAAGTCAGAGGCTAAAGTGATACAGGCCTTGCATCTGAAGGATGACACAGAAAACAGGTTGAGATTGGATGCGCCGGTTAACGCTCTGTTAATTAAGAATTCCTGCTGTATGAGAGCATATCTTCGGGGTGCTTTCCTGTGTGCAGGTTCTATGAGTGATCCGGAGAAGAGTTATCATCTGGAGTTTGTCTGTAATACACGTCCGCAGGCAGAACAGCTTCAGAGCATTATTCAGGAGTTTCAGATAGAAGCGAAGATTATTAAACGCAAGAAATATGATGTGGTATATCTGAAAGAGGGAGCAGGGATCGTTGATCTTCTTAATGTCATGGAAGCACATATATCCCTGATGAATCTGGAGAATCTGAGAATTGTGAAAGAGATGCGTAACTCTATTAACAGACGTGTTAATTGTGAGACTGCAAATATTTCCAAGACAGTTACTGCGGCAGCTAAGCAGATAGAAGATATTGAACTGATCAGAGACAGATATGGATTTGAAAATTTGCCGGACAATCTCCGGCAGATGGCAGAGGTCCGTTTGGAATATCCGGATGCAGCATTAAAGGAATTGGGTGAACATCTGGAACCACCGGTTGGTAAATCGGGTGTAAATCATAGATTGCGCAGACTAAGTGAGATTGCTGATAGAATCAGGTTATAAAGGAGGAGAATATTATGATTCAAAAATCTATCCAGATTAAACTGGAGACCGGATTGGAGGCAAGACCGGTTGCAATGCTTGTACAGGTAGCAAGCCAGTTCGATAGCAAGGTGTACATTAACTCAGGTGACAAAAGGGTAAATGCAAAGAGCATCATGGGTATGATGAGCCTGGGACTTGACAACGGCGAAGAGGTAACCGTATCCGCAGACGGCAATGATGAAGAAGCTGCTGTTGCAGAAATTGAAAAGTTCCTTAGTGGTAAATAATCAGGAACGGGCAGCACGAATGACATTTGATAAGGCATAAATATAGTACAAGCGGTGTAGCGACAGGCTATGCCGTTTTTTTTCTTCTATTTTATAGTGGCTTATGATATGATTGTAGCAGATGGTAGGCAGATCCTAATATGGGAGGGATTCATTATGGATAAGAAGATGCTGTTTATCTACAATCCGAGAGCCGGGAAAGCACAAATACGAAGCAACCTTCTCGATATTATTGATATTTTTGTGAAAGCAGGTTATGAAGTGACTGCCTATCCTACACAGGCATCGGGCGATGCAGTTAAGGCGGTTAAAACGCGTCATGCCGGATATGATATTGTGGTCTGCAGTGGTGGTGATGGAACACTCGATGAAGTCGTAACCGGTATGATGCAGTGTGAGGAAAAATTGCCGATTGGCTATGTGCCTGCGGGCAGTACCAATGATTTTGCCAATAGTCTGAAAATCCCTAAGAATATGACCAAGGCGGCAGATGTAGTTGTCAGAGGAAAGAACTTTGCATGTGACATCGGTGCATTTAACAATGACAGCTTTATTTATGTGGCAGCATTTGGTATCTTTACAAATGTATCCTATGAGACAAAACAGGATGTCAAAAATGTCCTGGGACATGCAGCATATCTACTGGAGGGTGTAAGAGCATTGCCTACGATCCGTTCTTATCCTTTGAAAATTACCTGTGATAAGCAGGTTATTGAGGGAGAGTTTTTATATGGAATGGTAACCAATTCCCATTCGATAGGTGGTTTTAGAGGAATCACAGGAACCGGGAAAGAAGTATTGCTGGATGATGGAGTGTTTGAGGTTACATTGATCAGAAAGCCGTCTAATCCGTTGGAGCTGAATAATATTATTGTAGCCATGGTGGATAAACGGGTAAAATCGGAGCACATCTATTCTTTTACTGCATCGCGGATTGTTGTAGAGTCTGAGGAGCCATTGGCGTGGACGTTGGATGGTGAATTTGGTGGTGAGCCCAGGAAGGCAGTGATAGAAAATAAGACGAAAGCTTTGGAAATACGTGTTCCGAAATAAGGACAGCCGTGAAAAGAAAAGCGGTTTGGCTATATTTGCCCAGATTTTCATAGAATATGTTTGCGTAAGGCCAAGCTTTGGGGTATAATAGGAGCGGTAGTTAATATCCGGTTTTGTGACCGGTCATAATAATCATATCATTAAGAAAGGTGGTAAAAACAATGCCATTAGTAACAACCAAAGAAATGTTTGAGAAGGCATACAATGGCGGTTATGCGGTTGGTGCATTCAATGTTAACAACATGGAAATCGTTCAGGGTATTACAGAAGCAGCAGGTGAGCTGAACAGCCCTGTTATCCTTCAGGTTTCCAAGGGAGCTCGTGCTTATGCTAACCATACTTATCTGGTTAAGTTAGTAGAAGCAGCAGTTCAGGAGAATCCTCAGATTCCGATTGCTCTTCACTTAGATCACGGTGATAGCTTTGAACTGTGTAAGTCCTGTATCGATGGCGGTTTCACATCCGTTATGATCGATGCTTCTTCCAAGTCTTTTGAAGAAAATATTGCTTTAACAAAGCAGGTTGTAGAGTATGCTCACGCACACGGCGTAGTAGTTGAGGCTGAGCTTGGTACTTTAGCCGGTATTGAGGATGAAGTTTGTGTAGAATCCGGTAATGAAGCTTACACAAGACCTGAAGAAGTTGAAGAGTTTGTTGATAAGACAGGATGTGATTCTTTAGCTATCGCTATCGGAACATCTCATGGAGCTTACAAATTTACAGCAGATCAGTGTACAAGAAATGCTGATGGAATTCTTGTTCCTCCTCCGCTTCGTTTTGACGTGCTTGAGGAGATTATCAAGAAGCTTCCCGGATTCCCGATCGTTCTTCACGGTTCATCATCAGTTCCGCAGGAATTTGTTAAGATGGTTAACCAGTATGGCGGTAATATGCCTGATGCTGTAGGTATTCCGGAAGAGCAGCTTCGTAAAGCAGCTGAGCTTGCTGTATGTAAGATTAATATCGACTCCGATATCCGTCTTGCTATGACAGGTAACATCCGTAAATACTTCGCAGAGCATCCGGATCATTTCGATCCTCGTCAGTATCTGAAACCGGCTCGTCAGGCTGTTAAAGATATGGTTGCACACAAGATCGTTAATGTTCTTGGTTCTGATGGTAAAGCTTGAGAATAGCTGATCAATAAGATGAATGAAAAATCCCGCCTGAAACATTCAGGCGGGATTTTGTAATAGATGTTCTATATTTCTTTCTCGTGCTCGTCGTTAATATCAGGGAAGACGGAAAGCATAGGCTTTACAGATTTTCCTTTTAAGACACGATCTACATAATTCTTAGTGATTTTCATGACAATAGGAGATAGGCTGATGACACCGATCAAGTTCGGGATAGCCATTAGTCCGTTGAAGGTATCGGACAGATCCCATGCAAGACTTAAGTTCATTGTAGCGCCTACGAAAATCATCAGTACAAATACAATCTTGTATATGATGGTAGATTTTGTACCAAATAAGTATTCCCAGGCTTTTGAGCCGTAATGACTCCAACCGAGTACGGTAGAAAAGGCAAACAGCAGAATAGCTACTGCAATGAAGGCAGGACCTATACTTCCGAAGACTGTAGAGAATGCCTCGCCTACAAGTGCGGAACCTGAAGATTCACTCAGCACAGCACCTGTTTCCAAGTCAATAAGACCGGAAGACAGAACAGCGAAAGCGGTTAAGGTACAGACAACTATCGTATCAGCAAATACTTCGAAGATACCCCACATACCCTGACGTACAGGTTCTCTTACGTTGGAATTGGAGTGTACCATAACGGAGGAACCCAGACCGGCCTCATTGGAGAATACACCTCGCTTCATACCCCAGGTAAGAGCCATTTTTACACCGGAACCAACGATACCACCGCCTATAGCTCTAAGACCGAATGCGCCTTTAAAGATTGCGGTAAGGATAGCACCCGTCTGACCGATGTTCATGAAGAAAATTACCAGTGCTCCCAGTACATATGCAATTGCCATAAACGGAACTAATTTCTCTGTGACAGATGCGATTCTTTTCAGTCCACCGACAATAACAAGTGCAGCGATAACCAACAGAATAATACCTGTTATATATGGCGGAATTGAGAAAGCGGCTTCCATATTAGCTGAAATGGAATTTACCTGGCTCATATTACCGATACCAAAAGATGCTAATAGACAGAAAATCGAGAATAATACAGCCAGAACAGCACCAACCTGCTTGAGTCCTTTGTAGGAGCCGAGACCGTCTTTTAAGTAATACATGGCACCACCGCACCATTCCCCTTTCTGATTCTTACGGCGGTAGTAAATACCAAGAACATTTTCGGAATAATTTGTCATCATACCGAAGAAAGCTACAATCCACATCCAGAAAATAGCACCCGGACCACCGGCAATCAAAGCACTGGCAACACCAACGATATTACCGGTACCGATTGTAGCTGCAAGAGCAGTACATAAAGACTGAAACTGGGAAATGGATTGATCCCCTTTTTCCGTGTGTTTGGTTACATGTTTGTCTTTAAAAATACCACCAATAGTATTCTTAAACCAGTGTCCGATATGGGACAACTGAAAGAATTTGGTCAGGACAGTCATCAGTATACCTGTACCAACGAGCAATACCAGCATTGGAATTCCCCACACAAATCCGTTGATGGCATTGTTCACATTTGTAATCATTTCTACCATAACATTTTCCTCCCTTGTAATTTATCAGGCACAAAGGTCAGCACTTCTAAATCATAAGGGTTTCCTATGAATAAAAAAACGCAGACATATACAAGGATGTCTACGCTGACCAATCATAAAAGATGTTCTTACACCTGATTTATTAAGTTATGTAATTTTTTAATATTGTAACATATGGAAATTTGTATAGCAAGAGAAAATTGTATACATGGATATCGGTAAAACAAAAAAATTGCCGATAAAAGGGAGGATGCCAAGTAAAATTTCTTTTACTTGGCATTTATTATGAAAAAGTTTTAATTAATCAGTTAACTTTGAAGTGTTCTCTGTCGTGCTTTATCTTATGGTATTAGTATACGTGGGAGAAATGTCTAAAAAATGTTGCCGACATGAAGTTTTTTTAAATTAAATTTGAACAAATTGTGAACGAGGCTGTACTAAAGTACTAGAAAAGACACACCGATATATAGGTGAATATAATCACTTGCCTATATATGGGTGTGTCTAAAAGTCTGTTATTAAAACAATATCATGTGGTTATCAGCATGTAGGAAGGTTAGAATCCTGCGTGAATCTTATCCGGCTCAGGATATTCTACACCGAAGGTTTCTACAGTAACAGTTTTGATCTTTTGTTCTTCTAAAGGCCGATCGGAGTAATCCGTAGCTGTCTCGGCAATCTTATCAACATTTTCCATGCCTTCAATAACCTTGCCAAAAGCTGCATAGGACCCATCTAAATGAGGGGCGTCCTTGTGCATGATAAAGAACTGGCTGCCTGCAGAGTTGGGATGCATGCTTCTTGCCATAGAAAGAACACCTGCAGTATGTTTTAAGTCGTTGGGATAGCCGTTCTGTGCAAACTCGCCGCGGATAGAATATCCGGGGCCGCCCATACCGGTTCCTTCCGGATCACCGCCCTGAATCATAAAGCCTTTAATGACTCTGTGGAAAATCAGACCATCATAAAAGTTCTTCTGGATCAGACTGATGAAATTATTAACGGAGATTGGAGCGATATCAGGATAAAGCTCTGCTTTGATGATGTCGCCATTTTCCATCGTAAATGTAACAATTGGATTCTGTGCCATTGTGTATTTCCTTTCTTTTATAATATAATTAATATTATTTTAGCGGAAATGATGGAATAGGTAAAGAGGGATTTGTGTATGCTTCGTAAGGTTATTTTTGTATTAAGAGAATATGAAGAGATAGACTGGCAGGTTCGTCTGAGAGACTTGGAGATGGATTTACGGGGGCATAATATTGATTATACTTTTCAAGACATCTTTACTAATGATTCGTCAAATGTGAAAGAAGATATAAGCACGGAATATGTAGATCCGAAACAAATTCTCTTCATATCTGATCTTTCTGTAAAATGCAGGGAATTGACAGATAAGGGATACTATGTGCTCCCATACAGGCATTCTTATAATCAGGAAGAGGTTTTCGAAAGCAACCGATATTTTTATATTGCAGAGCAGCTTGAGGAGATGGATTATGAATCTCTTGATATGGCATACTGCCGTCTGGCCGGTCTGCCTTGGAGAATTTTTACAACAATACGTTGTATAGTAAGAGAAACGACAACGGATGATGTGGATGCATTTTATCAGATATATAAGGAAGCAGTCATTACAGAATACATGGAAGATCTTTATGCTGACCGTGGTGAGGAGATTGCTTATATACAGGATTATATTAAGAAGGTGTATCATTTCTATGGATACGGTATGTGGACGATAGTGGAGAAGAAGAGTGGGCAGGTTATTGGCAGAGCCGGTATCGGCTGGCGGGAGGGATTTGATCTGCCGGAGCTTGGGTTTGTGATCGGGGTACCCTGGCAGCGAAAGGGATATGCTTATGAGGTATGTACTGCAATCCTGATATATGCTAAAGAGGAACTGGGCATGGAAAGGATGCAGGCACTGGTCATGAAAGGAAATGAGAAGTCAGCCGGACTGTGTGAGAAGCTTGGGTTTGTCTGTGAGGATGAGGTCTGCCTGGAGGGTATTATGTATCAGCGGTATGAGAGACGGCTTGCGGATATCCAATAAACCATTATGCAGTTTCTATTTTTGACATCATTTTAATAAAGAACTTTACAACTATAAATCGATATGTTAGTATTGAAATAACATATCTGGGAATCTGAAATTCTGGTATCACGTCTGTGACATATCATATGTTCTTTGGAAATCCCTTATATGCAAAAGAATAAGGGAGGTTACTGAATGGGCAGTAAAGATGAATATCTATTTGATTATCTGGATGATAATGCCAGATTTGCAGATCAGATTAACGGAGCTTTTTTTCATGGAGAACAGGTTGTAAAACCGGAAGAACTTGAGGAGGCGGAGCAAGAGGGCGTTTATCTTGGAAAGGATGCAGGCAAAAGAAAAAACGTCAAGACAATAGTGGATAAAGTGCGCATGTGGAAAGGGCAGAAGATCCATATACTTGCCGTAGAAAATCAAAATTATGTGGATTATCAGATGGTATTGAGGAATATGCTTTCAGAAAGCATCGGCTACCATAAACAATGGAAGCAGAAGAAGAGAGAACATGAGAGGGCCAAAGACCTGAAAGGAAGCAAGGACGAATTTTTATCAGGAATCAGGCAGGATGAAAAGTTTACGCCGATCATTACTTTAGTGGTGTATTATGGAGAGAAGGATGCATGGGACGGAGCTTGTTGTTTGTATGATTTGCTTGATGTTGATGAGCAGTTTAAAAAATATATTACAAATTATCAGTTGAATATATATAATTGTCACGAGCATGATTCATTTGACGAATATCATACAGATTTACGGCAACTCTTTGAAATGATTCGGTATTCTGCAGATAAGAAGAAACTGCAGGAAATCGTGGAAAAGAATAAAGAAGTCTATAGCAGGATCAATGGTGATACAAGAGAACTGCTGGAAGTGGTGGCAGACATCAAAATTCCGGAGGAATGCAAAGTAACTGAATGTGGGAAGGAGAGATTTAATATGTGTAAGGCTTTTGAGGATATGAAACTGGAAGGTATGGAATTACATGCGGTGGAGCTCATTCAGAAAAAATTGGCTAAAGGAAAGAAGATAGAAGTGATTGCAGATGAGTTGGAGGAGAGCACAGAAAGAATCTGCGAACTGATGCAGCAATATAAGCTGGCATAAAAGGATATGTCTTTCTATTTACAACGAAGCTCACATGTGATAAAGTTGCTTCGGTACATCAGATGATTTAAGAAATGAGATACTAAGATTGTAAAACGGAAGACACAACATGAAGAAAGAATATAGAAATTCACTTTTATTAGTCTTGACAGCACTCATATGGGGAATTGCCTTTGTGGCGCAGCGGGAAGGCGGAGATGCGGTAGGCCCTTATACTTTTAATTGTATCCGTTCCTTGATCGGAGCAGTGGTTTTACTGCCTGTAATCAAACTGCTGGGGAGACGAGCATCGAAGCAGGATACCCGGACTGCGGAAGACAGCAAACAATTATGGCTGGGCGGAATATCCTGCGGTGTTATTCTTTTCGTGGCAAGTACGTTTCAGCAGCTAGGAATGTATTATGGAACAACAGCAGGGAAAGCAGGATTTCTGACGGCATGTTACATATTGATTGTACCGTTGCTGGGTTTGTTCCTTAAGAAAAAGTGTGGATGGAATATCTGGGTCAGTGTATTTGTAGCAGTAATTGGTCTTTATTTTTTGTGCCTGAAGGATGGCTTTACAGTTCAGTTAAGTGATGGTCTTGTATTATTATGTGCCTTTGTTTTTTCCATTCATATTTTAGTTATTGATTATTTTTCTCCACGGGTTGACGGAGTCAGGATGTCCTGTATTCAGTTTTTGGTATGTGGTATTCTGGGAATTATTCCCTCCATCTGTATAGACATGCAACATTCTATGGTACAGGCAGAGCTGGTGCTTTCAGCACTGGGAACATGGGATGCCTGGATTCCGATTTTGTATGCGGGTATTTTTTCCTGCGGTGTTGCTTATACATTACAGATTGTAGGACAGGATGGGGTTAACCCCACGGTTGCCTCATTGCTGTTAAGCCTGGAATCGGTTTTCTCGGTACTGGCAGGCATGGTGATTCTGCATGAAATCATGAGCAACAGGGAAATTCTGGGTTGTGTTCTTGTGTTTGCCGCAGTTATATTTGCACAGTTGCGACTTGACAAGAGAAATATTAGTTCGTAAACTAAGTATAATTGTTGACAGAAGTTGACACATAGTTGCCCAAGGCATCTTAAAAATTCTAATTATAAGATATGACACAAATATAGAATGTATCAGATTACCAGGAAGGTAATAGATTCCGTTAGAAACGGAAGACTATGCTTTTCTGGTTTTTTAGTGCAGTGAAAGGAAAAAGAACGAATGAACAATAATGTAAAAAAACTTGTACTGGCAGCTTTCTTTATGGCACTTGGAATTATTCTCCCCTTTTTTACCGGGCAGATACCTCAGATTGGAAATAAGCTTCTTCCTATGCATATTCCGATTCTTCTTTGTGGATTTATATGTGGCTGGCAGTATGGATTGGTTGTTGGATTTATCACACCACTCTTAAGAAGCATGATGTTTGGTATGCCTGCTATTATGCCAACGGCAATTGCTATGGCATTTGAACTGGCGGCATATGGTTTTATGACAGGAATTCTCTATCGCAAGCTGCCGAAGAAAAATTATTCTCTTTATATAAGTCTTCTGGGAGCGATGATTGTGGGCAGAATTGTGTGGGGTATCGTATCTGTTGTTTTGTACGGAATACAGGGAAATGCATTCTCTGTGCAGATCTTCCTAACGGGCGCATTTTTGAATGCCATTCCCGGTATTGTCTTGCAGATTGTCTTAATTCCTGCTATTATGATTGCACTGAAGAAGGCAGGGGTATTAAAAGAGTATAATGCAGAAAAGGTATGATTTTACACCGGCACAACCAATATGTCAGGAAATTGACAGATTACTTGTAAGCTCCCAAAGTCCTGTTATTATTGCGATAGATGGTGTATGCGGAGGCGGCAAGACAACTCTTGTAGAATGGCTTACGACACAATATGATTGTAATCTTTTTCATATGGATGATTTCTTCCTTAGGAAAGAGCAACGGACCGCAGAGCGGTATGCGCAGCCTGGTGGGAATCTTGACTATGAACGGTTTTATGAGGAGATATTGAATCCTGTACTTGCCGGAAAAGAATGTATTTACAGAAAATTTAATTGCAGTACGTTTACATTGGGAGAAGCAAATCGGATTGCATGGAAAAGACTAAATATTATAGAAGGTTCATACAGTCAGCATCCCTATTTTGGTAATTCCTATCAGCTGCGTGTTTTTCTGGATTTGTCGCCGGAAGAGCAGTATACAAGACTCATGAATCGTGTTCCGGAGAAAATCAATCGTTTCGTGGAAGAATGGATTCCGTTAGAGAATCAATATTTTGAGGCTTATGGAATTCGGGACAAAAGCATGTGTATTGTGATGAGATAGTCAGAACTGTTTTATGGAAAGAATGTATAAAGAGTAAAAAATAAAATTTAAAAAAACTAAGTAAAAAATAAAATTTAAAAAAACTATTGACACAATAAATTTATGGCGTTATAATTCAATCCATAAAAGCAAGGGCGCTTTGAGGAAACTCAAAGTGCCTATTTTTTTTAGACATCTATAGGGAATTGACTGACAAGAGAATACTGTTTTATGTAAAAATGCGAAGCAATGGTGCTTGTGGAAAAGATAGGGACACCATTGGATTCGCTTTTTTTAGTTTCGCAGAACATAATGATCTGCGGAGCAACGAAATAAATTAAAACAATGTGAGGAGGAACTATTATGACAGATGAGATTATGGAGGTCCTGAACGGACAGGTCTTTGGTGTCTGGTTTTTGATTGGCGCCGCACTGGTATTCTGGATGCAGGCAGGATTTGCTATGGTAGAGACCGGATTTACCAGAGCAAAGAATGCGGGAAATATCATCATGAAGAACTTGATGGATTTCTGTATCGGTACTGTAATGTTTATCTTAATCGGCTTCAGCTTATTACTCGGTGAGGATATGGTTGGACTGATTGGTAAACCTGGTTTTGATATTTTTACAGCATATGAGAGTTTTGACTGGTCCAATTTCGTATTTAACTTAGTGTTCTGCGCAACAACAGCGACAATTGTATCAGGTGCGATGGCAGAGAGAACGAAATTCTTAAGCTACTGTATTTACTCTGCAGTTATCTCCGCTTTGATTTATCCTATCGAAGCACACTGGATCTGGGGCGGTGGCTGGTTATCACAGTTAGGCTTCCATGATTTTGCAGGCTCCTGTGCAATTCATATGGTTGGTGGTATTTCTGCACTGGTTGGTGCTAAGATCCTTGGTCCCCGTATTGGTAAGTTCAATAAAGATAAAAATGGAAAGATAACTAAAGTCAATGCTTTCCCCGGACACAGTATTCCGCTTGGTGCACTTGGTGTATTCATCCTGTGGTTAGGCTGGTATGGT
This sequence comes from Lachnospiraceae bacterium, assembly GCA_051878995.1. Lineage (GTDB taxonomy): Bacteria > Bacillota > Clostridia > Lachnospirales > Lachnospiraceae > UBA3282. The sequence goes on along the minus strand of JBJELE010000025.1, from coordinate 320,851 downwards.
TTCAATGGAGCAGCAGCTACAAGTCTTGAACAGCTGGCTTCCATTTTCGTGACGACAACAATCGCTCCTGCGGTTGCAACAGTAGTATGTATGATCTTTACCTGGATTAAATATGGCAAGCCGGATGTTTCCATGTGTCTGAATGCATCCCTGGCAGGTCTGGTTGCTATCACAGCACCTTGTGATGTTACAGATGCTTTTGGTTCTATTATAATCGGTGCAGTTGCCGGACTCTTGGTAGTATTCGGTGTATGGCTTCTGGATTACAAGTTACATATTGATGACCCTGTTGGTGCGGTCGCAGTACATATGATGAATGGTATCTGGGGTACAATTGCAGTTGGTTTGTTTGCTACTAATACAGCACCGGGTTATTCCATCGCAGATGCAGCCGGTAATGAGTTAGTAGGTCTGTTCTATGGCGGCGGATTTAAACTCCTTGGTTTACAGCTTCTTGGTTTCGTAGCCGTAGCAGCATGGACTGTAGTAACCATTACAATTGTATTCCTGGTTATCAAGGCAACTATAGGCTTGAGAGCTTCTGAGGAAGAAGAGATTGTCGGTCTGGATGTTATGGAGCATGGTCTTGCATCTGCATACTCAGGCTTCAGCATTATGGATGTATCTAATACAATGTCTATGGACATTAACGAGAACACAAGCCTTGGTACAGATGATTATGAATCTGCTTCCCAGGTACAGAAGGATGCAGCAGTTCAGGTTGCACAGGTACCGATGCCTTCTTCAACCGGTATGTACAAAGTATCTATCATTGCGAAGCTGTCCAGATATGATCAGTTGCGTAAGGCCATGAACGATCTGGGTGTAACCGGTATGACGGTTACACAGGTTATGGGTTGTGGTATCCAGAAGGGTGCCGGTGAGATGTATCGTGGTGTTGAGGTAGATGCAACCTTACTTCCGAAGGTTAAAGTAGAAGTCGTAGTCAGCAAGATTCCTGTGGACTCTGTTGTAGAGGCTGCTAAGAAAGCTCTTTATACAGGTCACATCGGAGATGGTAAGATCTTCGTATACAATGTTGATAAAGTTGTTAAGATCCGTACAGGAGAAGAAGACTTTGCAGCATTGCAGGATGTCGAGTAAGCGTATACCTATATCCCTTAGTTTGTATATATAAAACGGGCCCCTTGGTGCTTCCACCGCCGAGGGGTTCGTTTTATTTTGGAATAAGCCATATTAAGGAAATGCTAAAACCATGTATTATATGGCAGAAAATCTTGTTACGGGTTGACCACATATGATATGATGAAAACGTAGTTTGAGCGACGAAACGGGGTTATATTATTTCGATGGATTAGAATAATGGATTCCGGTTCAAAATAATAGAAAAGGCAGTATGAATGGAGGCAAAATGAGAAAAACAAAAATCGTATGTACATTAGGTCCTTCCACGGACAAGGAAAGCGTATTAAAACAAATGATGATAGAAGGCATGAATGTTGCCAGATGTAATTTCTCTCATGGAACTTATGAGGAACACAAGAAGAGAATGACCATGGTTAAAAAGCTTCGCAAGGAGGTAGGCAAGCCGGTAGCTATTTTGTTAGATACCAAGGGACCGGAGGTTCGTGTTAAGGATTTCAAGGAAGGTAAGGTAATGCTGGAAGCCGGACAGCTCTTTACCCTGACAGCAGATGAGGTAGAAGGAACGAAGGACAAGGTCAGCGTTACTTATAACCGCCTGTACGAAGATCTGGAAGTAGGTATGCGCGTCCTGATCGATGACGGTCTGATTGAAATGAAGGTTGAGAAGGTTGATAAGAATGATATTGTCTGTCGTGTTATCAATGGTGGTGTTGTATCGAATCATAAGGGCGTTAATGTGCCGGATGTGGATCTGTCCATGCCATATATCAGCGATAAGGACAGGGAGGATATTCTCTTTGGTATCAGCCAGGATGTGGATTTCATTGCAGCATCCTTTGTACAGAAGAAGGAAGATATTCTGCAGCTTCGCAAGCTGTTAGAGAAAAACGGCGGTGAAGATATTAAGATTATTTCTAAGATTGAGAATGCACAGGGCGTAGCCAATATTGATGATATTATCGAGGTGTCAGACGGTATTATGGTTGCCCGTGGTGATATGGGTGTAGAGATTCCTTATGAGGAAGTGCCGGTCATTCAGAAGAAGATTATCAAAAAGGTGTATCGCGCCGGAAAGCAGGTTATCACAGCGACGCAGATGCTGGAGTCTATGATCAAAAATCCCAGACCGACCAGAGCTGAGACAACAGATATTGCAAATGCGGTATATGACGGAACCAGTGCGATTATGCTATCCGGTGAAACGGCTGCCGGATCATATCCGGTCGAGGCAGTCAGAACTATGGTTAAGATTGCAGAACGAACAGAACGGGATGTGGACTATCGTAATAGATTTTTTGAATTAGAACGAGGAGCTAACCCGGATATCACGGATGCTATCTGCCATGCTACCTGTACGACTGCTTTGGATCTGAATGCGAAAGCCATCGTTACGGTTACCAAATCAGGCCGCTCAGCCAGAATGATATCCAGATATCGTCCCGAATGTGATATTATCAGTTGTGCTACGACGGAGAAGGTGTGCAGACAGTTATCTTTATCCTGGGGTGTGACACCACTGGTAATTAAGGAAGAAAAAGAGGTGTTTGATCTTTTTGACAAAGCAATTATGGCAGCAGAGAAGATAGGACTGCTGCACAAAGGAGATTTGACAGTTATCACATCAGGTGTGCCGATTGGATTCTCCGGGACAACCAATATGATTAAAGTACAGATTGTATAAATAAAAAGTCAGGCTGTTGAGCCTGACTTTCTGTATGAAATAGAGAATTGCTTTTTTATAAAAACAAACTTACCACCGGAATGGTTATCAGACTTAAGATAGTCGTCAGGATAATCCCCTGTGAAATTGTGTCGGTTTCTACATTCAACTGTTTGGACAGCATCAGCGGCATATTTGCTGCCGGTACGGCAAGCATCAGTGCCATGCTATTAAGAATCAGGGTATTATGAATAAACGGGCGCATCAGTATAATGCAGCCGATAGGCACCAGTATCTGGCGAAGCAGTGTAAAAACGTAGAGCTTCGGGTGGGAGAAAATCTCCTTTGGAGTCATCTGTGCCACGGACACACCAAGCACCAGCATAGACAGAAGGGTAGTTGCTCTTCCGATGTAAGACATGGTTGATGTGATAATCACAGGCACATTGAAATTGCCAAGATAGAAGACAATGGTGGCAACTGCAGAGATGGTTCCTGCATTGATGAGCTTCTGCCAACGGCCGGAAGCGGCGGGGGTACCACAATCGGAAGGAGATTGATCGGCAGCAGCCTTCTGTAATGTGGAAATACCAAAAGTATAGATTAGTATATTAAATAACAGATTAAAAATAGATACAAAAATCAAAGATTCACTGCCCAGCACAGCAGAAGCCAGCGGGATGCCGATAAAACCTGTATTGCCAAAGATTGTCAACATACGGTAAGCATAATGATACCGATTCGGAACAAGCAGAATATAAGGGATCAGAAAGCTGACTGCAATCAGGATGGCATAGATCACAGCGTACGCGATCAGTGCAAGTCCAAGCTCCTGTATGGAAACCTTCGGACCATCATCAAAGGCAGAGCAGATTAAAAGTGCCGGATTGGTTACATTGACGATTAATCCGGAAATCTGCTTGGAAGTCATCTCAGACAGCATTTCTTTCTTAAACAGAATCATTCCTATTCCAATCAGAATAAAAATAATGATCATTTGTTGCAGTACGACAGAAATACTCATATGTTATAATCCTTTTCTTCTATAATAAAATTTTTTTAATTCATATCTGCATAGCATTGTGCAAAACACGTGCCTATTGTAGCATGATTTTTGCATTATGTAAAAGCAAAAAAGTACATACAGTTATAGACGGGAGGGTGTGAAATATTATATACTTATTATTAGTTTGCAAAGGCAGTTGTCTGATTCGGAAAGGGAGCGGATATTGTAATGCAGCAATACATAATGGCATTAGACCAGGGAACGACCAGTTCCCGTTGTATTTTATTTGATCATAACGGAAAGATCTGCAGTAAAGCGCAGAAAGAATTTACGCAGATATACCCTCAGCCGGGATGGGTAGAGCATAATCCCCGGGAGATATGGGCATCCCAACTTGCGGTGGCCATTGAAGCATTGGCGAATATTGGTGCAGATGCATCCCGGATTGCCGGTATCGGTATTACCAATCAGCGAGAGACTACGATTGTCTGGGACAGGAAAACAGGAGAACCGGTTTATAATGCGATCGTATGGCAGTGCCGGCGGACGGCCAAATGGATCGATCAGTTAAAAAAGCAGGGATATACCGAGATAATCCGTGCCAAGACAGGTCTGATACCGGATGCCTATTTTTCAGCCAGTAAGGTTGCATGGATTCTGGAGCATATAGAGGGTGCGAGAGAGCGTGCTGAACGTGGGGAGCTTCTTTTTGGCACGGTGGATAGCTGGCTGATCTGGAACTTGACGAAGGGTGCAGTGCATGCAACGGATTATACCAATGCCTCACGGACTATGCTTTTTAATATTCATACGTTAGAATGGGATGAAGAGTTATTGTCCTTATTCCGGATTCCCAGGCAGATGCTACCGGAGGTTTATCCTTCCAGTGCGATTTTGGGAATCAGCGATGGCAGTATTTTCGGTGCACCGGTTCCGATTGCAGGAACTGCAGGAGACCAGCAGGCGGCATTGTTCGGACAATGTTGTTTCGGGCCGGGGCAGATGAAAAATACTTATGGAACAGGCTGTTTTCTGCTGATGCATACCGGCAGGAATGCCATTCTTTCTAAGAATGGACTTTTGACAACGATTGCGGCGGGCAGTGAGAAACAGCCGGAATATGTACTGGAGGGTAGCGTCTTTGTAGCCGGCGCAGCGGTGCAGTGGATGCGCGACGAGATGCGCATGATGAAGATTGCCGAGCATTCCGAGAAATATGCCCTTCGGGTAGAAGACAGTAATGGTGTTTATGTGGTACCGGCTTTTGTGGGACTTGGGACACCATACTGGAATCCCTATGCAAGAGGGACTGTTGTGGGTATCACAAGAGGCTGCCAGAAGGAGCATTTTGTCAGGGCGACGCTTGAGTCCATTGCCTACCAGTCTGCAGATGTGATTGCGGCGATGGAAGAGGATGCAGGTATTGCATTGAGCGATTTGAAAGTGGATGGCGGAGCCAGTACGAATGATTTTCTGATGCAGTTTCAGGCAGATATTATCGGACAGACGGTACATCGTCCAAGCTGCATTGAGACAACAGCACTTGGGGCCGCTTATCTGGCGGGACTGGCGGTAGGTTACTGGAAGGATAAAGCAGAAATCTGTGCCAACTGGCAGTTGGATAAGCAGTTTGAACCGAGTATGGAAGAAGAGAAACGTAAGACGTTGCTCAAAGGATGGAAGCGGGCTGTCAGATGCGCGCTAGCATGGGCGGAAGATGAAGAATAATCTGGAAAGGGGTTTCATATGAACATTACCTATAATGAAAAGAACCGAGTATTTAAATTGGACACAGAGCACACCAGCTATTGTATCGGTATTGTGGATGAAGAGAATTTCATCGGACACATTTATTATGGAAGAAAACTGACTGAGGACAATCTGGTTTATCTGATGCGTACCATGGAGGCGCCTTTTGTGCCATCAGAAAATAACAGGGACAGAACATCTTTCTTAGATACCTTCCCTATGGAATACACAGGTAATAATCTGGGAGATTACAGGGACGGCAGCTTAAGTATCAGAACGTCCGGAGGACATACGGGGGTATCCCTGTCTTATGTATCCCATCAAATTTATGACGGCAAAAAGAAGCTGGAAGGTCTGCCGGCTACTTTTGCCGGAGAAAAGGAGAGCAGGACACTGGAGCTTATCTGCGAAGATAAGGTTCTGGGATTACAGGTTATCTTATCTTACAGTATTTTTGCAGACAACGATGCTATTGCCAGAAGTGTCAAGGTCATAAATGGCGGGAAAGAACCTATTTATCTGACTAAGGTATTATCTGCCTGCATCGATATGGATAATGATGACTATGAAATGATCACACTGCATGGTTCCTGGGCAAGAGAACGCGCCATCCAGACCCAGCCGATTATGCTGGGTAAGCAGAGTGTAGCGTCTACACGTGGTGAGTCCAGTCATCAGGAGCATCCCTTTATGGCATGGAAGCAAAAGTATACGACAGAGGAGACCGGAGATATCTACGGCATGCACTTCGTATATTCCGGCAACTTCCTGGCACAGATAGAAGAGAGCCAGTTTGGCAGCATTCGTGCGATGATGGGTATCCATCCTGAGAATTTCTGCTGGAAGCTGGAGCCGGGTGAGAGCTTTCAGGCACCGGAGGTCATCTGCATCTATTCTGCAGAGGGTATTGGTGGCATGACCAGAAATTTCCATGATTTATATCGGAATCATTTGATCCGTGGTGAATATAAAGATAAGAAGAGACCGATTCTTATTAATAACTGGGAAGCTACCTATTTCGATTTTAATACAGAGAAATTGTTGGATATTGCCAGACAGGCATCTAAACTTGGCATTGAGATGCTGGTTATGGACGATGGATGGTTTGGACACAGAAATGATGATAACACCAGCCTTGGCGACTGGCATGTTAATGAATCTAAGATACAGGGCGGACTGAAAAATCTGGTAGATGAAGTGAATAAGCTCGGGATGAAGTTCGGTATCTGGTTTGAGCCGGAGATGATTTCGCCGGATTCTGATTTATATAAGGCACATCCGGACTGGGCAATCGCGATTCCGGGCAGAACGGGAAGCCTTGCAAGAAATCAGTATGTCCTGGATCTGACCCGCAAGGAGGTCAGGGATTATGTGTATGACATGGTGGCAGCTGTTCTGCACAGTGCCAATATCGAATATGTGAAATGGGATATGAACAGACAGCTTTCCGATATCGGAAGCTATGGCCTGCCGGCAGACAGGCAGGGTGAACTGTTCCACAGACAGGTGCTGGCATTGTACGAGATGCAGGAGAGACTGATTACAGAGTTTCCTCATCTGCTTCTGGAGAACTGTTCCGGCGGTGGTGCCAGATTTGATCCCGGTATGCTTTACTACAGCCCGCAGATATGGTGCTCCGATGATACGGATGCTGTGGAAAGGCTTTCTATCCAGGCCGGTACCTCTATGATCTATCCGCTGTCTACGATGGGTGCGCATGTATCTGACTGCCCTAATCATACGGTGGGCAGAGTGACACCTTTTGAGACGAGAGGTTATGTGGCACTGGCGGGAACCTTTGGCTATGAGCTGGATGTTACGAAGATTCCGGAAGAGGATCGAAACATGATCCCGGATCAGGTGGCTATGTACCATAAATATAATGATCTTGTACGCCAGGGAGATTACTACCGTATCGCACATTATGCCGATAATCATTTCTATGATTGTTATGAAGTGGTTGCGAAGGATAAGAGTGAAGCGCTTGTGACATATATTCAGGTATTGAACAGGCCGAATTATCACAGCAGGCGGATTTACATTCCGGGACTGGATCCTGATAAAACATATGTGATTGATAATGCACAGGACTGGCCGGAAATCAAACAGACTGAGTACAAGGGAGAAACCTTGCACTATGCCGGATTTAATATTCCGCCGTTATGGGGCGATTTCAAGGGAAGACTTCTGCATTTGAAAGCATTATAAAAAATAGAAATAAGAAAGGACATACGTCATGATTACACAAAAGTACAAAGATATGTTACAGGGGAAATCTGTGATACGGCAGCTGTCTGAGTTCGCTACGGCAAGAGGTGCCGAGATCGGTTATGAAAATGTATTTGATTACAGTCTGGGCAATCCCTCCGTTCCGGTACCGCAGGAATTTACGGATACTATGATCAGGATGCTGCAGGAGAAGAATCCCATGGAACTGCACGGTTACAGCCAGAGTCTGGGGATTCCGTCCGTGAGGGATAAGGTTGCAGCTTCCTTAAATAAGAGATTCGGTATGCATTATACGGGGAATCACATCTTCATGACAACCGGTGCGGCAGGTGCCATCGCTCATGCGCTTCGGTGTGTAAGCCAGCCGGGAGATGAGATACTTACTTTTGCACCCTATTTTCCTGAGTATAATCCTTACGTTAATCTGACAGGGGCAACGCTCAAGGTTGTGCCGGCTAATACGGAAAACTTCCAGATTAATTTTGAGGCTTTTGAGGAAATGCTAACGGAGAAGGTTGCCGCTGTACTGATCAATACACCGAATAATCCATCCGGTATGGTCTATTCTACACAGACGATCAGAGAACTGGCAAGAATCATGACAGAGAAGTCTGAAAAGTACGGTCACGATATTTTCCTGATTTCCGATGAACCATACAGAGAGATTGTGTTTGCAGGAGTGGATGCGCCGTATCCTTCTAAGTTTTATAGGAATACATTGTCCTGTTACTCTTTCTCCAAATCGTTATCTTTGCCGGGTGAGCGTATCGGATATATTGCGGTGAATCCGGAATGTACCGATGCGGAACTGATTAGTTCCATGTGCGGGCAGATTTCCAGGGGAACGGGACACAACTGCCCTCCGTCCATCATACAGCTTGCTGTGGCAGAGGTACTGGACTTAACATCGGATCTGTCAGTCTATGAGGCGAATATGAATATTTTATATAAGGAACTGACGAGTCTGGGCTTTGAGTGTATCAAACCGGGCGGAACCTTCTATATGTTCCCTAAGGCGCTGGAGGCAGATGCCATTGCCTTCAGCGAGAAAGCAAAGAAGTATGACTTGATCTTAGTGCCAAGTAACAGCTTTGGCGTAGACGGTTACTTCCGTATTGCATATTGCATTGATACCGAGAAGGTAGAGCGGTCCTTGGAAGCGTTCCGGAAATTTGTAAAGGCAGAATATTAAATGAGACATTTTTAGACGGAAAGAGGGAGTGATATATGTATCAGGCCGGATTGATTTTGGAAGGCGGTGGCTTGAAAGGAATCTACACTGCCGGAGTCTTAGAATACTTTATGGAAAAGGATATCTATTTCTCGAGCTGCTACGGAGTTTCTGCAGGTGCATGTAATATGTGCAGTTATCTTTCCGGACAGCGCGGAAGAATGTACCGTGTCAGTGTGGGTTACATGGACCAGAAGAAATATTGCAGCCCGTATAGTCTGCTGACAACCGGGAATCTGTTTAACGAGGACACCTGCTACAATCTGATTCCAAACTATCTGGATCCCTTTGATTATGAGGCCTTCGATCGATATGAAGGAAAAGCATATGCAGTAGCGACCAATATCAGAACGGGCAAAGCGGAATATCTTCCTCTTAGGGATATGCATGAGGATATCAAAGCGGTACAGGCTTCCAGTTCTCTTCCGCTGGCTTCCCGCAATGTCAGAATCGGGGATAATCTGTATCTGGATGGCGGATTGTCGGATTCCATTCCAATCAGACAGTCCGTGCGGGACGGTAATCGTAAGAATGTCATTATTATGACCAAAGAGGAAGGATATGTGCGTAAGCCTGCCGGGCCGGAACTGGCATTGATCAAGGCCAGATACCTCCGTTATCCGAAAGTATATGAGCTGATGCGGGAGAGACATCTTACCTACAATAATACATTGCACTACATTGAAGAACAGAAAGAAAAAGGCAATGTTTTTGTTATCCGCCCGAAAAAGGCAAGCGGAGTCGGAAGAATAGAGAAGGATAAGGAGAAGCTTGACGCACTTTATGAGGAAGGCTGGAAGGATGCCGAAAACTGCTATTTGGAATTGCTAGAATATCTGGAGAAATAGCATAATAAGTTATACGGAAAGGTATGGAAATAGGACATGGATATAATTGAAATTTTAAAGGCGGTACTCTTTGGTATCGTAGAAGGAATTACAGAATGGCTTCCTATAAGTAGTACGGGTCATATGATTTTATTACAGGAATTTGTAACCTTGAATGTGTCAGAGGAGTTCTGGGATATGTTCCTGGTTGTGATTCAGCTTGGAGCAATCCTGGCAGTAGTTATCTTGTTCTGGAATAAGATTTTTCCTTTTCAATTTCGTGAGAAGCCGGTTGTACGTAAGGATATTTTTATACTATGGTTCAAAATCCTGATTGCATGTATTCCGGCGGCAGTGATTGGAATTGCTTTTGATGATGTATTTGATGCTCTGTTCTATAATCCCTGGTGTGTGGCAATAGCGCTGATTGTGTTTGGTATTGCCTTTATTGTGATTGAGAACAGGAATAAAAATACGTCCGCAAAGATTACACAATTGGACCAGATTACATGGCAGACTGCATTAATGATTGGAGTATTCCAATTAATCGCAGCTGTTTTCCCGGGAACGTCCCGCTCCGGGGCAACGATTGTGGGAGCACTTCTGATCGGGGTATCCAGAACAGTGGCAGCGGAGTTTACTTTCTTCCTTGCAATTCCGGTTATGCTGGGTGCCAGCCTGTTGAAGATCATGAAGTTCGGTTTGAATTTTACAACTGCGGAAATTACTATTTTACTGGTAGGTATGGTGGTTGCCTTTGTGGTGTCTGTACTTGTTATCCGGTTCCTGATGGGCTATATCAAGAAGCATGATTTTAAAGTATTCGGATGGTATCGTATCATACTGGGCTTAGCGGTATTGACATATTTTGCATTTAAATGAATTGTCGCTTAAATTGTCTCTTATATAGAAAAAGTAGGGCGGAATGGCATATTTACAGTGTTTTTTGTGTCATTTCGTATAAAATATGAAAAGAAAGTGTCTTGTTTTGTTACAGATTGTTGATTGACAGTGTATTATGATTGCGATAAAATCCTCATATGGTAATCCAAAATGATAGGATTACATGTATTATGAAAAAGTTGCAGTAGTAGATGTATTGTCCGGAAAGCCGGACATGTGGAAGGAGAATACTCATGGCAGAAATCAAGAAAACAGCAATTGTGAAACCAGTAGCGAAAGCAGTAGTAGCGAAAGCCGCAGATACAAAGACAGCAGAAGTAAAGACAACACCGGTTGCACCTGCAGCAAAGGCAGCACCTGCACCTAAGGCAGAGCCTGTAGCAGAAAAGAAAGCAGAAGAGAAGAAGGTAGTTGAGAAGAAAGCACCTGCTAAGAAAGAGACAGCTAAGAAGACTGTAGCAAAGAAGGCACCTGCTAAGAAGGCAGCAGAGAAGAAAGCACCTGCTAAGAAAGAGACAGTGAAAAAGGCTGCACCTGCTAAGAAAGCAGCAGTAAAAGAGACATTACATGTACAGTTTTCCGGCAAAACATATACAACAGAAGATCTTGTTAAGATCGCCAAGGATGTATGGAAATATGATTTAAATAAGGCTGAGAGCGATTTCAAGACTGTAGATTTATATGTTAAACCGGAAGAGAACGCAGTATACTATGTGATTAACGGTGATGTAAAAGGAAGTTTCGGAATCTAATCTCCGTATGAAACAGTTCTGTACATAAAATATCAGAGAGTATTATGGAAAGCAATTAATCAGGACACCTTGCCCGGATTAATTGCTTTTTTCTTTTTGTTTAGTAATTTCATATTTTTTTCATAATTTTTTTTACAAGATATGTTGACAACTAAATACCTAAGTGATAATTTACTACTAGAAGATGTTAGCACTCTTAAGCATCGAGTGCTAACAATGGGAGAAATGGTATGCAGTTAGATGAAAGAAAATATAAAATATTGCAAGCCATCATTCGAAATTATCTGGAGACAGGAGAGCCGGTCGGAAGCCGTACGATTTCCAAGTATACCGACTTGAACCTAAGCTCCGCAACCATTCGGAACGAAATGGCTGATTTAGAGGAACTGGGGTACATTATACAGCCTCATACTTCCGCCGGACGTATTCCGTCAGACAAAGGTTATCGTCTCTATGTAGATAAGATGATGGAAGATAAAGAGCGGGAAGTAGAAGAGATGAAGGAAATGCTTCTTGAAAAAGAAGATAAAATGGATCATCTCTTGAAACAGGCGGCAAAAATCCTGGCGAATAATACCGAATACGCGGCTATGATCTCAGCACCGCAGTATCACCGCAATAAGTTGAAATTCATTCAGCTGTCACGAGTAGATATCAATCATATCCTGGCAGTCATTGTTGTAGAAGGCAATGTGATCAAGAATACGATGCTGACGGTTGCAGAGGAGTTAAATGATGAAACACTTCTCAAACTGAATATCCTGTTGAATACACATCTCAACGGGTTGTCACTGGAAGAAATCAATCTGGGAATGATTGCCGCCATGAAACAGCAGGCAGGTATTCACAGTGAAATCGTAGCCAATGTGATTGATGCAGTGGCAGAGGCAATCAAGGCAGATGAAGACCTGGAGATTTACACAAGCGGAACCAAGAACTTGTTCAAGTATCCGGAGCTCGCAGATCATGAGCGTGCAAGCGAACTGGTTACGACCTTTGAAGAAAAACAGGCATTAAGCGAGCTGGTTCAGGAAAATCTGTCAGATGAGAATAATACCGGCATACAAGTTTATATCGGTAATGAAAATCCGGTAGACGGCATGAAGGACTGCAGTATTGTGACCGCAACCTACGAACTGGATGAAGGTATGAAGGGAACAATCGGCATCATTGGTCCGAAGCGAATGGATTACGAAAAAGTAGTCAGCAGTCTGAAGGTCTTAAAACATCAATTGGATGATTTATATAAGAAAGATTAGCGAAATAGTTATAGTCGTGGAAGGGCAGACTAATAGCTGTGAAACAGAAAGGAATGAGGAGAATGGCGGAGGAAAAGGACATATTACAGGATGATAACGCAACAGAAGAAAAACCTGTGGAAGATACTTCTGAAGCAACAGCAGAAGAAACAACTGTAGAACCAGAAAAGGAAACGGCTTCGGTGGAATCTGAGCAAGAAAGCGGGAAAGAAGAGAAAAAAGAAAAAAAGAAGAAAGACAAATCAGAAAAAAAACAGGAAGCACTGAAAGAGAAGATTGATGAGCTGGAGGATCGTGTCAAACGTCAGATGGCTGAATTCGATAATTTCCGTAAGAGGACTGAAAAAGAGAAGACAGCAATGTTCGAGACCGGTGCAAAGAGCGTAATCGAGAAGATACTTCCCGTAGTCGATAACTTCGAAAGAGGGCTGGCCAGTGTGCCGGAGGAAGAGAAAGGAACCGGTTTTGCACAGGGAATGGAGATGATCTATAAGCAGTTGATGACAGAACTGGAGAATATGGATGTAAAACCAATCCCGGCAGTTGGTGAGGAATTCAATCCCGATTTCCATAATGCAGTAATGCAGGTGGAAAGCGAGGAATATGAGTCCGGTGTAATTGCACAGGAACTTCAAAAAGGTTATACCTACCGTGACAGTGTGGTAAGACATTCCATGGTAGCAGTTGTAAGCTAAAACATGTTAACAATATTTTTATAGTAATAGGAGGAAATAGTTATGAGTAAAATTATCGGTATTGACTTAGGAACAACAAACAGCTGTGTAGCAGTTATGGAAGGTGGTAAGCCTGTTGTTATCGCAAATACGGAAGGTGCAAGAACAACACCGTCTGTTGTAGCATTTACCAAGACAGGTGAGAGACTGGTAGGTGAGCCTGCAAAACGTCAGGCAGTAACCAATGCTGAAAAGACCATTGCTTCCATTAAGAGAGATATGGGTACAGACAGAGGTCGTACCATTGATGGTAAGAAATATTCTCCACAGCAGATTTCTGCTATGATCCTTCAGAAATTAAAAGCAGATGCGGAGAATTATCTGGGAGAAAAGGTTACTGAGGCAGTTATCACAGTTCCTGCATACTTCAATGATGCGCAGAGACAGGCAACCAAGGATGCAGGTAAGATTGCTGGTCTTGATGTAAAACGTATCATCAACGAGCCTACAGCAGCAGCTCTTGCATATGGTCTTGATAATGAGAAAGAACAGAAGATCATGGTATACGACTTAGGTGGTGGTACCTTTGATGTTTCCATTATTGAGATTGGTGACGGCGTTATCGAAGTATTATCTACAAACGGTGATACACATCTTGGTGGTGATGACTTCGACCAGAAGATCATCGACTGGATGTTAGCAGAGTTCAAGGCTCAGGAAGGTGTTGACTTATCCGGTGATAAGATGGCACTCCAGAGATTAAAAGAAGCAGCAGAGAAAGCAAAGAAAGAGCTTTCTTCCGCTACAACAACCAATATTAACCTTCCGTTCATCACAGCAACAGCAGAAGGACCGAAGCACTTTGATATGAACCTGACCAGAGCTAAATTCGACGAATTGACACATGATCTGGTAGAGAGAACAGCTATTCCGGTTCAGAACGCTATGAAGGATGCAGGTTTAACAAACTCTGACCTTGGTCAGGTATTGTTAGTAGGTGGTTCTACACGTATCCCTGCTGTACAGGAGAAGGTAAAGATGCTGACAGGCAAAGAGCCCAGCAAGTCCCTGAACCCTGATGAGTGTGTTGCACTTGGTGCATCTATCCAGGGTGGTAAATTAGCAGGCGATGCAGGTGCAGGTGAGATTCTGCTTCTGGATGTTACTCCACTTTCTCTGTCCATCGAGACAATGGGTGGTGTTGCTACCAGACTGATTGAGAGAAATACAACTATCCCGACCAAGAAGAGCCAGATCTTCTCTACAGCAGCTGATAATCAGACAGCAGTAGATATCAATGTTGTACAGGGTGAGAGACAGTTTGCGAAGGATAATAAGTCCCTCGGACAGTTCAGACTGGATGGTATTCCTCCGGCAATGAGAGGTGTTCCGCAGATCGAGGTTACTTTTGATATTGATGCAAACGGTATCGTTAACGTATCCGCTAAGGATCTTGGTACAGGTAAAGAACAGCATATTACTATCACAGCAGGCTCCAATATGTCTGATGATGAGATTGATAAGGCTGTAAAAGAAGCAGCAGAGTACGAAGCTCAGGATAAGAAGAGAAAAGAAGCCATTGATACAAGAAATGAGGCTGATTCCTTCGTATTCCAGACAGAAAAGGCATTGGGCGAAGTAGGTGATAAGATTGATGCTTCCGAGAAGGCTGGTGTAGAAGCTGATTTACAGGCTGTTAAGGATATCTTAGAGAAGACCAAGGATCAGGAGATGACAGACAGCCAGATTGATGAGTTAAAGGCAGCCAAAGAGAAACTGACAACTTCCGCACAGTCTCTGTTTACTAAGATGTATGAGAACATGCAGCAGGCTCAGGGAGCACAGGGCGGTCCGGCACCTGATATGGGTGGTGCAGCAGATTCACAGGCAGATTCAGGTTCCGCTGATGATGTGGTAGACGGAGATTACAGAGAAATCTAATAAGACAAATTAGGAAGGTTATTATTATGGCAGAACAAAAAAGAGATTATTATGAGGTGCTCGGCGTTGATAAAAACGCCGATGACGCCGCACTGAAAAAAGCATATAGAGTTCTGGCTAAGAAATATCATCCTGATATGAATCCGGGCGATGCGGAGGCAGAGAAGAAATTTAAGGAAGCCTCCGAAGCCTATGCGGTTCTGAGTGATCCGGAGAAAAGAAGACAGTATGACCAGTATGGTCATGCTGCCTTTGATGGTACGGGAGGAGCCGGTGGATTTGGTGGCTTTGATTTCAATGGTGCTGACTTTAGCGATATCTTCGGCGATATTTTTGGTGATATCTTCGGTGGTGGACGACGAGGCGGTAGCAGAAGCAATGGCCCTATGAAGGGAGCTAATATCCGGACCAGTGTCCGCATTACTTTTGAGGAAGCGGTATTCGGTGTGGATAAAGAAATTGAATTGACACTGAAAGATGAGTGTACATCATGCCACGGAACCGGCGCAAAGCCGGGCACCAGCCCTGAGACATGTACCAAATGTGGTGGCAAAGGGCAGGTAGTATTTACCCAGCAATCTTTCTTTGGTACGGTACGAAATGTGCAGACTTGTCCGGATTGTCACGGAACCGGTAAGGTCATTAAGGACAAATGTCCGGATTGCCGTGGAACAGGATATATTGCCAATAAGAAGAAGATTCAGGTGTCTATACCGGCCGGTATTGATAACGGACAATGTGTTCGTATCCGTGATAAGGGAGAACCGGGAACCAACGGTGGTCCCAGAGGGGATCTGCTGGTCGAGGTAATCGTAGGCAGACATCCAATCTTCCAGAGACAGGATGAAAATATATATTCCACGGTACCTATGTCCTTTGCCGTAGCTGCATTGGGTGGCGAAATTGTAATCGATACTGTTGATGGCAAAGTTATTTATGAAGTAAAAGCCGGAACACAGACCGATACGAAGGTACGCCTGAAAGGTAAAGGTGTTCCGTCTCTTAGGAATAAGGACGTACGCGGCGATCACTTCGTCACACTGGTTGTACAGGTGCCTGATAAACTATCCCATGAAGCCAAGGAACTCTTGAAGCAGTTTGATGAGCAGACGGGTGATAGTTTAAACGCGGCTAAGAATGCATCTTCTGATCATGCAGATGAGCAGACAGGCGGCGGTAAGGGTAAGAAGAAATTCTGGAAATAGATATTAGTAAGCATATGCGGGCAGGATTTATTTAGCAATCTAAATAAATCCTGCTTTTGTATTTTGGAAAACAGTGTACAGTTTTTCTCTTTTCGGGTATAATAAAAGCATTCGTAACTTATAAGATTCTATATCTATGCCCTATCAGTATAGATATGCAGAAAAGAGGTACTAATGTTTCATAAGAGAATAGCATTATTGACAGCAGCAGTGTTGACGGTGGCAGCCTGTATAACAGCCTGCGGAAAGGCACAAGAGCCTGCACCGCAGTTAGATTTGGAGAAAATATCGCTGGAGGAAGAACAGGAACAGTCAGAAGAGCCGGTAGAAGAGGAAGAAGAACTGACTACAGCATATCCGGTAATAGAAGAGCGTGAGGAAGTAAATGGTGAAATACAGAGCTTCCTGACCGGAGAGTGGACAAGCGTTGAACAGGCGAAGAGAAGACCGATTGCCGTTATGATTCCTAATAATGCCCCGGCGATGCCACAGTACGGTCTGTCCCAGGCAGGCATCATCTACGAGGCACCGGTAGAGGGGCGTATTACCAGATTAATGGCAGTTTTTGAGAATTTTGATGAACTGGATCGGATCGGACCGGTAAGAAGCAGCCGTGACTATTACATCTATGTGGCTATGGGTTATGAAGCAATTTACTGTAACTGGGGACTTGCTAAGCCATATGTGGAAGAGCTGATCAACAGACCCAATTATTATAATATCAGTGCAGCGGTAGATGGAATCCATAATCCATCCGATGAAGCCTTTAAGAGAGTAAGCCGTCCCGGATATGCCCTGGAGTTTACCGGTTATCTGGATATAGAGGGTTTATTTAAAGCAGTAGAGCGTCAGGGTTATGACTGGAATTATGATGAGAATTATGTACCGCCCTTCCTGTTTGCGGCAGATGACGTGATAGCAGATTATGCGGATTATGATGCAGCCACACTGATCTATCCCGGCGGAAAGTCCGAAGGAAACTCCGGTGGATACGGTGCATATCATCCTTATTTCGAATATCATGAAGATGATCATCTGTATTATCGTTATCAGGACGGTAAGGCACAGATGGATGAATATAATAATGAGCAGCTTGCGGTAAGCAATGTGGTATTCCAGTATTGCCATGGTGAGGTCAGAGATGACCACGATTATCTGGCATTTGGCGTGCATGGAGAGGGCGATGCTATCGTCTTTACGGATGGCAGGGTAATTAAAGGTAAATGGATGCGTTATGACGGCGATTTCACACCGGCGAAGTTTTATGATGAAGAAGGCAATGAGATTATCTTTAACCAGGGCAAAACATGGATTTGTAATATCTGGCAGGAATACGGGGAATATGCCCAATATGGCACAGATGAAAATAATCTGATTACTCCGGATGTGCCTTCCGTCACAGGAACCGATAAAGAGGGTGAAGATGCAGACGCTTTGGCGGAAGCGGCGAAGAATGCCGAGTCGGGAGACTGATATCACAGAGAGATATAGATGGCAGGAAAGGACCTATTTAGAAAAATATCTAAATAGGTCTTGTTTTTTTATGAATAAGTGTTAGAATCTATTTAGAAATATTTCTAAATAGTTTGAAGGAAAGAGACAGAGAAAGGAGAGTTGGTCAAATGGCATTCGCGGATACGTTTAAGGCACTGTCAGACCCGGTGAGACGGGAAATATTGATGCTTTTGCGTTCGGGAAAAATGTCGGCAGGAGAGATAGCGGAGCACTTTGATATGACAGGTGCAACTGTTTCTTATCACTTATCGCAGCTTGAGAAGGCAGACCTGGTGTTTAAGAGTAAATATAAGAATTTTATATACTATGAGTTAAATACATCTATTTTTGAAGAGATTATGTTGTGGTTTTCACAGTTTCAGAATGTGGAGCCTAAGGAGGAATAAATATGCTTACGATTCAAAATCTGACCAAACATTATAAAGGAAGTAATAAAGGGGTTACCAATCTTACATTGGAAATTAAGCCAGGAGACATCTACGGCTTTATAGGACATAACGGAGCCGGTAAGACAACGACGATTAAGTGCATCGCCGGTATCCACAGTTTTGAGGAAGGGGAAATACTGGTAGATGGTCTGTCGGTGAAAGCCGATACACTGGCATGCAAGCAGAGGATAGCATATATTCCTGATAATCCGGATTTATATGAGTATATGACGGGAATCCAATATCTGAACTTTATAGCAGATATCTTTCGGGTATCGGCGACAGAACGGGAAGAGAGAATACAGAAATATGCGGATGCATTTGAGATTACGGCATCCTTAGGGGACTTGATTTCCTCTTATTCCCATGGCATGAAGCAGAAGCTTGCCATTATCTCTGCTTTGGTACATAAGCCGAAGCTGCTGATTCTGGATGAACCCTTTGTGGGATTAGATCCTAAGGCATCTGTTATCCTGAAAGATATTATGCATCAGATCTGTGCGGATGGTGGAGCAATTTTCTTTTCAACCCATGTGTTGGACGTGGCTGAGAAACTCTGTAATAAAGTTGCAATCATCAAGGATGGCAGATTGGTTACATGTGGTGATATGGAACAGGTAGTAGCTAAAGGAGCGACGTTGGAATCCATTTTCATGGAGGTGGTCAGTGATGATAAGGCAGATTAAGATACTAACCAAAGCACAACTGTGCAATTTCATGAACCTTAATGTATTTCGTTTTACAAAAGATAAGAAGAAAAAGAGAAGTGCACTTTCCATGGGCCTGCTCTGGCTTTTGCTGATCACAATGCTGTGCCTCTATGTAGGCACCTTTGCTTATGGATACAGTAAGATGGGTCTGGGACAGGTAATTCCCATGTATTTGATCATGATTTCTGCTCTTCTTATTCTGTTCTTCGGAATTTTTAAGGCAGGTAGCGTTATTTTTCAGCGAAATTCCTATGAAATCTTATGTGCGCTTCCGATATCGCAGACGGCTGTTGTGATCAGCCGGTTCTTCAGCATGTATCTGGGCAATGTTATTTTATCTGTGGCAGTGATGGTGCCGGGGATGGCAGTTTATGCTTATTTCAATCATCCGGGTATCAGCTTTTATGCTGTGGGAACGGTCGGAACGTTGTTTATTCCGCTTCTTCCAATGACAATTGCAACTCTGTTAGGTGCACTGGTTACAGGAATTGCATCCCGAATGAAGCATAAGAGTCTGGCGACTACGGTTCTGTCAATCCTTCTGATTGTTGGCATTATGATATTCAGCCAGATGCTCCCCGGGGTAGGGGAAACGTTTACGGAGGAAATGTTTGCTGATCTTCTGGAGACTCTGACTATCATGATAGCCCGTATATATCCACCGGCACTCTGGCTTGGTAATGCCATGACAGAGGGAAATGTTTTACAGGGAGGTTTGTATTTTGGTGCTTCCATTGCAGTATTTGTTGTCATGGTTATCCTGATAGCAGGGCATTTTAAGAGTATCTGCGAGAGCCTGTACAGCACATCCGCGAAGCATGATTACCGGATGACAGAGATGAAGAGCAATGCGGTGTTGACAGCTTTATTCCGAAAAGAAGTGAAACGCTATTTTGCATCCAGTATCTATACAGTCAATACGATAGTTGGACCGATTATGATGGTTATACTTGCGGCCGCGATTCTTCTTACCGGCGTAGATAAGATAGAAAGTGTTATCCCTTTGCAGAATGGAATTATTGGATTGATGCCGTTTGTACTGGCAGCAACATCATGTATCATGACGACCACCAGTACATCCATTTCCCTCGAGGGGAAGGAGTGGTGGATTCTGCAGAGTCTTCCGGTGGATGCGAAGACGGTTTTTGACAGTAAAATTCTATTGAATCTGGCTATTGTGGCACCCTTTTATGTGATAGCGGAAGTGCTGATAATTTTGGCATTAACCCCTTCTTTCGTGGAATTAGTATGGTTGATATTCCTGCCCATAATCTATATGCTATTTACATTTGTATTTGGAATTACCGTTAATCTGCATATGCCGGTACTCCATTGGGAGAATGAAGTTACTGTTGTAAAGCAGAGCGCCTCTGCAATGATTGGCGGTCTTGGTGGATGCCTGATCATTATTCTGTGTGCAGTACCGGTTGTGTTTGCAACGGGAATCATTGGAGAAATCGTAAAGGCTGTGACTGCAATCGTGATTCTGACAATTACAGTGTTGTTATATAAGACAAATGCTAAAACAGCTTTGTCTCATATTGAATAAGAATATCAGGATATTGAAAGCAGTTCTTAGGGAAAGGATAACGAGTAGAAGCCTTGGGATGGAGATTATTATGGAAGAAAAAAGAATAATATATAAACATGAAATTATTATTACATCGATTCTGACCTTGTGTCCGATTATATTGGGTCTGATATTGTGGGATCAACTGCCGGACAGAGTAGCAACCCATTTTGACATCAATAATGTGCCCAATGGGTGGAGCTCCAAAGGGTTTGCCGTATTCGGAATCCCTTCGGTTCTGTTCCTACTGCACATTTTTTGTATTGTTGCAACTAAGTTTGATCCGAAGAACAGGAATGTGTCTCGGAAACTGATTGCGATAGTCATATGGATTATTCCAATCATTTCGATTGTTGTCAATGGTGCTATCCTGTTGTATGCCATAGGAAGAACGGTCAATATGGGTATGATAGCCAATCTGTTATGCGGTATCCTGTTTCTGGCAATTGGCAATTATCTGCCTAAATGCAGACAGAATTATTCCATTGGTGTGAAAACACCCTGGGCATTGGAGGATGAAGAGAACTGGAATAAGACGAACCGTTTCGCCGGATGGTGTTTCATGTTTGTCGGTGTAGGCTTCCTGTTAAACAGTGTATTTACATTACCGGCTATCTTATTCCTGGTAATACCGGTCTGTATCCTGCTTCCGGTGGGATACTCGTTTATACTGTACAGGAAACAAAATTAGCGGTTTCAACTATGCTGCAGATGTGGTAAAATCATGGGTATGGTAAATGAGAATCTATACAATGATTGAAATGGAGCGGCAAGCTGCTCAGGAATGAGGAATAGTATGAAGTGGATGAAATTCAGGATTAAAACGGTAACGGAGGCAGAAGATATTATTATCAGTACGCTCTATGACATAGGTTTGGAGGGTGCCCAGATTGAAGATAAAATTCCGCTCACGGCGTTAGAAAAGGAGCAGATGTTTGTAGATATTCTGCCGGACGGCCCGGAGGATGACGGGATTGCTTATTTAAGTTTCTTCGTGGAGGAGAAAGAGGACGGCAGTCTGGAAGTAGGCGGTATGCCTACGGATAAAGACACAATTTTAGCACAGATTGAACAGGAATTAGAGGAACTTCGATTTTTCATGGAAATCGGAGAAGGTTCCGTTACCGTGACGGAAACAGAGGATATTGACTGGATCAATAACTGGAAGCAGTATTTCCATCAGTTCTATATTGATGATCTGCTGGTCATTCCTTCATGGGAAGAGGTTAAGGAAGAAGATAAGAACAAAAAGATTCTGCACATAGATCCGGGTACTGCTTTTGGAACGGGTATGCATGAGACAACCCAGCTGTGTATCCGGCAGATTAAGAAATTCCTGACACCGGAAACGGAGCTTCTGGATGTGGGCACAGGTAGCGGCATCTTAGCTATTCTGGCGTTGATGTACGGTGCGAAGCATGCTGTCGGAACGGACTTAGACCCATGCGCAGTAGAAGCCGTGGCACAGAATATGGAAGCCAATCATATTCCGAAGGATGCATTTGAGATGATGATCGGGAATATCATCACGGATAAAGAAGTGCAGGATAAAGTAGGCTATGAATGTTACGATATTGTAGTGGCGAATATTCTGGCAGATGTGCTGGTGCCACTGACCCCGGTGATTGTACATCAGATGAAGAAGGGCGCAATCTATATTACTTCCGGTATTATCAATACGAAAGAAGAGACGGTCAGAGAAGCCGTGGAAGCAGCCGGACTGGAGATCCTGGAGGTTACTTATCAAGGCGAGTGGGTCTCGGTAACGGCGCGAAAGAATTAAGAAACCAAACGAAGGGATAAGGACAGAATGAAAAATGTCAGGACATTTGCAGGAATTCTGGCACTGTTTTGGATGTGCATCATCTTCGCCTTCTCTGCACAGGAAAAGGAAGAGTCCAGTGAAGTCAGTGAAGCCATCAGTTACCGGATGGTAAACTCTACGGGAATTTTATTTCATCTGCATCTGGATGAAGAGCAGATACGGGAGATTGCAGGTGCTATTGAGAATACTGTCAGAAAAGCAGCACATATGACGGAATATGGGATTTTGTCGATCTTATTCTATATCTGGCTTGGGAAATGGCAGTTCGGAGTCAGAAAGAGAGGTATACTGTCAATAGTTCTGTCCGCACTCTATGCGTGCAGTGATGAGTTTCATCAGTTGTTTGTGCCCGGGCGTGCCGGAATGGTAAGAGATGTATTGATAGACAGTGCCGGTGCCATACTGGGTATATTGGTGTTTTTAGGAGTGAAAAAATGTATCAGTTTTTTGTGGAACCGTCACAGATTCAAGGCAACAGAATCGTGATAACCGGAAGTGATGTGAATCATATTAAGAATGTTCTTCGTATGAAAGCAGGAGAAGAGATTGCTGTCAGTAACGGAATAGATGGTAAGGAATACCGGTGTGGAATTGAGTCCTTTACTGAGGATGAGGTAATCTGCGGACTCCGATTTATTAAGGAGGATGGGGTAGAACTTGCTTCCAGAATATATCTGTTCCAGGGACTTCCTAAGGCTGATAAGATGGAATTGATTATACAGAAGGCGGTGGAGCTGGGGGCTTATGAAGTCATACCTGTGTCAGCGAAGCGGTGTGTAGTGCGGCTGGATGAGAAGAAAGCGGCCAATAAGATCAGCAGATGGCAGGGGATTGCCGAGGCAGCAGCGAAACAGAGTAAGAGGGCGGTTATTCCTAAGATACATTCTGTGCTGAGCATGAAGGAAGCTGTTGCTTATGCACGGAATATGGATGTAAAACTGATCCCATATGAACTGGCGGAGGGCATGCAACATACGAAGCAGATGATCGAAGCAGTGAAGCCGGGACAGAGTGTGGCTGTATTTATCGGACCGGAGGGCGGCTTTGAGGAAAATGAAATACAGATGGCAAAAGAGGCAGGAATAGAACCTGTTACGTTAGGCAGAAGAATACTCAGGACAGAGACGGCGGGCTTTACAGTCATCTCATGGTTGATGTATCAGTTGGAACAATAACCGTCAGGAGAACATAAGATATTATATGAGGCGAACTGATTCGCTATGCAGGAAATTTCAGGCATAGCTGATAATAAAACTTCCGATGGATAATAGTCTGAAAGAAAGGAATGACAGTAATGGAAGTGTATTTAGACAATTCTGCGACAACCAGATGCTTCGATGAGGTGGCGCAGCTGATGCACAGGATTATGTGTGAGGATTACGGCAATCCTTCCAGTATGCACCATAAAGGCGTAGAGGCAGAACAGTACTTAAGATATGCGAAGGAATCGCTTGCCGGTATCATGAAAGTGAATGAGAAAGAGATACTCTTTACTTCCGGCGGTACGGAGTCTGATAATATTGCACTCATCGGAACGGCAATGGCGAACCACAGAAGAGGCAGACATCTGATCACAACGAAAATCGAGCACCCGGCTATTTTACAGACGATGTCATACCTGGAAGATCAAGGTTTTGAAGTGACATATCTTTCCGTAGATCATGAAGGCAGGATTTCTCTGGAGGAATTGGAGAAGGCCATAAGAGAGGATACGATACTGGTATCCATTATGCACACGAATAACGAGATAGGAAGTCTGCAGCCGATAGCGGAGGCAGGTGCCTTGATTAAGAGATGTAATCCGCATACTCTGTTCCATGTAGATGCGGTGCAGGGCTTCGGTAAATTCCGGATTTATCCGAATAAGATGCACATTGATATGTTGTCGGTTAGCGGTCATAAGATTCATGGACCAAAGGGAATAGGTTTTCTCTATATCAAAGATGGATCAAAAGTAAATCCGATTATGTACGGTGGAGGACAGCAGAAGGGAATGCGTTCCGGTACGGAGAATGTTCCCGGTATAGCAGGTCTTGCGAAAGCAGCAGAGATGGTTTATGAGAATTTGGATCGTGATATGGATAGAATGTATGAACTGCGGGAAATGCTAATCCAAGGTGTGAATCAGATTGAGGATGTAAAGGTTAACGGCTGTCCGGGCAGGGAATGTGCAGCACATATCGTGAGCCTGTCTGTCAGAGGTATCCGTAGCGAAGTATTGCTGCATGCTTTGGAGGAAAAAGGGATATATGTATCGGCCGGCAGTGCATGTGCGTCTAATAAACCACAGACTTCTGCTACCCTGAAAGCAATCGGAGTAGAGAAGGATTTGCTGGATTCTACGATCCGCTTCAGTTTTTCGGTCTTTACAACAGCAGAGGAAATCCAGTATACTATACAGGCATTGTGCGAGATTATTCCTATGCTCAGAAGATATACGAGGCATTAGTTCTGGATCTCATACGGAAAGAACGTGTAGCAGCGTTCTTTCCGTCAAATGGTTACGGTATTGATGCCGCATGACCGGAAGAGTGTTTATATGACAAAACACGGAACGGAGGAAATATGTTTACAGCTTTTTTGATCAAATACGCGGAAATCGGTGTAAAGGGAAAGAACAGATATTTATTTGAGGATGCTTTGGTTAAGCAGATTAAATATGCGCTGAAGAAGTGTGAAGGCTCCTTTGAGGTGCGTAAGACGGACGGACGGATCTATGTGGATGCTGTGTCAGAATTTGACTTTGACGAAACGGTGGCACATCTGCAGAAAGTATTTGGTATTTCCGGTATCTGTCCGGTAGTCTATGTAGAGGACGAGGGCTTTGAAAAACTGGGCGAGACTGTAGTCCATTATATAGATGATGTGTATCCGGACAAGCATAAGACCTTTAAGGTGGCTGCAAGACGTGCCAGAAAGAATTATCCTCTTAATTCCATGGAGATTAATGTGGAGATGGGAGGCATTATTCTGGATGCATATCCTGAGATGAGCGTTGATGTGCATCATCCGGACATTCTGTTGAATATTGAGATCCGTGATAAGATATATATATATTCTGAAATTATTCCCGGACCCGGTGGTATGCCGGTAGGAACAGGCGGTAAGGCTATGCTGTTGCTGTCCGGCGGAATTGATTCCCCGGTAGCGGGATGGATGATTGCCAAGCGCGGTGTTAAGATTGACGCTGTATATTTCCATGCACCACCGTATACAAGTGAGCGTGCAAAACAGAAGGTTGTGGATCTGGCCCGGAAGGTTGCCGCGTACACGGGACCTATTTATCTGCATATCATTAATTTTACGGATATCCAGCTCTATATCTATGACAAGTGTCCTCATGATGAACTGACGATTATTATGCGCCGTTATATGATGCGAATTGCAGAGCATATTGCAAAAGAAACGGAATGTCTGGGCCTGATTACAGGTGAGAGCATCGGTCAGGTGGCTTCCCAGACCATGCATTCCCTGATGGCGACCAATGAAGTCTGTGAACTTCCGGTATACAGGCCGCTTATCGGTTTTGATAAGATGGATATTGTGGATATTTCCGAGAAGATTGATACTTATGAAACATCTATCCTGCCTTATGAGGATTGCTGCACGATTTTTGTGGCAAAGCATCCTGTGACCAAACCGAATCTGAATATTATCAGAAAGCATGAGCAGCATTTACAGGAAAAAATTGATGAACTGGTACAGACCGCACTGGATACGGAAGAACTGATTATAGTACAATAGTTACAAAAAAAGAAACCACTTGCTTAGCAAGTGGTTCTCGTGTTCTTTCCTAATGATAAGCTGTGCTTACATGATATATGGCTTTAAAGCTGCCATAACTTCATCAGTACCGTCTTCAGCATGGATGTTTAAATCAATAGGCTTGGATAAATCTAAGCTGAAGATACCCATGATAGATTTCGCATCAATAACGTATCTGCCAGATACTAAATCGAAGTCATAATCAAACTTTGTAATATCATTTACAAAAGATTTAACCTTATCAATAGAATTTAAAGAAATCTGTACTGTTTTCATTTAAGAATTACCTCCTTTGATTTTTAATACCTTCTGCATATATACTAAATGTTGGAAGAGCAAAAGTCAATGATAAAACAATACAAAAAATGCGGAGATTACTATGAAAAGTGTAGCATTACATAATCTTGGATGCAAAGTAAATGGCTATGAAATGGATGTTATGCAACAAATGTTACAAGAAAAAGGCTATAAAATTGTACCATTTGATGAACCGGCCGATATTTATATTGTAAATACCTGTACTGTTACCAATATAGCAGACAGAAAGAGCCGCCAAATGCTCCATCGGGCCAAAAAAATGAACCCCTCTGCCGTTGTGGTGGCAGTGGGATGTTATGTGCAGACGGATGAAGAGGGTGTCAGACAGGACCCGGCGATAGATCTGGCAATCGGTAATAACCGGAAGAAAGATCTGATAGATATTCTGGAGAATTATTTACGGCAGCGTGACTTCACAGGGATGAAAGAGGAGCCACAGGAGAATACACAGAGCCGGCAGGACACGTGCGGGAACCTTCAGAAGAAGCAATGGGATATCATCGATATTAACCACACGGATGAATATGAAGAGATGGTTTTAAAGAAAACAGCGGAGCATACCCGTGCCTATATCAAGATACAGGATGGCTGTAACCAGTTCTGTTCCTACTGCATTATTCCCTATGCCAGAGGCAGGATCAGGAGCCGTAAGGAAAAGGATATCCTTCGGGAGGTAGAAGGAATCGTGGCAGCAGGATATCAGGAGATCGTGTTGACAGGAATCCATATCAGTTCTTACGGGATGGACAGAAATGGCTCTGAACTGTTGCAACTGCTACAGCTGCTGCACGAGGTCAAGGGATTGAAGCGTATCCGGTTAGGCTCTCTGGAGCCTCGAATCGTCACGGAGGAGTTTGCAAAGCAGATTAGCGCGATGCCTAAGCTATGTCCTCATTTTCATCTTTCCTTGCAGAGTGGATGTGACAGTGTCCTGAAACGGATGAATAGGCGATATGACAGCAGGGAATACTTTCAGACAACAGAGCTGCTCAGAACTTATTATGATCATCCGGCAATCACAACTGATGTCATTGTAGGATTCCCGCAGGAAACGGAAGAAGAATTTCAGGCTACCTGCGAATTTGTACAGAAAGTGAATTTCTATGAAATGCATGTGTTCAAATATTCCAAGAGGCAGGGAACAAGGGCCGCCTCAATGGAGGGGCAGATTACGGAGGCTGAGAAGGGCAGGCGCAGCGCTATTCTGATAGAAGCAGGAAAGCAAATGTCCCATGATTATCGGGCAAATTTTATAGGAAAAGAAGTGGAGGTGCTGTTTGAGGACAGTCATGAGATAGCAGGACATACCTATTGGGTGGGGCATACACCCCAGTATGTCAAGGTGGCAAAAGCAACAGACGGTAACGACAATATGAAGAATCGGATTATCTCGGGTAGCATTGTGGGATTTCTGGATGATGAAATTTTGTATATGGATTAGATGGATATAAGTGATTGAATTTTGTGTGCCGATAGAGTATTATGGTAATAATAGGGGTAAATATTCAAGAACAGAAACAATGGATAAGGGCGTGAAACAATGCAGGATTTAGAGAATACACAATTTTTCAGAGTAGAGACGGAACCGGAGACAGGTGTCAAGCTTGTACTTGCCACAGTATATGAGGCATTGACGGAGAAGGGATATAATCCGGTAAATCAGATTGTGGGTTATATTATGTCCGGTGATCCTACTTATATTACGAGCCATAAGAATGCGCGGAGCCTGATCATGAAGGTGGAGCGGGATGAACTGGTAGAAGAGATGCTGATAGAGTATATTAAGAACTCTATCAAAAAATAGAAAGTCCGGGAAGAGACAGCAGCACATGAGAATTATGGGATTGGATTACGGGTCCAAAACAGTGGGAGTGGCGATAAGTGATCCACTTCTGATTACCGCACAGGGAATCGAAATTATCAGAAGAAAAGATGAAAATAAGCTCCGTCAGACACTGGCCCGTATCGAAGAATTAATCGTAGAGTACGAAGTGTCGGAGATAGTTCTTGGGTTACCCAAGAATATGAATGATACATTAGGAGAGAGAGCTGAACTTTCTCTGGAATTTAAGGACAAGCTTGAGAGAAGAACAGGGCTTCCTGTTGTGATGTGGGATGAGCGGCTTACCACGGTCTCTGCTGATAAGGCAATGATGGAGGCAGGAATTCGAAGAGAACATCGTAAGGAATACGTGGATAAAATTGCTGCCGTATTCATTTTGCAGGGATATCTAGATTTCCGGAAGCATAAGGAGAATGATTAAGTGGAAAAGATCGTATTTACACCGGCAGGAGAAGAGGCAGTAGAGTTTTATGTACTGGAGCAGACGAGGCTTGGCGGCATTGATTATATTTTAGTGACGGATTCTGAGGAGGGTGACGGAGAAGCACTGATTTTACGGGATATGTCTGCGCCGGAAGAGGAAGAAGCAGTATACGAGATCGTTACAGACGACGAGGAATTAAATGCAGTGGCGGCTGTGTTTGAAAATATGTTGGAAGATATTGAATTATCATAATGAAATGAATAGTTACATATGGAGTGTCGTGGAGCGGTTTGCATGTAAGAGAAAGCTGATACCGGGCAGAGACGGAATATGCAGGAGGATATCAGCACAGTACAGGTAAATCTTTCAACAGACTCTGTTTTAACTGAAAGAAAGTGGAGGTAGATTTTTTGAAAAAAATTGAACAAGGGAAATCAGCATCCAAGCTGAAAGTGATCCCATTAGGCGGTTTAGAGCAGATTGGGCTTAATATTACTGCCTTTGAGTATGAGGATAGTATTATTGTAGTAGACTGTGGATTATCTTTCCCGGAAGATGAGATGCTGGGAATTGATCTGGTCATTCCGGATATTACTTATCTGAAGGATAATGCGGATAAAGTAAAAGGTTTTATGATCACTCACGGACATGAGGACCATATCGGGGCTTTGCCCTATATCTTAAAGGAATTAAATGTGCCTATTTATGCGACAAAACTGACCATGGGTATTATTGAGAATAAGTTAAGAGAGCATGACCTGGTTAATAAGACGAAGCGTAAAGTAGTCAGATTTGGACAGTCCATCAATCTGGGACAGTTCCGGATTGAATTTATCAAGACAAATCACAGTATCGTGGATGCAGCAGCACTGGCAATTTATTCTCCGGCAGGAGTTGTTGTGCATACAGGAGACTTTAAGGTAGATTATACCCCTGTATTCGGTGATGCCATTGACCTGCAGAGATTTGCGGAAATTGGCAAGAAGGGTGTTCTGGCACTGATGTGCGACTCTACGAATGCGGAGAGAGCCGGATTTACCCCTTCTGAGAAGACTGTGGGTAAGACCTTTGATACTCTTTTCTCGGAGCATAAGGATACGAGAATTATTATTGCCACGTTTGCCTCTAATGTTGACAGGGTGCAGCAGATCATCAATACTGCCGATAAATTTGGCAGAAAAGTAGTGGTAGAGGGGAGAAGCATGGTCAATATCATTGACACGGCTTCCAATCTGGGATATTTGCAGATCCCGGAACATACGTTGATCGATATAGAGCAGCTTAAGGATTATCCGGCAGAGAAAACAGTTATTATTACAACCGGAAGTCAGGGAGAAAGTATGGCAGCGCTCAGTCGTATGGCAAGCAATAACCATAGGAAAATTTCCATTATGCCGGGGGATACGGTTATCTTTTCCTCACATCCCATACCCGGTAATGAGAAGGCAGTTACGAATGTTATTAATGAATTGCAGATGAAGGGTGCCGATGTCATTTTCCAGGATGTCCATGTATCGGGACATGCCTGTCAGGAAGAAATTAAGTTGATCTATTCCCTGGTAAAGCCCAAATATGCGATTCCGATTCACGGAGAATACAAGCATCGTAAGGCGCAGGCGAAGATTGCAGCGGAACTGGGGATTCCCAAGGATCATATCTTTATGCTGCAGTCAGGGGATACGTTGGAGATGGATGCGGAGAACGCTGAAGTAACCGGAAAGGTTCCTGTAGGTGCGATTCTGGTAGACGGGCTTGGCGTTGGTGATGTTGGCAATGTAGTATTGCGTGACAGACAGCATCTGGCAGAAGACGGTATTATGATCGTAGTGCTGGCTCTTGAGTCCGGCAGTGATCAGCTTGTATCCGGTCCGGATATTGTATCAAGAGGATTTGTCTATGTACGGGAGTCCGATGAGCTGCTGGATGAGGCAAGGCTTCTGGTGGACGAGGCAGTGCAGAAATGTCTGGACAGAGGACAGACAGACTGGGGTAAGCTGAAAGCTACGATTAAAGAGATACTGGGCGATTTCGTATGGAAAAAGACAAAGAGACGTCCTATGATCCTGCCTATTATTATGGAAGTATAGAGACTGTGAAGTACGCTTAAGGAGGAAACATCATGTCAGACAGCGATATCATGATAGCAGCGAAAGAGTTTGCGGAGACGATCCAAAAATCTGATACCTATCAAAAATATTATTTTCAAAGAGAGAAGATTAAGCGACAACCGGATTTGTATGATAAGGTCAATGAATATCGTCGGAAAAACTTCGAATTACAAAATTCGGCTGATAGTGATGATTTGTTTGACCGTATGGAAGAGTTTGAAAAGGAGTATGAAAAATTTCGTGAAAATCCGTTGGTGGATGATTTCTTAAGAGCAGAACTGGCATTCTGCAGAATGATGCAGGATATCAATGAACTTCTTACGACAGAGATTGATTTTGAGTAACGATTCCGAATGGGTTCTGGGTAGTTATGATTTCAGAATGGAGAAAGCAATGAGAGCAAAACAGATTATAGGAGCAACTGTAGAACTGGTCATCAAGGTAGTGGTGTTTGCGGCGATTATTATATTCGTTTTGAATACTTCCGTGAAAGCCTATGATTACGGTTATCGTGTGTTTGCAGAGGAGCCTGTTTCTGTGGGAGAAGGCAGAACCATCAGTGTGATTGTGGATAAGGCGGATTCTGTAAAGGATATCGGGCAGATGCTGCAGGAGAAGGGCTTGATCCGTGATGCCTCATTATTTACAGTGCAGGAGCTTTTGTCCGAACAGCATGGCAAGATCAGGCCTGGGATTTATGATCTGAATACCTCTATGACAAGCCAGGAAATGCTGGCTGTTATGGCTGCAGAAGGTGATGTAGAGGATACAGAAAACATACCGGATACAGGACTTGTGGAAGAC
Source organism: Lachnospiraceae bacterium (assembly GCA_051878995.1). GTDB lineage: Bacteria > Bacillota > Clostridia > Lachnospirales > Lachnospiraceae > UBA3282. The sequence goes on along the minus strand of JBJELE010000025.1, from coordinate 288,998 downwards.
GCAGAGAGTGTATCGGACGCAGGCAGTGACGGAAATTCCGGCGAAACAGAGAACACCGGAGAAAATGTGACAGAATAGGAAAGGCGTTGGTATAACCATGATAGTAGATGAGCGAATGAGCGCATTTATTGATTCCTTGGATACCGGCAATACTCCTTTTTTAAATGAAATAGAGCGGGAAGCAAAAGAAACCAATGTGCCGATCATCCGGACGCAGATGCAAAGCCTGATGAAATTTCTTCTGGCGGTGCATAAACCTGAGTCAATTCTGGAGGTTGGCTGTGCCATTGGTTTTTCTGCTTTATTGATGAGCGAGTATGCACCGGTGGGATGCAAAATCACAACGATAGAGAAGTATGAGAAGAGAATACCCATTGCCAGAGAGAATTTTAAACGGGCAGGACGGGAGGACTGTATCACTCTTTTGGAGGGAGATGCTGCGGATATTCTGAAAGAACTGACCGGAACTTATGATCTGATTTTTATGGATGCGGCCAAGGGACAGTATATTCATTTCCTGCCGAATATCTTAAGGCTGATGCCGGAAGGCGGACTTCTTGTGTCAGATAATGTGCTGCAGGACGGAGATATCATTGAGTCTCGGTTTGCCGTGACCAGACGAAACCGCACCATACACAGCCGTATGCGGGATTATCTGTATGAACTGAAGCATCATCCGCAACTGGAAACGGTAATACTGCCGGTTGGGGATGGTGTTACCCTTAGTGTTAAACAGGACAATATAAAAATGCAAATATAGATAATTGCGAAACTATCAATTCAACCTAAATGAGTTGTGCAAATTAACATATTCATAAGCAAGGTACTTTGAAGCCGTCGGTACTTAGGTGCTGTATTTTAGCACCTTATGTACCGCTACGAGCTGAAAGTAGCGAGAGCGTGCCTGCGTTGAATTGTTAATTTCGCACAACGATACAAAGGTAGGACTCAGTTTCGCGATTATCTGAAACGTTAATATGATGAGAGGAAAAGGTTTATGAAAAAACCTGAATTATTGATTCCGGCGAGCAGTCTGGAAGTGTTGAAAACCGCAGTCATGTTTGGTGCAGATGCGGTATATATCGGTGGAGAAGCTTTTGGGCTTCGGGCGAAAGCCAAGAATTTTACACCGGAGGAAATGGCAGAGGGGATTGCCTTTGCCCATGCGCATGGGGTACGTGTTCATGTAACGGCGAATATCCTGGCGCATAATTATGATCTGGAGGGTGCAAAGGTATATTTTCATGAATTGAAGGAAATGAAACCGGATGCCCTGATCATAGCAGATCCGGGTATGTTTATGCTGGCAAAAGAAATTTGCCCGGAAATAGATATCCATGTATCTACCCAGGCAAACAATACCAACTATATGACTTATCGGTTCTGGTACGAACAGGGCGCGAAGCGAGTAGTTTCCGCCCGTGAATTATCCTTAAGCGAGATCCGGGAAATCCGTCAGAACATCCCGGATGATCTGGAGATTGAAAGTTTTATTCATGGGGCAATGTGTATCTCCTATTCCGGCAGATGTCTGCTTAGCAGTTATTTTACGGGGAGAGATGCCAATCATGGCGCCTGTACTCATCCCTGCCGTTGGAAGTATGCGGTAGTGGAGGAGAAAAGACCGGGCGAATATCTGCCGGTGTATGAGAATGAGAGAGGAACGTATATTTTCAACTCCAAAGATCTTTGTATGATTGAGCATATCCCGGAGATGATAGAGGCGGGGATCGACAGCTTCAAGATTGAGGGAAGGATGAAGACTGCACTCTATGTTGCTACGGTAGCACGTACTTATCGTAAGGCAATCGATGACTATCTGGAATCGGAAGAAAAGTACTGCGCCAATATGGACTGGTATCAGTCGGAGATCGCCAAGTGCACCTACCGCCAGTTTACTACGGGATTCTATTTCGGAAAGCCTGATGAGAATACGCAGATCTATGATAACAATACCTATGTCAATGAGTATATTTATCTGGGAATCGTGGGAGAGATCGTGCCTGAGCCGGGCAGCAGTGATCAGTCTGCCGAGGGCAGTGCGGCACGTATGTGCGCCCGTATTGAACAGCGCAATAAATTCTGCGTGGGAGATTTCATTGAGATTATGAAACCAGACGGTACCAATGTTCCTGTCGAGGTACTTGCCATGTACAACGAGGATGGGGAACCGGTGGAATCCTGCCCGCATTCGAAGCAGGTAATCGATGTGGTTTTGTCACAGATACCTGAGAGATACGATATATTACGTGTACCTAATATTCTTGGATAAATTGTGCATATTAACATATTCATAAGCAAGGTACCACGGAAAGATAACTTAAAATACGGAGAAAAAATATGACATATGTGTCAATAGAGTTTTATATATTTGTTCTGATCGCAGTTCTGCTATATTATATGATTCCGCTAAAAGGAAGATGGATCGTTCTTTTATGCGGCAGTATTTTCTTTTACTGGAAAGCCCTTGAAACAGGTACCGGAATCTTAGTCATACTGGCAACCATTCTGATTGCTTACGGTGCCGGTTTGCTTTTGCAGAAAAAGCGACATAAGGCAGTGTTAATAGGGGCGGTGCTACTTGTAGTGCTTCCCTGGCTATGTATCAAGAACGGCAATTATTATCTGCAAAGTATCCTGCATCGGGATGCCGTTGCGTGGATTGTTCCGGTGGGCATTTCCTTCTATACACTTCAGATTATTTCCTACCTGGCAGATATCTATCAGAATAAGATCACTGCCCAGAAAAATCCGGCTAAATTTGCGCTGTATGTAATGTTTTTTCCACAGATTATACAGGGGCCGATCCCCCGTTATGACAGGATGGAGACACAGCTTTTCTGTGGACATACATTTTGCGAAAGAACTGTCGTGGGCGGATTTTACAAGATTTTGTGGGGATTCTTCCTGAAACTGATGATTGCAGACCGGGCAGCAGTCATTGTCAATGAGGTCTTTGATCACCATGATCAGTATGTGGGCTGCTACGTTCTGGTTGCGGGAATATTGTACAGTATTGAATTGTATGCGGATTTTGCGGCGTGTATTTCTATTTCTAAAGGAGTGGCCAATCTGTTCGGCATTCATCTGGCCGATAATTTTCACCATCCCTATCTTGCTACCTCTGTCAAGGATTTCTGGCACAGATGGCATATCTCGTTGAGCGAATGGCTCAGGGATTATATTTATATTCCACTGGGAGGCAGCCGCAAAGGAAAGGTCAGAACCTATATCAATCTGGTGATCACTTTTCTGGTCAGCGGTATCTGGCATGGTGCCGGACTGCGGTTCCTTGTATGGGGTATGATGCATGCAGTCTATCAGATTGTGGGGCAGATAACACATGGTATACGGGAGAAAGCGGTGAAGCTTCTTGGACTTCGGAATGCGCCGGAGCTTTGCGTCTGGATACAGCGGATATGCACCTTTTTCTTTGTGATGGTTGCATGGATTATTTTCAGGGCCAAAAATCTGACAACAGGGCTTCAGATGATAGGAAGCATGTTCAGAGTTCATAATATGTGGATCTTTACCAATGATGCGCTGCTGATGTTGGGACTCGACTGGAAGGAATGGATTGTCCTTCTGATCTCCATTTTCATCTTGTTGGCAGTCAGTCTGAAGCAGGAGAAAGGGTTTGCGTTTTCGGAGGCAATTTACAGACAGCCGATAGGAGTAAGATGGGTGTTGTATCTGGTCGTTATCTTTGTAATTATGACCTATGGTGTCTATGGCGTCGGATATGATTCACAGGCTTTTATTTACGGAGGATTTTAACTGGTGAAAAGAAATATAAAATTTATAGGGAAAATCCTGTGCTTCCTGCTTCTGTTTGCAGTCTGTTACAGCATATATATCCGGGTGATCACACCTAAGTTTTTCACAGATATTTCCTGGCCTACCACAACTACGTATACAGGTTTTTATGACATGAAGAAGGATACGGTGGATGTTCTGTTTCTGGGCAGCAGTCATGGTGTCACATCCTTTTTGCCTCAGGAGTTATATAATCAATACGGCATTACCAGCTATAATCTTGGCTGTGAACAACAGGGAATGGTTACTTCCTATTACTGGCTGAAGGAGGCGCTGCGTTATCAGAGCCCCAAAGCGGTGGTTTTGGAATGTTATTTCTGCTTCCCCTATATGGTGGACGAACCGTTGAATACGGAGGAAAGCTATACCCGTAAGGCCTTTGACTTTATGAGGTGGTCACCGGTTAAGGCAGAAGCAGTGGAAACAATCTGTTCCGTTGATACCTCTCAGGATAAATGGAGCTATTATTTCCCGAATATCCGGTATCATACGAGATGGGAAAATCTGGAGAAAAATGATTTTAAGTTTCATGAAATGGCAGAGCAGTCTGAGCTGAAAGGCTTTGCACCGCTATATTTTTATCTGGGAGAAGAGGGAGAAAACTTTGAACCACATGAAGTGGGCCATGACGGAGAACAGGGAGAAATGGCACCTTTGATGCGGGAATATCTGGATAAAATAGTCGATTTGTGCGAGGAAAAGGACATTTCCCTGATTCTTACCATTACACCGGCTATGGCGGCTGACCATACAAAGTGCAATGCGGTACAGGCCTATGCAGACGAAAGAGGACTTACTTTTGTCAGCTATAATGAGCAGAATGTGTACAATGAGATAGGATATCAGATTGCGTGGGATAACTGCGATGACGGACATCCCAATATATGGGGTGCAGTTAAAGTAACCGGATATATGGGAGCAGTTCTTCGGGATGAGTTTGGGATAGAAGGCAGAACGGACAGTCAGTGGGAAGATACGAAGGAGGATTACGCATGGATTATGGATCAGTGTAATCTGGACCATACCGGAGAAATAGATGAGTATCTGTCTGAACTGAATCATAAAGGATATACCATTGTGGTGGCTTCCAAAGATGAATTCACCTATTCCCTGAAAGAATCTACACTGGAGCTTCTGAGACAGTTGGGATTGTCTGCCAATCTGGCAGGACAGGAGGGCTGCAATTATCTGGCGGTTATCTCGGACGGTCAGGTACTGCATGAGGAGATGTCCTTTGAACCGATAGAATATTCGGGAACTATTAAGAACGGATATATTCCTATCTATGCACTCAGCACGAAGGATGAGTGGGGCAATGGCTTAACTTCGGTGCGGATTGCGGGAGAAGAGTATTCGAAGAATGAAAGCGGCCTGAATGTGATCGTATATAACAATAAAACACAGAAGATTGTGGACAGTGTGTGGTTCAATACCTACGAACCGGATAATGCCATGGGAAGATAAACGATGGAAAGATAAGGAAATACGGGTTGACCGTCACAACGCTCATATTATACAATAGAAACGACAAACTTTAGGGAAATTCGGAATGCTGTGGAAGAGCAGTCCGAGAGAGGTATAGGTATGCATATGAGCGATATTTTTAACGTGGAAGAAATTTTTGCGCAGAATGTATTTACGCCTGCCAAAATGAGGGAACGTCTCCCCAAAAATGTTTACAAAGAAGTCATAAATGTCATGGAAGAAGGCGGCGAGCTGTCGATGGGTACAGCGAATGTAGTTGCCAAGGCCATGAAGGATTGGGCGGTTGAACACGGTGCAACCCATTATACGCACTGGTTTCAGCCGCTTACCGGCATTACGGCAGAGAAGCATGACTCCTTCGTAACCCACCCGGATGAAACCGGTAAGATGATTACGGAGTTTTCCGGTAAAGAGTTAATTAAGGGTGAACCGGATGCATCTTCTTTTCCGTCAGGGGGACTTCGCGCCACCTTTGAGGCACGGGGCTATACCACATGGGATATTACATCTCCGGCCTTTATCAAGGAGACGGCAACAGGTCCTACCCTGTGTATCCCTACGGCGTTCTGCTCTTATAAGGGAGAAGCCCTGGATAAGAAAACACCTCTGCTTCGTTCCATGGAGGCACTGAGCAAACAGGCTATTCGTATCGTCAGACTGTTTGGCAATACCGATGCAAAGAAGGTAATTCCGTCTGTGGGAGCAGAGCAGGAGTACTTTCTGGTGGATCAGAAGAAGGCATTACAGAGAGAGGACATCATCTTTTCCGGCAGAACCTTGTTCGGCGCATCGGCACCCAAGGGTCAGGAAATGGACGATCACTATTTTGGTGTCATCAGAGAGCGGGTCGGCGCCTACATGCATGATGTGAATATAGAACTGTGGAAGCTGGGAGTGACCTCCAAGACTCAGCACAATGAGGCAGCTCCGGCGCAGCATGAGCTGGCGCCCATCTATGAATCTGCCAATGTGGCGGTAGACCATAATCAGCTTGTCATGGAGACCTTGAAGAGGGTAGCGGGCAAGCACGGCCTGCGCTGTATGCTGCATGAGAAGCCTTTTGCGGGAGTGAACGGTTCCGGCAAGCATAATAACTGGTCGATCACAACGGATACCGGCGTGAACTTATTGGAGCCCGGACAGACGCCCAATGAAAACATTCAGTTTTTATTGGTGCTTGCCTGCATCATGAAGGCAGTAGATACCCATGCGGATCTGCTCCGACAGAGTGCATCCAACGTGGGTAATGATCACAGACTGGGCGGCTATGAGGCACCGCCTGCCATTATTTCTATTTTCCTGGGTGAGCAGCTTGAAGATGTGGTGGAACAGCTTGTGGAGACAGGAAAAGCAGATTCCCTGAAGGAGGGAGGCGTACTGCGCACCGGTGTTTCCACTTTGCCCGATTTTGTGAAGGATGCAACGGACAGAAACCGTACCTCGCCCTTTGCCTTTACCGGTAATAAATTTGAATTCCGTATGGTAGGAAGTGAGGATTCTATCGGCAGCCCGAATACTACACTGAATGCTATCGTGGCGGAAGCCTTCTGTGAAGCTGCAGACCGTCTGGAGGCAGCAGAGGATTTCGACATGGCGGTACATGATCTGATCAAAGAATATATGACCAAGCATCAGCGGATCATTTTCAATGGCAACGGCTATGCCAAGGAATGGGAAGAGGAAGCTGCCAGAAGAGGACTCCCCAATATTCCTTCCATGGTGGAGGCAGTGGATACCCTGACAACTCCGAAAGCCATCCGGCTGTTTGAGAAGTTTGGTATCTTTACCGAAGCAGAGCTTCGTTCCCGTGCAGAGATTCTATATGAGACTTATGCCAAGACTATCAATATCGAGGCACTTACCATGCTGGATATGGCAAACAAGCAGATCATTCCTGCGGTCATCCGTTTCTGTAGAAATCTGGCAGATACCGCCTCGGTCATGAAAGAGGCGGGCGGCGATGCAACAGTTCCTTCTGATCTGCTCAAAACCGTATCGGAGAAATTGACCGAGACACAGAAAGCGGCCAAATATCTGGAGGAAACCGAGAAAAAAGCATCCGCCATGGAACGCGGCAAGGAACAGGCATTTTATTATTACAACACCGTAACAGAGGCCATGAATGCATTGCGAAGACCTGCTGATGAATTGGAAAAACTGGTGGATAAGAAGGACTGGCCATTCCCCACTTATGCGGATCTGTTGTTTGAGGTCTGAAAATTTCCAAATATTTTTTCAAAAATAGGGCTTGCATTTTGGAAAAATGTGTTGTATTGTATTGAGCAAGGAAACAAAGCACTTTTATAATTGAATCATATAAACAGATAAACGAAGGCGTTTACACATTAGATGTGTAGCGCCTTTTTTGTGTTGTATGGGAAGTGCGGCGGCAGTACTTATTTTAAGAGAAAAACATTAAGGGAATCAGTTAAGGAGGAGCAGTATGAGCGAAGTATTTAACGTGGAAGAGATTTTCGGACAGAATGTATTCACTCTTGGAAAAATGAAAGAGCGTTTACCCAAGAACGTTTACAAAGAGGTCGTCAAGGTAATGGACCAGGGCGGTGAATTATCTATGGAGACTGCTAATGTAGTTGCTAAGGCTATGAAGGATTGGGCAGTGGAGCATGGTGCAACGCACTATACACATTGGTTCCAGCCACTTACCGGTATTACAGCAGAAAAGCATGATGCTTTCGTAGCGCATCCTGACGAATCCGGCAAGATGCTGACAGAATTTTCCGGCAAAGAATTAATCAAAGGTGAGCCGGATGCATCTTCTTTCCCATCAGGCGGTCTTCGTGCTACCTTTGAGGCAAGAGGATATACTGCATGGGATATTACATCTCCCGCATTCTTAAAAGAATCCGGTTGCGGAACCATTCTTTGTATTCCTACCGCATTCTGTTCTTATACAGGTGAGGCGCTGGATAAGAAGACACCGCTTCTTCGTTCCATGGAAGCATTGAGCGAGCAGGCCCTTCGTATTGTCCGTCTGTTCGGTAATACAGAGGCTACCAAGGTAACCGCTTCTGTCGGACCGGAGCAGGAATATTTCCTGGTTGATGAAGATTTATATTTAAAGAGAACAGACCTTATGTTCGCAGGCCGTACTCTGTTTGGTGCACCCGCTCCCAAAGGTCAGGAAATGGAAGATCACTACTTCGGTGTTATCAAAGAGCGTGTCGGCACTTATATGAAAGATTTGAATGAGGAGCTTTGGAAGCTGGGCGTTACTGCCAAGACACAACATAATGAAGTTGCTCCCGCACAGCATGAGCTGGCACCTATCTATGAGACAGCCAATATTGCAGTAGATCACAACCAGCTTGTTATGGAGGCTATGAAGAGAGTTGCAGTCCGCCACGGTATGAGATGTCTGTTACATGAGAAACCGTACGCAGGTGTCAATGGTTCCGGTAAGCACAACAACTGGTCTATTACAACCGATAACGGCGTGAACCTCTTAGATCCCGGTGATACACCGAATGAGAACATCCAGTTCTTACTGGTACTGGCATGTATCATGAAAGCAGTAGATACCCATGCAGATCTGCTTCGTCAGTCTGCATCTGATGTAGGTAATGACCACAGATTAGGTGCAAACGAGGCACCTCCGGCTATTATCTCCATCTTCTTAGGTGAACAGCTTGAGGATGTTGTAAGACAGTTGATTGAAACAGGTTCCGCTACCTCCGTAAAAGAAGGCGGTAAGCTCTTGACAGGTGTTAAGACACTTCCTGATTTCGTAAAGGATGCTACCGATAGAAACAGAACTTCACCATTTGCTTTTACCGGTAATAAATTTGAGTTCCGTATGGTTGGTTCCGCAGATTCTATCGCAAGCCCGAATACAACACTGAATGCTATCGTTGCAGAAGCTTTCTGTGAGGCTGCTGACAGACTGGAGAAAGCAGACGATCTGGAAACAGCAATTCATGACCTGATCAAGGAATATATGACAGAGCATCAGAGAATCATCTTCAATGGCAACGGCTATTCCGATGAGTGGGTTGCAGAGGCTGAGAAGAGAGGACTTCCGAATATTAAGTCCATGATCGAGGCAGCAGGCACCATTACTACAGATAAAGCAGTAAAGCTGTTTGAGAAATTCGGTATCTTTACTAAGGTTGAATTGGAGTCTCGTGAAGAGATCATCTATGAGACCTATGCTAAGACCATCAATATCGAAGCACTTACCATGATCGATATGGCAGGCAAACAGATCATTCCGGCAGTTGTAAAATACAGCAAGACACTTGCAGATACAGTCAATGCAGTAAAAGAAGCAGGTGCAGAGGCTACTGTTCAGGCAGAACTGCTTAAGACAGTCAGTGCAAAACTGGCAGAAATGCAGACCGCGCTTGCCAAGTTGGAGAAAGCTGAGGCAGAGGCATCAGCAATCGAGGATGTAAAGGCACAGGCATTCTTCTACAAGGATACTGTAAAAGCAGCTATGGAAGAGCTTCGTGCTCCGGCTGATGAACTGGAAATGATTGTAGATAAAGATGTATGGCCGATTCCTACATACGGCGAGTTAATGTTTGAAATTTAGTTTCATTTTGATTCCTCCCTGAGGCGGATAAGAGATTATCCGCCTCAATTTTTTTTTAAAAGGCCATTGGCCCTAACGTAACGTCATAGTATATACTTCCTTTATGGAAAGAGAGGGAGTATGGTATGAATGAATATGTTGTAAAAGCAGTCCGTTCTGATGATATCTATCGCAAAATCCTTAACGCACCAATGGATAAGAAGGATGATATTTATCGGTATGAGTTTATGCAGAAATTTGAAAAGAAATGGGAAATGTATCATTGTCCGTTGAAAGCAAAGCAACTCGGAGGTTATGATGTTGTAATGGCAAGTGGGATGCTGGGATATTTATTGCCACAGAAAATAGGAAAGAAGGAAGAAGCCTATATTGATGAACTGGCAGATGAGAAACTGTGGGCTGCCTGTGCTGCTTCGATTGAAAAATCTCTGATGCAATTTGTGGATATGGGGATAGATTTGAGAGTAAAAGAATATTTATTTACGCTTGCTTTGGCTGATCCCGAAAGTCCGTATTCTATTATGTGTGATAATTATAGCGGTGATGGAGGAATACCGGGATATATTTTTGGTTCCTTAGTGCCATCTGCATTTACGAAATCAAGGATGCCAATTGCGTTAGCTCATGAGACCAATCATAATGTAAGATTTCAATATATAAAATGGAGTAATGATATATCCCTGGGAGAATATATGATATGTGAAGGACTGGCAGAGAATTTTGCGGTATATCTATATGGAGAGGAAAATATCGGTCCATGGGTCAGTAAGACAGATGAGGAAACCCTGAATGAATATATAAAGCCTCTGATGCAAAATAGTCTGGATGTAAGTGGTTTTGATGATATTACCGCTTATATGTACGGAGATGAGATAGCGAAGATGAGGAATTATGTTCCGGCAGGTATGCCGTATTGTGCCGGTTATGCATGTGGATATCATATGGTAAAATATTATCTGGAAAAGACAGGAAAAAGTATTATTGAGGCAACGATTCTTCCGGCGGAAGAAATCCTTAAGGAGGTAGATGGATTCTGGGAAGAAACAACTACATTTTAGGAAAGGGTAAGAATCTTATTATGGAATACACGGTGCATCAACTGGCACAACTGGCGGGCGTAACGGTCAGAACACTTCATCACTATGATCAGATAGGTATTTTATGCCCACAGAAGAGGCAGGAAAATGGGTATCGGCTATATGGAGAGGCTGAAGTAGATACTTTGCAGCAGATTTTACTTTATAAAGAAATAGGATTTACGTTACAGCAGATTAAAGAAATAATGAATGACTCGGATTATAGCCGTACAGAAGTGTTATCAGAGCAGCTGGATGCATTAATCCACAAGAGAAATCAGTTAGAGCAGACAATTGCAACGGTTCAAAGGACACTACGCATGATGGAGGGAGAGGAGATTCTGTCGGATGAAGACAAATTTATTGGGTTAAAGCATTCGATTGTAGAGATGAATGAAAAGACATTTGGCAGAGAATTGCGTACACGCTTTGGCGATGAAATAATAGATGGAGCAAATCAAAAAATGGTCAGTCTTAATACGGAAGAATGGAATGATTTATCTGTATTGGAAGGGCGTATTTTTGATTTGCTTGCCAAGGCCTATCATGAAGGAGACTATAAAAGCGAAATTGCAATGGAAGCTTGTGAACTGCACAGAAAGTGGATATGTTTACAATGGAAAGAAGGAACATATTCTCCTGAAATGCATATGGCGCTTGTGGAGGGGTATACTGGTGATGAACGATTCCGGGCTTATTATGACAGGATAGGCGAAGGCTGTACGCTATTTCTTCGAGATGCAATGAAGCATTTTCTGTTTTCGAAATAGGGTTAAATCTGTGCTTGAATTGTCAAAGAACTATTATGTTGCGATTTTTTCAAAAAAATTTGAAAAAGGGCTTGTCAAATCCGCATTTATCCTATATAATCGTTAATTGTTGATGGGCTATCGCCAAACGGTAAGGCAACGGACTCTGACTCCGTCATTTCAAGGTTCGAATCCTTGTAGCCCAGCTATAGGACTCTTGCATATATTGCAAAAGTCCTTTTTTGTTACCTTTAAAATTTTTGGATATTTTTGTTCGAGTTAAAAGTCACACAATAAGTCACACATTAAGAGAAAGGAAAGCGTAAAACTCACTTTTTGGATAGAACCCTTATAAATAAAAGATTTTGTAGTATATTTGTGAGGGTTCTATTTATTTAAAAAATGCTTTAATATAAGGTGATACTGATTTATAATAAAAAACAAAACAGATGAAGAATTTGGTTTGATTAGGAAAGAGGATAAAAATGAAAAAAAATATAATTTATATAGTTATTGGTGGTGTAATTATGTTTAGTTTTACGGCTTGTGGTAAACAAGATGTTGCACCTACAATGTCAACCACTATTGAAACAACAGTAGAAACAGAGACAGAAGAACCCGGAGTAGTAGCAGGTGGGTTGTACAATGAGAACTCTGAATTGGGTACAGGAAATACAGAAACAGTTATAACAGAAGAATATACTGTTACTTTTGAAAATGCATCTAATGAAAAAATTACTGCAAAAGATGGAGAAACCGTTGTTATTCCTAAATTTGAAAGACAGAAAATAAAGGACATCATTGCCGAAGTCTTTGACAATTTTGACTCAGAAGATACAGAAAATTACAATATTTTAGAAACTACGGAAAATGATGATGGAAGTACAACTTATGTAGTGTCATTAGCAAGTGACGCATTAACAGAAAATGCAGTGACTCAATATAGTTCTGATGATAATGGTAATGTTAAGGCACTATTTGTTTACCAAAGCGCGTTGGAAACAACACCAGACCAACTTGCATTGAAGTTTGAAATTACCAAAAAGGATGATAAATCAGTAACCTTAGATAAGATATATGACCTTTTTGGCAATGATGTTTCCGATATAACTCTTTATAATGGTGATTGTATCGGTTGGTCCTTAACAAAGTTCGCTAATGAAGTAGACTTTGAATTTCTTGATGAAATTCACTTATCTCAAGACCTAACCCTTTATCCAGTAATGGATTCAACAAATGCAGCCGAACAGGGTGAAGATTTAACTGTAGGAACATGGATGAGAATCTATAACGGTCAAACTGTAAAACTAGGTGATACTTTTGAAGGAAAGAACATAGGTTATTCCATCAAAGAGGGTAAAGTAATTTCTATTGACACCTCAAAAGAAGTAGACCCAGAAACAGGAGAATTGAAAGAAGTTACAAAGCAAGAAACAAATAAAAAGGAAACTCAAACCAATAAGGGTAATACTGATAATAATGGAAAAACTAATAATGGTGAACAAAGTTCAATCACAGGTGGTCAGGGTAATAGTCAGACCAGTGGTGCACCAGGTGGAAACGCAAATGTTCCAGATGAACCAAGTGGTGGCATGAACCCAGAAGAAGCATTTGGTAAATTCGGCGCAGAATTTATTGGGTCAGGTCTTGATACATCTGGTTTTGACCACGGTGATGGTGGCTACGGAGTAATACATGAATAAAAAGACGCCTAAAGGCGTCTTTTTTATTTTTATATGTTAGGTGAAAATCGAAAAAATACAGATGAAATTAATCTTTTATATAAATTTTTTAATTATTTATTTTAGTTATTTAATATGATACAAGATTGAAGTTACTTAAAACTTATGAAAAGGAGATAAAAGATGGGTAAGTTAAATAAAAAAGTTTTATTGATAACAATTTTATTTTTGATAAGTATATTGTTATGTAGTTGTGGAAATGAAAATGAGGATGAATATGGTAACCAATTAACAAAGCCGAGAGAAAATCGAGTAGTAGCTAGTAGTCAATTTAGATTGCCAAAATATAAAAATGAAACAATAGCAAGGTTGTTTGATGGGTATAGAATTAATATACATACAGATTTTGCGCACATGGATTATGATGCTGATGAACATACAATTATTATGGAAATAGATAGCTCAAATTGTAATGAGAGTGAAGTTACAATAACTGCAGATGCAGTAGTTGATGGTAATAAAAACAATGTAGAATATACGGAATATGAAGTTTCTTTAGCTGGTATGAATGGTGCATGGAATAACATTTGAATAAAAAGACGCCTAAAGGCGTCTTTTTATTTTTGCATATACGCATAAATGTAATATAAAAAACATTATTGCATCTACAACCGACCAATTACCACGCGTGAGCGTGTAAGACGGTCAATGGGCTCCAAAATGTTAACAAAATTTTAGTTGAAAAAATGATAAAAAAAATACAAAAAAGTATTGACACAATATTAAACTTATGATATAGTAATATTGACAATAAAATATAAAAGCTTGTAGCGGGATTCTTTATTAGTAAGAACATTTAATTCACAAGCAATTCATTTGAACGTGACAGGATTAGTTTTCGATTCTGTTTTCATTTGAATTGCTTTTTTTTGTGCTTTTTTAAAAAAGTTAAGATGAAAAATTGCGAAGTTAAGATGAAAATTCAAAAGGTTCAGATGGATTTATTCTTTATAGAAGCGCATAAAAAAAGGTTTTTATTGATGAAAGTAGGTGATTGTTTCTATGGGTGAAATTGGTAATGAAATATAAATAAGAAAACGAGGTAACGAAGGAGAAATAGTTATGATCAGTTATAAGGTAAATTATCTAAACAGCAGAGAAGGTATTGGGAAAGCTAGTAAAAGGCCATTCTGGATGATGACGGGCTTATTTACGATTATGGAAAATGATAGGGTTATACAATCCTATACGGCAAATGTCTTCCTTGACGAGGACCAGTACAAATTTGTCAGTGAATTAAGTCCAATGCAGGAGTTAGATGCAATCTTTTTGCCCACCAGTCGCGGGGTACAGCTAATCCAACTGGATATTGTTGGATAAACAAAAACTGAATAGTAAAACCGGGGCACTAATCAAGTGCCCCAACAAAGTGGAGGAATAGCTTATGGGAGCGTTATTTAATTACGTTAAGAATTGGCTTGAGTTGCAGAACAACAAAGTAATAAGACAGCAATATATGGTTAATGAATATGCCCAGATTGGATTTGTTTTGTTTACTATTCTCAATAATTGCAACAGAGATTTTTTAGGTCATTACTTGGACTACAGTGAACTTTGCATTTCCTATCCGGGTAGCACATGGGAGCAATATGTTTATTCTTTGAAACTTATCAGACCTTTGGACCCAGCAGAGGAAAGACAATTCAGCCACTATCTTATGATAGAGTACTGTAGATTTATGAAGATTGAACCAATTGCATTCAGTAGAAATGTGCAATTCTCAATAGCAGGAAATAACCTATTTATCAGGAGAGTGGGAGCCAATAGAAGATCGTAAATAAAAAAGGTGCGTTGATAGGCGAAGTGAGCTGGCAATGCGTAGAAGCGATGTAAGAGCGACGAAGCGAGACAGCAAGCAAGCATAGCAACCACCTCCTTTAGTTGGTGAACAGGCTCCCGCCTTCCAAAGGAGAAACGGGTTAGTATTACCCCGTTTTGTTGGTACATAGTACAAGTACAACCAAACCCAATAAATGCAAGGGTTTCATAAAATAGTACAAAGAAAGGAAATAGTACAAATGAGTGAAAAAATAGTACAAAAGGAAAATGAGATAAATACAGAAGAGACCACACCAAGTGTGTGTGACGTAAGGGATACCGAAGTGGAAATGACAGAAGAAGAAGAAAAAGTCTTCCAGAAAAATTCCAATTGTTATGCTTATTTCTGTGTCTTGAATAATGTGAATAAAATGGATGAATACAAAGATATGACCCCTATGGATATTCTCCAGGATATGCATGATAAATGGGTGACAGAAGACCATCCCGAAAGGTCATGTGCACTAGCTTACTGTATTAGTGCAAGAGAAATGCACCACGTGCATTTTGATGTTGACAGCAGATTAAAAATGAGATTTTCAGCAGTGAAGAAGATTTTTCCCAAAGCGCACATATTAAAGGCGCAAGGTACCAAGAAACAGCGAATGGATTACATTCAAAAGGCTGGTAAATTCAAAGAAAAAGGCGAAAAAATCGTTGAGATTCTGGTTGATGGTGAACTTCTTGAGAATGAGAAATCATCATCAAGGAGTAATGTACTTGATGATATTGAAAGATTGCTTGTAGAGGAAAATAAGACTCCAAAAGAAATCATGCAAATGCATGCAAGATTTGTGAAGTATCAGGATGTCATCCGCAAGAGATACGAACAGTTATTGTTGATGAAATTGGGAAAAGAAAAGGCAAAGGAATTAAGAGTATATTGGCATATAGGAGACCCCGGGTCAGGTAAATCATACTACAGATACCTATTAGCTGATCAGGAAAAAGACGTATTCATTGCAACCGATTTTGAGAATAGAGGATTTTATCTGTTCGACGGTTACGCAAATGAACCTTGTGTATTTATTGATGACCTCAAGCCTACCGGGATTACATTAAATAAGTTGTTATTCATTTTAGATAACAAGTTAAACAAGTATCATGCAAGGTATGGAAATGTCCTTTTGACCTACAATGAAATTCACATCACAAGTGTATGGACGCCAAAGGACTTCTTTAACCAATTGGTTGATGAATTTGAGAAGAAACACGAGGACTTTTCTCAATTGAAAAGAAGAATCCATTATATTGTATTCCACAAAAGATACGGCAAAGATTACTATTGGCATTGTGAAAAGGCATTTGATTTCTTCAAACAACCACAACTGATTGAGGAACAATGCGATAAGGCTTATTGGAAATGGAAACTCTTACATGGCAATGATGAAAAACAACCAATAAATAAGATAGTAACAGACGAAGAAATGCTTGAGTTACAAATAGAAACTTTAGAAGACGAAATAGAAGCGAGTAATGAACTGTTAATTGATTGTTGGGAAAGTGGTGAAACGTATGAAATATAAGAATTACAACGACCTTATGAGTCGTACTTTGAACCAAATTGCAGCGGTTTATTCTGCAGATCAGATTGATAACCGAATAGACTTTTTGTTGTTATTGATACGAATTTATTTTGATGTTTTGGAACTTCCAGACGAAGATATCCAAAGAAAAGAAGCACTAGAAGAGGTGCTAACACCTTTGTTCAGAGCAAAGGAATTAGCTCCCCCACCAGACTGGAAAGAGAGGTATTTGAACAATGCGAAGTAAAGAAAACACAATGATTGACCATTTGATGAATTGGAAATTATCCGACCTCATTGACTCATATGAAATCAATATGGACAATGAAATAGAGAAGACTTTGAACGAGTTAGTAATGTGTATAATTAAAGATATAAAGGAAAATGACTGTTATGATGATAAGAACAATTGACGGAAAATTGATAAAACTAGAAGAAATAAAAGAAAGTAGATTGCCTTCAGCAGAGGACAACTACAAAGAAACGACTAATGAATTTTTTGGAAAAGATAGACCAACTAAACACAAACAGGACAAGAAATACAATTATTTCCGAATAAAGAAACAATTGGAAAATAAGGGTTTAACCCTTGTTAACATTACCTCCTATAAAGGAAATAGATACAGTGGGTACAACACCTATCAGGTGTCAGATACACAAGGAAACATACTAATTGATGGTTATTTACCACAGATAGCCGTCTGGATTCAGGAGAAAGGAATGGAATGATTATGAAAGATTACATTTATTACATCAAGGGAAACCCAGCACTCAATGAGTGGCATGTATTCAAAGATTACTGGAAGGCTTATGCCTGGTGTATGGGAGAGGGGATTTCCGAAAATCAAATAATTAAAATGCCTGTGGATAGCCGAGGTCATGCTTATTTATACGCAAGCAAAGGCTGCCGATAATTTTATAATTTCTTTATATTTTGGCCTTAATTTCAAATTTCAAAGGTCGAAGTATTAAGAAATAAAAAATAAGAAAGGAAAAGCGGAAGATGAATTAGAATTGTAGAAACACAAAATACATAGAATACTTAACTAATTGCCCGCGTGGGGAATAAGCCACGCCATTACACGAAATACTCAGAATACTTAAAACACACAAAAACACAAAAAATTACACAAAATACACTGAACACTTTATTAATTGGCTAGCGTACTGCCTTATCGTACGCACAATCTATTCACTCCCCTGGGAAGTGAACATGGAAAATGAAAATACAAGTAAATCATTGATACCTGAATTAACAGTTAATAATAAGCTGTTAACAGATGAATGTATAAAATTTATAGAAAAAATGCATCAAGAACCTTCAAATTGTGATATAATTGAGATGAGTTTTATGCAAGGTATTGAAATGTTGAAATTAAAAAGAGAAAAAGAGGAAGTGGTTAACAATTGGCCATATAAAGTTAGCTATTTAGAAGGCAAACAACTATGGCGCACCAATATAGGTGATGAGACAAAAAAAGATGGCAGAAGGCAGATTACTGCTAAATCCGAAGAAGAGCTACATCGTAAGATGTATGAAGCATGGAAAGAACAGTGCAAATCAGTTAGAGTTTTCTTTTACCAGTATTTAGATGAAAGATTAGAGTCTGGACAAATAAAAAGAAATACGTGGGAGAGAATGGACGTTAGCTTTAGGAAGTCACTTACTACTATTGCTGATAAGCCATTAGAACGTTTGACAGATGATGATATTACCCAACTGTTAGAAGATATTTGTAAATCGAAACCTTCCATGTCTGAATACAAGAATGCTCGTAACTGCATTAAGAAATTCTTCCTTTGGGCAAAAAGAAACAAATATACAAATATTTGCGTGAATGATGCCTTGGAAATGGCTCAAGTGAGCCCACAAAAACAATGTAAAAGGGCATGCAAAAAAGAGACTGATGAGGTATGGCTAGATGAGGAACTGAATGTTGTTATTCCGAGTCTTATTGAACATAAGAATGATATGCGTTCTTTGGCTTTTTTGTTGGATTTTGCCACTGGATTGAGAATCGGAGAGTTCTCCGCACTTAAAGGGATTGATTTACAGGAGCAATCGGTCATAATAAGAAGAAGCGAACACAAGTACAAAAAAGCTTGTGGAAAAGGATACGACTATGTCGTAGAAAATATTGATGATGATTGTGGTCTGAGTGCGGTGAAGACAGAAGCAAGTAGCAGAGAGGTAATTGTTCCGACAGAAGCAAGATGGATTTTGAGATATTTGAAATCTATAACGGCAGATGATGAATTTGTATTTCGGAACGATAAGGGAGAACGCTATACCTCCTGTGCCTTAAGGAGTTTTTGGCATGACTATCTTGTTTCATTAGGAATAAATTACAAGAAACCTCATGTGATAAGAAAGACATATGCAAGTATACTGCTTGACAATAAGGCAGATGACAAATTTATAATTACACAAGCAGGTCATACAGATATTTCTACAACTGAGGATTATTATCACCGCGATCGTAAGAATATTGAAAAGAAAATAGCAATATTAGACACGATGCAAGAATTTAAAATACTAGGTGAGGTCACACAAGGTCACACAATGATAGATGACGGAAATGCCCATAAAATGGGCATTGTTGAAAAACAAAAAGTACTCTGACTCCGTCATTTCAAGGTTCGAATCCTTGTAGCCCAGCTTGAAACCTCGAAAGAAATTCTTTCGAGGTTTTTTGTACCAAGAATTTGACTATGGATTTTTATTATCATATAATAATGATAATCACTTCTGACATCGAAAACAGGATTTGAGATGAAAGAGCGGCAATAAACTATGGCTTGGATATGCGTGCTTCAGGGAAAGCATGGATATCAGAATTATGATAGGCAGAGTAGGTGGCTGTATCTTTCGGAAGGAGGATACAGCTTTTTTGTGGAGGTAACGGTATGCAGACACGGGTAGCAACCATTAGTATTATTGTAGAAAATATGGAATCGGTGGAGAAATTGAACACGCTTTTACATGAGTACGGGCAGTATATCATAGGAAGAATGGGACTGCCCTATCGTAAGTGTAATATTCATATCATCAGTGTGGCGATTGATGCACCTCAGGATGCGATCAATGCGTTGTCAGGTAAGATTGGCAAACTGCCGGGAGTCAACAGTAAGATTGCTTATTCCAGTATCGTGTGCGAGTCAGACGAAACGGGAGAGGATTCAATATGAAGGAACTGATTGAGAAACTGGCGATGGAGCATGACCTGGCAGACAATGAATGGCAGCAGGTGATTGAGGGTGAATATGACAGGACGTTACTCTATGCCAGGGCTGATGAAATACGCAGACAGAATTACGGAACCGATGTCTATATCAGGGGATTAATAGAGATATCCAGCTATTGCAGAAATGACTGTTTATACTGTGGTATTCGTAGAAGTAACATGCATGCGGAACGATACCGGTTATCTAAGGAACAGATATTGGAGTGTTGTGAAAACGGATATCGGTTAGGTTTTCGTACTTTTGTGATGCAGGGTGGAGAGGATGCTTTCTTTACCACGGAATATGTGGCAGAGATCGTGGAAGAGATTAAGAGGCGCTATCCTGACTGTGCGGTAACGCTTTCCCTGGGAGAACGGGAGAAGGCAGACTATCAGACCTGGTATGATGCAGGAGCGGACCGTTATCTGTTACGGCATGAGACGGCAGGTAAGGCGCATTATGGGAAGCTTCATCCGCCGGAATTAAGCTATGACCACAGGATGCAGTGTTTATATGATTTAAAGGAGATTGGTTATCAGGTGGGATGCGGTTTTATGGTGGGATCGCCATATCAGACCGTGGATGATCTGATTGCTGATATGCGGTTTCTTAGAAAATTCCAGCCCCACATGGTTGGCATCGGGCCGTTTATTCCGCACCATGATACGCCCTTTGCAGACAGGGCGCAGGGAAGCCTTGAGAAGACACTTACGATGGTGGCCTTGATCCGGCTTATGCTGCCAAAGGCGCTGATCCCGTCTACAACGGCTTTGGGGACGATCCATCCGCGGGGCAGGGAGTTGGGATTGCAGGCAGGTGCCAATGTGGTGATGCCGAATCTGTCACCCGTATCGGTTAGAAGACAATATGCTCTCTATGATAATAAGATATGTACCGGGGATGAGGCGGCAGAGTGTATTGAATGTATGAAAAGAAGAGTTGCTTCCGTAGGCTATCAGATAGCAGTCGCCAGAGGCGACTGGTGCGGGCAGTTAGTGGAATGACATGAAATATATTTTACAAAGGGAAGGAAGGTAAAGTACAATGTACAATCCGAAATCATTATGTGCAGATGATTTTATTAACCATGAGGAGATTCTGGCAACGCTGGAATATGCGGAGCAGAACAAGAGCAACCTGGAGCTGATCCATCAGATTCTGGATAAGGCGAAGCCCAGAAAGCAGGGTAACTCTACGGTCTGTGCCGGCTTGAATCACAGAGAGGCCTCGGTGCTTCTGGCTTGTGAAGACCCGGAGGTACTGGAGCAGATGTATGCATTGGCAGAGGAGATCAAGCTGGCCTACTACGGAAACCGTATCGTTATCTTTGCTCCGCTGTATCTGTCCAACTATTGTGTCAACGGCTGTGTATACTGTCCGTATCATATGAAAAACAAGCATATTCCGCGTAAGAAGCTGACACAGGAGGAAGTGAAGCAGGAGGTTATCGCATTACAGGATATGGGGCATAAACGTCTGGCGATTGAGGCGGGCGAGGATCCGCAGAATAATCCCATTGAATATATTCTGGAATGTATCAAGACGATTTATTCCATCCAGCATAAAAACGGTGCGATCCGCCGCGTGAATGTGAATATTGCAGCTACCACGGTGGAGGAATACCGTATGCTGAAGGAAGCAGGGATCGGAACCTATATCCTGTTCCAGGAGACCTATCACAAAGAAAGCTATCTGCAGCTCCATCCTACCGGTCCGAAGCACGATTATAATTATCATACGGAAGCAATGGACAGAGCCATGGAAGGCGGCATTGATGATGTGGGTCTGGGTGTGTTGTTTGGTCTGGAACGCTATAAATATGAGTTCGCGGGCTTATTGATGCATGCGGAGCATCTGGAGGCTGTGCATGGTGTTGGCCCTCATACAATCAGCGTGCCGCGTGTAAAACGTGCCGATGATATTGATCCGAGTGCTTTTGATAACGGCATCAGTGACGATATCTTTGCCAAGATCTGTGCCCTGATCCGTATTGCGGTGCCTTATACCGGCATGATCATCTCTACCAGAGAGAGTCAGGCTGTACGTGAGAAAGTGATCCGCCTAGGTGTATCCCAGATATCCGGCGCTTCCAGAACCTCTGTAGGAGGTTATACAGAGGAAGTTCGTCCTACCGATACGGAGCAATTTGACGTGTCCGATCGGCGTACCCTGGATGAAGTGGTCAGATGGCTGATGGAGATGGGATATATCCCTTCCTTCTGTACGGCATGCTATCGGGAAGGCAGAACAGGAGACCGTTTCATGAGCCTGTGTAAGTCAGGCCAGATTCAGAACTGTTGTCACCCTAATGCATTGATGACCTTAAAGGAATATCTGATGGACTATGCTTCCGAGGAGACCAGAGCTATCGGGGAAGCACTGATTCAGGCAGAACTGAATAACATTCCGAAGGAGCATGTAAGAGAGATTGCCAGAGATCATCTGGCTAAGATTGAAGAAGGAATCCGGGATTTCCGGTTCTAGGATGATAGTAGACTAAGGGACATACGACAAAGAACAGGGTATACGGGAAAGGCAGATTACTATGGGAATGAATAACACACCTTCGGGAGAGAGAATCCATATCGGATTTTTTGGCAGAAGAAATGCTGGTAAGTCCAGCCTTGTCAATGCAGTAACAGGACAGGAACTGGCGGTAGTTTCGGAGCAGAAGGGAACCACAACAGACCCTGTCTATAAAGCGATGGAACTGTTGCCGCTGGGGCCTGTCATGATTATTGATACTCCCGGATTTGATGATGAAGGAAGTCTGGGGGAACTGCGTGTGAAGAAGACAAAGCAGGTCCTGAATAAGACAGATGTGGCTGTGCTGGTGGTAGATGCCATAGAGGGACCTGGACCTTGCGACAGAGAGCTGTTAGCGCTTTTTAAACAAAAAGAGATTCCATATATTATAGCAGCTAACAAGGCAGATCTGACAGAAGAGCCGGAAGACCTGGCGGAAAAAGTGACTGCACAGATGAGCACTGATGCAGCAGCCGGGGAAGCCTGTGACGGAGCTTCGGCAGTGGTGCCGGTCAGTGCATTGAAAGCACAGGGCATCTACGAATTGAAAGAGACGATTGGTAAGCTGGCGGCAGACAGTGAGAATGATAAGCGATTGGTAGCAGATCTGGTAAGTCCGGGCGATCTGATTGTGTTGGTCGTGCCCATTGATTCCGCAGCACCT
Source organism: Lachnospiraceae bacterium (assembly GCA_051878995.1). Lineage (GTDB taxonomy): Bacteria > Bacillota > Clostridia > Lachnospirales > Lachnospiraceae > UBA3282. The sequence continues at coordinate 265,816 of JBJELE010000025.1, read as the reverse complement.
AAAGGCAGACTGATCCTGCCTCAGCAGCAGGTCATCAGAGATCTGTTGGAGGTGGGCGCGATTTCAGTGGTGGTGAAAGAAAGCGAACTGGCAGAGACACTTGTGAAGCTTGGACAGAAGCCGGCGATGGTTATTACTGACAGTCAGGCCTTTGAAGAGGTGGCAAAGATTGTGCCGGAGGATATAACCCTTACCTCCTTTTCCATTTTGATGGCACGTTATAAGGGGCTGCTGGATCTGGCGGTTGAGGGGGTTGCCACAATCGATCAGCTGAAGGACGGTGACCGCGTGCTGATTTCGGAGGGGTGTACACATCACAGGCAATGTGATGATATCGGAACGGTGAAGATACCCCGGTGGCTGAAGCAGCATACCGGCAGGGAACTGGTAATAGAAACTTCTTCCGGCATAGGATTCCCGGAGGATTTATCTCCCTATGCGATGATTATTCATTGCGGCGGCTGTATGCTGAATGAGAGAGAGGTCAGATACCGGATGAAGTGCGCTAAGGATGCAGGAGTGCCGATTACCAATTATGGAATTGTCATTGCCTACATGAAGGGAATCCTGAAGAGGAGCATATCGCTTTTTCCGTATCTGCATTTATCATAGTTTTTTCGGACAAAATGTGTTATATTTATAGGTAACTGTTTGGAAGCTGTTTTTCAACAAGGACTTCTGAATGGTTGCCTATATTTTATGAAATAGGAAATTGCTCGTATTGAGTTATTGTTTGTGAAAGAAGGAAAATGAGTGTACACTTTTGACGGCAGAGTAAGATACAGTGAAGTGGGCGTAGACGGCAATATGACCATTGAGTCGCTTTTGGACTATTTTCAGGATGCCTCCATTTTTCATTCGGAAGATGTGGGACTTGGAGTAGACTATTTTCAGAAGGTAAATCTGGTGTGGATGCTGTCTGCCTGGCAGATTTGCGTGAACCGTCGCCCTCATCTGTGTGAGAATATCGTTATCGGGACATCGCCTTATGAGTTCAAGGGATTTATGGGAAGCCGTAACTTCCTGATGACGACGAAATCAGGAGAGGTACTGGCATATGCCAATTCCATCTGGAGCCTGATGGATCTGGAGAAAATGATGCCGACGAAGGTGAAAGAGGATTTTGCTTCTATTTATCAGCTGGAAGAGAAATATCCCATGGAATATGCACCTCGTAAGATTAATATTCCCGCAAATGGCAGAGAACTGGAAACGTTTGTGGTGAAGAATCACCATTTGGATACGAATTATCATGTCAACAATGGGCAATATGTGCGTATGGCGATGGATTATATTCCGGAGGATTTTGAAATCGGACAGCTCCGGGTGGAATACAAGAACCAGGCGGTGTTAGATGATGTGATTCATCCGGTGGTGGCAGTCAGTGAGGACGGAAGACTGTATACAGTGTCTCTAAACAGTGAGGATGGGAAAACATACAGTATTGTGGAATTGCAGAAAAAGAAAGACAGAACGGAGAGACTATGATTCAATTAGGTGTTATTCAGACATTACAGATTGTTAAGAAAGTGGAGTTCGGTGTTTATCTGGGAGACGGAACGAACCCGGAGGAGAAAGTGCTGCTTCCGAAAAAACAGGTGCCTACGGGGGCACAGACCGGTGATACGATAGAGGTGTTTGTTTACCGGGATTCCAAAGACAGATTGATTGCTACGACTAATATTCCTAAACTGACTCTTCATGGTGTGACGAGAGTCAGAGTGGCCCAGGTAGGCAGGATCGGCGCATTCCTGGACTGGGGACTGGAGAAGGAACTGCTACTTCCTTTTAAAGAACAGACGAAAAAGGTGTCTGCCGGAGAAGAATGTCTGGTGGCGCTTTATATTGACAAGAGCAACAGACTCTGTGCGACCATGAATGTGTATCCTTATCTGAGTACGGACAGCCCATATCACAAAGATGATAAAGTAACGGGAACTGTCTATGAAATTAGCCGGAATTTTGGCGCTTTTGTAGCAGTGGACGATAAGTATTCCGGCTTGATTCCTCGGAAGGAGCTGTATGGAAATGTGCAGATCGGAGATCAGGTTACGGCAAGAGTAACCGGCGTGAAGGAAGATGGCAAGCTGGATTTAAGTATCCGGGAGAAAGCCTATCTGCAGATTGAACAGGATGCGGAGAAGGTACTGGAAATAATAGACAGTTTTGACGGTGTACTGCCCTTTAATGATAAGGCTTCGCCGGAAGTGATTAAAAGAGAGACCCAAATGAGTAAAAATGAGTTTAAACGGGCAGTGGGACATCTGCTTAAGATGGGCAAGATTACAATAACAGAAAAGGCGATCCGAAGAATTGACTGAGGAATAGTATATTCTATGGTGGAATGAAAAGAATTAGGATGATAAAGGATGTTACATGAACAGTAAAAAATCAAATTGGCTTTTCCTTACAATCATATTAGTGCATTTTGCAGTGGTAGCGTTTCTGCTCATGATGGGCGACAAGATTCCATTTGGCATTATTGCGAACCTTATCGTCAGTGAGGGTATCATTATCGTTCCGGCACTTTTTTTCCTGTTTTTGTCCGGAAGCAAATGGAACGGTATATTGCGGTTTCATAAGATTAAAATATCCAGCGCGTTTATGATCCTGCTGTTTACATTTCTGATCATGCCGCTTGTTACGGTTCTGAATACGGTTTCCATGTTTTTTACAGAGAATGCAATAGTGCCCCTGGAGGAAGAAATCCTGGGTGTTACATTCCCTGTCATGTTATTCCTGATTGGTATTTTCGGGCCATTTTGTGAGGAATTTGTGTTCCGGGGTATGGTTTATGGCGGATATGTGAAATCAGGAAGTCGGTTTTGGGCGATTCTTCTTTCGGCTCTTCTTTTTGGATTGATGCATATGAATTTTAATCAGGCGATTTATGCCTTTGCGATAGGAATTATGCTATCACTTCTGATGGAGGCTACGGGCAGTCTATGGGCGCCTATGTTGTGTCATATGATTTTCAATTCGGAGCAGGTCTGCCTGATGTATTTGTCTACGAAGGTGTTGGGGCTTGTATCGGAGCAGGAACTTGAAAGTGTGCAGATGACACAGGAATCACTGATCGTGGCACTCAGCGGTTATCTGATAATTGCTGCGATCACTACACCGATTGCCTTCTGTGTTCTGGCGTGGATTGCGAAGAATGAGGGACGGGAAGAGGCTCTAAAGCAGATATGGACCGGACGTGGTGAAAAGAAGGAATACATGGTAACTGTGTCTCTTGTTATAGCGGTGGTTCTTTGTCTGGCTTATATGAGTCTGGAGTTTATCCTATAAAAAAGGTTCGCCCGGCGGCGAACCTTTTTCTAAGTGACTAGATTGAAATATCGATATTGGAACCGACATATGGGTTCACGGATCGCTCCATAGCAGCGGCATCCATCATGCCCACGATCTGTTCACCTGTAGAAGAAGCCTGATCCAGAGATTTGCTTAGCATGGCTACACCATAAGCACTCTGGGTATTTACGGCGGACATCGACATTGATAATGCAGCAATATCCATAAAAATCACCATACCTTTCTTCAATATATTTTATATATAAAGTATATCACAACTTGTCTCAAATGACGAGTTTTTTTGATGAGACTTTGGGACAAAATTCTTTGTATAAAATGTCTAAACGAATAAAATATGAAAAAACGGTGTTTTCGTTATAAAATACACAAAAAAAACATGATTTGAGGTAGATTTTTTTGTAAATATAGATTAAAATGAGAAATAGATGTTGCTTTTTGATATAAAACAATATTTGTTGCTTTGTGTAATTTGCTAAAGGAATAATAAGAGGTGGGGTATGATTTCAAATCAGATTTTGCAAAATACCATTGAGGGGTTAAAATCCATTGCAAGAGTGGAATTATGTGTCATGGATATTGATGGGAAGGCAGTTGCCATGACAGAAGACGAGATGGAGAAGTGCGGTAAGGCGGCAGCGGAGTTTGCCAAATCTCCGGCAGATTCTCAGGAAATACAGGGTTATCAGTATTTTAAGATATTTGATGAGCAGCAGCTGGAGTATATTCTGATTGCCGGCGGAGTAGGTGAAGATGTCTACATGGTAGGTAAGATGGTAGCCTTCCAGATCCAGAACCTGCTGGTAGCCTATAAGGAGCGGTTTGATAAGGATAACTTTATTAAGAATCTGTTATTAGATAATCTGCTTTTAGTAGATATCTACAGCCGTGCCAAGAAGCTGCATATTCAGACAGAGGTCAAGCGTGTTGCGCTAATTATAGAGACTGAGAATACGAAGGATAGCAATGTTCTGGAGATCATGCGTACATATTTTGGCAGCAACAGTAAGGACTTTATTACTGCTGTGGACGAGAATAATGTAATCGTGGTCAAAGATCTGTCAGAGGGAGAGGGCATTAAGGAGATTGATAAGAATGCATCCGCTATTGTTGCTTTTCTTCAGAAAGAGAATTTCAAGAAGGTCAGGATTGCCTACGGTACTATCGTAAGCGAACTGAAGGAAGTGAGCCGTTCCTATAAGGAAGCAAAGATGGCATTGGATGTGGGCAAGATCTTCTTTGATGAAAGAGATGTTATCGCGTACAGCGAACTTGGTATCGGACGGTTGATCTATCAGCTGCCGATTCCGTTATGCAAAATGTTTATCAAGGAGATTTTTGACGGCAAGAGCCCGGATGACTTTGATGAAGAAACCCTGACAACAATCAATAAGTTCTTCGAGAATTCCCTGAATGTATCGGAGACTTCCAGACAGCTTTTTATTCATCGTAATACGCTGGTATATCGACTGGATAAGTTACAGAAAAGCACAGGGCTTGATTTAAGAGTATTTGAGGATGCGATTACCTTTAAGATTGCGTTGATGGTCGTAAAATACATGAAATACATGGAAAGCTTTGAGTACTAAGGAACATAGGTGGTGAACAACGTGGCAGAGAAGAAGAAAAAGAAAACCGCAGCAGCGGATAAGGAGATTATTACGCTTACCAATGTCTGTAAGGCATATTCTACCGGTGCACCCGCACTTAAAGATGTTAATCTCCATATTAATAAGGGCGAATTTGTGTTTATCGTTGGAGACAGTGGATCGGGTAAATCTACCCTGATTAAGCTTTTACTGCGCGAGCTGACGATTACAAGCGGATATATTAATGTTATGGGTTATGACCTGTCAAAGATACGGCATCGTAAGATTCCGAAATTCAGAAGGAATCTGGGAATTGTATTCCAGGATTTCCGTCTTCTGAAAGACAGAAACGTATATGAGAACGTTGCTTTTGCACAGAGAATTATTCAGAAGTCCAATAAGGAGATTAAAAAGAATGTACCCAGTATCCTGTCTGTCGTAGGCCTTGCGGGTAAATATAAGGCAAAGCCGAGACAGCTGTCCGGTGGTGAGCAGCAGAGAGTGGCACTTGCAAGAGCGCTTGTTAACCAGCCTGCCATTCTGCTTGCGGATGAGCCTACCGGTAATCTGGACCCTAAGAACTCGTGGGAAATCATGAAGCTTCTGGAGCAGATCAACGAGAATGGTACTACGGTTATTGTGGTAACACATAACAGGGAGATTGTTAATTCCATGCAGAAGCGGGTTGTTACCCTGAAGAAAGGCGTTATTGTAAGCGACGAGGAAAAGGGAGGATATATCGATGAGGATTAGTACGTTTTTCTATACACTCAGACAGGGATTTCGCAACCTTTTCAGAAATAAGTGGTTTACCTTGGCCTCCATTGCAACCATTAGTGCCTGTCTGTTTCTTTTTGGACTGTTTTATGCAATTATAACCAACTTTCAACATATTGTTAAGACGGCAGAGGAAGGTGTGTCTGTAACGGTATTTTTCGATGAGGGAATTGATGATACCCTGATACAGCAGATTGGTGATCAGATCAGTAAGCGCCCGGAAGTATCTGCCATTCATTTTGTGTCTGCAGAGGAAGCATGGGATACCTTTAAACAGGAGTATCTGGGAGATTATGCAGATGGCTTTACGGAAAATCCCTTAGAGGATTCTGCCAATTATGAGATTTATCTGAATGATGTATCCATGCAGCCTGCACTGGTAACTTATCTGGAATCCTTAGAGGGAGTCCGGCTGGTCAATCGTTCTGATATTGCGGCTACTACGCTGACAGGCGTGAATGCATTGATTGCCTATGTATCCATGGGCATTATTGCGATCCTGTTTGCGGTATCCGTGTTCCTGATCAGTAATACGGTTACGATCGGTATCTCGGTCCGTAAGGAGGAGATCAATATTATGAAATATATTGGGGCTACGGATTTCTTTGTCAGATCTCCCTTTGTCATTGAAGGTATGCTGATTGGTCTGATTGGTGCGGCAATTCCGTTGGGCTTAATTTATGTTGTATATAATGTGGTAATGGAGTATGTAACGGACCGGTTCAATATGCTGTCCTCCCTACTGAGTTTCCTGACGGTGGAGGAGATTTTCAATGTATTGATACCTGTTTCTCTGGGAATAGGTGTGGGTATCGGTTTCCTGGGAAGTATTGTGACAGTTAGAAAACACTTAAGAGTATAATAATCATTAATGTAGGGATGTATATGAGACATTGGAAGAAAGCAGTATGCCTGCTGACCGGCATGGCCATTCTATTTACTTATGCGTCACCCACTGAGGCAGCTACGACAAATGAAAGTATTCAGCAAAAGGAAGCAGAAATCGCAGAGGCCAAAAAGGAAGTCTCCAATCTGAAATCAAACCTGACAGATGTGGAGAAGCTGAAGAAAGAACTTGAGCAGTCCAAAAGTGACTTAACGGCATATGTGGTAGAACTGGATGGGCAATTAAGCAGCATACAGGCAAAGATAGAACAATATAATACATTAATCACAGAAAAAGAAGAGGAGATAGAAGAAACCGAGAAGGAACTGGAAGAGGCGATCAGGCAGCAGGAAGAGCAGTATGAAGCCATGAAGAAGCGCATTAAGTTTATGTATGAGAAAGGTGATACCTTTTATCTGGAGCTTTTGCTTACTTCCGGCGGATTTGCGGATATGACGAATAAAGCTGATTATATAGAGGCCTTATCTGAGTATGACAGGAATAAGTTGGAGGAATATGCCGAAACAACAGAGTTGATACAGCTTTGTAAAGAAGAACTGGAAGCTGAGAAGGAAGTGTTGGATGAAGCAAAGGTAGCAGTGGAACAGGAAGAGGCCAATGTCAATACATTGATTGCGGAAAAAGAAGCACAGATTACCTCAGTGTCCGCTGATATTTCGAATAAAGAGGCGGCCATCAAAGAATACGAAGAGATGATTGCACAGCAGAATGCCGAAATCGCGGCACTGGAAAAGGCAGTAGCGGAAGAGAAGGCGAGACTTGCAGCGGAGAATGCCCAGGCGAGAATCTATAACGGTGGTATGTTTGCGTTCCCTCTTACCAGCTACACAAGAATATCCGATAATTACGGTAATCGTATTCATCCTATCTTAGGCACACAACAGTTTCATAATGGTGTCGATTTTGCGGCGCCCGGGGGCACACCAATTCTGGCAGCATATGACGGTGATGTGGTGGCAGCAGCGTATAGCGGCTCTATGGGGAATTATGTCATGATTGATCATGGAAGCGGTCTTTATACGATTTACATGCATGCCTCTGCTTTGTATGTATCCAAGGGTCAGACGGTTTCAAAGGGACAGACTATTGCAGCGGTAGGCAGTACCGGAAGATCTACAGGTAACCATCTACATTTCAGTGTACGTCTCAACGGAAGCTATGTGAGTCCGTGGAATTATTTGCAATAAGAGAGAGTATATATCAAGTAGGAGATGAACTGTTTTGAACCAAAACGGAGATAACAATTACTATAACAATGATTATAGTCAGCATGGCGGGCAAGGGATGCAGAATCCATATTACCAACAGCCAACACCGATTCCACCTATGCAGCCTCAGTCCGGAATGCCTTCGGGAGGACAGAACAATAAAGGAGGCATGCTTTTACTGGGCATGCTGCTTGGCGTAATTCTGACAACGCTGGTTGTCGGAGGAGCGTTTGTTGGGACGAAAATTGTAAGTCTGTCCAGAAACAACCGCACGAAACAGGCCAGTGCCGGTACAGAAAGCGCCGATGGCGTCATTAATGACGAGAGTATTAAAAAGCTGGAAGCAATTGAAGAAGTAATCAATGAGTATTATTATCAGGATGAAGACATTGATACCGATAAAATGATTGAGGGTATGTATGCAGGAATGGTGGATTCTTTGGGAGATCCCTATTCTGTTTATTATACTGCAGAAGAGTGGCAGTCATTGATGGAGGAGACGGAAGGAATATATTACGGCATTGGTGCGTACCTGGGGCTGGATACAGATACAGGACTTGCCAAAATCAGCGGTGTGATAGCCGGTACTCCTGCGGAAGAAGCCGGATTGAGAGAGAATGATATCATCTATAAAGTAGATGACGAAAATATACAGGGCCTGGAGCTGTCTGAAATTGTATCCAGAGTCAAGGGCGAGGAAGGTACTGTTGTACATCTGACAATTATCAGAGAAGGTGAAACAGACTATCTGGAAATGGACGTGACGAGGCGTCAGATTGAATCTCCCACCGTTAATTATGAAATGTATGATAATGGCATTGGATATATTCAGATCAGGGAATTTGACGACGTGACCACGGATCAGTTTACGGAGGCGCTGGCAGTGATCAAAGGCTCCCATGCTAATGGCCTTATTCTTGATCTGCGCGGTAATCCGGGTGGCAGCCTGCCGGTGGTAGTTGATATAGCCAGAATGATTCTGCCGGAGGGAATGATTGTATATACAGAGAATAAGTATGGTGAGCGAGATGAATATACCTGCGACGGTAAACATGAGCTGGAGATTCCGCTTGTAGTTTTGGTGAATGGTAATTCTGCCAGCGCTTCAGAGATTCTTGCCGGTGCTATTAAGGATTATGGAAAAGGCACACTCATCGGAACGACTACGTTTGGTAAAGGCATCGTACAGAGAGTATTGCCGTTGACGGATGGCACTGCATTGAAGCTTACTATCAGTGATTACTATACACCCAAGGGAAACAATATTCATGGTATCGGTATCGAACCGGACATTGAATGCGAATTTGATGTAGATGCATATTATGAAGAGGGCGTGGATAATCAGTTGAACCGGGCGATTGAAGAGTTGGAGAATATGATTGACTAGCATTTTGCAATAGCTATGATAATTCATCGCGTAAAGCGATTTTGGGTTGACAGGATTTGTATAATATGCAAAACTGTTAATAACAAAGAGGGAGTAGTTGCATGCATTGCATGTCCCTGTTTTCGTCAGTACGTCCTATATGGGCCGGGAACAGGGTAACTAATGATTAAGCGTTAAACGAGACTTTTTGTGTATACTTTGGTATGCACAGAAAGTCTTTTTCTTTTATCCGGAAGTACTTAAGAAGCGTATGGACAGGGAGGATAAAGCTATGAAGCAGATCTATCAGATGACAAAAGAAGAGTTGTTCAAAGCTATAGGCAGTGGAAACGGTCTGAAGGAAGAAGAGGCGGTAAGACTGCTAAAGGAGCATGGAGCAAATGTATTGGAAGAAAAGGAAAAGAAGAGTATCATTCGGATATTTCTGGAGCAATTTGCGGATACTCTGGTCCTTATCCTGATAGCGGCGGCAGGGGTATCCATGATATCCGGAAATGTAGAAAGTACGCTGGTTATCTTTGCGGTTCTGATATTAAATGCGGTTCTGGGAACTGTACAGTATGTAAAGGCAGAAAAATCGCTGGATTCCTTGAAAGAGCTATCGACACCGAAGGCAAAGGTGTTGCGGGATGGTGTGAAAAAGGAAATAGATTCCCGACAAATAGTACCCGGAGATTTGCTGCTGCTAGAGGCAGGAGATGTGATTCCGGCGGATGGAAGGATTATAGTAAATCATTCTCTGCAGGTAAATGAAAGTGCACTGACGGGAGAATCGGCTAATGTGGATAAGAAGGATATGGAAATAGAAACAGAAACAGCACTGGGAGACCGTTACAATATGGTGTATTCGGGGAGCCTTGTAACCTATGGAAGAGCCGATGTTCTTGTAACTGCAACCGGTATGGATACGGAAATGGGGAAAATTGCTTCTCTTATGAATGAGACAAAAGCTAAGAAAACACCATTGCAGATGAGCATGGATGATTTCAGTAGGAAACTGGCAGTTATCATTATGATCATCAGTGCACTTGTTTTAGTGTTAAGGATATGGCAGAAAGAACCTTTCCTGGATTCGATCATGTTTGCTGTTGCGCTGGCGGTAGCTGCCATTCCGGAGGCATTAAGTTCTATTGTTACGGTTGTACAAGCCATCGGGACACGTAAAATGGCTGATGACCATGCAATTATTAAGGAACTGAAGGCAGTGGAAAGTCTGGGATGTGTATCTGTTATCTGTTCTGATAAGACCGGGACGTTAACGCAGAATAAAATGACGGTCCGGGAAGTTTATGCGGGAAATAAAGTCCTGACGCCGGAGCAGCTTAATCTGAAGCTCCCGACACACAGATACTTACTGTATAATGCGATTCTGAATAATGATTCGACTCTTCGGGAGGGAAAGGGCATCGGAGATCCGACAGAGATCTGCCTTTTGGAGATGGCAAGAAAGGCAGGTCTGTCCGATGCGAGTATTACAGAAGAAGATATTAGGAACATGATGCCGAGATTGGAGGAAATTCCCTTTGATTCCGACAGGAAGCTGATGAGTACCAAATACCGCGTGCATGGAGTTCCTACTGTATTTACTAAAGGAGCAGTGGATGTACTTCTTGACAGGGTTACCGATATTGCCTCCGGTCATGGTGTCCGTCCGATTACGGATAGAGACATAGAATACATATTGGAACAGAACCGACGTTTTTCTGAAAACGGATTGCGTGTACTGGCTTTTGCATACAAGGAATGTGGGGACGGGGATGTTCTGTCTGCCCAGAGTGAATGCGGATATGTCTTTTCCGGTCTTGTTTCTATGATGGACCCGCCCAGAGAGGAATCCATGCAGGCAGTAGCTGAGGCAATCAGAGCCGGTATCAAGCCAATCATGATCACAGGGGATCATAAGGTAACGGCAACAGCAATTGCCGGGCAGATAGGCATTTATCAGGATGGAGATATGTCGCTTACAGGACAGGAACTTGACCATATGACAGATGAAGAGCTGGATTGTGTACTAGAGCGCATTTCTGTGTATGCCCGGGTATCTCCGGAAAATAAAATACGGATTGTCGGTGCCTGGCAGAGAAAAGGGAATATTGTGGCAATGACGGGAGATGGCGTGAACGATGCACCGGCTCTTAAAAAGGCGGATATCGGGGTGGCAATGGGAATCACAGGCACGGAAGTTTCCAAAGATGCTTCTGCCATGATCCTGATGGACGATAATTTTGCAACAATCATGAAAGCGGTTTTAAACGGACGCAATATTTACCGAAACATTATGAATGCTATACAGTTTCTGCTTTCGGGCAATATGGCAGCCATTCTGGTTGTTCTGTTTTGCTCCGTTATGGCATTGGACAGGCCTTTTGAACCGGTACATCTGCTGTTTATTAATTTGCTGACAGATTCCCTGCCTGCATTGGCCATAGGAATGGAGCCCTCTGATAAGCAATTGTTGAAGAATAAGCCCAGGGATCCCGGACAGGGGATACTGACCGGAAGGTTTCTGTGCAAATTATTCGGATACGGGGGACTGATAGCAATCTCTACATTGATTGCATATGCACAGGGCTTAATGATAAGTCCGTTAACGGCAAGCACTATGGCATTTGCAACATTGACGCTCGCAAGGCTGTTTCATGGCTTTACATGCAGAAGTGATTATTCTGTTTTCCGTATCGGGCTGTGCAGTAATAAGTGGAGTGTGGCAGCGTTTGTGCTGGGTGTTTTGTTACTGTCCTTTGTACTTTTCGTGCCGTTTCTGCATGGATTATTTATGACAGCTCCGTTAGACGGTGTACAGATGCTATGGGTTGCAGTTTTGGCATTTATTCCTACATTTTTCATCCAGATAAACAGAATGATAAAGGAACATTTCAGATAAAGGGAGGAGAGAAAAAGAGTGCGCAGGAAATACCTTGGACTACTGAGTTTCGTGTTAGTTATCATGGTGTTTTTATCAGGAATGTGTTCTGACAGTGTAAGAACACATTCCGGGGTATCGTGCGCACTTTTTCAGATATCAGATGCCCGTATCATATCAGGACATGCGGGTTTATCGGAGGTGCAGTTTTGTACGGCCGGGATGCTGGGTGCAGGGAATGATACCGATACGCTGCAGGCATCGGGACGTCCGTGCAGCAGAGGCGGAGAGGACGGATTTCCTTTTGGGGACCTTTGTCTGGGAATTACGGGATTACAATCGGCTAAATTTTTTGTTGATTCAGAAGATATTCAATTCTATATTCCATATCCGAAGATAACTGTCTCCGGTTATATTCACAAATCGGACGGTAAAAAAAGACCTGATCTTTCTCAATAAGTTCATGTATTGTGATTTGAAATGGAGGAAGAGTATGGTTGAGAATATTTTTGTGGCATTTCTATGCGTTGTGGTGGCTGTAGCAGGAATCTGGTGCTGGTGGTATGAGACAGGCGGTACACAGAAGAAAGATCGAAAGAAAGACGAGAAGATAGTGCAGGCCGATGAAGGCAATTGTAAAAAATGATATGACATGTGCTGAAAGGATGTAAGATTATGGATTTTACATATGCAGTGGGGTTATTTGGAGGGTTAGCATTGTTTCTGTACGGGATGCAGATGATGAGCACGGGACTTGAGTCGGCTGCGGGAAACAGAATGAGAGTGATTCTGGAGAAGCTGACAACAAACCGTCTGTCCGGTGTCCTGGTTGGTGCACTTATTACGGCTGTGATTCAGTCATCTTCTGCCACAACCGTTATGGTGGTCGGCTTTGTAAATTCGAGGATGATGACGCTGAATCAGGCAATCTGGATTATAATGGGTGCAAATATAGGCACTACTATTACCGGGCAATTGATTGCGCTGGATGCAGGAGCTGTGGCACCTTTGATAGCCTTCCTGGGAGTATCTGCAATCGTATTTCTTAAGAATGAGAAGATAAAGCATATTGGTGAAATTATGGCCGGACTGGGTATTCTCTTTATCGGCATGGATATGATGGGGTCTGCCATGAAGCCACTGGCTGATTCGCCGGAGTTTGTAAATCTGCTTACCCGATTTGAGAATCCGGTTATGGGAATATTGGCGGGTACGGTTTTTACCGCATTAATCCAGTCATCATCGGCTTCTGTGGGTATATTGCAGGCACTGGCAGGCAGCGGGGCAATTGGACTGAATGGTGCTGCATTCGTGCTTTTTGGTCAGAACATCGGCACATGCATAACCGCGCTGCTTGCGTCTATCGGAACGTCCAGCAATGCCAGGAGAACAACTATCATTCATATTATGTTTAATGTATTCGGTACGATTGTATTTTCAGCGCTGTGTCTGCTGACCCCTGTTCTGTCGGTTGTAGAGGGGTGGACACCCGGAAATGCACCGGCTCAGATTGCTAATCTGCATACGATGTTTAATGTTGTGACAACGCTTCTGCTACTGCCGGTTGGAACATGGCTTGGCAGAATCGCAGGGGCTATTCTGAAGGATAGGGCCGGAGAGGCGGATGCGGATGATATGCATGTACAGTATCTGTTGGATATTAAGCACATTAATACGGAGAAACTGGGGGCATCTATCATATGCATGGAAGGGATCAAGAAAGAGATTATGCGTATGATGGAATTTGCTGAGAGGAATGTCCGTGAAGCTTTTGATGTGTTTGCCAATCGCAGTAAAGAGAAGTATCCTGTTATTGAACAGAGAGAGGAGTATGTGGATTTCCTGAACAAAGAGATATCCAAATATATTACATCGGCGATTTCCTATGAGACTACAAGCTCCGGAAGTAAAATCTTCAACTCGCTTTTTTCCATTACAAGCAATGTGGAGAGAATCAGCGATCATGCCATGAATATTGCGGGATACTCTCATATTATAGCTGAAAAAAGAATTAGATTTTCGGAAAATGCATATAGAGAGCTTATGGAAATGCAGAGCGTGTGTACCGAGGTATTCAGAATGCTGGAGGAAAAGCCGGTGGATTATCCGGCGTGGCATGACAGGGTTGCCTGTATGGAGCAGCAGATTGATGACATGACAATTCGGTTTAGAAATAATATGTATGATAGAATCCATGAGGGAAAATGTTCTGATGAGGGGAGTATTCTTTTTTCTGAGATGCTAACGGATTTTGAAAGGATAGGTGATCATGCACTGAATATATCTGACGAAATGTTGAAAATTGCAATGATTGAAAAATAAAATGTTTTGTATCTATACTTTTGTAAAATATGTGGTATACTAGGAGAAGAAACAGAATATATGTTCGAAAAGTGAAAGGGGAGAAGATTTCGAATGGATAAATTCATTCTTCATTCCGAGTATGCACCTACCGGTGATCAGCCGCAGGCGATTGCGGAGCTGGTAGAGGGATTTAAAAAAGGGAATCAATTTCAGACTTTACTGGGTGTTACCGGTTCCGGCAAGACTTTTACAATGGCAAATGTAATTGCGGCTTTAAATAAGCCGACACTGGTTATTGCGCATAATAAGACGCTTGCCGGGCAGTTATACGGAGAGTTTAAGGAATTCTTTCCGGAGAATGCAGTGGAATATTTTGTATCCTATTATGATTATTATCAGCCGGAGGCATATGTGCCCTCAACGGATACTTATATAGCAAAGGATTCTTCCATTAATGATGAGATAGATAAACTTCGGCTATCGGCTACAGCCTCCTTGACAGAGCGCAGGGATGTGGTTGTGATTGCCAGTGTGTCCTGTATTTATGGCTTGGGCAGCCCGGAAGAATACGCGGGTATGAGTATGTCGTTAAGACCCGGCATGCAGAAGGACCGGGATGAGGTAATCCGGGGCTTGATTGAGATGCAGTATAATCGTAATGATATGGATATGGAGCGCTGCTGTTTCCGGGTGCGTGGGGATGTATTGGAGATCTATCCTGCGCAGGGAGGAGATTATCTGATCCGTATAGAATTCTTTGGAGATGAGATAGATCGGATTGCAGAGACGGACCCTCTGACGGGGCAGGTACACGCCACGTTAGAGCATGTGATGATCTATCCGGCATCCCATTATGTAGTAGCACCGGAGAAGATCCATACAGCTTGTAAAAAAATTGAGCGGGAACTCGAGGACCGAGTGAAATTTTTTAAAGGGGAAGACAAGCTTTTGGAAGCCCAGCGTATTGCAGAACGGACTAATTTTGATATTGAGATGCTTAGAGAGACGGGATTTTGTTCAGGTATTGAGAATTACTCCCGGCATCTCAATGGTATGGCAGAGGGAGAACCGCCATTTACATTACTGGATTATTTTAAAGACGATTTTCTTATTATCATTGATGAGTCTCACATGACGATACCGCAGATACGGGGAATGTTTGCGGGTGACAGGTCACGTAAGAATACGTTGGTTGATTATGGATTCCGACTACCATCGGCACTGGATAACAGACCGCTTTGCTTTGAAGAATTCGAACAGCATATTGATCAGATGATGTTCGTGTCGGCAACACCGTCTGATTATGAAGCACAGCATGAACTGCTTAGAACCGAGCAGATTATCAGACCGACGGGGCTTTTAGACCCTGAAGTGGATGTGCGCCCGGTGGAGGGGCAGATTGATGATCTGATTTCGGAAGTGAACAAAGAAGTGGCGGAACACAATAAGGTGCTTGTTACCACATTGACAAAGCGGATGGCGGAAGACTTGACGGATTACATGAAAGAAGTGGGTATCCGTGTAAAATATCTGCATTCAGATATCGACACGCTGGAACGGGCAGAGATCATCCGGGACATGCGACTGGATGTGTTCGATGTACTGGTAGGTATCAATTTGCTTCGGGAGGGGCTTGATATTCCGGAGATTACATTGGTAGCAATTCTGGATGCCGATAAAGAGGGATTCCTGCGTTCGGAGACTTCGCTGATACAGACTATCGGACGCGCGGCACGTAATGCACAGGGCCACGTGATTATGTATGCGGATACCATGACTGATTCCATGCGGAATGCTATTACCGAGACAAATCGCCGCCGCCGGATTCAACAGAAGTATAATGAAGAACACGGTATTACACCGAAGACGATTCAGAAGGCAGTTCGGGACCTGATCAGTATCTCTAAGACAATTGCCAAAGAGGAATTGAGGTTTGAGAAAGATCCGGAATCCATGAGCAGACAGGAACTGGAGAAACTGATCAAGGATGTGGAGAAACAGATGAAGAAAGCGGCTGCCGACCTTAATTTTGAGGCGGCCGCCGAACTGCGTGACCGCATGGTGGAATTAAAGGGGAAATTGCGGGATTTTGACCGTTAACAGGGAATGAAAGAGTAGCATTCTTCCGATACAAAGATACAGAACAGGAGAAACAACATGTCAGATACTATTAAGATGCGCCCGAAGCAGTATATTAAGATTCGCGGAGCATATGAACATAACCTGAAGGGAATTGATCTGGATATCCCAAGGGATGAATTTGTGGTGCTTACCGGATTATCCGGTTCTGGTAAGTCGTCGCTTGCTTTTGATACTATTTACGCAGAAGGGCAGAGGAGATATATGGAATCCCTGTCCTCTTATGCGAGACAGTTTTTGGGGCAGATGGAGAAACCAAACGTGGAAAAAATAGAGGGACTTTCTCCGGCCATTTCCATTGACCAGAAATCTACCAACCGAAATCCCCGTTCCACGGTGGGAACCGTGACGGAGATATATGATTACTTCCGGTTATTGTATGCCCGTATCGGTATCCCGCATTGTCCGAACTGTGGCAAGGAGATTCGTAAACAGACCGTGGATGAGATTGTGGATCAGGTCTTGTCGCTGCCGCAGGGTACGAAAATTCAACTTCTTGCACCGGTGGTGCGCGGCAGAAAGGGAGAGCATGCCAAAGTATTTGAACGTGCCAAGAAAAGCGGTTATGTCAGGGTACGTGTGGACGGCAATTTGTATGAGCTGTCAGAAGAGATTAAACTGGATAAGAATATTAAGCATAATATTGAGATTATAGTAGATCGTCTGGTGGTCAAAGAAGGGATTGAGAGACGTCTGACAGATTCTATTGAAAATGTCTTTGCCCTTGCGGAAGGGCTTATGATCTTGGATGTGATTGACGGTGAACCGATTAACTTCAGTCAAAGCTTTGCCTGTCCTGACTGTGGTATCAGTATCAGCGAGATTGAGCCCAGAAGCTTTTCCTTTAATAATCCGTTTGGTGCCTGCCCGGAATGTTTCGGACTTGGATATAAGATGGAGTTTGATGTGGACCTGATGATTCCGGATAAAAGCCTTAGTCTGCGTGAAGGTGCCATATCGGTAATGGGATGGCAGTCCAGCGGAGATAAAGGAAGCTTTACGAATGCATTATTACAGGCATTGGCGAAAGAATTCCATTTTAGTCTGGAGACCCCTTTTGAGGATTTACCGCAAGAAGCCAGAGATGTCATTATCTACGGTACAGATAAGAAGGTTAATGTACATTATGAAGGACAGCGAGGTAAGGGGGTATATCCCATTGCCTTTGAAGGTCTGATCAGGAATGTGGAGCGTAAATACCGGGAGACCGGATCTGATACGATAAAACAGGAATATGAAACCTTTATGCGCATTACACCGTGTAAGGAATGTAAGGGAATGCGTCTGAAAAAGGAATCTCTGGCGGTAACAGTCTGTGATAAAAATATTTATGAGATTACTTCTATGTCTATCGCCAAGCTGCATGCATTTGTAGGGGAAATGAAACTGACGCCTCAGCAGGAACTGATCGGAAAACAGATTTTAAAGGAGATCCGTGCCAGGGTAGGATTTTTGATGGAAGTAGGATTGGACTATCTGAGCCTGGCAAGAGCAACTGCTTCTCTTTCCGGTGGTGAGGCACAGCGTATTCGTCTGGCAACCCAGATTGGATCGGGGCTGGTAGGTGTCTGCTATATCCTGGACGAACCCAGTATCGGTCTGCATCAGAGAGACAATGACAAACTAATCGCTGCACTTAAGAATCTGAGAGATATGGGAAACACATTGATTGTAGTAGAGCATGATGAAGATACGATGCTGGCAGCAGACCATATCGTGGATATCGGTCCGGGTGCAGGCTCTCACGGTGGAGAAGTGGTTGCCCAGGGAACTGCAGAGGAAATTATGCAGGTGGAGGAGTCTGTGACAGGACAGTATCTGAGTGGCAAGCTTCAGATTCCGATACCGGCCGGGAGAAAGAAACCGACAGGATATCTGACCATCAAAGGGGCAGAAGAGAATAATCTGAAAAAGATTGATGTGAAAATACCAACAGGCATTATGACCTGTATTACAGGCGTTTCCGGTTCCGGTAAGAGTTCTTTGATCAATGAGATCCTGTATAAGCGTCTGGCAAGAGACTTGAACAGGGCAAGGACTATTCCCGGAAAGCATAAGGATATTCTGGGAATAGACCAACTTGATAAGGTTATTGATATTGATCAGTCACCGATTGGCAGGACTCCCCGTTCCAATCCGGCTACTTATACAGGGGTATTTGATCAGATCAGAGATTTGTTTGCCTCTACACAGGATGCCAAAGCACGCGGATACAGTAAGGGAAGATTCAGTTTCAATGTGAAGGGCGGACGCTGTGAAGCCTGCAGCGGTGACGGTATTATCAAGATTGAGATGCATTTCCTGCCGGATGTATATGTGCCATGTGAAGTCTGTGGTGGTAAACGGTATAACCGTGAGACGCTGGAAGTCAAATATAAAGGTAAGAGTATTTACGATGTACTGGATATGACAGTGGAGGAGGCGCTTCCGTTCTTTGAGAATCTGCCTTCCATTCGCAGAAAGATAGAGACATTGTATGATGTGGGACTTTCTTATGTGAAACTGGGACAGCCATCCACGACTCTTTCCGGTGGTGAAGCACAGCGTATTAAATTAGCCACAGAGCTTAGTAAACGCAGCACCGGCAAGACCATTTATATTCTGGATGAACCTACAACGGGACTGCACTTTGCTGATGTACACAAGCTGGTAGAGATACTGCATAAGCTGACGGAAGGCGGCAACACAGTTGTGGTAATTGAGCATAATCTGGATGTTATCAAGACGGCTGATTATATTATTGATATGGGACCGGAAGGCGGTGAAGGCGGTGGAACCGTGGTTGCGGAAGGAACACCGGAGCAGATTGCGGGGAACCCTGATTCCTATACGGGTATCTATGTCAAGAAAATGTTGGAAAAGGCAAAGCATTAAACCTGCTTTGCCTGAAATTCCTTAAGAGATGCATTAAATTGTCTGGCCATTCTTTGGTTATTCAGCCAAAGGATTAGATAAACAAGAACAAAAATGATGGCAACACAAAGAGCCAGAGTACAGGCAAGAAACGGTTCGAAAGAATGTCCGCTTGCGTAGTTTAAGCCAAATACAATAGCTTCTATGAATAAGAGTTGTAGCATGAGTCGAAACAGAGTCTGTCCGGTGTTTAATTCTCGCCTTGACTTGGTTATGATGCCGGTCAGGGCTGTCAATAAACCAAACAGCGGCGGAGAGAAGAATGCTTCGTATCCAAAGCGGATATCGGGCATAAAGATGCAGCCCAGAATACCGTTCACAAGAGTAATGCATGATGTAATGATACAAAATGAAAGGATAAAATCTGTAAAATTCTTTCTGCTATGCATGATAGGACTCCTTTCCTGATATATAATCCTTTAGAACCGGTGCATACTGTCTGGAAATAATGAGCTTCTCGCCGTTTTTCATATGCGCTGTAAATCTGCCGTTTAAGGAAGGCGAGATGCTGTCAAGCAGCATCAGATTCAGCACAACGGATTTGGAACACCGGATAAAATGGCAGGAACGATAAGCATCTTCTGCTTCATATAAACGGAGACGTATTTCGAATACGGCATCCAGAGTATAGGCGAATACCTTTTCATCCAGTGCTTCAAAATAATAGATATCTGCTAAACGGATACGGACATGGTGACCGTCCTGGGACATACCGGGAAGCTCTGAGCTTTTTGCCAGAGCGTAGGAACGGATATCATTAATCTCCGGCGTTATGGCAACGCATTCGATCAGTACCCGTTCGTCCTCTTTCTTGAAAATTTGTCTAATATCTACCTTCATACAAGAATTCCTTTTGTATCATACCTGGCAGCAGGTGAAATGATTAGTTGTCTGCTGTCTATTATACTATATCCTGCTTCAGGCATCTATGAAAATTTCTGTATGAAAATAAACGGTATTTCTATTCTGATTTTTTATTCTGCGTTATAGATTTCCTTTATGTCCAGTGTAGAGGCATCTTTCAGATAATAATCAAAAAAGTGCAGCACCATCTCATTGACGTTTTCAATACAGGTTCTGGCATCTACACTGCCCACGCCGAGCATACCGGCAAGAGTCGGAGAGATAACTGGCAGATCCGTAAAGTTCAGATGTCCTGCGTCTTCAAATATAGCAGAGTGTCCATCTACAGCATGATTTATTACATAGAAATTAACATAACCACCAGTTTCGTCCGATGTCTGTGAATCGTTCTTAGCTATGGAGGCTGCTTCTTCATAGACTGCTCTGGAGTTTACATCCAGAATGGGAACAGGGTAAGGTTCTTCATTAAAAGAGTATGTTTCATTCTCGTAGCCGGTATATTCTCCTAACATTGTGCCTTCCAGATCAATGACTGCATCAATATCTGTTCTTTCCCGGCCTACGGCAACAGCGGTAGCACCACCAAGAGAATGCCCGAATAAGCCGATTTTCTCCGAATCAATTCTGGCAAAAGCACCGGGTTCTCCGGCAGCTGTCTTTTCCAGAAGAGTATCCAAGACGAAATTCAAATCTCCTTTGCGGACAGCCATCCATTCTTTTTGCAAGTAATAAACTGCTTCATTGTGTTCCGGAGCATCTTCTCCGTTATCGGTTGTTACATCCTGCAAAAAGCCCTTATCTATATAGGAAGTTTTCCCATCAGTATCCGTCACATAAATTGCCTGATAAGGATGGGCAACGGAAACAGCCACATATCCGTTGGAGGCAAGCTCCATACAAGTGGAATAATTGCTGTCAATCATGCCGAGTGAGCCATGGGAAAAGATGACAAGGGGGTAAGTACCTTCTTCTGCCGGATACCAGATTTTGATTGTGACAGATCGGTTTTCGCCGATATCCGTATACGTTTCAATTCGACTTTCATCTATCCATGTGTATTCTTCTATCAATACTTCGTGAGAGCCGGTTACTCTGGGCGGATCATATTCCGGGAACAGAATCTTAGGAATCTGACGGAATAGCAGGATGGAAGTAATGATAAAAATTGTGAGCAGGATGCTGACAACAATCAGGATTCTTTTCTTCTTACTTTTATTGTTCATTTTATATTCCTCCGTTTTATTATTTATGGAAGTGATAATACATACGGTATGTCAGGCCGTAAATATAAACTTCACACTGACAGCATGAAAATAACACGTTCCCGAATAAGAGGGAAGGGATAAACGGATAAGTTGCATTGTGGGAAGATGAAATACAAAATAGGGAATTGCAGGGATGTAGAAGTTATGAATACATTCAAAGAAGATTCAACAAATTGATTTTACAGGGTTAAGAAAATTCAATTGTGTGCCGATATGAACAATAAGCACGGATGCTGAGAACAGAGCGGAAGGAACTGCTCTGCTTTTGGTGTCTTTTATTTTTTATAAAAAATTTGTGAAAGCACTTTGAAAAACTCTTTCTTTGGGGTATAATGTATGCAGCAAATTGCGCAATTCTATCCAATTAGCTGATTTATGTTTAGTTTGGTGGTAATTGGAAATTATGTAATATAGATGCCGGAAGAAAGGGGTACATTGGAAATGCAGTATACAGATATTGGAATTGATTTAGGAACGGCCAGCATTTTAGTTTATATCAGAGGAAAAGGTGTTGTTTTAAAAGAGCCCTCAGTTGTGGCTTTTGACAGGGATACAAATAAGATTAAAGCAATCGGAGAGGATGCAAGACTGATGCTCGGTAGAACACCGGGTAATATCGTAGCCGTAAGACCTCTTCGTCAGGGTGTTATTTCTGATTATCAGGTAACAGAGAAGATGATGAAATATTTCATCCAGAAGGCACTCGGAAAGAAAACGTTTAGAAAACCCCGTATTGCGGTGTGTGTACCAAGTGGTGTTACGGAAGTTGAGAAGAAAGCGGTAGAAGATGCGACTTATCAGGCAGGTGCCAGAGAAGTATCTATTATTGAGGAACCGATTGCAGCAGCAATTGGTGCCGGGATTGATATTTCCAAGCCATGCGGCAATATGATTGTTGATATCGGTGGTGGTACGTCCGATATTGCAGTTATTTCTTTGGGAGGTACTGTTGTCAGTGCTTCCATCAAGATTGCGGGAGATGATTTCGACGAAGCAATCGTACGTTATATGCGTAAGAAACATAATCTTCTGATTGGTGAAAGAACGGCAGAGGATTTGAAGATAAAGATCGGATCAGCTTATAAGAGACCTGAGGTAGATTACATGGATGTCAGAGGACGTAATCTGGTAACAGGTCTTCCGAGAACCGTCAAGGTTTCTTCCGAGGAGACGGAGGAGGCATTGCACGAGACGACGGTGCAGATTGTGGAGACAATTCACAGCGTATTGGAGAAAACACCGCCGGAACTGGCTGCGGATATTGCAGACAGAGGTATTGTGCTGACGGGTGGCGGAAGCTTACTGCGCGGTCTGGAGGATCTGATTGCGGCTAAGACCGGAATCAATACCATGACAGCAGAAGATCCTATGACAGCAGTTGCTATCGGAACCGGCAAATATGTGGAGTTTCTGGCGGGTTACAGAGAGGATTAAGATTAGTGTTTCGCGAAAAGGGGTTATTGAATGCTTAAAGGTTTATACACTGCTTACACAGGAATGATCAACGAACAGCATAGAATGGATGTTATGACCAATAATCTGGCCAATGCGGATACCAATGGTTATAAGAAGGAAGGAACTACCAGTCAGGCATTTGATACGGTGCTTGCTTATAAGATCAAGGATTTATCGGAGCCGGGCAACCTTCCTAAGAATCTGGGTACTGCGAAGGCTTTTGATGAGGATTCCGTGGATAATCCGGATCGGTGGATCAGCCGCACAGGTATGAACCTGGGTGTAAAGATCGGCGAGAATTATGTGGATTACTCAGAAGGTCCGATTAAGGAAACCGGCAATACATTTGATCTGGCAATTTCGGATAGAGGCTTCTTTGCAGTGGAATATACCAATAAAGCAGGCGAGACATCCACAAAATATACCCGGGACGGTAATTTTACAATGGATCGTCAGGGATATCTGGTAACGCAGGATGGTGACTTTGTTCTGGATGAAAACGGGCGCCATATTAGGATGAACACAGCGCTGCCTGTAAGTATCGACCGCGGTGGTACGATTACGCAGGAGGGGACTTCGGTTGCGACTATCGGACTGACGGATTTTGAGGACTATAATTATTTGGAGAGATTTGGCGAGAACTATTTCCAACCGGTAGACGGAGCTACGGAAATTGATAGTGAAGCCCAGATTTATTCAGGTTATCTGGAGTTGTCAAATATTTCCATTGTTACAGAGATGGTTAATATGATTACTTTGCAACGACAGTATGAGAGCAATCAGAAGTTGATTACTACATATGATGAAACGCTTGATACAGCGGTCAATCAGTTAGGTAAATTATAGGAGGCGGTAAGACATGGTTAGAAGTTTATGGTCAGCAGCAACCGGTATGAATGCACAGCAGGCAAATGTAGATACAATTGCCAATAATCTTGCAAATGTTAACTCAGTTGGATATAAATCACAGGTGGCACAGTTTAAATCGCTTCTGTACCAAAACCTGCAGACGGTAACAACGACTGCCAACGGAAATCCGAAACCGACCAGTTCTCAGGTGGGACTTGGTGTTCGTACCTCATCCATTAATTCTATCTTTTCCCAGGGCAGTTTGCTGGATTCCGAGAGTGATACGGCATTTGCTATTGAGGGTGATGGATTCTTTGCGGTACGTGGCGAAGATGGCAATACATATTATACCAGAAATGGTGATTTTACATGGGCAATCGGTACAAACGGCGGTATGACGCTGACAAACGCAGATGGTCTTCCTGTTTTAAATTCCAACGGTCGTCCTATTGCGCTTGCCCGTACTTATGTTGCGAGTAAATTGACTATTTCGGAGAGTGGAGAGGTCTGCTATCCTGATGAGCAGAAAAATCCGGTTTCGTTAGGTATTACGATTGGTACTTACCAGTTTAGTAACCCGGGCGGCTTAAACAGAGTGGGAGATACTTTGTTTGCTGCGACCGATGCGAGTGGACGTGCTATCAATGAAGACACCAATGCAAATGTCACAAAAAGCAGAATCATTCAGGGATATCTGGAGGGCTCTAATGTGCAGGTGGCCAATGAGATGGTAAATCTGATTGTAGCACAGCGTGCGTATGAGATGAATTCCAAGGCAATTACCACATCTGATTCTATGATGGAGACGGCTAACAATCTGAAGAGATAAAGAAAGGCACGGTTATTGATATGGATTTAACGGGGTTATCGAATTATACGGATTATATGACTGATGTTAACAGAGTAGCAACTGAGAATCTTCAGAGTCAGTTGGAGAAAACCAAACAGGCAAAGGGAGAGGATGATGATGCACTCTTAGATGCCTGTAAACAGTTTGAGTCCTATTTGTGGGAGCAGGTTTATAAGGAGATGACAAAGTCTGTCAAGCTTTTCGGTGATGATGAGGATGATGGATACGCATCTAATATGGTAGACTATTTCAAAGATTCTGTTATTCAGGAAATTTCAGAGCAAACAGCTTCCCAGGGTTCTAACTCTCTTGCACAATTATTGTACGAACAGGCAAAACGTAATTACAATTTGTAAAGTTACATAGCTTGAAAAAAGGGCTGCTTATCATAGGCAGCCTTTTCTTGTTATAAGTAGAGGAATAATGGAAAAAATCAAAGGATTTATAGAGCATATTATATATCGGAATACAAATAACGGCTATACAGTGTTGAATATGGTCAGCGGAGAAGAGGAGATTACCTGTGTCGGTTTTTTTAAAACTATGGATCAGGGAGAGACGATAGAGGCAGAGGGTAATTATACAACCCATCCGATGTATGGCGAGCAGTTTAAGATTGAACGGTATGAGATCGTTCCGCCGGATGATGTGGTGAGTATTGAACGTTATCTCGGTTCGGGAGCTGTTAAAGGGGTAGGCGAGGCACTTGCCGCCCGTATTGTAAAGCGTTTTGGTGCAGATACCTACCGGATCATTGAGGAAGAACCGGAGAGACTGGCGGAGATCAAAGGAATCAGCGAGCGTAAGGCAAGGGAGATTGCGGCTACGGTATATGAGAAACGTGATGCCAGAGAGGCTATGACTTTTCTGCAAAAATATGGCATATCGAATACGCTTGCTATTCGTATTTACGATGAATATGGGATGGGACTGTATGGGATTATGAAAGAAAACCCCTATCGTCTGGCGGAAGATATTCATGGAATCGGATTTAAAATTGCGGATGAAATTGCTGCGAAAATTGGAATTCATACGGATTCTGATTACCGAATCAGAAGCGGTATATTATATACGTTATTGCAGGCGGGAAATGAAGGACACTGTTATCTGCCGAAAAGCATTCTTCTGGAGAGAGCAGGCGAACTGTTAGGTCTGGAGCCGGCACTTATGGAGCCGCAGCTACAGAATCTGGCAATGGACAGGAAACTGATCATTAAGATGCCTTCTGAGGGAGAGACTGAACAGAAGGTGTATGCGTCCACCTATTATTATGCGGAACTTAACTGTGCCAAAATGCTGCATGATTTGAATGTGTCTGTGGAGTATGATGAGGGGATGTTGCCTTCGGAAGAAAAGAAAATCCTGGACAAAATAGACAGGATCGAAGCGGAACTTGGTATTGCTTTGGATGAATTGCAGAAGAAGTCCGTGCTGGAGAGCGTAAAGAACGGTATTTTTATACTGTCAGGCGGACCGGGAACAGGAAAGACAACTACGATTAATGCAATTATCCGTTATTTCATGTCGGAAGAGCTGGACATCTATCTGGCAGCACCAACCGGCAGGGCTGCGAAAAGGATGACGGAGGCAACAGGCTATGAATCACGCACCATACACCGGATGCTGGAATTAAACGGCGTGGTGTCGGAGGAAGCGAAATCGGCACGATTTGAACGTAATGAGGAGAATCCGTTGGAGGCAGATGTGATTATTGTGGATGAAATGTCCATGGTAGACATTTTCCTGTTTCAGGCTCTCTTGAAAGCGATCACGGTAGGAACAAGACTGATCATGGTGGGAGACGTGAACCAGCTGCCATCAGTCGGAGCAGGACAGGTGCTGCGAGATCTGCTGCAGAGTGGGAGTTTTCCGGTAGTTGTGCTGGAGAAGATATTCCGTCAGGCGGGTGAGAGCGATATTGTATGGAATGCTCACCGTATCCATGCGGGTCAGGAGCTGGCTCTTGATAATAAGAGCAAGGATTTCTTTTTCCTGGAGAGAAATGATGTCAATGTGATATATAAGCATATGATACAGCTGATTACGGAGAAACTGCCCCGTTATGTGGGTGCGGAGCCGTATGATATTCAGGTGCTGACACCTATGCGCAAGGGTATGCTGGGAGTTGAGGTGCTAAACAGTATTCTGCAAAGATATCTGAATCCGCCATCTGATCAGAAAAAAGAATATCAGTCGGGTGATACCTTGTTTCGGGAGCATGACAAGGTAATGCAGATTAAGAATAATTATCAGCTGGAGTGGGAAGTGGTCAGCAAATATGGAATTCCTATTGATAAAGGCACGGGAATTTTTAATGGCGACATTGGAATGATTCTGCAGATCAATGAATATGCTCATGAAGTAGTGGTAGAGTATGATGAACACAGAAGGGTAACATATCAGTATGAACAGATGGATGAGATAGAACTGGCTTATGCGGTCACGATCCATAAGTCTCAGGGAAGTGAATATCCGGCAGTTATTATGCCGCTTTTGTCGGGGCCCAGGATGCTTTTTAACAGGAATCTGCTCTATACGGGAGTGACAAGGGCAAAAAACTGCGTGACGATTCTGGGAAGCAGAAAGACGGTACAGGAAATGATAGAGAATAATTATCAGAACCGGCGTTATACGGGACTGGCGGATCGTATCCGTGAACAGTCCGGAATTTAGAGGAAAAATATGAGCGTGAGACAATTCTTTGGGACACTGGCAGATCTTCTGTATCCCCGCAGGTGTCCTGTCTGTGACCGGGCGGTTGCGCCCTTCGGAAGCCTGATCTGTAAGGCGTGTGAAAATAAATTGATATATATTAAAGAACCATATTGCATGAAGTGCGGTAAGACATTGCGGCAGGAAGAGGAGGAATACTGCGGTGACTGCATGCAGCACAGGCATCTGTTTGACAGAGGGCGCGCACTCTATGAGTATAAGAGCGCTGCCGATTCCATTTACCGGTTTAAGTATAAAGGAAGGCAGGAATATGCGGCATATTATGCCCGGTGTATGATGAAAGAACTGGCTGGGTGGCTTGCCGAATGCAGGCCGGATGCGTTTGTTCCGGTTCCTATTCATTCCTCTAAGCGTCGCGTGAGGGGCTACAATCAGGCAGAAGTGCTTGCCTGTGAGCTTGGAAGGCTTACAGGAATTCCTGTAGAAGCGGATTTGATTCAAAGAGTACGAAAAACAGTGCCTATGAAAGAGTTATCTGCTGCGGAGCGACAAAATAATTTGAAAAAGGCTTTCAAAATCTGCCGTAATGATGTAAAATTAAATACGATTGTAATTATTGATGACATCTATACGACAGGAAGTACGATAGATGCCATGAGCTATGAATTGAGAAAAGCAGGAATAAAGCATATTTATTTTATGACTTTATCTATTGGCAGAGGAATATAAGTGCAGGAGGATAAGCTATGAATGTACGTAATTGCAGAAAATGTGGCAGAATATTTAATTATGTATCCGGACCGCCGATCTGTATGCAGTGCAGAGAAGCATTAGAGGAGAAGTTTCAGGAAGTAAAGAAATATATACAGGAGCATGCACATGCCTCTATTCCGGAGGTGTCTGAAGCATGTGATGTGTCTACGAATCAGATTCAGCAGTGGCTGAGAGATGAACGTTTGGAATTGTGTGAGGGTTCCGGTATTGCCTTGCAATGTGAGGAGTGTGGTGCCGCTATCGTGACCGGCCGTTATTGCGAGAAATGTAAGGCGAATATGGCAAACCGGTTAAATGACAGCATTCGTAAGCCGGAGGCACCGAAGCCACAGCCTAAGAAGGATCCACGAGATAATCCTAAGATGCGTTTCCTGTAATCAGGGATTCCGATCTGGTATTTGACCGTGATAAGATGTTTCGGAATGGAAGGATAATATGTTAAACGAAGAAAGAATCATCCTGATGACGAAGCTTGCTTCCTATGAGGAGAACGAAGGCAGGAAAAATGTGGCTATAGGAAGCTACTTTCGTAGTGATTATATAGGATGGCAGGTATTAAAATCCATTATAAGTGCTACTATTGCATTTGTAGTGGTTTTTGCCATGTATATTTTTTATGATTTTGAAATATTTATGATGGACATCTACAAGATGGACCTCATGGAGTTCGCAAAGCAGATTCTATTCCTGTATCTGGGAGTAGTGGGCGTTTATGCGGTTATTTCGTATATAGTTTATACGATTCGATATAATAGGGCCAAAAAGAGTTTGAAGCTGTATTATATGAATCTTCGCCGGTTAGCCAATATGTATAAATAGATGTGCTGTATGCGAAGATGTACGGAAAGTGAAAGGATTTATGATGACTACCTTACTTGTTGCAAAGCAGATATTAATGACTCTGTATAGTAAATATGAAGTATATATTACACCGCTTTTGAAGTTTCTTCTGGCACTGATATCTTTACTGCTCATCAATTCCAGACTTGGATATATGGATAGTATAGATAAGCTTACGGTGGTGCTGATTGTGGCGTTAATGTGTTCCTTTATGCCCATGAATTTTATTGTGATTATGGCGGCGCTGTTTACGCTGCTCCATCTGTATTCTTTCAGTCTGGAGTGTGCAGTAGTGGTCGGTGCCGGATTTCTGCTCATGTTTTTGCTGTATCTGAGATTTTCACCTAAGGACACATTAGTGGTATTGTTGCTGCCCATTTGCTTTTTATTGAAGATTCCGTATGTGATTCCCCTTGCAATGGGACTGATCGGTACTCCGGCATCAGCAGTATCTGTTGCCTGTGGTGTTATTGCTTACTATATGATTCATTATGTAGTCCAGAACGTGTCGGTCATTGCTTCCATGGCAGATGAGGAGACAGCGGCTAAGTTCAAATTTATTATTGACGGACTGATTGGTAATAAAGAAATGGTGGTAACGATTATAGCGTTTATCATTACGGTTATACTGGTATATATCATCAGAAGACTCAGCGTGGATTATGCATGGACCATTGCCATGGCAGCAGGAGCCATAGTCAATATTATGATTCTTCTTGTGGGCGATTTGATGTTTGACACTAATGTGGCTTTGTTTGGTGTGATTCTTGGAACAATCATTTCACTGCTTTTGACAGCGGTGCTGCAGTTCTTTGTGTTTAATGTGGACTATAGCCGGACGGAAAAAGTGCAGTTTGAGGATGATGAGTATTATTATTATGTGAAGGCTGTGCCGAAAGTAACTGTTGCCAAAGCTGAGAAAAAGGTCAAACAGATTAGCAGCCAGACAATGAAAAACACTCAGAGAACCAGAAATACACGATGAGATGACAGAGTAGAACAGAGGGAAGGTGAGAGGCGTGCAGCAACTGAATAAATTGATGGAGACTTATCTGTATAACCTGCATATGCCTTCCGTTCACTGGACCGATGTTGTGGAAATTTTTATTCTGACCTTTCTGGCATATCATATTCTGGTCTGGGTTAAAAATACGAGAGCGTGGGCACTTTTAAGAGGTGTTGTTGTAATTGCTGTGTTTATTTTGATCGCAGCCATCTTCCGAATGAATACAATTCTATGGATTGTATCTAATGTATTCAGTATTGCAGCCATTGCGATCGTGGTTGTGCTACAGCCTGAGCTTCGCAAAGCGTTGGAGGAACTGGGCAGGAAAAATCTGTTTTCTTCGATTTTGTCGTTTGATGCGTCTAAACCGGCGGACGGTCGTTTCTCGGATCGTACAATCAATGAAATTGTGAAGGCCTCCGTGGAAATGGGTAAAGTGAGAACCGGTGCATTGATTGTTATTGAACAGAAGCAGTCCTTAAGTGAATATGAAAGAACGGGAATTGATGTGGATGCTTTAATATCCAGTCAGCTCCTTATTAATATATTTGAACATAACACGCCGTTGCATGACGGTGCGGTTATTGTGCGGGGAAACCGTATTATTTCTGCCACCTGTTATCTGCCATTGTCAGACAATATGGCACTCAGCAAAGATTTGGGTACCAGGCACAGGGCAGGTGTCGGAATCTCGGAAGTTACTGATTCTTTAACTGTGATTGTTTCAGAGGAAACCGGTAAGATCAGTGTTGCCTATGGAGGGCAATTGGAAAGCGGATTGGATGCTGAACGATTAAGAACCCGACTGTCAGAGATACAGGATAAACCGGTGGAAGAGAAGAAGCGGAAGTTGTGGAAAGGCAGGTCCAGGAATGAAGAATAAACTAACCAAAAACTGGGGGCTGAAGCTTGGTTCGTTTCTGTTTGCGGTTGCCTTATGGATTATTGTCACAAATATCAATGATCCGGTTATTCCGTATAAGGTATCAGATGTGCCTGTTACCATCAGAAATGCAAATCTGATTACGGATAAAGGCCAGATCTATGAGGTACTGGATGGTACGGATGTGATTGATGTGGTCACAATAACAGCCCCCAGGTCCATTATTGACTCTTTGGATAAAAGTAATGTAGTAGCTGTAGCGGATATGAATGATCTGACCAGTTTAAATACGATCAGCATTAAGCTTTCTACCAATAAATACAATGAAAAACTGGAAAGTATCAAGGGCAGTATTGACAGTGTGAAACTGAATATTGAGGATAAACAGACTAAGTCGCTGCCTTTGAAAACCAATACTACCGGTGAAGTGCGGGAAGGTTATGTAGTGGGAGATGTTATCACGGATCAGAACCTGGTTAGAATTTCCGGTCCTAAATCTGTTATTTCGCAGATCAGTAAAGCAGTGGTAGAAGTGGATATATCCGGATTTACCAGCAACATCGGTACCGATGCAGATATTCACCTTTTTGACGAAAACGACAAAGAGATTAAGTCAGGCAGTATCGAGAAAAGCATCAGCAAAGTACGGGTTAATGTAGAGATTCTGGAGATTAAGTCTGTGCCGATCCAATATAGTGTGGCAGGTGTTCCTGCGGATGGCTATCGTATGACGGGCGAGATTGAGGGAAGCCGGAATTATGTGAATATTGCAGGTAAATCCAAAATTGTGGAGAATGTTGATGCGATTGAGGTACCTGAGAGTGCTATTGATGTGACCGGTGCAAAGGAAAATGTTACGGCAGCCATTGATCTAAAGAATTATCTGCCGAGCGGTGTGATTCTTGCGGATGAGAATTTCAGCGGTAAAGTGAACGTGACGGTATTCATAGAGCCGGAAGTTGAGAAAACCGTGAAAATTGATGTGCAGAGTATTGGCATTACGGGTGTTCCTGAAGGATATGAAGCAACCATAACAGATCCCGAAGAAACCTGTGATATTACGCTGGTAGGTCTTGCAGCCGAACTGAATAATATTGCAGTAGAGGAAATAACGGCAACGGTTGATGTGGCAGCCTGGTTTGAGGAAGAAGAGGTTGAGGAACCGACCAGAGGTAATTACTGGATTCCAATTACGGTGCAAATCGGGGAGGAGCCGATTACTTTGCAGAAAGAAGTGCAGGTACATGTGCATATTACTGAAACTGAGTAGGGCTGAAGTGCTATTCATATATTTGTAATAAAATGGAAGGGATAGGTAATTATTATGAGCAGATTATTTGGTACGGACGGTGTTCGTGGTATTGCAAATGAGGAACTGACTCCGCAGCTGGCAATGCAGCTTGGGCAGGCCGGAGCTTATGTTCTTACAAAAGAAAACGCACATAAGCCCACGATCATGGTAGGCTGTGATACAAGAATTTCAGGAGATATGTTAGCCAATGCTCTGATGGCCGGAGCCTGTTCCGTTGGTGCAAATGCTGTATATGTAGGCGTTGTACCTACACCGGCAGTGGCATATCTGACGAGAAAATATAAGGTGGATGCCGGTGTTGTGATTTCAGCATCCCATAATGCAGTGGAATTTAACGGTATCAAATTCTTTGATGGCGACGGATATAAACTTCCGGATTCTTTAGAGGATGAGATTGAGGCGCTGATTAAGAGCGATATGCAGGGTGTTAAATTCCCTACAGGCGCAGGTGTAGGTAAGATCAAATATCGTACAGATGCAAGGGAAGAATATATTAATCATGCGATGAAAGCTGTCAATGTAGATCTGAGAGGCATGAAGATTGTATTGGATTGTGCGGAAGGAGCCTCCTACTATACTTCTGTTGAGACTATGAAGGAACTGGGGGCAGAAGTTGTAGCCATTCACAATAATCCGGATGGTACCAATATCAATGCCAATTGCGGTTCTACGCATATGGAAGAGTTACAGGCAAGAGTAGTATATGAGAAAGCTCAGGTTGGTCTGGCATTTGATGGAGATGCTGACAGACTTCTTGCAGTGGATGAACTGGGTAACATTGTAGACGGAGATCAGATTATGGCACTGGTTGGCAATCATATGAAGCAGCAGGGCAGGCTGAAACATGATACGATTGTTGCAACTGTTATGAGTAATCTGGGATTTTTCCTGATGGGTGAGAAGAACGGTATCCATATGGAGCAGACCAAAGTTGGCGACCGCTATGTGCTGGAGCGGATGAAAGAGATTGATGCAAGTCTTGGTGGGGAACAGTCCGGTCATGTAATTTTCTTAGATGAGAATACAACCGGTGACGGACTTCTCAGTGCATTGCATTTACTGCAGGTAATCGTTGAGACCGGCAAACCGTTGTCTGAATTAAAGAAGATTATGGATGTTATGCCTCAGGCGCTTGTCAATGCCAAGGTGCCTAATCATAAGAAAGAGAAATATATGGATTATCCGGAGATTGCAGAGGCAATTGAGGTATTGAATGAGAAGTTTGCAGGAGAAGGTCGAGTGCTGATCAGACCATCCGGAACAGAGCCTCTTGTCAGAGTTATGATCGAAGGTAAAGACCAGAAAATGATTGAAGAGGAAGCTAAGAAACTAGCAGAATTAATCCAGAATATTATGTTATAGCTCTTGTGATACAGGAGAAAAAATGTTATAGTTAGAATAGGCTGTGTTTGAGGGGGTTAAGCATCAGCCAGACATGGAAGTGGAGGAAAAGGGTATGGTAAGCCAAAAGGTAGTCATCAAAAACCCGACAGGGCTACATCTAAGACCGGCAGGCATCCTATGTAAAGAAGCGATGCAGTTCAAATCATTAATAACATTTACATTTAGAGAGAATACAGCGAATGCTAAGAGTGTTCTAAGTGTGCTGGGTGCATGTGTTAAGTGTGGCGATGAGATCGAGTTTGTATGTGATGGCGAAGACGAGAAGGAAGCACTTGAGGCATTGATCAGTGCGGTAGAGAGTGGACTCGGAGAATAAAGTCATTAAGTAAGCCTGTTGTATTCAACAGGCTTTTTCTTATGTATTTTATGCGATAGAAAGCGCGTGAGCAGCAGAAAGGAATGGTAATTAGTATGTTAAATTACAAACGGTACCGTAAAAATCCGGTAATTGATTATCCGGAGAGAGAATGGCCAAATAAGGAGATTGAGAAAGCACCGGTATGGTGCAGTGTGGATCTGCGTGATGGTAATCAGGCGTTGATCGATCCGATGATCGTATCGGAAAAGATTGAATTCTTTAATTATTTGATCAAATTAGGATTTAAAGAGATAGAGATTGGTTTTCCGGCTGCCAGTCAGATTGAGTTTGATTTTTTACGTCAGTTGATTGATAGAAAGCTGATTCCTGATGATGTGGTAGTGCAGGTTCTGACACAGTGCCGTGAAGAGTTGGTGGAGAGAACCTTTGAATCCATTGCGGGTTGTAAGCAGGCCATTGTACATATTTATAATTCTACTTCTACGTTACAGAGAGATGTAGTCTTTAACATGGACAAAGAGCAGATCATCAATATTGCAGTGGAAGGAACCAGAATGGTCAAGAAGCATGCAGAAAAATTCCCGGGCAAGATAATCTTAGAGTATTCGCCGGAGAGTTTTACCGGTACGGAGCTTGATTTTGCTTTGGATATCTGTACGGCTGTGCAGGAGGAGTGGGGACCGACCAAAGAAAATCCAATGATCATCAATCTGCCTTCCACGGTGGAAATGAATACACCTAATGTGTATGCAGACCAGATTGAGTGGATGAATAAGCATTTCAAAAACAGGGAAAGCATTATATTGAGTGTGCACCCTCATAATGACAGAGGAACAGGTGTTGCCAGTGCAGAACTGGCTTTACTTGCAGGCGCTGACCGTGTGGAGGGTACCTTATTTGGCAACGGTGAGAGAACCGGTAACGTAGATATTCTGAATATTGCATATAATATGTTTTCCCAGGGGATTGATCCGAAGCTGGCCATTGAACATGTCAATGAGAGCATTGAAATCTATGAGAGATGTTGTAAGATTCCGATTCATCCGAGACATCCATATGCAGGTAAGCTGGTATTTACCGCATTCTCAGGATCTCACCAGGATGCAATCAACAAAGGCGTTAAGGCTATGAAGGAACGTCAGAGCGAGATATGGCAGGTGCCTTATCTGCCTATCGATCCGGCAGATATCGGAAGAGAGTACGAGCCAATCGTACGTATCAATTCCCAGTCCGGCAAGGGCGGCGTAGCCTTTATCATGGATACCTATTTCGGATTCAAATTGCCGAAAGGAATGCACAAAGAGTTTGCCAACGTCATCCAGAAGGTTTCCGAGAAGCAGGGCGAGGTATCGCCTGATCAGATTATGGATAACTTCAGAGAACAGTATCTGGATCAGAAGGAACCGATTCATTTCCGCAAGCTGCGCGTGGATGACTTAAGCGGTGAGACGAAGTCTCAGTTTGACACGAAGGTAACCGTTCTGTATACGGATGCCGGTGTGGAGAAATCCTTTGAGGCAGTCGGTAATGGTCCTATCGATGCCGTTAAGCGTGGCTTACAGGAAGCACTGAATATAGACATTAAGATTCTGGATTACGAAGAGCATGCATTGCAGAGTGGTTCTAATTCCCAGGCGGCAGCGTATATCCACCTACTTGATGTGGAAAGCGGCATTGTAACTTACGGTGTGGGTGTAAGCTCTAATATTACACGCGCTTCT
Source organism: Lachnospiraceae bacterium (assembly GCA_051878995.1). Classification (GTDB taxonomy): domain Bacteria; phylum Bacillota; class Clostridia; order Lachnospirales; family Lachnospiraceae; genus UBA3282. The sequence continues at coordinate 230,202 of JBJELE010000025.1, read as the reverse complement.
GTGAGAGCAATCTTCTCAGCTATTAACCGTTTAGGACTGGGTAATAGAAAGTAATTCATTGACTAATTAATTAGAAACAGAAGGAGGAAAATATGGAACCAATAGAGCAGCTTCGTACATGGGTTAAGGAAAGCAATAATATTGTGTTTTTTGGCGGCGCCGGAGTGTCTACCGAGAGTGGCATCCCGGATTTTCGAAGTGTGGACGGTCTGTATCATCAGCAGTATGATTATCCTCCGGAGACGATCCTAAGCCATACCTTTTACAGAAGGATGCCGGAAGAGTTTTATCGCTTCTACCGTGCCAAAATGCTCTGCCTGGATGCAAAACCAAATGCAGCGCATTTGAAACTGGCACAGTGGGAGAAGGAAGGAAAGCTGAAAGCAGTAGTAACCCAGAACATTGACGGACTTCACCAGGCGGCAGGCAGTAAGGTTGTTCTGGAGCTGCATGGCTCCGTACTGCGTAATTACTGTGAGAATTGCGGTAAGTTCTATGATGCACAGTATATACTGCATTCGGAAGGGGTTCCTGCCTGCGAATGTGGTGGCAGTATCAAACCGGATGTGGTGCTTTACGAAGAAGGACTGAATCAGAAAACACTGACAGATGCCATACGTTATATCAGTGAAGCAGATGTGCTCATTGTAGGCGGCACCTCTCTGGCAGTATACCCGGCGGCAGGACTTCTGGATTACTATAAGGGGAATAAGCTGGTACTGGTTAATAAGACACCGACCCCTAAGGATTCGATGGCAGACCTGATTGTGCAGGGAAGCATCGGAGAGATATTCTCCGGGCTGGATTAAATGCAAACTCAAAACTTTGGAACTATGTTTACGTGCACAAATATGGTTTAAATAAGAATAGGAAATGAGGTAACCATGGATATTCAGGTAGGAGATATTTTGAAATTAAAGAAACAGCATCCCTGTGGTTCCAAAGAATGGGAGGTCCTGCGTATCGGAGCGGATTTTCGCCTGAAATGTATGGGCTGCGGCCATCAGATTATGATTGCCCGCAGGCAGGCGGAAAAGAATGTGAAAGAGATTATACCGGCAAAGCGGCAGTCTTAACAGAAGAATTGCCAATCATTGTACAAGAAGCCTTTAAGTACTGAAGTTCAGTATTTAAAGGCTTTTCTTATTGATGATTGCAACATATCTTAATCGTTCTTATACATAGCGTTCAATAGTGACAGGAGTATACACCTGTCATGGGCAGACAGACTGCGGATTTTCATAGTAGTCTCTATCTCTTCATCGGTAAAATCACAGACTGGTACATCGGATATGTTTTCCTCAAAAAATTGCGACATGGAAATATGGAACCCTGCACAGATTTTTTCAAGTGTAGAAATGGTAGGCTGATTATTCTTCTGGAACAGGGAATTCAATGAAGAATAGGGAATGCCGGTTTCCTGCGATAATTTGTATAGAGACCAGTTCCGTTGGTCCAGCATTTCCCTGATTCGTGTTAATACATAATTTTGCTCCATATATATTACCCCTTTTATTTATTTTAACCCAATTTCCCATTTATCATCAGATACTATAAAGCGTTATAAAACAGGTTGAAAATATAACGCTTTTACGCTATAATCAAACATGACAATACCATGCCACACTCGACTAGATACATAAGGTACATGTCAGAGAAAGAATATTACGATTATGACAGGAGGAGATGAAATGAAAATGAACAAAAGAAAATTAGGCGCGCTTGTGCTTGTTATGGGACTGGCAATGTCTTCTATGACAGTATGTGCTGAGCAGTATTACACAGCGAACCCTAGTGGCGGCGAAGGAACAGTGGGGGTAGGCCACTATGGAGATGGTAAAAATGCCTATGAGGGTAATCAGGAACCGTCTGAAGAAAATATACCTGGCGACATGAATCTCGCTGAGGGTGATTACTGGCTCAATACTTCAAATGGTAAAGGGTATGAGTACACTAGTGAAGGTTGGAAAGAGTTGGTTTTTGCTGCTCCTGACGAATCTTGTGGAACTACATCCGGCTCCAAGAAGGATGCACCCAAGGTTGATGTGCAGAAGGTAGCCGCAGAGATTATTCAGCGTGCTGAGATGATTGCACTGCAGGCAGAAGCTGCTGATGAAGGCTTTGCAGATGTTGCAGATTTACAGATTGCAGCAGAGAAGAATATGTCCGCAGGTGAGTACTATAACAACGCTGTTACAGAGACTTTTGGTATTGAGGAAGCAACACCTGTTGCACAGGGCGGTAACCTTGTAGTAGATGGTGTAGTTACTAACATGACGGCAACTATCTCCAAAGTAGATGTAGCTTTTGTTGATTCTGTTCGCGCTGCACAGGAAGGCACCGTACTGAATGTAGTTGATGTACGTTTCCCTGCTAAGGCAGCAACTATCAACTTCTATATGCCCGGTGTAGCTGCAGATGCTAATATCGTAGCTTTACAGTATGTAGACGGTGCATGGGTAGACGTTGAAGTAACAGAAGTAAGAGCTGACCACGTTGTTCTGAATCTGAAGCAGAACGGCAGAGTTGCATTTATTGTAAAATAATTCTTCGGAAATAAAGTGAATCGTTATATTTCAGATTGAGTGTGGATAAGACCACTGTTTTACGGGCAGGAATGCCTGTAGCAGTGGCCTTTTATTTGAAAAACTTATTGTTGCATCGAATAGAATTGTAATAAAATGCGGAAGATAGTAACAGAAAATTGCGGAATGTATAGAGTGAAAAATGCGGAATAAATAGAGCGAAAAATACGGAATAAATAGAGCGAAAATTGCGGAATAATTAAAACGAAAAATGCGGAATAAAATTGACATGGTAAGAGACAACAAGCTATAATTATATTTGACAAGGAGGTGCAGATATATGCTTACGCCGGAAGGATATAAATCCAGATTAGTAGAAAAACAATTTGATGAATACATGAAAACATTTGGAGCGGTATGTATTGAGGGACCCAAATATTGTGGTAAGACGTGGACGGCTAGGAGTAGGGCAGAAAGTGCTGCATTTGTAGGAAATCCGGAAAATAATTTTCAGACAAGGACAATGGCGCAGATTAGCCCTGCATTAGTATTAAAGGGAGAGCTGCCACGATTAATAGATGAATGGCAGGAAGTTCCCCCTCTTTGGGATGCGGTAAGATTTGAAGTTGACAAAGATAGTAGAAAAGGAAAGTATATTTTGACCGGATCTGCGACACCGAATCATAAGGGAATCATGCATAGCGGGACAGCAAGAATTAGTAAAGTTCGAATGAGTACAATGTCGTTATATGAAACAGGGGACTCAACAGGCGATATCTCATTAAAGGATATATTTGAAGGAAAGATGGAAAATAAAGTAACTGGAGAAGTTACATTGGAGCAGTTAATCTATTATGCAGTAAGAGGTGGATGGCCAGGTAATATGGAAACGCCGGAGGAGACATGCGGAAAGCTGGCAAAAGAATATCTCAAGACGGTGGTTGATGATGATATGTATAGTGTTGACGGGGTAAAAAGGGATTCACGTAAGGTATGGTCTCTTTTGCATTCGCTAGGAAGAAATGAGAGTACATTGGCGGGGAATAGTACACTCAGAAGGGATATGGGGGCAAAGGACGAGATAGAAATTGACAGGGATACAATCTCTGATTATTTGGATATCTTTAGTCGCTTGTTTATTTTGGATGATCAGCCTGCGTATAATACAAATCTAAGGTCTTCAAGAAGAATTTTGAAATCGGCCAAAAGACATTTTGTTGATCCATCTTTGACTGTAGCCGCATTGGGAGCAACGTCACAGATGCTATTGAACGATTTGAATACATTTGGCTTTATATTTGAGAGCCTGTGTGAACATGATTTGAAGATATATGCTGAGTATAATGATGCAAGTTTATTTCATTTTAGAGATGAAAAAGGAAATGAAGCAGATGCAATTGTTGAATTTCCGGATGGTACATGGGGAGCATTTGAAATAAAACTTGGAGCTAATCAAGTGGATGCAGCATCGGTGGAATTATTAAAATTGAAAAGTATAATGGAAAACGAGGGGGATAAGCCCCCTAAGGTTTTATGTGTAATATGTGGGATGTCTAATATGGCATATAAGAGAGAAGATGGTGTTCTTGTTGTTCCAATTACAGCACTTGGGCCATAGTGTTTAATTACAAGAAAGGAAGATAACAGAAACAAACATTTATCTAGTATATGCAATATGCAATAATTTTAAGAAAATCTCTTGCGATTTACGGACAGCTATGTTATCATAAATACTCGTGATATACTAAATTGACTAGAAGTCAAACATCCTTGCTCCTTCCGACAGAAAGGGGCCAGAGACCAAAAGGAGGTAACGAAGCATGAACAAATACGAATTAGCCGTTGTTGTTAGTGCAAAGATCGAAGATGACGAAAGAGCTGCTACTTTAGAGAAAGCAAAAGCTTTAGTAGAAAGATTCGGTGGAAAGATTACAAATGTTGACGACTGGGGTAAGAAGAGATTAGCTTACGAAGTTCAGAAGATGAAAGAAGCTTTCTATTACTTCATCCAGTTTGAAGCTGAAAGTAATGTTCCGGCTGAAATCGAAAGCCGTATCCGCATTATGGACAATGTCATCAGATACCTGTGCGTTAAACAAGACGAGAAATAGAAAGAGGTATTTATGAACAAAGTAATACTTATGGGGCGTTTGACCAGAGATCCCGAAGTAAGGTATTCTCAGGGTGAGAACGCTACGGCAGTAGCCAGATATACACTGGCGGTAGATCGTAGATTTAATCGTAATAATGACGAACAGACAGCAGATTTCATTAACTGCGTTGCTTTTGGCAGAGCGGGTGAGTTTGCTGAGAGATATTTCCACAAGGGAACGAAGATCGCTGTGACAGGACGTATCCAGACAGGCAGCTATACCAATAAGGATGGCGTTAAGGTGTACACAACCGATATCGTAGTGGAAGAACAGGAATTTGCCGAGAGCAAGAATGCTTCCGGCAGCGGTGAGGGTGGATACGCTCCTGCAGGAAGACCGGAGCCGGCAGCAGCCGGAGATGGCTTTATGAATATTCCTGACGGAATCGACGAGGAACTGCCGTTCAACTAATAACCGTTTGCGTAAGCAAAGTTTAGAAGGAGGCAAAACCATGGCATTTAATAAAACAGATAAGCCGGATTTCCCTAAGAAAAAGGGTGGAATGCGCAGAAGAAAAAAAGTATGTGTATTCTGTGGTAAAGATAACGTAATTGATTACAAAGATACAAACAAACTGAAAAGATATGTATCTGAGAGAGGTAAGATTCTTCCCAGAAGAATTACCGGTAACTGTGCAAAACATCAGAGAGCTCTTACAGTAGCAATCAAGCGTGCGAGACATATCGCTCTGATGCCTTATGTTCAGGATTAATAACTTGTAATTATGATGTTTACTACATGAAGTTAATGATTTGACACAGACAGGAAAGAACCAATATATAAAATATTGGTTCTTTTTGTTATGGTGCAGAGTACAATGAGTATAACGCGGTCATATCTTACTGGCGTGTGACAGAGTATTATGATATAATATGAAAAATATGACATTTTGGAACCTTATACAATAAATTGTATATACTAAAGTTGTGTGTGAAATGGGAAATGAGGAATTGAATATGAAGAAGAGATGGAAAGTTATTGCATTCTTTTTGCTGCTTTTGATTGCATGTATGCTGGCTGTTTTGTATCTTTTTGCAAATATTCGGAAGGAATATCCGGATGTATCTGTAAATTCTCGGGATCGGATCGTATACGATGCTGACGAAGAGATAGGTGAAGCTTTTAAGAATTATCAGGATTCTGAGAATACCCAGAAAGCCGAGATGGTAGAAGGGTATAAGGCATCTCAGCATAAGGTTTCACTGGTATTTTGCGGAATGTCAACACCTACGGAGATGGCAAAGATACTGGACCTGTTGGACACATATGAAGCAAAGGCAGTTTTTGTTTGTGATGGTATGACCGCCGCAGAGGACCCGGATACGGTCATAGATATTGTGAAACGCGGGAATGTCGTAGGTAATTACGGTATGAGTGGAGAGATGCACTGGGAAGAGTCGGATGACGAACAGATACTTACCTCTCTTGCCCAGACACAGGCCGTCATAAAGCGGATCACAGATAACACGCCGCAGTATGTTTTGGCCAATGCCACGGTGGTCGATGACAGAATCCTTCATCTGGCAGCTTGTGCCGGGCTGGATAAATATATTTCGGCTACGAAGTTTATTAACGATTCGAGTTTTAAAGACTTCAATGGAGCACTTGGCTTTGTTGAAAAAGTCGAAGGTGGATCGATTATATGTGTGAAAATTGATGGGAATCTGGATGAGATTGAATATGAGCCGTATGAGGTGGATGAGAGACCGGCGGAGGATAAACAGCCATCTGTAAGTGGAAATGAAGTACCCGCAACGAAGCTGACGATTGCAGAGACGGTAGAATTGTTGTTAGAGGCATTGGACACCACGGAAACGGCGATAGTGCCGTTGGACAGACTTGATACGGAACCGGATATTGAAGTTACTCGGATGTTTGAAGATCGGGAAGATGCAGCAGATTATGAGGTGCCGGTGTCTGTCAAAGCAGGTGAAGGCTATTTTGATGATACATTGTTCATCGGCGATTCATTGACGCTTGCTCTATCCTATTATCCGGTTATTGAGGATGATGTGGAGTTTTGTGCATATAAGTCCATCACACCAATGCAGTTTGTGAATAACACGAAAGTGGAGATATCTGACAACGAGGAAGTTGCCATTTGGGATGAGGTATGTAAGAAAAAACCTAAAAAGGTATACATACTGCTTGGTACCAATGCGTTGGCGAGTGGAAGCAATGAATCCTTTATCTTATATTATGAAAAGCTGATTGAAATGTTAAAAGAGCAGTTTCCGGATGCAATAATATATATAGAAGGAATTCCTCCGGTCACGAACGATGTTTCTGTGGAGAGAATCACACTCACCAACGGGCGGATTCGAAAGATTAATGTTGAAATTGCGAAAATGGCAAAAGAGCAGGAATGCTACTATATTGATCTATATAAGGCGCTAGCCGATGAGAATCATTGTCTTCCGGATGATATCGCGCAGGAGGATGGGATACATATGAACGAAGAAGGATGTAGAAAATGGATTGATTATTTATTGTGTCATACGATTGAGGATGTAAAAGGGAAATAATGGAATTTTTAGACAAGATTAATCGAAAAAAGAAAAGAAAAAGAAATAGTGGAGATGTGTTACTCCACGAGCAGGCTGACAGACGTCTTATGCCGGATGTACCTGCTTTGACCGGTGAAAGAAAGCTGACAGATCGAAGGGGAGACTTATCTGATTCGGAAATGACTTTTGAACAGATTAGTAAGAAGAGAAAGATGGGCATTCGTTATTTGAATGCTTATGAAGTAGCTGTCACTGCATATCAAGCAGGAGTTAAAAAACAATTTCATGGGAAAACAAGCGATGTCTCGCTTAGTGGTCTGGGATTAGTGGTTTCCGATGAGGAGAAAGATATTATTAAGGGGGCCAGCAAGGTAAGACTGAAATTTCATGTGGAGCCCGGTTCGTTGCCGGAAGGATATGAAATGAATGTCAATATTTATGCACAGATGGTTCGAGAGATGCAGCTTGCGGATGGAATGTGGCTTGTTGGATTTGAGTTCACATCAGATTTGTCAGACTATGCAAAACGACGAAAAGACAGATACATGCTCACTATGTCATCTTTGATGTTGTTTTTCATCAGCGCATTTATTATGTTGATGAGATCTGAGAGTATTATCTATTTTAAATCTAACAAATGGTTGTATTTATACAGCATTATTACGGCATTCTTTTTGATGAGTCGTTATTTGTTTGGAGCGCTTTACAGACCGAAAAAGGTCGATCCGAACTTTACGCCCGGTGTAAGTGTCATCATTCCCTGTTTTAATGAAGAGACATGGATTCAGAGAACCATCCAGAGTTGTATTAACCAGAACTATCCGGCAGATAAGCTGGAGGTGATTATTGTTGATGACCAGTCAACGGACGGCTCGGTGGAGAAGATCAAGGATATTATCGGGAGGCTGACGCAGGCAGTGGACTCGAGATACAATGTCAGTGAGCGAATATCTTATATCGTACAGCCTCAAAATGCGGGGAAAAGAGAAGCCCTCGCAGCAGGAGTTAAAGTTGCAAAGCACGAATATGTTGTATTTGTCGATTCAGACAGTTTTTTGGATCCTTTTGCAATCAGAAATCTGGTGCAACCATTTAAAGATCCAAAGATGGCAGGAGTAACCGGAAGAACTGATGTTGCCAATACTTATACAAATTCGCTTACCAAGCTCCAGTCCGTAAGATATTATATTGCCTTTCGAATCATGAAAGCTGCCGAAAGTTATTTTGACTGTGTGACTTGTCTCTCAGGGCCATTGTCATGCTACAAAAAGGAACTGGTGTTGGAATATCTGGATAAATGGCTGAATCAGACTTTTCTCGGGCAAAAGGCAACATTTGGAGACGACCGGGCATTGACAAATCTGATGCTTCGCCATCACAGAACCTATTATCAGGATACTGCTATTTGTTCTACAATTGTTCCGAATGACCACAAAGTTTTCTTGAGACAGCAGATGAGATGGAAGCGTTCATGGCTGAGAGAATCCTTTACGGCAGGTACTTTTATCTGGCGAAAGGAACCTTTTGCTGCGATCTTTTTCTATGTAGGTCTGTGCGTTCCAATCCTGGCACCGGTCGTTGTAATATACAATTTGTTGTATGTCCCAATTACGACCTTTGCATTTCCAACAACGTTCGTGGTGGGAATGTTGATGATGGCCATGCTGATGAGTTCGGCACAGTTATTTTTGCGAAAGAGCACAACATGGTTTTTTGGATTCCTGTTTTGCCTCTATTATGAAGCAGTGCTTTTATGGCAGATGCCGATTGCAATACTTACTTTTTGGAAGTCAACATGGGGAACGCGTATGACATCAAATGATGTAGAAGCGAAAGAAAAGAAAGAAAAACGCAGACAGAGGAGAGAGGCTAAAAAAGTCAGACGGAAGGAAGCACAGGTGCAGGAAGGGGAAAATGAAAACAAAACGGATTGAAACCAAAAAGGATATTTATAAATTAATCAGGTCGATTTTCGAAGCAGTTGTGGTAATAGCGGTTGTTTTTGTTATTCTGAGGGCATTTCTGGTTATGGAGCGATATGAGCCCTATGATGAAAACGATGAGAATATTGTTTCGGGCGAAGACAAGGGGTTCCTTTGTATTTCATACTTTGGGATTGACAGGACCGGAACGGACATTCTGGTGTCTACTGGAAATTTGGAGGAACAGTTAGCGGCCCTCCATGATATCGGATATGTTACCATTACGCAACAGGATGTGATAGACTATTATGAGAAAGGAAAAGCACTTCCGGATAAATCGCTGTTGCTTGTTTTTGAGGATGGACGTTCTGATACTGCAATTTTCTCCCAACCGATTCTGGAAAAAGAGAATTATATAGCGTCTATGTGCAGTTATGGTAGTAACCTGAATAGCAAAGATTCCAAAATGCTGAAGGGGGAGGATCTTTTCAGCCTGGAAACAAGTGGTTTTTGGGAAAACGGTACAAATGGTTACAGATTATCCTATATCAATGTATTTGACAGATATGATCGTTTTTTGGGAGAAATGAACTCTCTGGAGTATAATGCTGTTAAAAGTTATCTGGGAAGGGAATATAACCATTATCTGATGGATTACCTTCGTGATGAAAATTATATGCCAATAGAAAGCTATAGTACCATGAAAGAGCGTATCAGCTATGACTATGAGCTTATGGAACAGGTGTATACGGAAGAACTGGGGTATGTCCCAAGATTGTATATTCTTATGCATTCCAATACAGATATGTTTGGAAACAATGCGCGAGTCAGTGAAGTCAATGAGGAGAATATGGCGCGTCTGTTCGATATAAATATCAATCGGGAGGGATTTGCCTTAAACACAGTGGATTCCGATATATTTGACCTGACAAGACTGCAATCACAGGCGTATTGGTCTACCAACCATTTGTTGATGCGTATCTGGGATGACCTGGATGAAGAAGATAAATCCAGTATTAAGTTTGTGTCCGGTGAGGAGAGTCGGAGAAATTACTGGGACACGAATGTTGGAGCTTCGGAATTCAAAAGGAATGTTATCTTTCTTACTTCCTTGCCGAAGGGAAGGGGGCTTCTGACATTAAAAGAAAGCTCTTCTTATAAGGATGTGGAGGTTTCAACCACTCTGACGGGAAACTATTGTGGAGAACAGACTGTTTATCTCAGAGGACAGGAGGATTCCAACGAGAAGATTGGAGTTACATTCTGTGAGAAAGAACTGATTGTTACGGAAGCAGGCAAGGAGCTTGCGCGGATAAATCTCGATGAATTGATGCAGGTGGAATTCCTTTCTGTCGAAGAGGACAACAGAGATGCTTTGGCCAAAGAATATGAGGTGCGTGCAGACAATGCCAGAACCCTTGGGGAGAGTCTGGCGTATGATTTGGAAAAATCGGAGATAAAAGAGAATGAGGTCCATACGGTCGAGGAAGGAGCAGAGCCATATATTCCGGTCATTGAATCAAATCAGGCGGGTAAATGGGATGTAGTGATCAGGTTACAGGATAACAGCCTCAACGTTATGGTAAATGAGTTTGTTGCCGTAGATGGATTGGAAGTATCGCTGACCGAAGCGGGCAAAGTGATGCTTGAAGCAAAAACTTTAGAGGAGGAACAATACAGACAACGCAATCTGACTGATGATGTTTATGAAGCAAGATTTGAAAATCTTGTAATCAAAGATCTGTCACAAGAGAAAACCGGTGTTCTGTATGACAATCGGCTGCATGGCTTTGATAAAGTAAAATATTTTGTTAAAGGCTGTTGGACAAAGATTGTGAACTGGTTTATCAGTAATTTGTAAAAACGATATGAGAAAGAAAATACTTATACTATTTATGATTGTGACTTTGCTGGTGGTTGGGGGATGTGCGCAGGCAGATTCCTTGCAATCACCGCCGCAGGAGCAAGAAACACAAACGGAAAAAGATGATATAGCGGATGAACGGAGCGAGGATGCGCAGGGAGAGGAACTCCCGAAAGCGTCTGTTTCATCACGGGCAGCATGGTGCGTCTACTGGGATGAAAACTCAGTGCCGGCAGCCACTGAAAGCATTTCAGAATACGACGAACTGATCTTGTTTGGATGTATTTACGCGGAAGATTTTACGCTATACATTCCGGAGGCGCTGGAACAACTATATGCCGAATTTCCTAAGGAACATCCGGAAACAAAGATATACCTTTCCTTTATCAATGACGTTATGCAGGAAACCGGAACTGCACAGCAGAAGTCCCTGGATTTTCTGGAACAGGTTCTAAAGGATGATACACTGGGGGACAAGCTGATCTCTGATATGGTTTCACAGACGAAGCAGTGGGGGCTGGACGGTATTGAACTGGATTATGAAAATATTCAGAAAGGAGAGGATCTGTGGGATGATTATCTTAGATTTCTGACCAGGTTATATGAAAAGACAGAGCAGGAGGGACTGCTTTTGCGTGTTGTATTAGGTGCCTACACACCTGTTAATGAATACACATTTATTGCGGGTCCTCAATATGTGGTAATGTGTTATAATCTATATGGGACGCATTCAGGACCGGGGCCAAAGGCTGATGCGGATTTTCTGCAGGAAATGGCGGAACGGTATTCCGGAATGGATGTTACATTTGCCATTGCCAATGGTGGATTTGAGTGGGATGAACAGGAAAAGACTGTGAGATCCCTGACCGCTTACAATGCAAAGAAACTCGCAGACGAAAAGAGGGCTGAGTTGATGCGGGATGAAAGCGGAGCAGTATATTATACATATACCGCGGAAGACGGTGAGCATACGGTATGGTACGGCGATGATGAGACGATGCGGCAATGGGAAGAATTGCTTGTTGGGTATTGTGGTCATGATATTTCAATCAATCTATGGAGATTAGAGTAGGAGGACAAGATTATGAAAAAGATTTTGAAGATAGCACTTGTTGTGGCAACAGCGGTTGTAATGGTAACCGGCTGTGGAGGGAAGGATGACAGAGGTCGGGATTTAGAAACAACAAAAGAGATTGTGCTCAGTGATGTGGTTACGAAAATCAAGGCTGCCAATCCTGTGGCAGATGAAAGAGCCATTGATGATTTTGCTGTTGAAAATGAAATGGGGCTTTCGCTGGATGATATCGCAGAGTATGAAGGCGTCGTTACCAATTCTCAAAATGATTGTGCACTCATTTTTGTTGCAAAGGCTAATGACGGAAAGACTCGGGAGTTAAAACAGGCGCTTTCTGAGTATTTAGACAGCTTGACTTCAAATGATCTGTATGTAGAATTTGCGGATAAGATTGAGAAAACCAAGGAAGCAAAGGTGTTGATATATAATGATTATGTGGTACTTGTCATAGCAGGACTCAATACGGATTACAGTACCGTTACGGCGGCTATCAATGAAGCTTTTGGAGAATAGAGAAAATGCTGTTTAACAGTGTAACATTTATTTTATTTTTTTTGCCGGTATCTTTATTATTGTATTATATTGTCCCGCATAAATTCAGGAATGGGGCTCTGCTTTTTGAGAGCCTTGTTTTTTATGCCTTTGGGAACATGAGATATCTGCCGCTTGCAGTTTGTCTGGTCATCATAAATTATCTGTCTGCACGTGCGATGGGTAAACTGTCCTGCAGACCAAAAGCCAGACGTTTCATTCTGATTACAGCGATTATCATAAACATTCTTTTGCTTATTGCATTTAAGTATGGTAGCTATCTTTCTTTGCTCCTGAACCGGATAGCACAAGGGGACATAACATTCTTCGATATTTTGCCTTTGGGAATCAGCTATTACATATTTAAGTTGTTGAGCTATTTGTGTGATGTATATACCGGAAAATGTGAGCCGGAAAAGAATCTTATAGACTTTTCGGTTTATGTGCTTATGTACCAGCAGATGATCGTGGGACCGATTATCCGTTATGTGGATATACGGGATGATTTGAAAAATAGAGACAGACATGCAAATCCGGAAGAGATCTTGCAGGGAACGAGATTGTTTGTGTATGGACTTGCTAAAAAGGTTATTTTGGCAGATACGTTGGGTATGCTATGGAGTCAAGTGACGGGAGCCGATGGAATCGGACTTGGCAAGGCTTCGTCTGCTTTGGTGTGGCTGGCTGTCCTGGCATATTCACTGCAACTTTATCTGGATTTTTCGGGGTACTCTGAGATGAGTAACGGGTTATCCTATATAATGGGTTTATCCTGTAAGCAGAACTTTGACTACCCTTATTTGGCATGCGGTGTTACGGACTTTTGGCGCAGGTGGCATATTACGTTGACCGAATGGTTTCGTGATTATGTTTACATCCCTCTTGGTGGAAATAGAAAGGGAGTAATTCGCCATATATGCAATATGCTTGTGGTGTGGCTGATTACGGGAATCTGGCATGGACATACAGTTAATTTTCTAATCTGGGGCATGTATTATTTCGTATTACTGGTTCTGGAAAAATATGTTCTGAAGACTGTGATAGAAAGACACCGGATTCTGGGGCATATATATACGCTTTTTATTGCTGTGGTAGGATGGGGAATTTTTGCGGCAGACGGAACGCAGATTGCGGTTTTGCCACTGCTGAATAGAATGTTTGTTTTTTCATCCGGCGTATCGGCTTTGTATTTTGTCCGATGCTACGGAGTCACATTGGCCCTTTCCGTTGTTGTTTCGAGCGGATTTTATAAGAAACTGCAAAAGAGGATCGAGAATAACAGATGGGTAGAGACTTTGTGGCTTGGATTCATTTTCCTGTTAAGTCTGGCGTATGTTGTGGGAAGCACCGGATGGACTGCACTTTATGCGGGATTTTAGAAAGGAGAGTATATGAGAAGTAAATTGTGGACAATGTTCCCGAGCATTATGATCTTTGGGATTATCTGCCTTCTTTCGCTATTGAGCCTGTTTGCTCCGAAACAGGAAATGTTGACGATTGAAAACAGAAAAGCAGCTTCCTTACCTTCTTTTTCTCTTGCAGACTGGATAGCCGCTGACTGGCAGGAGGGGCTTGGCAATTACGTTGACGATCATGTTGCGTTTCGTCAGGAATGGATCAATTTAAAGTGTTTTGTGGACGAGATGTTCCTTTTACAGACCGAGGAGGATGGAATTCTTCTGGGCAAAGACGGACAGATGTTTACCAAAGAGTTTGTTTCGGTAAAGGAAAATAAGCAATTTATCAAAAACATCTCTGAACTGGTATCTTTTGCCGAGACGACAAATGTCCCGGTCTCAGTCATGCTTGTACCATCCCCGAGCACCATTTTCCCGGAACGGTTGCCTAAGAATGCACCAATGGCATCGGAGGATGATTTGCTGGAGTATATGGAAAACGAATTGCAGCTGAAATGTACTGTTCTGAGAGTGAAAGATACGTTGAGTGCGCATAAAGACGAGTATATCTATTATCGAACCGATCATCACTGGACGACTCTTGGAGCGTATTATGCTTATGTGGATTATTGCCAATCGAGAGAAAAAGAGCCATGTGATCCGGATTGGAATCAGGCGATTCATATTGAGAATTTTTATGGAACACATTACTCCAAAACACGATATATCCTGACAGTCCCGGACGAGATTATCTATTTTCCCACAGATAATCCAATGGTAGTATATAAGGTAACCGGTGATGCTGCTTTTGAGGCACAGAGTCCGCAGGCTGTCATCAACACAGTTCGGTTTGATGAATATGATAAATATGCAGCATTTTTGGATGGAAACAATGGATATTCCGTTATTAAAGGAGAGGGGGAAGGCAAGATCCTTGTAGTCAAGGATAGCTATGCGAATTGTTTTATTCCTTTTCTGCTGAGTAATTATGAGCAAATAGGGGTGTCAGATTATCGGAATTATGCGTATAATCTGTCAAACCTTGTGGAAAAGGAAGGTTACGATGAAGTTTTGTTCTTGTATTCCCTTCAGGGATTTGCTGATGATACCGGACTGGTAGCCATTAATCGTCCGGTGTATGATTATTGAGATTACAAATCATTTAACCGGCAAATTATACTAAAGATAATTGCTTTTATGCAGTAAAATACATTTCGAGGATTTCAATGTTATGAACAGAAACAAACTACTACTATTATGGCTGTGTACGGTAGTGCTGCTTATTGTTGCGTTGACAGTTCCTGCATGCAGAAACGTTATGCAAGAGCATGCAAAGAGCACAGTGGCATTGAGTCTGGATACAATAGAGGAAGCCGGAGAAACGGCGGAAAATCTGGTGGCACATGATGAATTTTCAGAAGAATTCCAACAGGAAAGCACAGAAGAAGTGATGGATTGTGCCGAGATTTTAATCGGGATAGAGACAGAGGAAACTGTTATGCATGTCCGGCTTTGGCAGGGGGAGGATGGAGTCTGCTATTTCTTCCTGCCGGGTTATGCAGTGGATGCAAAGATAACCTTGGAGAAAGCGCCGGAGGGCAGACTGGTTATTAATGGGCAGTCTGTGAAAGAAAAAGATCTTATATCCGAAATTGACTGGGATATACCTTATGCTTTGGAATATACGGATAGTGAACGGGAATCATCCGTACAGAAGAAGGACCTGATCTTTAAACACTCATCGGATATTCCTGTATTGTGTCTTGCTACAGATTCAGGAACAATAGATAAGATTCATGCTGACAAAGAGTATACAGAGCCGGGA
The DNA here is from genome assembly GCA_051878995.1 of Lachnospiraceae bacterium. Classification (GTDB taxonomy): domain Bacteria; phylum Bacillota; class Clostridia; order Lachnospirales; family Lachnospiraceae; genus UBA3282. The sequence continues at coordinate 214,403 of JBJELE010000025.1, read as the reverse complement.
GCGCTGGAGTATTATGATGAGCAAGGAGTGTGCAGCTATACAGGGGTTGCAGAGGCAGTCGGCGGCAGGGGGAATTCCACGTGGGCATTGATTAAGAAGCCCTATCAGTTTAAGCTGTGTGAAGAGGCAGACCTGATCGGCAGCGGCAGTCATAAAACCTATAATCTGATTGCCAACGGCTATGATGAAACGAAGTTGAGGAACCGGATTGCCAACGGACTGGCCGAGGCCTTGGAGATGGACTATGTGCCGGGTGCCCGGATGATCGATTTATATGTGAATTATGTTTATTACGGTAATTACTACCTGACGGATAAAGTGGAAACTTGCGATGGCGGATATCTCCTGGAAAGAGAACTGGAAGAACGTTTTGTTAGTGAAAAGAGCGGCTTTGTTACGGACCAGGGTGATTACTATGTTATACAGAATCCGAGATATACAACAGAGCAGCAGATAACGAATATTACAGATTTATTTCAGGAATTTCAGGATGCTGCAGAGCAGCCTGACGGGGGTCATCCGGAGACTGGAAAACATTATTCGGAATATATTGATATGGATTCCTTTATTCAGAAATATCTGGTGGAAGAGATTTCGAAGAATTATGACGGCGGCGTAACCAGCAGCTTCTTTTATATACCGGATGATGTAGCTGGTCAGAAAATCTATGCGGGGCCCATATGGGACTATGATCTGGCATTCGGAAACTGTAATCTGGATAAAATGGTTGGTAATCCTCTGGGCGTGACGAAGCTCTCCTACCATATGTACGGAACGGAGCTATTTGCGTCTCTTTACGGGCAGGAAGATTTCTATGAGAAGATGGTTGAGATGTATGAGCAGAAGGCTTTGCCATATTTGGACAGCCTCCTGGATGATGGTATAGACCGGATGGTGGAGGAAAGCAGACTTTCTGTCGAAATGGATCAAATACGATGGCAGAGTCTGGAAAACAGATACCGGTATTATCAGGAATATGACAATAACATCAGGTTTTTAAAATACTTCATTGAGAATAGAAGAGATTTTTTGAATGAGGTCTGGTTGGAAGATGCGGTGTATCACAATGTGAATTTTGTGGTGGATGGAGATATATGGCAGATTATGTGTGTCAAAGATGGTGAATTACCGGTTTCCGAACCTGCGCCGGTTCAGAATCAGGAGTTGTTTGTCGGCTGGTATGCAGACGGGAATGTTCCTTTTGATATTTGCAAACCGGTCTACGAAGATATTACTTATTATGCAGTGTGGCAGAGCCCGGAATGATACACCATATACTGTCAATCCTGAGAGAAAAAAGTCTATATATTGGTGTAGCATCAACTTACAAAAAATGCTATACTTAAGATGTTGTGTAACCATATAAAAGTTTAATGTGTTTGTTTACATAGCAGGTAAAAAATATGATGAAGAACAGTGTTAAATTAAAGGGAAGATTGAAGTCCTATCTGCAGTCTTCTTTATACTTGGGATTTTTACTGATAGCCGTAGATATTCTGATCTATATGTTAGATTACAGATCGGGCCTGATTTTAAGCGGTTTTATTATTTTCTATATTGCGATCATTCTTTCCATGATGTTCTATAATAAGCCGATTATCATGAATGAGCTTGTCAGCTTTGCTACGCAATATGGACAGATTCAGAGGCGTTTGTTGCGTGATCTGGAGCTTCCCCATGCACTTCTGGATGATTCCGGTAAAGTAATCTGGACTAATATTGCTTTTGAAAAGCTGGTGCATCAGGAAAAGGGCTATCGTAAGTCCATTACAGCTTTGTTCCCGTCTATTACGAAGGATAAGCTTCCGGGTGTCAATGAGGAAGACGAAGTAGAATTTGATGTGGAATATGAGTCCGGCAACTATATTGCCAAGCTGAAGAAAATTTCCTTAAAGGAAATGGCAGAGAACAGTGATATTATTGAGGCGAAAGGTTACGAAGGCTATCTGGTTGCGTTATATCTGTTCGACGAGACGGCGCTCAAGATTGCTTTGAAGGAAGTGGACGACCAGTCACTGGCAGTAGGCCTTATCTATCTGGACAATTATGATGAGGCACTGGAAAGCGTGGAAGAAGTCAGACGCTCTCTGCTGATTGCCTTGATTGATCGTAAAGTTAATAAATATATTGCGGCCTTAGACGGTATTTGTAAGAAGCTGGAGAAAGATAAATATCTGGTGATTATGCGGAAAGAAGCGGCTACACAGATGCAGGAAAACCGCTTTGATCTGTTGGAGGATGTTAAGACTGTTAATATCGGTAATGAGATGGCGGTAACCATCAGTATCGGTATGGGCTTTAATGGTCTGAGTTATGCACAGAACTATGAATTTGCCCGTAATGCTATAGATATTGCACTCGGACGCGGTGGCGATCAGGCTGTAGTCAAGATTCCTGAGAATGTAATTTACTATGGTGGCAAGAGCCAGCAGGTTGAGAAGAGTACCCGTGTGAAGGCCCGTGTCAAAGCCCATGCGCTCAAAGAAATTATTTCCGTAAAGGATGAAGTATACGTTATGGGGCACCGTATGGGTGATGTGGACAGTTTCGGTGCATCAGTAGGTATTTACAGGATTGCCCAGGCGCTTGATAAGCGTGCCCATATTGTACTTAATGATATTACTTCCTCTATGCAGCCCATGGTGGAGATGTTTCAGAATAAGGATGAGTATGCAGAGGATATGATCATCAATAATGCGCAGGCGCTGGAGATGGTTGGTAATAATGCGGTGCTTGTTGTTGTGGATGTGAACAAGCCGAGTATTACAGAGTGCCCGGAACTATTGAAACGGTGTAAATCAGTGGTGGTACTGGATCATCACAGACAGGGCGCTGAGATTATCGAGAATGCAACGTTGTCCTACGTTGAAGCATATGCTTCTTCATCCTGTGAGATGGTATCGGAAATCCTGCAGTATATCAGTGACAATATGAAGCTTCGCTCTGAGGAAGCTGATTGTATGTATTCCGGTATTATGATTGATACCAATAACTTCATGACGAAAACCGGTGTCAGAACTTTTGAGGCAGCAGCTTTCTTAAGAAGAAACGGAGCCGATGTGACCCGGGTCAGAAAATTATTCAGAGATGATGCGGCAGAATATAAGGCTAAGGCAGATGCAGTCAGTCAGGCTGAAATTTACCGGAATTCTTATGCCATATCTGTCTGTACCGGTGAAGATGTGGCAAGCCCTACTATTGTAGGTGCCCAGGCGGCCAATGAGTTGCTAAATATCAAGGGAATCAAGGCAAGCTTTATTCTGACTCCATATAACGGAATCATATATATCAGTGCCCGTTCTATTGATGAAGTGAATGTACAGGTCATCATGGAGAGAATGGGTGGCGGCGGTCATCTGAATATTGCAGGTGCACAGATAGAGAACGGTTCCATTGAGGAAGGTATCGTAACGATTAAGAGGACGCTGGATGCTATGATAGCGGAAGGTGAATTGGAAGCATAAAGGGTTTTTGGAATCAGATTTTGAAAAACCGGAAAGCGAGGAAATAAAAATGAAAGTTATTTTATTAGAGGATGTAAAATCACTCGGTAAAAAAGGTGAAATAGTCAATGTAAGTGATGGGTATGCAAGAAACTATGTGTTGCCCAAGAAACTGGGCGTGGAAGCTAATTCCGCTAATATGAATGATTTGAAATTGCAGAAAGCAAATGCGGATAAAGTGGCACAGGAGCAGCTTGAGGCTGCGCAGGAGCTTGCTAAGGTTTTAGAGACCAAAGAAGTAGTAGTTAAGATGAAGTCCGGTGAGGGGGGAAGGACCTTTGGTTCTATTTCTTCTAAGGAAATTGCCACTGCGGCGAAAGAGCAGTGCGGACTGGAACTTGACAAGAAGAAAATTCAGTTACCGGAGGCGATTAAGTCATTGGGTGTATATGAGGTCAATGTGAAACTGCACACAAAAGTAACCGGTAAGTTAAAGGTCAAGGTTATTGAAGAGTGATAGAAGAAATCAGAAGGCATCAGAGTATGTGGCCTAAGAAGTTGATCATGATTTGAAAGGACGATGACGGGCGTGGAGGAAGCACTACTTAAGAGAATATTGCCACATAGTATGGAAGCGGAACAGTCAGTCATCGGTTCTATGATTATGGACAGGGAAGCGATTGTGGTCGCTTCGGAAATCATTTTAGGCGATGACTTTTATAATAAACAGTATGGAATTCTTTTCGATACAATGGTAGAGTTAAATGATGAAGGGAAGCCGGTAGATCTGGTAACACTGCAGGATCGTCTAAAAGAGAAAGACGTCCCGCCGGAAGTAAGCAGCCTGGAATTTATCAGGGATTTGATCACTGCCGTACCTACATCAGCCAATATTAAATACTACGCGAATATCGTAGCAGAGAAATCTACATTAAGAAAACTGATCCGTTTGAATGAGGATATTGCAAATACCTGTTATGTAGGAAAGGAAAGCCTGGAGGATATCCTGTCAGATACGGAGAAGAGAGTATTCGATCTGGTCCAGAGAAGAAATACGGGTGAATTTGTGCCAATCAGACAGGTCGTCATGAATGCCATGGATAATATAGAGAAAGCCTCCCGGAACAAGGGTAATGTTACCGGTGTTGCAACAGGGTTCCTGGATCTGGATTACAGAACCGCCGGTATGCAGCCTTCTGACCTGATTCTGGTGGCTGCAAGACCTTCCATGGGTAAAACTGCCTTTGTACTAAATATTGCCGAATATGTGGCTTTTAAGCAGAATAAAACGGTAGCGATATTCAGTCTGGAAATGTCTAAGGAACAGCTGGTCAATCGTCTGTTCTCCATGGAATCCAAGGTGGATTCCCAGCATCTTAGGACAGGTAATCTTTCTGATGCTGAGTGGGAGAAGCTGATTGAAAGTGCCGGCATTATCGGTAAGTCCAATCTGATTATTGATGATACACCGGGTATCAGCATTTCTGAGATGCGCTCCAAGTGCCGTAAATATAAGCTGGAACATAATCTGGAAATGATTATTATTGACTATCTGCAGTTGATGTCCGGAAGCGGTAAATCCTCGGATTCCAGACAACAGGAGATATCTGATATCTCCCGCTCTTTGAAAGCTCTGGCGAGAGAACTTCATGTACCGGTTATTGCTTTGTCACAGCTAAGCCGCGCGGTAGAGCAGAGACCGGACCATAGACCGATGCTTTCCGATTTGCGTGAATCCGGAGCTATTGAGCAGGATGCGGATGTGGTAATGTTCATCTACAGAGATGATTATTATAATAAGGATACCGAGAAAAAGGGCATCGCGGAGATTATTATTGCAAAACAGAGAAATGGTCCTATCGGTACGGTAGAACTGGTATGGTTACCGGATTTTACCAAGTTTGCAAATCTTCAGAAATGATAGTTCTATTGTATATTATTGTAATATAAGGAATCTGTTTAACTACGAAAGAGACAAGCCTGAGAGGGTCTGTCTCTTTTTTGCAATATAATAGAAAGGGGAACAATATGGAACAGAATACTACTTACTACATATCCGAAGCTGCCAGATTGGTGCAGGTGGAGACTCATGTTCTGCGTTATTGGGAGGAGGAATTACAGCTGCCAATCAAACGCAATGAAATGGGGCATCGCTATTATACGGATCAGGATATCCGTCAATTGCAGGAGATCAAACTTTTAAAGGAACAGGGCCTGCAGTTAAAGGCCATTCGCACAATTCTTATTAAAGAGATCGAGGATACGGAGCAGACGGAGGGAGAGGCATCTATGAAAACAGAGGATAGTTCTATAGAAAAGCAGAACCAGGAAAAGGTAATAAATAAAGCGCAGAAATATATGGTAACTTTATCGAAGGATAAAAGTGTAACGGTAGAACCACAGCCGGATGTGCTGCCGGAATACCCGTCGAAAGAGGATGAGAAAAATGAAAAGGCGGCCAGACTCCAGTATTTGTTACAGCACATGATTACGGAAGCAGTGAAAACTGCCAATCAGGAATTATGTACGGAGGTAAAAGAAAGTATCCTGAAAGAGATGGATTATCAGTTTCGAATGCAGGAAGAGCGGGATGAAGAACGGTGGAAAAAGGAAGAGGAGCATTATCGTAAAATTGATGAAATGATACGCCAGAGACATAAGCCTAAGGAAAAACTGGGAATTGGCAAAAGAAAATCCCCTATCGTCTGATAGGGGATCGCCGGTTTAAAATTAACCTTCTGAGATAGAACCTGTAGGGCAAACACCTGCGCAGGAACCGCAGCTGATACATTTATCTGCATCAATTTCGAATTTGCCATCTCCCATGCTGATAGCGCCAACCGGGCACTGACCCTCACATGCACCGCATGCTACACATGCATCACTGATTACAAATGCCATAATGATTATCCTCCTTAATATCTTAAAGATTATGCATAATTGATATAAATTTATCAATCTGTTCTTTTTCTATTCTAATATAAAAGTATTGATTATACAAGGGTAAAACATGAAAACTATAATATTTTTATATCTTTAACCATGCTCTAGGCCCAGTTCTTCCCGACGCTTGCGGATGCCGTTTAAGATGACTTCCTTCTTTTCAAGCAGTTCATCCTTATCCATCGGTTCCACACCTTCCAATTTGTACGGAATACCGAGCTTCTCATATTTAACCTTACCCATCGTATGATAGGGAAGTGCGTCCAGTGCTTTTAGATTAGACAACCCGCCGATAAAGTAACCGAGCTGGTACAGATATTTATCATCATCAGTGATACCCGGTACGATGACGTGGCGAATCCATACATCAATATGTTTTTCGTCCAGATATCTGGCAAAAGCAAGGATGCCGTCGTTGGGCTGAGAGGTTAATTCCTTATGCTTCTCGGGGTCTATATGCTTAATATCCAGCATGACAAGATCTGTTAAAGTCATCAGCTTATCCAATTTGGCAAGCCATTCCGGATTGGCATTGGTCTTATAGGCAATACCTGAGGTATCAATACAGGTGTGCACGTTGTCTTTCTTACAGAGTGTAAACAGATCAATCAGGAAATCTACCTGCATTAATGGTTCTCCGCCGGTAACGGTAATACCGCCTCCTTTGTAAAATGCTTCATTGCGTTTGTACTGCTCATAGATTTCTGCCGGCTCCATCAGTGTGCCTGCATTCATTTCCCAGGTATCGGGATTGTGGCAGTAGGCGCATCTCATCGGACAACCTTGAACAAATACAACAAATCGCGTTCCCGGACCGTCTACAGTGCCGAAGCTTTCTAATGAATGAATTCTTCCTTGCATGGTTGTTACCTCTTTCTATTATGAAATGTGTCAATAGTTCTGAATATAGTATACCCACTTTGGGGTTAAAAACAAGGCTTTGAGTATAACCCTCAAAGCCTTGCATTGTTTGTAATATCAGTCGATATTAGATCTTCTCGTGGAATGTACGAGAAATAACGTCTGCCTGCTGTTCCGGAGTTAATTTGATGAAGTTAACTGCGTAACCGGAAACACGGATTGTTAACTGAGGATAGTTCTCAGGATGCTTCTGTGCATCTAATAATGTGTCTCTGTTCAGAACGTTAACATTGAGGTGATGACCACCTTTTGTTGCATAACCATCTAATAAAGATACTAAGTTATCTACCTGAGCATTTGATGCTGCCATTGTATTGTCCTCCTTTTAAATTACAACGAATCTGTTCGTTATTTATTGATAGTCGTCCAATCCTTCATGAAGAGTTGGAACACTGCAGGCCAATGGGGTACGGGAACAATCCGTGCACCCCATTGTCTGTACATTTTTAGCACTATCAGCTTTGCTGTCAACGTCTACATTCACGTGTCCGACACCCTGTGCCATACCGGAATCCAACATTTTCACAAAGTCTTCAATCATTGCTTCGTTATCCATAGATTATCTTCCTTTCTATAAACGGTTGGAAACAATCTGTTGCATATGGATACTTATTTGTTCAGATCTATTTCGATATCGCCGGCAAATACCTGATCTTCTTTACCAAGAGCGCCAGGAATGATTGTGAAGGTATTGGAGATACCATCCTGTGCATCATTGAACGGAAGCTTGGATACAGAAGATAAGGAAGCTACAGCACCATGAGTATCACGTCCGTGCATCGGGTTAGCACCGGGAGCGAAAGGCTGACCTTTACGACGTCCGTCAGGTGTGTTACCTGTTGCCTTACCATATGTTACGTTGGATGTAATGGTAAGGATGGAAGTTGTCGGGAAGCCATCTCTGTAGGTGTGATGTCTTCTTACTGCTGTCATGAATTTGTGTACGATTTCCTGTGCGATCTCATCTACACGGTCATCATCGTTACCATATTTCGGGAAGTCACCTGTTGTCTTGAAGTCAACGATGATTCCGTCTTCGTCTCTGATCGGCTCAACCTTAGCATATTTGATAGCGGATAAGGAGTCAGCTACGATGGAAAGACCTGCAACACCTGTTGCGAAGTAACGTCTTACATCTCTGTCATGAAGAGCCATCTGTGCTCTCTCGTAGCAGTATTTATCATGCATATAGTGGATGATGTTCAGTGTATTTACATATACATCTGCCTGCCATTCAAGCATGTCTGTAAATTTATCCATAACGTCATCATAATCAAGCACATCACCTGTAACAGGACGATATTTAGGTCCAACCTGTTTCTTGGTAACTTCATCGATACCACCGTTTAATGCGTACAGTAAGCATTTAGCTACGTTAGCACGTGCACCGAAGAACTGCATCTCTTTGCCGACTCTCATAGAAGATACACAGCAAGCGATTGCATAGTCATCACCGTGTGTTACTCTCATCAGGTCATCGTTCTCATACTGGATGGAAGAGGTCTGGATAGACATCTTAGCACAGTATTTCTTCCAGGACTCAGGAAGTCTTGTAGACCAGAGAACTGTTAAGTTCGGCTCAGGAGAAGGTCCTAAGTTGGTTAATGTGTGTAAGTAACGGAAACTCATCTTGGTAACCATGTGACGTCCGTCAACACCAACACCACCGAGAGATTCTGTTACCCATACCGGATCGCCGGCGAAGATCTGATTGTACTCAGGTGTACGAGCGAATTTAACGCAACGTAATTTCATAATGAAGTGATCTACGAACTCCTGAATCTGCTCTTCTGTAAAGGTACCGTTAGCTAAGTCTCTTTCTGCATAAATATCAAGGAATGTAGAAGTACGTCCAAGAGACATAGCAGCACCGTTCTGCTCTTTGACAGCGCAAAGGTAACCAAAGTATGTCCACTGAATAGCTTCCTGTACGTTAGAAGCAGGTTTGGAAATATCACAACCGTAAGAAGCTGCCATTTCCTTCATCAGCTTCAGTGCAGTAATCTGCTCGGAAAGCTCCTCACGAAGACGGATAACATCGTCTGTCATAACACGTCCTGTGGAATCCTTCTGTGCCTGCTTATCCTCGATCAGTCTGTCGATACCATACAGAGCCACTCTTCTGTAGTCACCGATGATACGTCCACGTCCGTATGCATCCGGAAGACCTGTAATGATGTGAGCTGTACGGCATGCTCTCATTTCCTGATTGTAAGCATCGAAACATCCGGCATTGTGTGTTTTTCTGTGAGTAGAGAAGAACTCGCTGATCTCAGGATCAACTTCATAACCGTTATCAGCACAAGCTTTCTCTGCCATTCTGATACCGCCGTAAGGCTGTAAAGAACGCTTGAAAGGCTTATCTGTCTGGAAACCTACGATTTTCTCTTTGCTCTTGTCCAGATATCCGGGGCCATGGGATGTGATAGTAGATACAACTTTGGTATCCATATCAAGTACACCGCCGGCTTCACGTTCCTGTTTCTGTAAGTCAAGAACCTGTGCCCATAAGTCTTTTGTGTTCTGTGTAGGACCTGCTAAGAAGGACTCGTCACCATCATAAGGATGGTAGTTTTTCTGGATGAAGTCACGAACGTTAACTTCTTTGTCCCATTTGCCGCCTACAAAATCTTTCCATTCTGGTCTCATTTTGAAATAGCCTCCTATTAAAATAAATTTGGTTGATATGTTTTGACATGTTTTGAGAGACATTGCCCTGAAAAACATGTCGAAAAGATATGCTTATCCAGTACCAATATTATATGTTATAGCCAGTAGCAGAGTCAAGTCGGGCTTTGCACTTTTTCTTATACAAATGGTAAAAAATATGAAAAAAATTTGTGAAAATTGCATGGAAAGACCGGACGCGAAGAATGCTTGACTGAGATAGGGTATTATTTTATAATCGTACATGTACAAAAGATGGGATGTATGATTTCCTAATTACTTGGAATCCTATCAAAATATATGATAATGGAGGTATATATAATGGCACAGATCAGTAAAGATACAACAATTGGTGAAGCGTTAAGAATCAACATGGATATTGCTCCGGTTCTGATGGAAATTGGCATGCATTGTCTGGGATGTCCGTCGGCACAGGGCGAGACCCTGGAAGAGGCTGCTATGGTACACGGTATTGCAATCGACGACCTGATGGCTAAGATCAATGCTGTAACGGGCGCGTAAGCAGAATAAGGAATTGCATAGAAATATTGAAAATGTCCCGGATTATTTCACAACCCGGGACATTTTGGTTTTTGTTATTTATTGAAGTCTAGATTTGGGACAAAACCTCCAGGGCATTATCCTTGATGAGCGGTTCAAAATGTTCTTCCAGATAAGATCTGGTTGCAAGTACGGATTTCTCTGTTCTGCCATATTCGGATACCAGATTACAGATTTTGTTAAAGTCTTCCGCATTCATATCCGCAGAACTTAATAAAAGGAGATAAGTGCCTTCATTATCATTCTTATAGAGAGAGTTTTCTCCTATAAAAGAAACAGCAGCAATATGCGCGAGCCTGGTTACTTCATGCAGAGAGGAAAAAGAAAATAACTGGTCTGCAACCCGGTTGACAGGAATATCTGCTGATTTTTCTTTCCTGAGAGCAGAGTGTTCTTCAGAAGCCGGCTCTGTGACAGTATCTTCCGGCTGCCCGGCATTATTCATTTTGCGTAACAGATTCAGAACCTCATCTGCACCGTCGGTAAAGGCTTCCATCAATTCCTCATGCTCATCTTCATCAAATTCCTCATCATGGACAGAAGGTGCAAACTTGGAAAAACGTGTATCCAGTTCTTCCGGATCTTCCACCTTTGTAATGATCAGGACAATACATTCGGAATTTAAGGGAATGGCTTCAATCATAAGAGGAATATCCTCGGCCTCGAAACCGCATTCGAAAGCTGCCTGCTGCATCATGTCGCGAAACAGGCTCTTTGCTTTCTCTGTGCCGTAAGCTAACTCGCTGATTTTCAATTCTCTATTTGCCAGATCCTCTCTTGTAAGTGTACAACGGATCTGATGGTCATTTACTTTTTCTATTTTCATATGATAATCACATCCTTTTAGATAAAAGTATCTTATACTTTACGCCAATTTTAGTCAATAGTGCGTGAATAGTGTTTAATAAAATTTAATAATTTTAGAAATTCCTTGATTTTTTGTCAAATTATAGATATAATCCTGTCATAAGATGTCTCCTGACAATCTGCATCGAAGGGAGGCAATGCACGTAAATCTTATAAATAACAACATCTGTTTCTCCGGAGTTTACGAAACGGAGAAAGTCTTATAGGCAGTGTGCCTGTTCATCAACCATATCTGCGTTCCTTCTATTTTTATTTCACAATTATAATTCACAAGGAATGGGTAGGTTATACAGTTATTTTTTATTTATTTTGCATGTCAGGGATATCTTTAGAACTATTTCCGCTCATTTATATTCTATGCCATTAGTATATCACGATACTCCTTTTGCGGATAAAGATTAAAAAAGGATGCGGCAGGATAAACTGAAAGAGAGAAAGCTGCAGGAAAATCACAGGACTGTTTATATAATTAAGGAAGTTCCCACTTTGCCGGTACTGAGAAAATGCTGCGGCATGGACCGGACAGTTGAGTGAAAACTTACATTTAAGTAAGAAAAATGTCAAAATAGTAATGACTGACAAGAAATAGTTTGCTATAATATAGGACGGTCAGAAAGGAGCTGGACAAATGAAAAAAATGATTCCGGTATTCATCGCGATCGTCCTTATTATCGTGGTGGCTTTAGTGGGCTTTGGAGCTAAGATTGTGGATAAATATTCTTATTCCAAAGAACGGGCAGATTTAACAGAATATTTTGGTATTACGGACAGTGATGATGTTGCTGTGATCTTACAGGATGAGCAGATTGAGGAATATGCAAAGCTTTGGGATGGTGTATGCTATTTTGATCTTGCCACTGTACACAAATACTTTAATGATAGATTTTATGAAGACAAGAAGGAAGGCCTTCTTTTGTATACGCTTCCGGATACTATTATCAGAACGGAGATTGGCACACAGACGGTAATGTGCGGTGACGAAGCGCAGAACAGAGAATATGTGATTGCCAGATATGAGGGGGAGACTCTTTATATTGCGGCAGATTTTGTGAAGGAATATACGAATTCCTCATATGACCTGTATACAGATCCCAATCATATGCAGGTTTATACAGAGTGGAATGAACGACAGGTGGCAACGATATCCAAGAATACAAAGGTGAGGTATCGGGGCGGTATTAAAAGTGATATCCTGACAGATGTATCTAAAGGAGATAAAGTGATTATCCTGGAGGAGATGGAGACCTGGACGAAGGTCAAAACACAGGATGCGTTTATCGGATATGTGGAGAATAAGAGGCTTGGAACGCCTATGACTGAGGAACCGCTTCCGGTAACTGATTATCAGGAACCGGTGTATGAGTCCAATACCCGTGATTACAAGATCAGTCTGGCATGGCATGGTATTTATTCCACGGCAGGCAATGACACTCTGGGTGAGGTCACTGCAAATATGAAGGGGGTCAATGTTATTTCTCCTACATGGTTCAGTCTCAGTGATAACGAGGGTAATTTTACCAGCTATGCATCCAGAGAATATGTGGACAAGGCACACGCCATGGGATTGGAAGTATGGGCGTTGATAGGCAATCTGGAAAATCCGGATGTTAACATGTACGATGTGCTGGCGGGAACTACCAACAGAACCCATCTGATCGAAGGGCTGGTAAATGTGGCGCTGGAATATAATCTGGATGGTATTAATATTGATTTTGAAAACATCGGGCTGGATGCCGGAGAGCCATTTGTTGAATTTATCAGAGAACTTTCCATACCATGCAGGGAATATGGTATTGTTTTGTCTATAGACAATTACGTACCGATGGCACATACAGACTACTATGACAGGGCAGAACAGGGTGCTGTAGCCGATTATGTAGTTATCATGGGATATGATGAACACTATAGTGGCAGCACAGAGGCTGGCTCGGTTGCTTCCATTGATTTTGTGGAACAGGGCATTGCTAATACAGTGGCAGAGGTGCCTGCAAGTAAGGTGATTAATGCTGTTCCTTTCTACACAAGAGTCTGGGAGACAAAGGGAACGACCGTTGATAGTCAGGCATTGGGGATGGATATGGCACAGCAGTATCTTGAGAACCATGGAATTGCCACAAGGTGGGATGAGACAACCTGCCAGAATTACGGTGAATACCAGTCTGGAGACAGCTATTACCAGATCTGGCTTGAGGATACTGAATCCATAAAGGTCAAGATGAACGTAATGGAAGAATATGGTATTGCCGGAATTGGGGCATGGAGACTGGGATTCGAAAATGCTTCGATCTGGGATGTGTTTGAAGAATATCTTAACAGGTAATCGTTGACCTCATTTTTTCGGATGGTCTTTCATATGCATTATTAAAGAGGTTATGGTTAGGAATGCAATATGAAAGAAAAGACGCCGGAAGAATATGAGAGACTAATCAGAACGATATTATTGGCACTTATGCTCGTGTCTGTGTATTTTATTATTCGGGGTGGTGCCAGATTAACTGCTTCCCGAAAGATTGAAGCGGAGCCGGCCAGACCATGTGTTGTAATCGATGCCGGTCACGGAGGGGCGGACCCGGGAAAGGTCAGCGTGGATGGCAGTCTGGAGAAGGACATTAATCTGGAGATTGCGAAGAAGCTGCAGCAGTTTTTGATTATGGAGGATGTGGATGTTGTTCTGACGCGGGAGTCGGATGACGGATTGTACGATGAGAATACATCCAATAAGAAAGTACAGGATATGAAGAACCGGGTACAGATCATAGAGGAGAAGAAACCGGCGCTTACGGTCAGTATTCATCAGAACAGCTATCACGAAGAGTATGTGCATGGTGCACAGGTATTTTATTATGCAAACAGTGAGAAAAGCAAAGAATTGGCAGAACGTATACAACAGGTCATGACGCTTCATCTGGATAAACAAAATACGAGACAGGCAAAGGCCAATGACAGTTATTATCTTCTGAAGAAAACGTCTTCGCCTATTGTGATCGTAGAGTGCGGATTCCTTTCAAACTATGAGGAAGCCCAGAAACTGTCTTCGGACCTTTACCAGGAGAAGGTGGCTTGGGCAGTCCACCTGGCTGTTTTGCAATATTTAAATAGTCAATGATAAAAGGAAGTGTATTGTTGTGGATACGAAAGTAATCCAAATAGATGAACAGCATATAGATCCGGCTGCACTCAGAGAAGCCGGTGATATTATTAAGGCAGGCGGTCTGGTAGCATTTCCCACGGAAACAGTATATGGATTGGGCGGAGATGCTCTCAATCCTGAATCTTCCAGAAAAATTTATGCGGCCAAGGGCAGACCATCAGATAATCCACTGATCGTGCATATTGCGGACATGGAGGCACTTCCTGCTATTGTACAGGATGTTTCAGAGGATGCTGAAAGACTGGCGAAAGCATTTTGGCCGGGGCCGCTTACGATGATCCTGCCGAAATCCGATCTGGTGCCCTATGAGACAACAGGCGGACTTGATACAGTTGCAGTCCGCATGCCGGTTCATAAGGTGGCAAGAGAATTTATCAGGGCTGCGGGCGGTTATGTAGCTGCACCCAGTGCGAACCGTTCCGGCAGACCCAGCCCCACTGAGGCAAAATATGTGGCAGAGGATATGGACGGCAGAATAGAGATGATCATTGACGGCGGAGATGTGGAGATTGGACTGGAATCCACAATCGTGGATCTGACGGTACCGCAACCTATGATTTTGCGCCCGGGTTATATTACAAAGGAGATGCTTGAGGGGGTGCTTACGCGTGTTGAGGAGGACTGCACGATGATGCGCGATGATTCCGGACAGGCTCCTAAGGCCCCCGGCATGAAGTACAGGCATTATGCGCCGAAAGGAGATTTGACGATCGTTGCCGGAGCGGAAGATATTGTGGCATCATATATTAACGAACAATTAGCAGAGCAACGGCTTCTTGGAAAGAAAACGGGTGTTATCGGAACAGACCGGACGATAGGGTATTATCGTGCAGATGTGTGCAAAAGTGCCGGAAACAGAGAGGATGAGGGCACGATTGCCAAGGAATTGTACCGCATTTTAAGAGAATTTGATGATGAGTCGGTAGAGGTAATCTACTCGGAGGCTTTTGATACATCCGGGATTGGACAGGCAATTATGAACAGGCTTTTGAAAGCAGCGGGACATAAAGTGGTCAATGTACAATAGTATCATTTTATATAAATTTTAAAGCAGGAGGGAACAGGTATGGTTGCAATTGGAAGTGATCATGGTGGATATGATTTAAAGCAGAAGGTGATTGCTCATTTAAAGGAGCAGGGGATCGAATGTAAGGACTATGGATGTGCGGATAAAAGTTCCTGTGATTATCCTATATACGGTCGTGCAGTAGCGGAAGCAGTAGCCGGAGGAGAGTGTGAGAAAGGAATCGTGATCTGCACTACGGGAATTGGGATTTCCATTACCGCCAATAAGATCAAAGGGATTCGGTGTGCACTTTGCAGCGATACGGTATCGGCTAAATTGACGAGGCTGCATAATGATGCCAATGTGCTTGCCTTAGGAGCAGGTATTGTGGGAGAAAACTTAGCACTTGGGATTGTGGATACATTCCTTGGCACAGAATTTTCAGGCGAGGAGAGACATCAGAGAAGAGTGAATCTGATTGAGCAGACGTAACTGCTGCACCGGAATCAAACGGAGGAAGTGTATGGAGAGAAGGCGAAACGTGGCCGCCTGTCTGGCACTGATTCTGCTGTGCGGAGCAATGCCGGTTTCCGTTTATGCAACGGAAGAAACCAAACAGTTGATTAATCAGGCTGAACAGGAAAAGAAAGACACGGAGAATAAACTAAATGAGACGGAGCAGAATCTGAAGGGCTTGAATGAGCAGATGGATTCGCTGCAAGGCACATTGACAACTTTAAATACAGAACTTTCTCAGGTAAGTAACAATCTCAATGATCTGGAAGGTAAGATTACAGATAAGGAAGCGGAGATTGAGGCGCTGAATCAGAAGATTGAGCAGATTAATAAGGAACTGGAAGAAGCGATTCAGCTGAAGGATGATCAATATGATTCCATGAAAAAGCAGATTAAATTCCTATATGAGAGAAGTGATGCACTCTATCTGGAGCTCTTCTTTTCGTCAGGCAGTTTTTCTGATTTTTTGAATAAAAACAATTATATTGAGCAACTTTCGGATTATGAACAGAAGGTACTGCAAAGCTATAAAGATGCACAGGCTGCCATGGAACAGAAGGCAGCAGAGCTTGAACAGGCCAAAGCGGATCTGGAAGAAGATAAGGAAGAACTGGATGATTACAAAGTACAGGTAGTGGCAGAACAGAGCCGTGTATCGGGACTTGTCAGCCAGACGGCGAATTCTATCAGTGTGACGGATAGCCAGATTTCTGATGCGGAGGCAGCGGCACTTGCTTATGAACAGCAGATTAAGGAACAGGAGGAAAACCTTTCCGCGCTGAGAGCCAAGCTTGCAGAAGAGATCCGTATGGCAGAGCTGGCAGCCCAATCCAGTTGGAGAGATATTTCAGAGGTAAGCTTTGGAGACGGGGACAGATATTTACTGGCCAATCTGATTTATTGCGAGGCGGGCGGAGAGTCCTATAGCGGTCAGGTGGCTGTGGGATCTGTTGTTATGAATCGTGTACTGAGTTCCGTGTATCCGGATACAGTAACCGGGGTTATATACCAGTCCGGACAGTTTTCGCCTGTTGCAAGCGGCAGACTGGCTCTTGCACTGGCAGAGGGCAGGGCTACGGCAAGCTGTTATCAGGCAGCAGATGAAGTGATGAGCGGCACTACAAACGTAGGGAACTGCGTATATTTCAGGACACCTGTAGAGGGGATTGAGCCTAAATACAGGATTGGCGGTCATATTTTCTATTAGATATTCCGGTGCTGTTCAATGGGTTTCTGCAATTTATCAAAGTCTCCTGCGTAAATGATTTCAAGCAGATGATTCAGGCGCAGGAGAGCTTTTTTAAGCATATCATTGTTCAACAGACCGCTTTCCTGAGCGGTGACCAGTTCGTCAAGATCGACAACCTTAACAAATCCATCGGGATATATAACGACGTCGGCCAGAAGGTCTGTCACAATATAGGTATCAGTTTCTGCGGTATAATCGTAGTCGACGATATCACAGTACCAGTATAGCATGGAGCCGTCTTCCTTACAGAACCGGCTTACTTTAAAACCTTCTTCCAGATAATAACAGGAGTATCCGTGATGCAGGTCTTTGCGGGGTTTTAATGAATTCCAGCCGGTCACGATAATCTGATTGTCGCGATACAGAACGGTGTCATCTTTGAGCAGTACGCATTCTTCCGGAATAAGTCTTTTGCGATATAGAATCGGGTCAGCCATAATACCTCCTGCGAAAAAGAAATGGAAAGATTATTCTTATACGATACGTTACACTGCTGCTTTCAAAAAGTCAATGTAAATTGTTCCAAAATGTTTAAAAATTATGTAGTTTTTCACAAATTTGCTAGACATATCTACCAAAAATGGGTATAATTTTTCTATTAGGTTTTATTCAATCATAAGACACTTGAATCTGGAAATTGCATAGAATATTAATGTAAGAATAAGAAGGGAAAGGCTGTGAAATATAATAGGAATGTTTATCAGGCACTTACGATGATAACTCAGTTCGGTATTAACATGCTGGTTCCCATTTTTCTTTGTACCTTTTTAGGGATATTTCTGGATAAGAGACTTGATTCATCCGTTTTTACGGTGACGTTGTTCTTTGTCGGTGCGCTGGCAGGATTCACTAATGTTTTCCGTTTTGCCAGAAAGATTTATGAACAGCCGGCAGTGACGAGAAAGCGCAGTGCGGGGAAAGAACCGAAGAATTCTGAGCATACCAAAGAGTGACAGATAAATGAAACCGCAACGAAACGGAGGATATCGCTTGAAAAAGAAAATTGATCCAACTTTATTTGATCTTTGTCTGGGTATTTTTATCTATGGGATTGTATTTGAGATCATTTTATTGTTTTTCAGCCGAAAGGTATCATATAGTGTGGGACTTTGGATTGGCGTCATTTTGGCGATAGCCGGGTCCGTGCATATGTGGTGGTGTTTAAATCGCGGTCTGGAGTTGGCATCCAAGGATGCTACCAAGACAGTTGGAGTGAATAATCTGATACGCTATTTAGTGATAGTGGTTGTGATTATGATATTGGCCTGTACGAATCTGGCCAATCCTATTTTTGCATTTTGTGGTTATATGGGTATGAAGGTGTCTGCTTATTTGAATCCGTTTATCCGCAGAGCGCGTGAGAAAGTTTTTAAAATTTAATCTATATTCTTTATAGATTGGTTTTAAATAAGAAGAGTAACAAGGAGGTGAAACTATGGGACAAGGAATATTGTTATCGTCCGGTGCCGATATCGACTTTATGATTCATGGGGTATTTTCTTATGAGTTATTCGGACAAACCGTATGGATAACAACTACCCATGTCTGCGTTTTGATTGTGATGCTGGTGATTATTGGCTTTTGTATTGCAGCCAACCGCGTGATCAAACATGCGTCAGACGTGCCGGGTACATTCCAGAATATTGTGGAATTGATTGTAGAGATGTTAGACAATATGATTGGCGGTGTTATGGGGAAGTTTTCACCCAAATTCCGAAATTATATAGGAACCATCTTTATTTTCATCTTGTTGAGTAATATTTCCGGTTTGTTTGGTTTAAGACCACCCACGGCGGATTATGGCGTAACATTTGCGCTTGGTATCATGACTTTTGTACTGATTCATTTTAATAAGTTCAAATATCAGAAGGTAAAGGGTGTCATTGCCGGATTGTGTGATCCATGGCCGATCTGGGCTCCTATCAATATCATAGGTGACATCGCAGTGCCGATTTCGTTATCGCTGCGTTTATTTGCCAATGTTTTATCCGGTACTGTTATGATGGCATTGATTTACGGCCTTCTCAGCAAGATTGCAATTGTATGGCCCGCAGCACTTCATGTTTATTTTGATTTGTTCTCCGGAGCAATCCAAACCTATGTATTCTGTATGTTAACAATGACATACATCTCTAATGCCTGCGAAACAGAAGAAGAGTAGGCGAATTTATAAAATACCATTTTAATTAAAAAGACTAAAAGGAGGAAATAAAATGGGAGAATTTAACACAAACTTTATTTTAGGATGTTCAGCAATTGGTGCGGGACTTGCAGTTATTGCAGGTATCGGACCTGGTATCGGACAGGGTATTGCAGCAGGACATGCAGCAGCAGCAGTTGGTAGAAATCCGGGTGCAAAGTCTGATATAACCTCTACCATGTTATTAGGACAGGCCGTTGCAGAGACAACCGGTTTATATGGTTTGTTAGTAGCTATGCTGCTCTTATTCGTTAAACCTTTAGTACCTTAAGAAGAGCCTCTGGCAAAATATAAAGAAAGGAGGCTGAAAGCTTGAATACATTAGCTACAGGATTAGTGCTGGCGTCCGCTGAGATGGCACCCAGACTTTTTGACCTGGATCTACAGCTTATTGCGGATTCCGCATTGATGATTATTGCCGTAATTGCATTATTCCTGATTGCATCCAATCTCTTATTCAATCCGGTAAGAAACATGATGCAGAACAGGCAGGATCGCATTAAGAATGAACTTGACAGTGCTGCTGCTGATATGGGAAATGCCCGTGCATTAAAAGAAGAGTATGAAGCTAAGTTAAAGGATATTGATAAAGAAGCCGAAACAATTCTGTCAGAAGCAAGAAAGAAAGCACTTGCCAATGAAAATAAGATTGTAGCGGATGCGAAAGAAGAAGCTGCCAGAATCATCGAGAGAGCCAATGTGGAAGCAGAACTTGAGAAGAAGAAAGCTGTTGATGATGTGAAACGTGAGATGGTTGTACTGGCATCCATGCTTGCCGGCAAGGTGGTAAACGCAGCAATTGACACGACTGTACAGGACAGTCTGATTGAAGAGACGTTGAAAGAAATAGGTGAGGGCACATGGCTAAGCTGATTTCAAAAACATACGGTGATGCGTTATTTGAACTGGCAGTCGAAGAAGATAAGATAGATGTCCTGTTAGAAGAAATCGAACAGCTTCAGAATATATTGGCGCAGAATGAGGATTTTGGTAAATTGATGAATCATCCTAAGATCATCAAGGAAGAAAAGATTCAGGTTGCCGAGAATGTATTTAAAGGAAGAATTTCCCAAGAGCTGTTGGGCTTTTTGACTATCATTATTTCAAAAGACCGCTATAAGGATATTGATGAAATTCTGGCATATTTCATTGCAGAGGTTAAGAAATACAAAGGAATTGGTGTTGCTACAGTAACAACGGCAGTTCCGCTCAGAGAGGACCAGTGCAGGAAGATTGAGCAGAAACTGCTTGAGACGACAGAATATAAATCAATGGAAATGCATTACAAACAGGATGCTTCTCTGATTGGTGGTATGGTAATCCGTATCGGAGACAGAGTAGTAGACAGCAGTATCAGTACTAAATTGAATGAACTTCAGAAAGAATTATTGAAAGTTCAGATCTAAATTATAAAAGCGAAGAAAGGTGCGTATGATCCATGAATTTAAGACCAGAAGAGATCAGTTCAGTCATTAAGGATCAAATTAAGAGATATGCGTCAGAACTGGAGGTATCCGATGTGGGTACAGTTATCCAGGTGGCTGACGGTATCGCTCGTGTGCACGGCCTGGAGAATGCTATGCAGGGTGAGCTTTTGGAGTTCCCCGGTGAAGTATACGGTATGATTCTGAACCTTGAGGAAGATAATGTTGGTGCGGTTTTACTGGGAAGCCAGCATAATATCAACGAAGGTGATATCGTAAAAACTACAGGACGAGTAGTTGAGGTTCCTGTAGGTGACTGCATGCTGGGCCGAGTTGTGAATGCCCTTGGACAGCCTATTGATGGCAAGGGACCGATCCAGACTGACAAATATCGTAAGATTGAAAGAGTTGCTTCCGGTGTTATCACAAGAAAGTCCGTAGATACACCGCTGCAGACCGGTATCAAGGCTATTGACTCTATGGTTCCTATCGGAAGAGGACAGCGTGAGCTGATCATTGGAGACAGACAGACGGGTAAGACCGCAATTGCCATTGATACTATTATTAACCAGAAGGGACAGGGTGTGAAGTGTATCTATGTTGCCATAGGTCAGAAGGCTTCCACCGTTGCTTCTATTGTAAAGACACTGACAGAGTATGGCGCTATGAGCTATACCACTGTCGTAGCAGCAACAGCCAGTGAACTTGCACCGTTGCAGTATATTGCTCCATATTCCGGATGCGCAATCGGTGAAGAGTGGATGGAAAATGGTGAAGATGTATTAGTTGTATATGATGATTTGAGTAAGCATGCAACGGCATATCGTACACTTTCCCTGCTGTTAAAGAGACCGCCGGGACGTGAGGCATATCCGGGTGACGTATTCTATCTGCATTCCAAACTGCTTGAACGTGCAGCCAGAATGAGTGATGAATATGGCGGTGGTTCCCTGACGGCACTTCCGATCATTGAGACACAGGCAGGTGATGTATCTGCTTATATCCCGACAAATGTTATTTCGATTACTGACGGACAGATTTATCTGGAGACAGAAATGTTTAACTCCGGTTTCAGACCGGCCGTTAATGCAGGACTTTCCGTATCCCGAGTTGGTGGTGCAGCACAAATTAAGGCAATGAAGAAAATTGCAGCGCCTATTCGTACAGAGCTTGCACAGTACAGAGAGTTGGCAGCATTCTCACAGTTCGGATCAGAACTGGATGCGGATACGAAGGAGAAGCTTGCACAGGGTGAACGAATCAAAGAGATACTGAAACAGCCTCAGTATAAGCCTATGCCGGTACAGTATCAGGTAATTATCATTTATGTGGCAACCAATAAGTATCTTTTGGATGTTCCGGTAGCGGATATTACCAGATTTGAGCAGGAATTCTTTGAATTTTTGGATACTAAATATCCGGATGTACCGAGTGCAATTGCTCAGGAGAAGGTTATTTCCGAAGATACCGAAGCTAAGCTTAAGAAGGCAATTGACGAGTTCAAAGCGCAGTTTAAATAAAAAGCTTAAGAAGCGATTGCTTCTTAAACTGGAAAGAAGAGGGTAATGCTATGGCCTCAATGAGAGATATTAAAAGGCGTAAAAGCAGTATTCAGAGTACTCAGCAGATTACAAAGGCGATGAAACTCGTTTCTACTGTAAAATTGCAGAGAGCAAAGCAGCGCGCAGAACAGTCAAAGGCATACTTTAATTGTATGTATGAAACCGTAAATTCCATGTTGGCGAAGACCGGGAATCTGAACCATCCTTACTTAAAAGCCGGAGAATCTTCAAAGAAGGCTGTTGTTGTGATCACTTCAAACAGAGGATTGGCAGGCGGTTACAATTCCAATATTGTAAAACTGATTACCAACGGTGATTTCAACAAAGAGGATCTTGTGATTTATGCAGTCGGCAAGAAGGGCAAGGACACATTGCATCGTTATGGCTATCATATTGCACAGGACTATTCGGATATCATCGAGGAACCGTCTTATGTGGATGCAATGATGATCAGTCAGACATTACTGGATTCTTTTGCTGCAGGAGAAATCGGGGAGATTTATCTTGCTTATACGGGCTTTAAGAATACGGTTGTACATGAGCCGAAGCTGCTTAAGCTTCTTCCCGTAGAACCGGTATCTGATGAAAAGGATACGCAGGAGACGGGAAGCAAGGCAATGATGAACTTTGAACCGGAGGATGATGAGGCGCTTGATCTTATTATTCCCAAATATGTGACAAGCTTGATCTATGGTGGCTTAGTAGAGGCAGTTGCCAGCGAGAATGGTGCGAGAATGCAGGCGATGGATTCCGCAACAAGCAATGCTGAGGAAATGATAGATCATTTATCACTGATGTACAACAGAGCGCGTCAGGGATCTATTACACAGGAATTAACAGAAATTATTGCAGGTGCAAATGCTATTTCTTAGTTGGATAGATTGCACAGAAATAATATGAGTGAAAGGAAAATGAGATGGCAGAAGTAAAAACAAGTGAAAGTCTTGGAAAAATCACTCAGATCATCGGTGCCGTACTTGATATTAAATTTCCGGAAGGAAATCTGCCGGAAATTAATGATGCAATCAAAGTACCGTTAAAAGACGGTGGAGAGTTGGTTGTTGAAGTATCACAGCATCTGGGTGATGATACAGTCAGATGTATTGCCATGGGACCAACGGATGGACTTGTCAGAGGCATGCAGGTAATTGCGACCGGTGCTC
Organism: Lachnospiraceae bacterium; assembly: GCA_051878995.1. Classification (GTDB taxonomy): domain Bacteria; phylum Bacillota; class Clostridia; order Lachnospirales; family Lachnospiraceae; genus UBA3282. Next base: position 190,730 of record JBJELE010000025.1, on the reverse strand, counting down.
CGATTTCGGTTCCCGTTGGTGAGAATACATTGGGACGTATGTTTAACGTATTGGGACAGCCGATTGATAATAAACCGGCCCCGACAGATGTTTCTTATGAACCGATTCATAGAGCAGCACCGAAGTTTGAAGAACAGGCTACAGATACAGAGCTTCTTGAAACCGGTATTAAGGTCGTAGATCTTCTCTGCCCCTATCAGAAAGGTGGTAAGATCGGTCTGTTCGGTGGTGCCGGTGTAGGTAAGACGGTATTGATCCAGGAGCTAATTCGTAATATCGCTACCGAGCATGGCGGCTATTCCGTATTTACAGGTGTTGGTGAACGTACCAGAGAAGGCAATGACCTGTATTATGAAATGAAAGAATCAGGTGTTATTGATAAGACAACAATGGTGTTCGGACAGATGAATGAGCCACCGGGAGCCAGAATGAGAGTAGGTCTGACAGGTTTGACTATGGCAGAATACTTCCGTGATAAGGGCGGAAAAGATGTATTGCTCTTTATTGATAATATTTTCCGTTTTACCCAGGCTGGTTCTGAGGTGTCGGCATTACTTGGCCGTATGCCTTCAGCCGTTGGTTATCAGCCAACTCTGCAGACAGAGATGGGAGCTTTACAGGAGCGTATTACATCTACTAAGAACGGTTCTATTACATCCGTACAGGCAGTATATGTACCGGCCGATGACTTAACTGACCCGGCTCCGGCTACAACATTTGCACATCTGGATGCAACTACGGTATTGTCCAGATCCATCGTAGAGCTTGGTATCTATCCGGCGGTAGATCCTCTTGAGTCTACTTCCAGAATCCTTGATCCCAGAGTGGTAGGACAGGAGCATTATGATGTTGCCAGAGGCGTGCAGGAAATCCTGCAAAAATATAAAGAGTTGCAGGATATTATTGCCATCCTTGGTATGGACGAACTTTCCGAAGACGATAAAATGGTTGTTAACCGTGCAAGAAAGATACAGAAATTCCTGTCACAGCCATTCTTCGTAGCCGGACAGTTTACCGGTATGGAAGGTAAATATGTGCCTGTTGCGGAAACCATACGAAGCTTTAAGGAGATTCTGGAAGGTAAGCATGATGATATTCCGGAGAGCTACTTCTTAAATGCGGGAAGTATTGACGATGTACTTGCTCGTGTAAAATAACAACCATTATTTTAGAAGGGAGCAGGTAACGTATGGCTGATGATAGAAATTTTACTTTAAAGATCATTACACCGGACAGAGTCTTTTATGAAGAGCAGGTGTCTATGGTGGAATTCAATACGATTGAGGGTGAGGTCGGCATTTATAAAGACCATATTCCTATGACAATGATTATTGCTCCGGGCATCTTAACGATTACTACCGGGGAGGAAGTGTCTGAAGCCGCATTACATGCAGGGTTTGCCGAAGTGTTACCGGATAAGGTTACTATTTTAGCCGAGATTATCGAGTGGCCGGTGGAGATTGATCTGGCGCGTGCAGAGGAGTCTAAATCACGTGCAGAAGAGAGAATCCGGGAGCATGCGCCGGGAACAGATATGAAGAGAGCGGAGCTTTCACTGAAGCGTGCAGTTGCCAGAATTGAGGCTGTGAATAATAGGTAACATATGTAATTGAATAAAAAAGCAGATAAGGGACGTACTTTTGGTGCGTCCTTTGTTGTTATTATTAGGGATAAATTAAATATAAATTTAATAAATAGGAACTGACAATGGCAGATAAGCTGCATATAATAAAGCAAAACGATATGAAACTGGTGCAGTATGAATCAATCCAGAATACTACCTTTTTATATGGCATATCCCCTTCCGATGTATTATCAGCCGGAAGATACTGTGACAAGGGATTTGGAATATTTACAGCAGATGTATCCGGCTGAGGCTAAGAAATATCAGAAGATAATAGCGGAAGTACTGGATAAGCTCGATTACGACGGGAGTATGATTTATGATGAATATCCGGATAAGTGGCAGATTTACAGATTGACGCAGATAATCGTCGATAAGATTAAAGAACAGCAGGAGGAACAACCGACAACTATGGACTGGGACTGGATTACGGAATTTATACAGGTACTTTTATCCTATGAGATCTACAAAAAGCGCCATACAAATCGCAACGGAATCTTAAAATTTTAGTTGTGGTTTTACTATAATCTTATTAAAATAGTAAAAGGGCACAGTATAACAGAAAGGCGTATGGATCACGATGAATGAACAACTTAAGATGCTTTTGCAGGATACAGTGGATAATGGCTTATATCAGATCATCCTGAGTAATCCACGACAGAAGGACAAAGCATTTAAGATTAAAATAAGGCCTGTTATGGTAAAAAATAGAGTCCTTTTTCAGAAGACGGTATATGAAGGAACCAAAGTTTTTCATGAGAATTATGAAAGCTGCGATATGATTTCTTACATTATGGAAGCACTGACCTCCCGGTTTAGACAATGTGAAGTGGAGCATACGAACTGTAAAGCAGTTGTGCTGGTCAGCAAAAAAGGCAAGGTAACCGTAAACAGAAAGCAGGTCAGGAGTGCTGAAGCGGAGCCGGAATCTGCCAGACAGTCTCTGATGGCTCATAACAGAGTCAAGCGATATATTCTGGAAGAGGGGATACCGGTTCCGTTTTTGATAGATCTGGGTGTGCAGACCAAAGAAGGTAAAATCATACATGCGTGTTATGATAAGTTTAAACAGATTAACAGATTTTTGGAATTTATTGAAGACATTTTGCCCACACTTTCTAAAGAAAGAGCGGTGCGCATCATAGATTTTGGCTGCGGAAAATCTTATCTTACTTTTGCAATGTATTATTACCTGCATTATTTGAAAGGATATGATGTGGAGATTACGGGCCTTGATCTTAAGGAAGACGTGATAGCACATTGCAATCTGCTTGCACAGCAGTACGGATATGATAAATTACGGTTTTTACACGGTGATATTGCAGATTATGAGGGTGCGGATCAGGTAGATATGGTAGTGACGCTTCATGCCTGTGATACAGCAACGGATTATGCACTTGAGAAAGCAGTCAGGTGGAATGCTAAAGTTATCTTGTCAGTACCCTGTTGCCAGCATGAGGTAAATAAACAGATTCACAGTGAAGATTTATCGGCAGTTCTGAAATATGGTATTATTAAGGAACGGATGTCTGCATTGATTACGGATGCTATTCGGGCTGAACTGTTGGAGTCACAGGGGTATGAAACCAATATTCTGGAGTTTATAGATATGGAGCATACGCCGAAGAATCTTTTAATCCGGGCGGTAAAACGGACCGGAAGATCTGACCGGAAGGCAGTGCATGCCGGAGAGGAAGTGGCTTCTTTGACTCAAAAGCTGCAGATAGAACCGACTTTACAGAAGCTGTTGTTCCCGGCGGAGGAACAGCCCTGTAAGACAATAATAAAGGATAATTAGTATGAAAAAGGCAATTATAAAAGGAGCATTGCTCGGTATTGTTTTTGCGCTGGCACTGGTGATTATCAGCGCTGTCATGAATCAGGGAAATACCGATATGACAACAGAAATGGGTGATCCGACTTATCCCATTGTATCCATGATTGTAAAAGGGAAGCAGGTTAATAGTCTTCATGGGTACGCACAGAGCATGCAAAGCGCGTATCTTCGCGATACCTTACAACCGGTGGAGAGTGACAGAAAAATAAGTGTGCACATAGATACGTATGGAAGAGAGATATCAGAGATTGCATTTGAGGTGCGAAGTCTGGAAGGAAAACGTTTGGTAGAAAGCACAGAGGTTACTTCTTATGAACAGGAGTCAGATGTCATAACATTTGATATTACCCTTAAAGATCTGGTTGAAAATGATAAGGAATATCTGCTTGTTTTTCTGATTACGCCGGAAGGAAGTACGCCAATCCGATATTATACCAGAATGGTCATGAGTGATTCTCTGCATATGCAGGAAAAATTAGATTATATTGTTGATTTTCATGAGAGAACTTTTGATAAAGAGGCGGCTGCGGAACTTACAAAATATCTGGAATCCAATTCTGAAGGAGATAATACGACTTTTGACAAAGTTACGATTCACAGTAGTTTTAACCAAGTAACCTGGGGGGATCTGGCGGTTAATAAGATGACCGAGCCGGATATAGCGATCAAAGAACTGACGGAACAGACAGGCTCCTTCCAAATGGAATATCTGGCTTCCGTGAAAGAGGGGAAAGACGTAAACTTATACCGCATTTCAGAATATTACAGGGTACGCTATACACCCGATAGAATGTATCTTCTCGACTATGAGAGAAATATGCACCAGATCTTTGATGAAGAAGCCGATGTTTATATCAACGATAAGATTATGCTGGGAATTACCGGAGATCGGGTATCTTTGCAGGAAAGTGACGGAGGAAATATTTTTACCTTTGTTACTGCGGATAAGCTGTACAGTTATAATGTGACAGATAATAAGTTGGCCAGACTGTTCAGTTTCTATGAGAATACGGAGCAGCTTCTTGATGCCAGGAGCGCATACAATAAACATGATATTAAGGTACTCAACGTGGATGAGACGGGCAATGTTGCTTTTCTGGTATATGGGTATATGAACAGAGGACGCCATGAGGGAAGTGTAGGTGTGGCTGTATATGGTTATAACAGCATGACCAATACAGTGGAGGAGTTAGTTTACATTCCGTATGACAAATCCTATGAATTGCTGAAAACGGAAATTAATAAGCTCTCTTATCTAAACAAATCAAGCATCTATTACTTTATGATGGATGGAAGCGTGTACGCGGTGGATTTGGAATCGGAGTCATGTAAGACTATTGCTTCCGGTTTGAGGGAGAACGGTTATCATGTGTCTGATTCCAATAAGATGATTGTATGGCAAGAGGGGGATGATCTCTATGCCAGCAGCCGGCTTATGCTTATGAATCTGAATACACAGGCACAGACAACTATTAATGCCGGAACCGGAGAATATATATCGGTTATCGGATTTATGGAAGAAGATCTGATCTATGGTCTTGCTAAGAAGAAGGATGTTGTCAAGAATAACATGGGTGCTACTACTTTCCCGATGTATTGTCTGAAGATTCAGAGTGATAATGGTGTGATCCTTAAGACATATCAGAAGCCTGATGTATATGTAGTGGACAGCGTAATTGAGGAAAATCAGCTTAGCTTGTCCAGAGTTGTATGGGATGAGGAGACTCAAAGTTATTCACCGACCTCTGATGACCAGATTATGAGTACGGAAGAGGTTAAGGCGGGGAGCAATGTGCTGAGCTACGTAGTAACCGAACGTTATGAAACGATTTGTGAGATAGATGTAAAGGATGAGATTGATCGTAAAGGATTAAAGCATTTAACGCCTAAGGAAGTTTTATTTGAAGGAAATCGTTCCATTAGCATACCGGAGCAGGAACGCTCCGAATCCCACTATTATGTGTATGGGAAGAATGGTATCGAAGGAATTTATGAGAATCCGGGAAAGGCTGTAGAACTGGCGTATACACTTTCGGCTGTTGTAGTGGATGATGATGGAGAATATATCTGGAAACGACAGAATAGAAGCACCAGAAATCAGATTATGGCGATTACGGAGGATGAGTCGTCAGAGAGCAGAAGCTCACTGGCTGTCTGCCTTGAGACTGTTTTACAATACGAGGGAATATCCAGAAGTGTAGAACGTTTGCTGGAACGCGGTGATACGATATTAGATATTTTAGCGTCAGATCTTACAGAGTGTACAATATTGGATCTGTCCGGATGCAGTCTAGATGCGGTTCTATATTACGTGAATCAGGATATTCCGGTGCTGGCTACGTTAGAAGACGGTAATGCTGTACTTATTGTAGGGTTTAATGAACTGAATATCGTGTTGATGGATCCATCCACGGGAACATTGTACAAAAAGGGTATGAATGATTCCGCGGAATGGCTGACAGAAAATGGAAATCGTTTTATTACCTATGTGAGAAAAGAGTAACTGGTTATGTAGATTGTTATAAGAGAACAGGGAGGAATCCGGGATGCTGTTGGATGGCAATAATGCGGTCGTATTCGATATGGATGGTACTATCTTTGATAGTGAAAAACTGGTTCTAGATTGTTGGGAAAAGGTAGGAGAGAGGCACGGAATTGCCGGAATCAGAGAGGTTTTCATCAAATGTATCGGCACGAATAAGGTGCGGACAAAACAAATTGTTCTGGAAGCCTATGGAGACAGCTTTGCCTATGATGCGTTCAGTCAGGAAAGCTCAGCGCTATTTCGTGAAGTGACAGCGCGGGAAGGTCTGCCAGTTAAGAAAGGCACACATGAGATCCTGGATTTTCTAAAAGAGAATCATATTCCCATGGGACTTGCTTCCTCCACCAGACTGGCGATTGTTACGGAAGAATTAAAACAAGCCGGCCTCTATGAATATTTCCGGGTGATAATGGGTGGAGATCAATTACAAAACAGCAAGCCGGCACCGGATATTTACCTGATGACTTGTTCTAAAATGGGAGTTGCCCCTTCTGATACTTATGCCATTGAGGATTCCTATAATGGAATCCGTTCTGCATACAGTGCCGGGATGAGGCCGATTATGGTACCGGATCTGCTCCCGGCCACTGATGCGATGCGAAGTATGAGCGTGGCTGTGTTAGAGGACCTTTTACAGGTAAAAGAGTATTTCGCTTAGCTAATGCCAAATATTTTGCCGCGTCGTTTCTGTAATGCAAACAACAGAATCATACCCAGAATGCCGCAGGAAATTACTTCCCCGGCACCTACCGTCAGGCAGTAATAACCGAAGCATTGTAAAACAGATAATCCTTCAATCAACAGTCCGTATCCGTAGATCAGGACTAACGGTACAATAATGGTATTGGCGATAATCGGGCAGATGGGCGCACACCATTTCCATTTGCGGAGCGCATATGTACCCAGCGCGCCAAGTAAAGTGGCCAGACTGCCGAAGATAATATCCGGTAAGGCACAGCCTGTTAATATGTTGCTGAGCAGACATCCGATAAATAATCCCGGAATGGCTGCGGGGGTAAAGTAAGGCAGAATGGTAAGTGCCTCAGAGAAACGAACCTGCACGGCATAGTTTGCAAGTCCGAAGGCGTTGGCTACGAAGGTAAGCACAACGTAGAGAGCGGCAATCATAGCCGCTCGTGTCAGAAATAAAACTTTTTGGTCTTTCATATTCATTTGTCTCCTTTAGTTTTGTTTTTTTCTTCGCAATCTGCGAGGCGGTCAGGAAGGTCTCGAACTGACCGGTGTTTATGAACCAGCTTTTTAGCCAAGCTCTCCGGCATTATATCTTGCCACGATAGAGGTAATACGTTCTACAGGATTTAACAGATCACTGATAGAGGTATCGTGGTTCAAGGTATCAATCAGATAGGCGATATATTTGCTCATATCGCAGTTGATGTACCATTCACGGCTGAGCAAATCCGGTGTCTGATAAATCAGATTCGTCGTCAGAATTCTGTCAATAGTACCCTCTGCATATGCTTTATCAAAACCTTCAAGACCTGCGGTAAAGAGGCCGAAGGTGGCGAAAACAAAGATACGGTTTGCTTTTCTCTGCTTCAGGGCAGCAGCAACTTCCAGTACGCTTTCACCGGAAGAGATCATATCATCAATGATGATCATATCTTTGCCTTCTACGCTGCTTCCTAAGAACTCGTGGGCTACAATCGGATTTCTGCCGTTTACTACCTGCGTATAATCTCTTCTTTTATAGAACATACCCATGTCTAATCCGAGCACGTTTGCAATATAGATAGCTCTGCTCATACCACCCTCGTCCGGGCTGATTACCATCATGTGATCGGCATCAATTTGTAAATCCTTTACATGATTCAGCAGGCCTTTGATAAACTGATAAGCAGGCTGTACGGTTTCGAATCCGTGTAACGGAATGGCATTCTGTACACGGGCATCATGGGCGTCAAAGGTGATGATATTATCTACACCCATATTTACCATTTCCTGAAGTGCAAGTGCGCAGTCTAAGGATTCTCTGGTAGTTCTTTTATGCTGTCTGCTTTCATATAGGAAAGGCATGATAACGGTAATACGTCTTGCTTTGCCACCAACAGCAGCAATGATACGTTTCAGATCCTGATAATGGTCATCAGGGGACATGTGATTTTCGTGTCCGCAGAGAGAATAGGTCAGGCTATAATTGGCCACATCTACCAGAATATACAGATCAGTACCTCGTACAGACTCTTTGATAATACCTTTTGCTTCACCGGAACCGAATCTCGGCACCTTGGCATCTAAGATATAGGTGTCTCTCTGATAACCGGAGAATGCAAGGGAATCCTTGTGCTCGCTTTCGCGCTCGGTTCTCCATTTTACAAGATAGTAGTCTACTTTTTCTCCTAAAGATTTACAGCCTTCCAGTGGAATCATACCGAGAGAACCTACAGGTATGGTTTCCAGATTTCTCTTTTCTTCACGTTTAGCCATGAAAAGAATCCTCACTTTCTGTTCATCAGTCTCTTCTTGTACATACGGATATCCTGTCCGGATAATTTACAGATTTCATAATTGCTTGTAATGCGGGAAAAGATACGATCAGAGTATCGATTCCGTAATTCCTCCAAAGACAGATTAGTAGAGATGATAGTAGCCTTTTTGCCCATATGTCGCTCATTTAACAGAGCAAACAGTTGGGAGGTAACAAACTGGTTAGTCAGTTCCGTGCCCAGATCATCAACAATGAGTAAGTCACATTGGTAGAGATCGGCATAGGTGTCGCGCAATTCGTCTCTATTCTTATAATCAAAGGAATTCTTGGATAGTAAATCAAACAGACCTGTTGCACTGAAATAGATTACGGAATGACCGCTTTCAATCAGCTCTTTGGCAACACAGCCTGACAGAAATGATTTTCCAGTACCCACTGTACCATAAAAAAACAGATTGTGGTAGTCGGAATTGAAATTTTTGATAAAATTATGGCATGTTTTTACCGCATTTTTAAATCGGGATAAATCTTCTCCCTCATAGTATTCGTAAGAAAGCGCATGAAAATTCTCGGTGCGGAGCATTTCCTGAATATTAGACTGTTCGTAGAGAAGTGTAATCATAGCCTGCTTAAAACAATGACACTTCTGACCATCAATATAACCGGTATCCTTACAATCAGGACATTCGTAGACCGGCTCCAGATAGTCGGCAGGAAGGCCGGCATCTTCCAAAAGTTGTGCTTTGCGACCGGACAATTCTGCCAGGATATCACGTAAATCCTCCATGGCATCTTCGTCTCCGGACAGCAGTTTTTTACCCTGGGCAACAGAAAGAGCAGCAACAGAATCATCCAGATCGCGATACCCCGGGATATGATCATACACATATGCCAGTTTGCGCTCTGCTTCACGACGATTGTGCAATTGTTTCATTTCGTACTGATGCAGAATCTGATCATATTGTGCGTTCGTAAGTGACATAATGAGTTCCTCGTTATTTTATAAGTGAATTTTAATTACTGAGTAATTCCTGCTCTAATATATCAAAATCATAGTTGTTCTGCTTAAACTGATTGAATTTGTTACTGGAGGATGTTCTTATGCTTTTGGTTTTGCGATAGCTGTCATCCAAAGCCTGAATATCACTTCTGTGGTGAACACCTGCTCTATACCAGTTGCTTAGGATACTGTCGGCATATTCTAGGCGATGCTTGTCGGTAGCCAGTACAGTGCGCTCGCAGGCAGCAAAAATAACGTCTGTGGTAAAACCGTACTCCTTTGTCCAACGCTTGATATACTCGGCTTCTGTCTGTGTAGGAGTTCCGCTTTTGCCAAGTGCTTTCATGATTTCATATACGGATTTATCGTATTTACCCACCAGACGGGCAGCCTGTTTCGGTGTGGTAATTCCCTGCTCTGCCCAACTGATAGCTACTTTCTCTATGTATCGGAGATCCTTCTTATCGCGATCTACACAATATTGGATCAGATAATCAATCAAATCCTCCGAGAAACCAAGCTTGTCCGAGATAAACAGGATCGTGCGGACCTCATTGGGGCTTAGTGTCTTTTTCAGGTATTGTTCTGTAATAAAGAGAAGACGGGAGGTTGCATCGTTGGATTTAAATGCTTTCAGCTCGTCCAAAGTATAGTTTGGTTTCACATAGCGGTCATCAGGCATATTATCTTCCTCAGAGGAAGGTTCCGTATTTATTTTGGAAGAAATCGGAACGACTGATGCCTGCATGGACATTGACGGCATCGATACGGAAGGCACCGGTGCAATCTGTGGTGCTGTTATGGCCGGAGCACTGGAAAAGTTCATTAAATGAATGCCGATCATGTTCTTGTTTTCATCATAATCAAGAGTCAGAAGGCGGTTTTTTTCCCAATATTTCAGGGCACGCATAACATCCTTTTCAGTATAATTAAACTTGTCCGCAATATCAGAAATACTGGTGGAGAGTCCGGCTCCCATCATGCGGAGAAGATACAGATAGATCTTAAGCTGCGCATCGTTCGCTGCACCCATGAACTCATCAATGAAACGATTAGAGATCACGGTAGAATCTGTATAATTATCCTGATAAATTGTTAAACGATTCATTACAAACCACCCCATAATACACATAAAACATATTACATCCTCTCGGACGCATTGAGAATTATAGCATAGGGGTTTTTAAAAGGAAATAGGCAAACTGCCACAAAGCAAAAGGCAAACAAATGTTTTGACCGTAAAAAGAAAATGTGGAAAATGTGGATAGAGCAGTAAAGTTCAGCAAACCCCGGTATTTATTTCCACAAAAATATCCACAGAAAAAGATATGACCATTCAGTTCTTTTCTGTGGATATTGTGAATAATTATTTTTGTAACAGATTTTCGCCGATTTTTACAACATCGCCGGCTCCCATAGTTATCAACAAATCATCCTTTGTGCAATTTTTTAAAATAAAATCCTGTATTTCTTCAAAGGATGCAAAGTAATAGCAGCGGTGTCCGAGCTTCTCAATTTCTGCCTGTAAAGTCTGCGAACTGATTCCCAGTGTGTCCTTTTCACGGGCGGCATATATATCAGCCAAAATGACTTCATCGGCCAGCGCAAGGGATTTGGCGAAATCCTTCAGAAACGCTTTGGTTCTCGTGTAAGTATGGGGCTGGAATACACACCAGGTTGTCTTGTGAGGATAGTTTTCGGCAGCCGTCAGGGTGGCGGCAATTTCTGTAGGATGATGTGCATAGTCATCTATAATGGTAAAGCCATTTACTTTACCCTTATATTCAAAGCGACGGTCTGTGCCTCCGAATGCAAGCAATGCCCCGGCGCTGATTTCAGATGGAATACCGAGGATGTCTGCCAGTGCAACAGCAGCAATGGCATTATAAACATTGTGTTCTCCGGGGACACGTAAAGTGAATGATTCTTTTTTCCCATCCTTGCGCATAAGATGAAAAGAAGGATAACCTGATGCATCATAAGTTATTTCGGACGGGCTGTAATCAAATGCAGAAGAAGACCCATAGGTGATTACGCGGCAGCTGAGGCCGGCAGTAATTTCTTCGTAATGGTCAATATCTCCATTGATGATAAGAGTGCCGTCTGACGGCAGAAGAAGAGCAAATTTATGGAAAGAATTGCGGATATCCTGAATGTCCTTAAAGAAATCCAGATGGTCTTCTTCTATATTAAGTATAATGCCGATTTTGGGAAACAGGCTTAAGAAACTATTGGTATATTCACATGCCTCTGTTACAAAATGCTCGGAGGAGCCAACACGGATATTGCCGCCGATAGGTTTATAAATACCACCGATGGACAAGGTGGGATCATCATGGTTTTCCAGTAGTATCTGAGATATCATGGAAGTAGTGGTTGTCTTGCCATGGGTTCCGCTGATAGCAATCGGCACCTTGTAGTTTCTCATCATCTGACCAAGAAGCTGCGCTCTGGTCAACAGGGGGATGTTAAGCCTGTTTGCGGCAATCATTTCCGGGTTATCAGATTTAATGGCACTGGTATATACGACCAGATCAATGTCAGATGTGAGATTCTCTTCGCGCTGTCCGTAATAAACGGTTGCTCCGCGGTCTTCAAGCGTTCGCGTAAGTTCGGAAGGAGCTCTGTCAGAACCGGATATCCGGAAATTTTCTGTCAGAAGAATTTCAGCGAGACCACTCATGCTGATGCCGCCTATACCAATGAAATATATGTGAATCGGATGATTAAAATTAATTTGATACATGGATATCTCCCTAAGTTTTGTTTTTACTAGTATTATACTCATTTCATTTGAAAAAACCAATAGATTTTTATTTTACAAAGGTTTTATATATAATTTACAAATTCTGGAATCATGGATAATTATTCCAAAATGCATTATGATAAAAATGAACAAAGATATTGAAAATAATGGAAAAATATTGTATATTATTAACATAAAGAGAGAAATAAAAAGTGAATATTTTTGTAAGTAATATTCATTTTCCTGTCGAATTGTGTTATAATTAACGAAACTGTTAGATTCGTAAAGAATTATATAATATATTTTTAGAAAATAAGAGGTGATAAGATGATTAAGAAGGAAATGATTGCCATGCTGCTGGCAGGCGGTCAGGGAAGCAGATTAGGAGTACTTACATCAAAGGTTGCAAAGCCGGCAGTGTCTTTTGGAAGTAAATATAGAATTATTGACTTTCCGCTTAGTAACTGTATTAATTCCGGAGTAGATACTGTAGGTGTACTGACACAGTATCAGCCGCTTCGCCTGAATACGCATATCGGTATTGGTATTCCGTGGGATCTGGACAGAAATATTGGTGGGGTAACAGTGCTTCCGCCATATGAGAAGAGTATGAACAGTGAGTGGTATACGGGTACAGCGAATGCGATTTATCAGAATATGGATTATATGGAAAGCTTTAATCCGGAATATGTACTGATTCTGTCAGGCGATCATATTTATAAGATGGATTATGAAGTGATGTTGGACTTTCACAAGCAGAATCATGCTGAGGTAACGATTGCTGTTATGCCGGTTCCGATGGAAGAGGCAAAAAGGTTTGGTATCATGATTACGGATGAGAATCGTAAGATTACCGATTTTGAAGAGAAACCGGAGAATCCAAGAAGTAATCTTGCTTCCATGGGTATCTACATCTTCAACTGGAAGACCCTGAAGGAAGCCTTGCTTGCTAATGCAGAGCAGCCGGGACTGGACTTTGGTAAACATGTTATCCCATATTGCCATCAGAATGGAGCACCTCTTTACGCATATGAGTTTAATGGCTACTGGAAGGATGTAGGAACGCTTAATTCTTATTGGGAGGCCAATATGGAATTGATTGACATTGTTCCGGAGTTCAATCTATATGAAGAATATTGGAAGATCTATACAAGAAGCGAGATCCTGCCGCCTCAGTATCTGGCACCGAGCAGTGTTGTAGAGAGAAGCATTATTGGAGAAGGTTCAGAGATATATGGTAAGGTATACAATTCTGTTATTGGTTGTGGTGTTACGATTGGCGCTGATACGGTGGTCAGAGATTCCATTATTATGAACGAATCACAGATTGGCGCAAATTGTGAGTTACATAAAGCGATTATCGCAGAAAATGCCGTGATTGAAGATTATGTCAAACTGGGTGTGGGAGAAGAAGCAGAGAATGAAACAGATCCCCATATTTATAATCATGGTCTTGTAACGGTAGGTGAAAAGAGCGTTGTCCCGAGGGGAATTACCGTTGGAAAGAATTCAGTTGTATTTGGTGTGACAAGTGCAGAGGATTATGAGAACGGATGTCTTCCAAGCGGTAAAACTTTGATTAAGGCAGGTGACAAATAGTGAGAGCAATTGGAATTGTTTTAGCGGGTGGTAATAATCATAGAATCAAGGAATTAACACAAAAGCGTGCAGTCTGCGCAATGCCGATTGCAGGCAGCTATCGCAGTATTGACTTCGCACTGAGTAATATGTCTAATTCCCATATTAACAAGGTGGCTGTATTTACACAGTACAATGCGGGTAGCCTGAATGAACACTTAAGTTCTTCCAAATGGTGGGATTTCGGTCGTAAACAGGGAGGATTGTTTGTTTTTACTCCTGCGGTGACAGCAGAGAGTAATGCATGGTATCGTGGTACTGCGGATGCCATTGCACAGAATTTATCTTTCTTAAAGAATTGTCATGAACCGTATGTGGTAATATCCTCCGGTGACTGTGTGTATAAGATGGACTACAATAAGATTTTGGAGTATCACATCGATAAGAAAGCAGACATTACAGTGGTATGCAAGGATATGGCTCCGGATGTCAATGTAGACCGGTTTGGTACGGTTAAAATGAATGAGGAATGCCGGATTGAGGAATTTGAAGAGAAACCTGTTGTGGCAAAGTCCAACACGATTTCCTGTGGTGTCTATGTGGTCAGAAGACGTCAGCTGATCGAGATGATTGAGAAGTGCAAAGAGGAAGATCGTTACGATTTCGTTAAGGACATTTTAATTCGCTATAAAGATCAGAAGAGAATCTACGGTTATAAGATCAAAGAATATTGGAGCAATATTGCAACAGTAGATGATTATTTTAAAACCAATATGGATTTCCTTCATCCGGAAATAAGAAATTATTTCTTTAAACAATACCCTGATATTTATTCGAAAGTGGATGATCTGCCACCTGCGAAATATAATACAGGAGCCAAAATCACAAACAGTCTGATCTCCAGCGGTTGTATTGTAAACGGTACAGTAGAAGATTCCGTAATCTTCAAGAAAGTATATATCGGTAATAACTGCTACATTAAGAATTCCATTATTCTGAATGATGTTTATATTGGAGATAATACACATATCGAGAATTGTATTGTAGAGAGCAGAGGTACAATTCGTGCAAATTCGTATTACAAAGGAGACAATGGAATAGAAATTGTTGTAGAACATAATGACAGATACGTAATTTAATGATATGATAGAAAGGCGACTGCTATTAGAGCACAATAATGTGCAAGGGGCATGAGGGTATTTAACTAAATGTTTATTGCAAGCTACGTGGCTTGATGAGTATGACTTGTGTGGAAAAGCTTGTGAAAACCGACAGCTATGTTCGGTATCATATGATAAGGAGGCTAAACTTCATGAGAATTACTGATGTCCGCGTGCGTAAGATGACTCAAGACAGCAAGATGAAAGCAATCGTCTCAATTACCATTGACGATGAATTCGTAGTTCATGACATTAAAGTAATTGAAGGTGAGAAGGGTCTTTTCATTGCTATGCCAAGTAAGAAGGCAACTGATGGTGAGTATCGAGATATTGCACATCCGATTAACTCAGAGACAAGGGATCGAATCCAGAAGATTATTTTGGAAAGCTATGAAAAGGCACTGTTAGAACCGGATAGTGAGTAGTAAAATGCATAAGGTGGAAAGAAAAGGACGCTGAGGCGTCCTTTTCTTATTCTAATGGGAAAATAGACTTGTTATGGAAGTGAGTTGTTGATAAAATGAGAGAGCGACATTATGCATTATATTGTATCGATGCGTAAATTAACAATTCAACGCATCCCATTATCATTGATAGTTGCGTAATGAACTATTAAAGTCGCAGGAGGTAAATATGTATATCATCGTAGGACTGGGTAATCCGGGACGGGAGTATCAGAATACAAGACATAATATCGGTTTTGATGTGATAGATGCGCTTGCCGACAGGAATCATATTGTTATGGGTGAAAAGAAGCATAAGGCTGTCATTGGCAAGGGTTTTGTGGCAGGACAGAAGGTAGTGCTGGTAAAGCCGCAGACTTACATGAATTTGAGTGGTGAAAGTGTAAGGGATGTCATAGACTTTTATAAGATAGATGAAAAAGAGGAACTGATCGTGGTATCGGATGATATCAGTCTGGATGTCGGACAAATCCGTATCCGTAAGAAAGGCAGTGCCGGTGGTCATAATGGTCTGAAAAACATTATAAAACATCTGGGGCATGATGAATTTCAGAGAGTAAAAATGGGCGTTGGCGAAAAGCCACAGGGCAGAGATCTGGCAGATTATGTGCTAGGGCATTTTAATAAGGAAGAACGCAGTATTATGGATGAGAGTGCCGGTCGTGCGGCACAGGCTATAGAGGTCATGATAACGGACGGACCGGATAAGGCAATGAACCTATTTAATAAGAAGATATAGCTTTGGAGGTAAAATGTGAGGGCATTACTGGCTCCCCTGGAAGAACTGGGAGAATATGAGGAGATTAAGAAGCTGCTGACAAAGGAACAGGCAGCCGTAGCATTAAGCGGGTGCGTGGATTCCCAGAAGCTGCATATGATTTATGGTTTGAGCGATGGTTTTCGATATAAAATCATCGTTACTTTCAGTGACTTAAAAGCAAAAGAATTGTATGAAGACTATAAGTTTTATGACAGGAATGTTACGTTATATCCGGCTAAAGATTTAATCTTTTTCCAGGCAGATATCCATGGTAACCAGCTTGTCATGGAGCGAATCAAGTGTCTGCGCAGACTCATGGAAGGCAGACCGGTAACGGTTATTACCACTTATGATGCGCTGATGGCACCCCAGGTGCCCATTGACGTGTGGAAAAAGCATGTAATCTATATTGACAAGAAAACCAGTGTGGTGGAAAGTGAACTGGCTGCCCGTCTGGTGGAACTGGGTTATGAAAAGAACTATCAGGTGGAAGCGCCGGGGCAGTTCAGTATTCGTGGCGGTATTATTGATATTTTTGACCTGACGGAAGAGAATCCTTATCGAATCGAATTGTGGGGAGATGAGGTGGAATCCATCAGGAGCTTTGATATCCTAAGCCAGCGTTCTATCGAGAAACTGGAATCCATGACGATTTATCCTGCCACGGAAATGATCTTATCAACGGATGAATTGCGAATTGGTCTTAAGAAAATAGAGGCCGAAGGGAAGAAACAGGCAGCAGAGCTGCGTAAGCAGATGAAGATAGAGGAAGCACATAGGATAGAGGTGCAGGTCAGAGAACTTTCGGAGCAGCTGTTGGAGCTTGGCTTGTCCCGCAATGCAGTTAATCTGGAAAGCTATGTAAGGTATTTTTATCCGGAATTGTCTACCTTTCTGGAGTGCTTTGATACAGATAAGAGTTGTATCTTTCTGGATGAGCCGTTGCGTATTAAGGAACATGCCGGAGCCATTGAATTGGAATTCCGGGAGAGTATGATGCATCGTGCCGAAAAGGGTTATATTCTGCCGGCGCAGATGGATGTTTTGTTCAGTGCTGAGGAAGTGGCTGCGAAGATTGCCGGGCGCAGAGTGGTTACTTTGTCGACAATGGATGGCAAAAATCCTTACTTCAAGATCGACAGGAAATTTGATATTCAGGCGAGAAGTCTTTCTTCCTATAATAATAGCTTTGAGATGCTCGTAAAAGATCTGGCGGCTTATAAACGGAAAGGCTACCGGATACTTCTGTTATCCGGTTCCCGTACCAGAGCTAAGAGGCTGGCAGAGGATTTGCGGGAACAGGAAATCAGTGCATTTTACAGTGAAGATCCGATGCGTGAGCTGCAGCCGGGGGAGGTTATGACCTATTACGGCAGGGTACTGAAGGGCTTTGAATATCCGCTCCTGAAGTTCATGGTAATTGCGGAAAGTGATATTTTCGGCGCGGAGAAGAAGAAAAAGAAGAAGAAAAAGATTTATGAAGGCCAGAAGATCAATGACTTCAATGAACTGAAGGTTGGAGATTATGTTGTTCATGAAAGTCATGGCCTTGGTATTTATCAGGGTATTGAGAAGGTAGAAGTAGATAAGATCGTTAAGGATTATATGAAGATATCCTACCGTGACGGTGGTATTCTCTATGTGCTTGCTACCGGTCTGGACGTGATTCAGAAGTATGCTTCTGCTGACGCGGGCACGAAACCGAAGCTGAATAAGCTGGGTACGCAGGAGTGGAATAAGACGAAATCCAAGGTGCGCACTGCGGTGGATGAGGTGGCGCAGGATTTGGTGGAACTGTACGCTGTCAGACAGCAGAGCCAGGGTTTCCGATACGGCAAGGATACCGTATGGCAGAAGGAATTCGAGGAAATGTTTCCTTATGAGGAGACAGAAGATCAGTTAGCAGCCATTGCAGCCACAAAAGCCGATATGGAGAGTGGCAAAATCATGGATCGACTGATCTGCGGTGATGTGGGATATGGCAAGACGGAGATTGCCATCCGTGCGGCATTTAAGGCGGTTCAGGAAGGAAAGCAGGTGGTCTATCTGGTGCCTACTACCATTCTGGCGCAGCAGCATTACAATACTTTTGTACAGCGTATGAAGGATTTTCCGGTCAGAATCGATCTGTTATCCCGATTCCGGACAACGGCGGAGCAGAAGAAGACGGTTGCCGATCTGAAAAAAGGTATGGTGGATATCGTCATCGGAACTCACAGGGTGCTTTCCAAAGATGTGGAATATAAGGATCTTGGACTTCTCATCATTGATGAGGAGCAGAGATTTGGTGTGACCCACAAAGAGAAGATTAAGAAGCTGAAGGAAAATGTAGATGTATTGACCTTGACGGCGACGCCTATTCCCAGAACCCTTCATATGAGCCTCATTGGGATTCGCGATATGAGTGTCTTAGAGGAAGCACCGAATGACAGGCTACCGATCCAGACCTTTGTCTGTGAATATAATGAGGAACTGGTACGGGAGGCTATCGTCAGGGAGTTATCCAGAAACGGACAGGTGTACTATGTCTATAACAGGGTCAATAATATTGCGGATATCGCCGCATCCATCCAGAAGCTGGTACCGGAGGCAAATGTGGCTTTTGCACACGGACAGATGAAGGAAACGGAACTGGAGCGCATCATGTATGATTTTATCAATGGAGAAATCGATGTGCTGGTGTCCACAACGATCATCGAGACAGGACTGGATATTTCCAATGTGAATACCATGATTATCCATGACTCCGATCAGATGGGCTTATCCCAGCTGTATCAGCTCCGCGGCCGAGTGGGCCGTTCCAACCGTACTGCCTATGCATTTCTAATGTATAAGAGAAACAAGATGTTAAAGGAAGTTGCCGAGAAGCGTTTAGAGGCAATCAAGGAATTTACCGATCTGGGCAGCGGCTTTAAGATTGCCATGCGGGATCTGGAAATCCGTGGAGCGGGAAGCCTGTTGGGACGAAGCCAGCACGGACATATGCAGGCGGTAGGATATGATTTGTATTGCAAGATGCTTAACGAGGCGGTTAAGAATCTGAAAGGCATTCCGACGATTGAAGATTTCAATACGACCATTGATCTGGATGCGGATGCCTATATTCCGCCATCCTATATTGTAAATGAAATCCAGAAACTGGATATTTATAAGAGGATTGCAGGGATTGAGGATGAGAAGGAATGCGATGATATGCGGGAAGAACTGCTGGATCGCTTCGGCGAGATTCCCAAATCGGCGGAAAATCTACTGCGTATTGCATTGATTCGTTCCCATGCGCACAGACTATACATGCCCGAGGTCAAAGGTAAAAATGAAGTGATTCAGTTCCAATTACGCACAGATGCACCGATTGTAGTGGAGAACATACCACAGCTTCTTCGGGAATATGACGGAAAGATGAGTTTTGATCCGAAAGGAACACCTACCTTCCGCCTGCGGTATAAGAAATGCGGCGTGATAGAGAAGGATGAAGAAACCCTGCTTGCTCTGACAGAAGAAACGCTTGCAAAGATGGAGGAAATCCTGCTTCCATAGGGCTTGATTTCTTCCGGCGCTTGCTATATAATGTATCCATAATTCATATCGAAATACTAGGAAATACACAATGATTATTTCCCATAATAGAAAGTGAGGGTCTTATAATATGATTTATTTAGATAATGCAGCCACAACGAAGACTGCGCCTGAAGTAGTGGAAGCAATGCTGCCCTATTTTACAGAATGTTACGGCAATGCCAGCAGTATTTATAAATTAGGAAGCGAGAGTAAGAAAGCGACTATCAAAGCGCGGGAAACCATTGCACAGACACTCGGTGCGGAGCCAAACGAGATTTATTTCACGGCAGGAGGCTCTGAGTCTGATAACTGGGCATTGAAGGCTACCTTTGAGGCATATCAGGATAAGGGAAAACACATCATAACCTCTAAGATTGAGCATCATGCGATATTGCATACCTGTGAATATCTGGAGAAACGTGGTGCAGAGATTACCTATCTGGATGTGGATGAAAACGGGCTGATTGATTTAGAACAGCTTAAGAAAGCCATCCGGCCGGATACCATACTGATTTCCATTATGTACGCCAATAATGAGATTGGTACGATACAACCTATTCAGGAGATTGGTGAGATTGCCGCAGAGCATGGGATCTTATTCCATACAGATGCGGTGCAGGCTTACGGTCAGCTTCCCATTCGTGTGGACGAGCTTCATATCGATATGCTTTCTGCCAGCGGTCATAAATTAAATGGTCCGAAGGGAATCGGGTTCCTTTATATTAATAAGAAAGTTAAGATTCGTTCCTTTGTGCACGGCGGGCAGCAGGAGAGAGGCAGACGTGCGGGCACAGAGAATGTGCCGGGAATCGTTGGCCTGGCAGCAGCTGCAGAGCGTGCATTCCGGATTATGGAAGAGAAGACGAAGAAAGAAATAGAACTGAGAGATTATTTCATCAGCCGTATTCAGAAGGAAATTCCCTATGCAAAGCTGAACGGGCATCCGACAAAGCGGCTTCCCAATAATATTAATTTCAGCTTTGAGTTTATTGAAGGCGAGTCCATGCTTATCATGCTTGACATGAAAGGTATCTGTGCCTCCAGCGGATCGGCATGTACCTCGGGATCACTCGACCCGTCTCATGTCCTGCTGGCTATCGGACTGCCCCATGAGAAAGCCCATGGTTCGCTGAGACTTACTTTAAGTGAGGAGAATACGAAGGAAGAGATGGATCTGGTGGCAGATGAACTGAAGCAGATCGTAGACAGACTGCGTGGTATGTCGCCATTGTGGGAGGATTTTATAAAAAAGTAGTATCCTTTTTGGTATCCGAATCGTATATAAGATATAGAAAAGAAAAAGGAGGACATGATGATGTCAAATGAAAGATTTACAGAGGAACAGATAAAAAAAGCCAAAGCTGCCAAAACACCGGAGGAACTTCTGAAGATGGCAGAGGAAAATGGCATAGAACTTACTTTGGAACAGGCCAAAGGATATTATGCAATGTTGAATCCCACATCAGGAGCGCTTTCCGATGAGGAACTGGAGAATGTAGCAGGTGGCAAATGTTATGGGAACCGATGGTGGGAGTTCTGGAAATAGTGCGATAAATCAGCTGTGGCAGCTTTCATCGCTGCAGATATCTGTATGAAACAATAGGATGGTAGACTGAATGAAACGATACATATTAAGTCCTGATATAGCCTTACGATCCTGGTGGCTCGTTCCGTATGCTTATTATGTACGAAATGAGGAATTTGCCCAAGGATTGAAGGAGGAAGAATTTGAGCTTCTGCTTGCCTGTGACGGGAAAACTGAGTTACCCGCAACACAGCTGTTACACAAATTGCAAGAGAGAGGACTCATCAGGCCATGGAAAGAGGGGGATACTCTCTCTGACTGGCAAAAATATAGACGTTGTGAGAACCGCTATTTTCCGAAAATTAACTGGATGATAACAGGTAAATGTAATTACAATTGTCTGCATTGTTTTAATGCTGCAGATAATGCACCGTTGACAAGTGAGTGGTCGCTTGCTGAGGCAGAACGGCTTCTGGATGAGGCGCAGGCCTGTGGGGTTAACAGCTTTACAATCACCGGTGGGGAACCGATGCTGCACCCTGATTTTTTTGAAATCATGGATCAGATATACAAGCGGGATATGTTCGTTGATGAACTGAATACAAACGGTTTTTTCCTGAACCGGCAGGCACTGGATCGTATGAAAGTGATAGGGGCACATCCAAAGATAAAGATTTCTTTTGACGGTATCGGTCATCATGACTGGCTCAGGAACCGCGAGGGCGCAGAGAAGGACGCACTCAGAGCCATTAAACTATGTGTTGAAAACGGTTTTGAGGTAATGGTGCAGACGAATGTTCATAGAAAAAATGTGGATTCCATGCTGGAAACCGCAAAACTTATGGACAGCCTCGGCGTGAAGACAATGCGGATTATTCGGACAACAGAAGCTCCCCGCTGGGTACAGAACGCCGGGAATGCAACCTTGGAGCTTACGGAATATTATGACCGTATGATAGAGTTCGCAAGCCAATATATCCGGACCGACTGCAGGATGAATATTATCTTGTGGCAACTGATGATGCTTTATCCGTCGAAACGCTGCTATAAGCTTGTACCTGTCCTGTACTCCGAACAAGAATATCGGGATACGCTTCCGGTATGTAAAGGTGTGCGGGGAATGACGGCGATTGCAGCCAATGGCAATGTATTTCCTTGTCATCAGATGTCCGGATACTACGAGCAGCATGGCGATATACTCGGCAATGTCAAAACAGGTTCTTTACAGGCAATCTGGCAGGACAGCCGGTATCTATGCGAGATTTGTACGACGGTAGATCAGGTTAGAAAACATGACAGTAAATGCGGTGACTGTCAGTATTTTAAATACTGTACAGGCGGCTGTCGGGCAATTGCACTTGCCCTGACGGGAGATAAACTTGCGGCAGATCCTTCCAAGTGTCTCTTTTTTGAGAATGGTTATTACCAAAAAGCGGTTGATGCGATGAATGGGTATCGAAATCTTACAACGATTTAAGAGGAAGGCGATATCGCTCATGAACAAAAGTCTTTTCTTGCACTTTTATTTCTGCTATAATATTGAAAAATGCTTTGTAGTGTTATCCCATTTTACAAGTGTTTCGTATAAAAAGCAGAATAGATGTTGCAAAGCCTGAATAATGTATTAGAACTGATTGGGATAAGAGGTATCATAATATGAATGAAACACTGCGAGCATTATTTGATTATCACAGATTTTCAGTTAACAGCCATCTTGAAGGGCTTATCAGGGACACAGAAGAACGTTATAGTCATGTATTGTCTGATGACGAACTGGACAGTGTAAATGCTGCCGGTACAGGTTATCCCTCTAAGAAGCCTGAATGTGGCAGGGGGAATTCCTGAAATGGTGCAGTCAGAATCCGATAAAGAGAAGCTATATGCAGATTTCCATGGTAAGGTTATGTCTTATGTAGCAGGAAAAGTATCCAATCCTCATGATGCTGAGGATCTGGTGTCCAGCGTGTTCGTGAAGGTCTATCAGAAGATGGATGTTTATGATGAGAGTAAGGCATCTGTATCCACATGGATTTATACCATTACCAGAAATACAGTGGTTGATTATTATCGGACAAGAAAACAGTTTTCAGAGGTACCTGAAGACTTTACGATAGGTGAAGAAATTGATCAGAAGCTTATTAATGATGAGATGCTGGAGCAGCTTTATGAGGCACTGTCACAGCTTGATGTGAGGTCACGGGATCTGATCATTCTGCACTACTACAAAGGGTATACGTTGAAAGTGACTGCTGAGAAATTGCAGATATCATATGCTTATGCGAAGATTATACATAGAAAAGCGCTACAGAGTTTACAGAGACTAATGAAGGATAGCAAAATCATGCAAAATGATTAAATTTGGTTGGAGTCCGAAATATCGGACTCCATTTTTTGTATCCTGTCTACAGAACAAAGGTTCGGAAACGCGAGAACATTTGGAAAGGAGAACAGGATATGAAAGGATATGCAGTTGAGAGTGGGTACATGGGATATGTGAATGGAACATACATGTTATTTGCCAGTGAGATGGATTATTTGGATTATCTGGAACAGTAAGAGCAGTTTTTGCATAGCAGATGGCAAAAACATATTTGCCAAATGACTGGCATAGGTATATGATAAAGCGTAGTGCATCATAATTTATGTTTTATGCAAAAAGTGCACATATTATTATGTAAGAACAGAAAAGGCAGTCAGGATGCATGAGGTGCAGATAGATGCCATGGAGTATTCATGATCAAGAAGATAGATAATATTTCTGTAAATTATACCGACGAGGGCGAAGGGGATGTTGTGCTGCTCTTACATGGATGGGGTGCCAATATTACTCTTTATCGAAGTGTCATTCAAACGCTTTCACAGGGGAAGAGAGTAATAGCGCTTGACATGCCGGGATTTGGAAAAACATCTGAACCCGCAGAGCCGTGGTGTGTAGATGATTATGTAGATTTTGTGCTGAAGTTTATTGCTTCCTTTGATCTGAGGAAGCTGAGTATTGTGGTACATTCCTTTGGAGGCAGAGTATTTTTTAAGATGAATGCCAGAGAGAATCTGCCCTTTGAGATAGAGCGGGCCGTGCTGATTGACAGTGCGGGCATTCTTCCGAAGAAAACCCTGCGGCAGAAGATCAGTCAGCGCTGCTATAAGATCGGGCGGGCAGTTATGAGCACAAAGCCGCTGCATTTCTTATATCCTGATGCAGTGGAGGACATGCGGCGCAAGCGCGGGTCGGCAGATTATAACAGTGCAACGCCCACCATGCGTGCAACTCTTGTCAAGGTAGTCAATGAGGATTTGGAGCCGCTGATGCATCTGGTTACCTGTCCAACACTATTAATATGGGGAGATCTGGACACAGCCACACCGCTGTCTGATGCAAAAAGGATGGAAGAACTGATCCCGGATGCCGGGTTGGTAGTATGTGAAGGTGCGGGACATTTTTCTTTTGCAGAGCAGGCGCCGAAGGTCAACAGTGCGTTGAAATCTTTTTTTAAGATCTCATAAGTGCAAGGAAGTAGAAAGGTATCGTTGGTAGATGTCTATGTATGTATGTTGGATGATTCTGTGGTCTGTCACCTATCTGGTGGGGGCCATCCGTTATGAATTATATATTGCGCATATGTTCCAGCAAAATTCCTATAAACCCAGGGAATACAGGGAGTGGATGCAGGTGCATTCCAATATAGGACGATTGCTCGGCAAATGTCTGTATGCCATCATATCGCTGCCTTTATTATGGACCGGTAATCTGATATGTCTTGTGATTGCCTGCCTGATGAATGTAATGACGATATGGGTTAATAAACCACGTAAAGCGAAGAAACCGCTGGTTTATACACCGAGAGTCAAGAGGATGCTGATTACTACAGCGGTTATTTATGTTTTGGGTATTGTAATTCCGGTGGTAACAGGTATTATCCGGGGAATGGCAGCAGAACGGATCGTACAGATTACAGGTATTGTACTGCTTGTGTTGTTTATATTGACACCATTTCTTATCTTACTTGTGAATCTGTTGAACAGACCGGTTGAGAAGGGCATCAATCAGCATTATATTAATGATGCGGCACGGATTTTAAGCCAGATGCCGGATCTGAAGATTATTGGTGTGACGGGAAGTTATGGTAAAACCAGTGTGAAGTATTTCCTGAATACACTTTTGTCCAGTCAGTTCAATGTACTGCATACACCCGGTAATTTTAATACTACCTTAGGTGTGGTCAGAACGATCCGGGAGCAGATGAAACCCTTCCATGAGATTTTCATCTGTGAGATGGGAGCCAGAGAGGTGGGAGATATCAAGGAGATCTGTGATCTGGTACACCCAGGTTATGGCATTATTACTTCCATTGGGCCACAGCATTTACAGAGTTTTCACACGATAGAGAATATTATCGGAACAAAATTTGAACTGGCAGATGCAATCCCACAGGAAGGCAAAGTATTCCTGAATTATGATAATGAATATATCAGAAATCACCGGACGGATAAAACAGTGGTAAGCTATGGGACTGCCGGAACCGATGGGCAGATTGATTACCGAGCTTACGATATTACCGTTTCCCCGGAAGGGTCTGCTTTCAAGATGAAGGATCAAAATGGACAGGAGTATGAATTCCATACCAGGCTTGTGGGGAATCATAATGTACAGAATATTGCCGGTGCCATTGCTGTGGCCAATACGCTTGGAATCTCCATGGATAAACTGATTTATCCGGTGAAGCAGTTAGAAAGTGTGGCTCACAGGCTGCAGCTTGTGAAACAGGGCAACCGTATTCTGTTAGATGACAGTTACAATTCCAATAAGAACGGTTTTAAGGCGGCACTGGATACCCTTGCGATGTTCAAGGAGCTGCGTATTCTGATGACACCGGGCATGGTAGAGCTGGGTGAGAAGCAGTATGATGAGAATAAGGAAGTAGGAGTTTATGCCGCGGATAAATGTGATTATGCCGTGCTGGTAGGCAAGGAACAGACGAAGCCCATTCAGGACGGCCTGACAGAGGCAGGATTCCCATCCAACAGGATGATTGTGGTAGATACTTTACAGGAAGCATTTCAGATGGTGAATGCAATCCCCGGTGAGAAACAGAAGGTGGTACTGATCGAGAACGATCTGCCGGATAACTATGCATAGGCTGATATTTGGAATGGAGGAAGATTATGAAGATTCGAGTAGGAGTATTTTTTGGCGGTAAGAGTGTAGAGCATGAGGTATCGGTCATCTCCGGTCTGCAGGCTTTTAATTCTTTTAACAGAGAGAAATATGAGCCGGTTCCGATCTATATTACCAAGGAGAATGAATTCTATACGGGAGAGGCTATTAGTGATATTGCAAACTATAAGAATATCCCGGAACTTCTGAAGAAGAGTACGAGAGTGTTTCTGATGAACGAACAGGGTAAAGTGCAGTTGATACAATATCCGGTTAAGAAGTTCGGCAGCTCCGTAGTGGCAGAGATTGATGTGGCATTTCCGGTAGTGCACGGTGCCAATGTGGAGGATGGCTCTTTACAGGGATTCCTTCGCCATTACAATATTCCTCTGGCGGGCTGTGATGTGATGGCATCAGCCGTAACAATGGACAAATACGTGATGAAGACGGTGTTGAAGGACAATGATATTCCGGTTCTTGACTGTGTAACGTTAAATGTGAAAGAGTATCAGCGTGATGAGGCAGCAGCCTATGCCAAAATAGAGGCAAGGATTACTTATCCTGTTATTGTTAAACCCGTCAACTTAGGTTCCAGTGTAGGGATCAAGATTGCCAAGGACAGAGCCGGACTGACAGAAGCTTTGGAGTATGCCTTTACCTTCAGCCCTAAAGTGTTGGTAGAGCGGGCAATCATGAATCTGCGGGAAATTAACTGTGCTGTTCTGGGAGATTATGAGGAAGCAGCCGCATCCGAGTGCGAGGAGCCGGTATCCAGTGATGAAATCTTAAGCTATGAGGATAAATATGTGGCAGGAAGCAAGACGGGGTCAGAAGGTATGCGCACGGCCAAGAGAGAACTGCCTGCTAATCTGACACCGCAGAAGAGAGAAGAAATCCGCGAGATGGCAGTCAAGACGTTCCAGGTGCTCAACTGCAGCGGCGTTTCCCGAATTGATTTTATGATCGATAAGGATACTGACCAGGTGTATGTGAATGAGATCAACCCGATTCCGGGATCACTGGCGTTCTATCTGTGGGAGGCATTGGGCAAGCCTTACGCAGAGCTTCTGGATGATATGGTGAAGCTGGCGCTTAAGAGAGAGCGGGAGGAGAAGAATATGCTGACCTCCTTTGACAGCAATATCTTACAGAATGCGAATCTGTCCGGTGCCAAGGGCGTTAAGAAATAATGGAATAAAAATCGAATAGGAAGATATTGTCAGAGGTATTCCTGGCAATAGGTATAAAATGCCTTCATTTACAAATACTAGGTTCACAAGACTAGAAAATGTAAATGGAGGTTTTTTTCTCCATAAAATAAGGAGGATTTATGAAGGCAACAGGCATTGTACGTAGAATAGATGATCTGGGACGTATCGTAATCCCAAAGGAAATTCGCAGAACACTCCACATCAGGGAATCAGACCCCTTGGAAATATTTACTGATAAGGAAGGCGAGATTATCTTAAAGAAATATTCTCCGATTGGTGAGATGGGCACCTTTGCCAAACAGTACGCGGAGAGCATGGCACAGGTATCGGGACACATAGCCATGATATCTGACAGAGATCAGTTCATCGCAGTGGCCGGTGGTATGAAGAGCCTGCTCGGCAAGTCTATCAGCAGGGAACTTGAGGAAAAAATCAATCACAGGGAAAGTGTGATAGCAGCCAAAGGTGACAGAAACTTTATTCAGATTTGTAATGATGCAGAGGAATTTCATCATGAGGCGATCAGCCCGATTATCTGTGAAGGTGATGTGATTGGTTCCGTAATTTTACTGGAAACGGATCATAAAGCCAAGATGGGTGAGGTAGAACAGAAACTGATCCAGTCAGCGGCCGGATTTCTGGGAAGACAGATGGAACAATAATGAAAATCCTATGGTATTGTAATATAAATAAAGTCAGGCTATTTGCTGTAATCAGCCAAGCCTGACTTTGTTATTTAAATTATATAAAGTAATCAATAGTTGCTTCAGGAGTCAGCCGCGTTTCCTGATTAAAGACGATCAGAGCTTCGCGGATTTCATAAGGGCCCATTTCGTAAAAGCCTTCAGTCAGCCGGTTTAAGCGCTCTATGGAAACAAGGCGATTCGCGCGCTTCGGCTGGTCTGTTATGAAAGTGATACCTTCTGAAAAATATTCCTCATCCAGTTCAGGATCATCCAATTCTTCATAATAGGGATCAAAGAGATAGATGCTGTCTCCTTCAATGCCTGTCAGCAGTACATAATGTCCCACATCCAGAAAAAGCCGCAGTACAACAGCACCGCCCTGCTGCAGAGCCCCGATTATTTTGCAATTTTGTGACAGATATACATCTTCACCGGAAAGAAATTCACAGGAGATTGGGAAATTCTTCATCTTTCCAAACTGGTTCAGCCAGTTGCTCAGAAACATCATAGCAGAAGCAGAGGTGCCACGCTTGCCCACTTCCCCCTGCTCATTGTAAGAATCCAGGCAATACAGCATAATATATTTAATAATATCAGGATAGATGACTTCACGGTCAAATAAGTAGCGAATAGCATTGGTTAATGCAACAGGGCCGCAGTCATATTCACTTGATTGATAATTAAGTACATTTTTCATGATAGAATCCTTTGTATTATTTTACTTATGAAATATATACATCGCATTGCATTTTTTGTCAAGGTTATGCTATACTAAAGCGATTATTGGGAAATATATTGACATTGTTTTTACTGTAAAGTATAATTCTATACAATACCTAGTTAAATAGTAGGAATATATACCAAGAGGAGGAGAATTATGAAAAGAAAGTTAGCAAAACTTGCAAGTTTGCTGCTGACAGGTGCAATGGTTGCATCGTTGACAGCGTGCGGTTCATCTGACAGTGGCAGCAGTACCGGAACAGATAATGCCGCAGAGACGGAAACTGCGACACAAGACAGTGGTGCAGCGCCGGCAGAAGCAGCAGAGGGTGAGAAGATCATCAACGTAGGTGTTACCAGCAGTCTGGGCGGCATCAATCCCTTTGTTATTGACCAGACAGAGATTAACAAATATGCGGTTGATCTGATGTTCCTGCCGCTTGTTGAATTGGATAAAGATTCCAATTTCCAGAATATGCTGGCAGATTCTATTACGACTGAGGATAACATCAATTTTGTTGTCCATATTGATGATGCAGCCACATGGTCTGACGGTCAGCCGGTTACAGCCTATGACCTGGAATACACGGTGCTTCGTCTGGCCAGTCCGGTTGTAAACAATACAACACTTATGCTTTATGCATTCGAGGGAACTACGGATGAAGGCTTTGTGGAGGAAGGTGCCACAAGCATGGCAGGACTTACCGTGCTGGATGATAAGACACTTCAGTTTACATCCAAGTATCCCATGTCCCTTACAACCTTTAACAATACTTACGGAAGATATCTTCGTGCATTACCGAAGCATGTGATTGAACAGTTTAGTGAAGAGGAACTGTTAACCGCAGATTGGTTTAATCATCCGGATGTGATTGACGGACCATTCCTTTTGACTGACTATGATGCAGATCATTATATTTCTTATGTTGCAAATGAAAATTATTTTAAGGGTGCACCGAAGCTTGATAAGCTGAATATCAAGATTGTAGACGGAAGCCAGGTATATGCAGGATTACAGTCCGGTGAAATTGATATTACACAGCTTACCATGACATCGATTCCTGAGACTGATTATGAAAGTATTGAGAAGCTGGAGAATGTGAAGGCTGTATATGGCTCACCGATTACCAACCAGTCTGCTTTTATCCAGACAGCAAATATTTCTGATGCAAGAGTACGTCAGGCACTTGTCTATGCAATTGACAGACAGCAGTTAGTGGACCAGCTTTTAAAAGGAAACGGAGAAGTTATTGATGGATTCGTTTCTTCGGCAAGCCCGTATTATGACAGCTCTATTGAGCCGTTACCGTATGACCCGGAGAAGGCCAAAGCTCTCTTAGAGGAAGCAGGATGGGATGGTTCTCAGACACTTCGCTTCTATGTGTGGTCCGGTGATACCACATTTGTCAATGGAGCACAGATCCTGGCAGCACAGTGGGGAGCAGTAGGAATCAATGTGGAGATCACCACACTGGATCTGGCCAGCCTGATGAGTGTAGCGGGAAGTACAGATTATGATATCCTGGCAGTACAGTATACCTATGCACCGGTTGATCCATACCCGGATGTTGCATGGCTTTTAAGCGGAGAGGGAAGCTGGACCGGATATGCTGCTGATGAGATTAACGCAGCATTGGAAGATACACAGACCACCACAGATGTAGAGCAGTTAAAGGCAGATTATTCAGTGGTAGATAAGAAAGTCCAGGAAGATGTTCCGATGTTCTCTGTTTATGTGATCAGCCAGATGGGTGCGGTCAACAATCGTGTAGTCGGAGCAGAACCTACTGCATACGGTTTCTTTAACGACGTTCAGAACTGGGATGTTACTGAGTAAGAAATTATAAGTAATAAGATTGGGAGGTAACAGATGCAGCATTTGTTAGAGGTAAAAGACCTGACAACAGTCTTTACCGGTGATTACGGTAAAAATATCAGTGTTGATCATGTGAGTTTTCACGTAGATCAGGGTGAAGTAGTCTGCATTGTGGGTGAATCAGGCTGCGGTAAAAGTGTTACCTCATTGTCTATTATGGGATTATTAGGAAGGGGCGGAGCTGTCATTGACGGCTCTGTCCTCTTTGACGGTAAGGACCTTCTTACCATGAAGGAAAAAGAACTGGATCAGATCAGAGGAGATGAACTGACCATGATCTTCCAGGACCCGCTTACATCCTTAAATCCGGTGTTTACTGTGGGCAGTCAGCTTACGGAAAGTATCAGAATCCATATGCATTTATCCAAAGAGCAGGCCAGGGAACGGGCTATTGATCTGCTTACCAAGGTCGGTATGCCTGATGCAGAGCATGTAATCCGTAAATATCCCCATACCTTATCCGGTGGTATGCGGCAACGTGTGATGATTGCCATGGCATTATCCTGCAACCCGAAGCTTCTTATAGCGGATGAACCGACTACGGCATTGGATGTGACGATACAGGCACAGATTATGAAGCTGTTAAAAGAATTGCAGCAGGAAAATCATATGTCTATGATCCTGATTACCCATGATATCGGATTGGTGGCGAATACAGCCGACAGGGTACTGGTCATGTATGCGGGGCAGATTATTGAGGAGGCGACGGCGGAAGAGATATTTACTCATCCGAAACACCCCTATACAAAGGCGCTGTTAAATACGGTTCCCACAATCCGGGATGATGAGGACAGACAGTTGCAGGCGATTCCCGGGATGGTACCGGAGAGTTATGATGATATCAGAGGATGCCGTTTCGCAGACCGGTGTCTTTACAGAAGAGAAGAATGCAGCAAGCCGCAGGAGAATTACGATTTTGGAAACGGCCATAAGGCCAGATGCATTGTAGCGTACGAAGGAGGTATTGCTTAATGATGGATGAGAGTAAAATACCTCTGATTGCAGTGGAAAATATGAAAAAGTATTATCCGGTCAAGGGTGGCATTATTACCCATACGACCGGTTATGTGAAAGCCGTGGACGGTGTCAGTTTTGACATTCCGAAGGGGCAGACTCTGGGGCTGGTGGGAGAGTCAGGGTGTGGAAAATCTACGATAGGCAGGCAGTTGGTAGGTCTGGAGACTCCCACGGAAGGTAAAATATACTATAATGGCTGTGATTTATCGGCCATTCGGAAGAATAAGAAACAGATGCAGCAAATCAGAACGAAGCTGCAGATGGTTTTTCAGGACCCTTATTCTTCTTTAAATCCAAGAAAACACATCTTTGAGATCCTGGCACAGCCTATGCTGTACCATCATATATCCACTAAGGGAACGGTGGAACAGGATATTTTGAAGATTTTAGATATGGTTGGTCTTCCGAGAACCGTGCTGGGCAGATATCCCCATGAGTTTTCCGGAGGACAGAGACAGAGGATCGGTATTGCCAAGGCACTTTCCCTGAATCCGGAATTTATCGTCTGCGATGAACCGGTGAGCGCGTTGGATGTGTCCATTCAGGCACAGATCTTAAATTTGTTAAAAGAATTACAGAAGGAACTTGGCTTGACACTGCTATTTGTGGGGCATGG
Source organism: Lachnospiraceae bacterium (assembly GCA_051878995.1). Classification (GTDB taxonomy): domain Bacteria; phylum Bacillota; class Clostridia; order Lachnospirales; family Lachnospiraceae; genus UBA3282. The sequence goes on along the minus strand of JBJELE010000025.1, from coordinate 158,203 downwards.
TTTGGGTGCTGTTCATTATGTCAGTGACCGGATTGCGGTCATGTATCTGGGTAAAATTGTGGAGATTGGAGATGCACAGGAGGTTTTCAGACACCCAATGCATCCATATACCAAAGCACTACTGGATGCAGTTTTGATTCCCGATCCCACGCAGAAAGACCAGAAGCGTGAATTGTTACAGGGAGAAATCGGCAGCAGTACAAATCCACCGTCAGGGTGCAGATTTCACAATCGATGCCCATATGCTACGGAAGCATGTAAACAGGAGGTGCCGGATCTCCGGAATGTGGATGACAGAGGTTTACGTCAGGTGGCATGCCCGGTGATACTACAGAGCGGAAAGGAGGCAGATCATGGGTAAATATATATTGAAACGTATCTTGATTGCCATTCCGGTTCTGATTGGTATCACTATAATCGATTATGCCATTATGTGTCTGGCAGGGAGCCCGTTGGAAATGCTGCAGGGGCCCCGTGTGTCCCAGGCCGCGGTTGAGGCTAAGAAGATTGCTTTGGGCTTGGATCAGCCGATATATATCCAGTATTTTGTCTGGCTGGGGCAGTTGTTACATGGCAATTTGGGATATTCCATGAAATCCTATCAATCTGTCAGCTCGATGATTGCAAGTCATCTGGGACCGACTCTTCTTCTGATGGGAGTCTCACTGATTGTAAGTCTTTTGTTTGCTGTTCCGGCAGGCATTTACAGTGCCATTCATCAGTATTCGAAGGGAGATTACGCAGTGGTTACGGCATCTTTTCTGGGAAGCAGTGTACCGGGCTTCTTTCTTTCCATGCTGTTGGTTTATCTGTTTACGATTAAGCTGGGATGGTTGCCATCCAGCGGTATGACGACTCTGGGCACGGAAGGCGGCGCAGCGGATGTGGCGAAGCACATGGTAATGCCTGTGATCGTACTTGCTTTTTCCATGGCGGGCAGTAATATCCGTTATATCCGAAGTGCAGTACTGGAAATCTTGCAGCAGGATTATCTGAGAACGGCAAGAGCCAAGGGAATCGGACATTTCCGGGTTATTAATAAGCATGCTTTAAGAAATGCTCTGGTGCCGATTATTACCGTGATCGGCATGGAGATTCCGGTATTGTTCGGTGGTGCGGTTATTATTGAACAGGTATTTTCCTGGCCCGGTCTGGGATTGATGACCATGAGCGCTATCAGCAGCAGGGATTATCCGGTTATTATGGGGGTATGCCTGTTATCTGCGGTGGTGGTGCTGATTGCCAATCTGGTAACGGATATTTTATATGCATTGGTAGATCCTACCATTCAGCTGGATTAGGAGGGTGTGCCGATGATATTGAAGAACATAGATCAGAAAATGAATATGAAGGAGACAGGCAGCAATAAAGATATTCACAGCGAGAGTTATGTGCAGACTGTCTGGCGCAGATTCCGCAGGCATCGTCTGGCAGCAATCAGTCTGGTAATCCTGACGGTTATTGTGGCGGCGGCGCTTCTGGCACCGGTGATTGCGCCCTATGATCCCACAGAGATTGCAGGCCCTTTTGCATCTGCACCATCTAAAGATTTCTGGCTGGGAACGGACTTAATCGGCAGGGATGTCTTGAGCAGACTGTTATATGCCACCAGAATTTCTCTGCTGGTAGGTGTAATGGCTACACTGATTTCTACCATAATAGGTGTTGTTTTGGGTTTGATTGCAGGATATTTTGGCGGTGTAGCAGATATGATCATCATGCGGTTTACGGATATGGTCATGTCTTTCCCGTATATTCTGCTGGTGCTGGTTGCGGCAGCAATCTTTAAACCGGGATTATGGAACATTATTTTGATTCTCGGTTTTGTGGACTGGCCGGGTATTGCCAGGCTGGTACGTGGCAACGTCTTGAATCTGCGGGAGACTAATTTTGTAAAAGGAAATATTGTGGCAGGCATGCCGCTTCGACATATTTTGTTTTCGGAGATATTACCGAATACGGTGGCACCGATTCTTGTATATGCTACCTCCGTGCTGGCATTGTCTATCTTGGACGAGGCGGCACTGAGCTTCTTAGGGCAGGGTGTGCAGCCGCCTACGGCGAGCCTTGGTAATATGTTAAATGGTGCCCAGTCTCTTACGGTACTGACTTCCCAGCCGTGGCTGTGGATTCCGCCGGGACTGTTGATCGTTGTAATCGTGATGGCAATTAACTTTATCGGAGATGCGCTGCGGGATGCACTTGATCCTAACAGCGGTCGCTAAGAGGAATAAAAATGGAGAATTTTGAACAGTATTTAATTGATAATTTCAAATGGTTTCACAGGCATCCGGAGATGCCCTATGAGGAAGTGGAGACTACGGCAAAAATTCGGGAACTGCTGACGGCAGCAGGAATCGAGATTCTGCCCTATCCGCTTGAAACGGGACTGGTAGCCGTGGTAAGAGGACAGAAGCCGGGAGAACGCGTTACCGCGCTGCGTTGTGATATTGATGCGCTTCCCATCACAGAGCAGACACAGTTAGCATATCGTTCTGAGATACCGGGACATATGCATGCCTGTGGACATGATCTGCATATCACCACAGGAATCGGTGCAGCTATTCTGCTGCAGGAGCGAAGGGATGAATTCAGCGGCACGGTTAAGTTTATCTTCCAACCGGCAGAGGAGGAGTCCCACGGCGCGCTGAAGATTCTGGAAACAGATGTCATGGATGATGTGCCTTATATCTGGGGCTTTCATGCAGACCCTACCAATGCGGTAAATGTGATTGGCATCCGGGAAGGGTATGTGACGGCAGCAGTGGACCGCTTTGTGATTAAGGTCAAAGGAGTTGGTTGTCACGGTGCACATCCGGACGACGGCATTGATCCTATTCTGACGGCATCGGCCATTGTGCAGGGTTTACAGTCTATCGTCAGCCGTAATGTGAATGCTTTTCATCCGTCCCTCTTAAGCGTGACCAGGATTACGGCCGGTAATACATGGAATGTTATTCCCACGGAAGCAGAGTTAGAGGGAACTGTCCGTACCATGGACAGGGAAGACCGTATCTTATATGAGCGTAAAGTCAAAGAAATCTCGCAGCAGATAGGGGCGGCCTATGGCGCTGCTGCAGAGGTGGAGTGGGTAGCAGGCCCACCCGCTACCTATAATGATGGCAGAATGGCACGAATCTGTGAAGAGGTGGCGCACCGGCTGGGAATGGAGACCGTGCCGGAGGAAAGCTCTATGGGCGGCGACGATTTTGCGTTTTATGAAGATGAGGACACTATGGGAAGAGAAGTGCCGGGCTGTTATGTGAAGATTGGTACCGGAGTGGGGCATCCTATCCACCATCCGTCATTTTGCGTGGACACGGCAGTGATTCTGCCTACAGCGCAATATCTGGCAGAACTGCTTTTGTCAGAAGTATATAGTGAGAAATGAATCTGAAAGGAAAATAGTTGGAAGACAAGACGAACTACTGACAAGACAGTTGTCTTGTCTTTTCTGTAAAAAACCTTTTCTATTTTCACCAAAGGGTGTATGATAGAATCACAAATTTGCATATTGCGTTGAGAAAGGAAATCAGAAATGGACAGACAGAACTTAACACTGCTCACAGACTTGTATGAGTTGACGATGATGCAGGGTTATTTTAAGAATAAGGATCAGAATGAGACGGTTATCTTTGATGCATTTTACCGTAATAATCCCTGTGATGGAGGCTTTGCCATTGCAGCGGGATTAGACCAGCTCATTCAATATATTAAGGAGCTTCATTTCAGTGAAGAGGATATTGCCTATCTGGCAAGCCTGGGCATTTTTGAACAGGATTTTCTGGACTATCTTAGAAACTTCAGATTTACCGGAGATATTTATGCGATTCCCGAGGGAACCGTGGTATTTCCAAGGGAACCACTTGTTAAAGTCATTGCGCCGATTATGCAGGCGCAGCTCATGGAAACAGCTATTCTGAATATTATCAATCACCAGAGTCTGATTGCCACGAAGGCTGCCAGAGTCTGCTATGCAGCGCAGGGAGACGGCATCATGGAATTTGGTCTTCGCCGTGCACAGGGGCCGGATGCAGGTACTTATGGCGCAAGAGCAGCTGTGATTGGCGGATGTGTCGGCACTTCCAATGTATTGTGCGGTCAGCTTTTTGATGTGCCGGTTAAGGGAACCCATGCCCATAGCTGGATCATGAGCTTCCCGGATGAGTATACGGCTTTTAAGACATACGCAGATATGTATCCTTCTGCATGTATTTTACTGGTAGATACTTATGATACATTAAAATCCGGTGTGCCCAATGCCATCCGTGTCTTTACAGAGATGCGCGAAGCAGGCATCCCGCTTACTTTCTATGGTATCCGTTTAGACAGCGGCGATCTGGCATATCTGTCCAAGAAGGCCAGAAAGATGCTGGATGATGCAGGATTTACGGATGCGGTGATTTCTGCTTCCAATGACCTGGATGAATTCCTGATTCAGAGCCTGAAGGATCAGGGGGCAGCCATCACCTCCTGGGGTGTTGGTACGCATCTGATTACTTCCAAGGATTGTCCGTCCTTCGGCGGTGTATACAAGCTGGCAGCCATTATGGGCAAGGACGGAAAGTTTATTCCGAAAATCAAGCTGTCCGAGAACACGGAGAAAATAACCAACCCGGGTAATAAGACGATTTATCGTATCTATGATAAAGAGAGCGGCAAGATTAAAGCAGATCTGATCTGCCTGGTAGATGAGAAGTTTGATGAGAATGAGTCTATGATGCTATTTGATCCTTCCGAACCGTGGAAAAAGACAAAACTTCTTGCCGGTAGTTACCGGTTAAGGGAACTGATGGTGCCGGTATTTAAGAACGGAGAATGCTGTTACACTTCTCCTAAGGTTATGGATATCAGAGAGTATTGTCAGCAGGAGCAGAATACGTTGTGGGATGAGACAAGACGTCTGGTGAATCCGCATAAGGTCTATGTGGATCTTTCCAGTAAATTATATGACATCAAGATCCAGCTCCTTGATCAGATGAGCAGGGATTAGAAAGCGAAGGAAACGCAACATGGAGAGTCAGTCGGATCAACATAATTATATAGAGGTAAACGGAGACTTCCGTATGCGGGAACTTGATAAGGGGGATCTGGAGCAGTTTAATGCGCTGTTGCAGTATGCCTTTCAGGTAACTTCTTATGATCTGTTCCAGACAGGATGGAAGCAGGATGAGATTAAATATGCCAAGCGGCCGATTCTGGAGGAAGCCTATGTGCTTGGATGGTTTTACCGGGATCGTCTGGCATCCATGATCGTGGTTTATTCCATGAGGGTCAATGTGTATGATGAGATCATGGATATGGGCGGTATTACCGGTGTGGCGACCTATCCGGAATATACAGGCCGGGGACTTATCCATTCCCTGATGAGACATGTCCTTGACTATATGCATAAGCAGGATATGACGATTTCTTTTCTGTATCCTTATTCCATTCCGTTTTATCGTAAGATGGGCTGGGAGATTGTATCCGATAAACTGACTTTTACGATTAAGGATACCCAGCTTCCCAAACCACATCCGGTGGAGGGAATGGTGGAAAGGGTCAGTCTGGATTCTGAGGATTATCACAATGTGCATTCTTATTTTGCCCTGCAAAGGCATGGCGCGTTAATAAGAGATGCGTTGTCCTGGGAAGAATATTGGCGCTGGGACAATGAGGATATGATCGCAGCGGTTTATTACAGCAAGGAGCATAAGCCTCTTGGCTATATTGTATATTATATTGCCAATGATATTTTCTATATCAAAGAAATGGTATACCTGAATATTGAGGCGAATCATGGATTGTGGAATTATATCAGTGCCCACTTCTCCATGGTCGATCAGGTAAAGGGAGCCAATTACTCCGGTGAAACGCTTGCCTATCTGTTGGAAGACAGCGAGATCACAGAGACTATTTCACCCTATATTATGGCCAGAATCATTAATGTGGAGGAGTTCCTGCGGGAATATCCCTATCTGATTCAGCCGGAGGATTTTAAGATCCATTTTAAGGTACATGATGAGATGGCGCCCTGGAATGAGGGCGATTATATGGTGTCCTGGCATGATGGAGAGACTGTCTGTGAGAAGGTGGATGATAACCAGTCCATCAATGTAGTGGAATTAACGGTCAATACGTTGACAACCATGCTGATGGGGTATAAACGTCCAAGTTATCTGTATGAGCATGAAAAGATTCAGACGGAATATTATATGCTTACCTGGCTGGAAAGAATGATACCGGCAGAAAAACCATATTTTTCAGACTATTTTTAAGGGAAAAGATATGGTATCATAGTTTTAAGGTATGAAAACAGATAAATATAAAATGACAACGGAGAAAGAAGCTGTATGATTCGGATTATCACAGACTCGGCAAGTGATTTGCCAAAGGACTACATAGAACAACATAATCTGCATGTGATTCCCACACCGGTGGTGATTGATGATGTGGATTACTTTGATGGTGCGACAATTCAGACGAAGGAGTTTTATGAGATTCTGGATGATATTAAGAGGGATGTGAAGACCTATCATATCAATCCGGAGATGTTTGCCAAAGCCTTTACACCTTATGCGGAGGCTGGAGATACCGTCATCTATCTCTGTTTTTCAACAGGGATTGCGGGAACCTATAATGCGGCCAATATCGCCAAGGTCAATGTAGTGGAAGAATATCCTGACTTTGACCTGACAATCATTGATTCCAAGTCGGCGTCAATCGGGTTTGGTCTGGTGGTAAGCAAGCTGGTAACCATGCTGGAGAAGGGCGCCACTAAGGAAGAACTGATTGAGGCAGCAGGCTATTACATCTCCCATATCCGGCATGTCTTTACAGTACATACACTTGCCTATCTGATCAAGGGAGGCAGGCTGACCAAGTTCAAAGGGACTCTGGCGGAAACCCTGGATATGAAACCGATTTTGATTGTGGATAAAGAAGGCGCACTGGCGGTGATTAAGACTGTGCGGGGAAGGAAGAAATCTCTTCGTTTCCTGGCAGATTATGCGAAGGAGAACGGATACCATCTGGAGAACCAGCAGATTGCCATCTGCCACGGTGAGGAAGAGGAAGGACGTGACTATATGCTATCGGTCATTGACCAGGAGCTTCATCCGAAATCTGTTATGGTAGGAACGGTAGGCTGTGCCATCGGTGCCCATACGGGACGTGGCATTGTCGGGTTGTGCTTCTTTGATGCAGATGATGGGAAATATGAAAAGTATTTTGTATAGCGGGTTTTGCCTTGACAACGGCTTTTTCCTGATACTATAATAGGCATAGTATAAAAGGCAAAAACATTGAAGAAGACAGTACCTTATTTCTAAAAGTGACAGCGAGCCGGTGACGGTGTAAGACCGGTATGAGTAGGAAATCTGGGAAAATCACTTCTGAGTTTCAGACTGAACATTCTGTTTGTGGGCAATGTCGGCTTACAAGGAGAATCAGTAGGGACTGACGGTATTCCGCCGTTATCGGAAACCGTATCAATCACAGAAATGACACGTTGTGTTCTTATAGAAGGACAGGTGCATGTGCAAAAACAGTGATTCGTACGTCGTAACAGGTGGTAACACGAGATTTTGACCTCGTCCTTTTACGGGACGGGGTCTTTCTAATTCTATGTATAAATACTTACTAATGCTTATAATATGAAAGGAGTATATTCAAATTATGTACCAGAAAGTTGATGCCAGTTTAAATTTTGTCGACAGAGAGAAAGAAGTCTGTCAGTTCTGGAAAGACAATGATATTTTCAAGAAGAGTATGGATTCCAGAAAGGAAGGTCCTACCTATACCTTCTATGACGGACCGCCGACCGCAAACGGCAAGCCACATATCGGACACGTGCTAACCCGTGTTATTAAGGATATGATTCCCAGATACCGTACTATGAAGGGCTATATGGTTCCCCGTAAGGCCGGATGGGATACCCACGGTCTGCCGGTAGAACTGGAAGTTGAGAAGCTGTTAGGCTTAGATGGCAAGGAGCAGATTGAAGAATACGGTCTGGATCCTTTTATCACAAAATGTAAGGAATCTGTTTGGAAATACAAAGGTATGTGGGAGGATTTCTCCAGTACGGTTGGTTTCTGGGCAGATATGGATAATCCGTATGTAACCTATGATGATGATTTCATTGAATCAGAGTGGTGGGCACTCAAACAGATCTGGGATAAGGGCCTTTTGTACAAGGGCTTTAAGATCGTGCCTTATTGTCCTCGTTGTGGTACCCCGCTGTCCTCTCATGAGGTGGCACAGGGCTATAAAGCAGTGAAGGAACGTTCCGCTGTGGTACGTTTTAAGGTTGTGGGAGAAGATGCCTACTTCCTGGCATGGACCACAACACCCTGGACACTGCCTTCCAACGTGGCACTTTGTGTGAACCCGGATGAGACCTATGTAAAGGTTAAGGCAGCCGATGGCTATACCTACTATATGGCACAGGCACTTCTTGATAATGTGCTGGGTAAGCTGGCAGAAGAAGGAAAGCCGGCTTATGAGATTCTGGAAACTTATGTGGGAACTGATCTGGAATACAAAGAGTATGAACCGTTGTTTGCCTGTGCGGCAGAATCTGCAGCAAAACAGCATAAGAAAGCACATTTTGTAACCTGTGACAGTTACGTTACCATGACAGACGGTACCGGTATCGTTCATATTGCACCGGCATTCGGTGAGGATGATGCCCAGGTAGGCCGGAAATATGACCTTCCTTTCGTACAGTTTGTAAACGGCAAGGGTGAGATGACAGAGGAAACTCCTTATGCGGGTCTGTTTGTCAAGAAGGCTGACCCGGAGGTTTTGAAAGATCTGGATAAAGAGGGCAAGCTTTTTGATGCGCCGAAATTTGAGCATGATTATCCTTTCTGTTGGAGATGTGATACCCCGCTCATTTACTATGCGCGTGAATCCTGGTTTATTAAGATGACAGCGGTAAGAGATGATCTTGTGCGCAACAATAAGACTGTAAACTGGATTCCGGAATCCATTGGTGAGGGACGTTTCGGCAACTGGCTTGAGAACATTCAGGACTGGGGCATTTCCCGTAACCGTTACTGGGGTACTCCGTTAAATGTATGGCAGTGTGATGACTGCGGACATATGGAATCCATCGGTTCCCGTGAAGAACTGGAGAAGTTGAGCGGTAACCCGGCTGCTAAGACGGTGGAACTGCACAGACCGTATATTGATGAGATTACAATTACCTGTCCGAAGTGTGGTAAGACCATGAAGCGTGTACCGGAAGTAATCGATTGCTGGTTTGATTCCGGCGCGATGCCTTTTGCACAGCATCATTATCCTTTTGAAAATAAAGATTTATTTGAACAGCAGTTCCCGGCGCAGTTTATCTCTGAGGCGGTTGACCAGACCCGTGGCTGGTTCTATTCCCTGATGGCTGAGTCTACCTTACTGTTTAATAAAGCACCTTTTGAAAATGTTATTGTTCTGGGGCATGTTCAGGATGAGAATGGTCAGAAGATGAGTAAATCCAAAGGAAATGCGGTTGATCCGTTTGAGGCACTGGAAACCTATGGTGCCGATGCAATCCGCTGGTATTTCTATATTAATTCCGCACCATGGCTTCCCAACAGATTCCATGGTAAAGCAGTACAGGAAGGTCAGCGTAAGTTCCTGGGTACGCTGTGGAATACTTATGCATTCTTTGTTCTGTATGCAAACATTGATAACTTTGATGCAACAAAATATGCGTTGGATTATGAGAAACTTCCGGTTATGGATAAATGGCTTTTATCCAAGCTGAATACGGCAATCAAGGAAGTGGATGATAACTTAGGCAATTACCGGATTCCCGAGGCTGCAAGAGTACTGGATAATTTCGTGGATGAGATGAGTAACTGGTATGTCAGAAGAAGCCGTGAACGTTTCTGGGCCAAAGGAATGGAGCAGGATAAGATCAATGCCTATATGACCCTGTATACTGCTCTTGTTACGATTTCCAAGTGTGCAGCACCGATGATTCCTTTTATGACAGAAGAAATTTATCAGAATCTGGTAAGAAGCATTGACCGGAGCGCGCCGGAAAGTATTCATCTGTGTGACTTCCCGGTTGCAGATGAGAAGCTGATCGATCAGAAGCTGGAAGAGGATATGGAAGAAGTTCTTAAAATCGTTGTCATGGGTCGTGCAGCCCGTAACACGGCGAATATCAAGAACCGTCAGCCTATCGGCACCATGTATGTGAAAGCGCCGAATAAGCTCGGTACCTTCTACCAGGAGATCATTGAGGATGAATTGAATGTGAAGACGGTAGAATTCTCAGATGACGTATCTGCTTTTACAAGCTACAGCTTTAAGCCACAGCTTAAGACAGTTGGACCGAAATACGGTAAACAGCTGGGCGGCATTAAGAGTTATCTTTCCAATGTAGACGGCAATGCTGCCATGGCTGCATTGAAATCCGATGGTGCTCTGAAATTTGAAGTGGATGGTACGGAAATTGTTCTGGCAGAGGAGGAGCTGCTCATTGAGATGGCACAGAAGGATGGATTTGTGGCAGAAGCTGATAACTATGTGACCGTTGTGCTGGATACCAATCTGACCGAAGAACTGATCGAGGAAGGGTTTGTCTATGAAGTGATCAGTAAGATCCAGACCATGCGTAAGGAAGCCGATTTTGAGGTGATGGATCATATTAAGGTTTCTTTAAGCGGTAATGACAAGGTGGCAGCTATCGTACTGAAGAATGAGCCGATGATTTCCGGTAAGGTTCTGGCAGAGAGTATTACGACAGACGAGACTCTGGCTGTTTCCAAAGAGTGGAATGTCAATGGTGAGATGGTAACAATCAGCCTTGAAAAGTGCTGATTTCCGAATGTGAAATATACCTGAGATTACCAACTTTTTGGTATTTTATGTAAAAAAATGTCGCTTTTTGAGCAGTTTGCTGATAGTCAAAACGACAAAGAGCATATATAATAAATTATAGTGCAGAATTGCATGCTTACATCTGTACGATATTTGAATGAAAATAGATGGAAATGAGGAGGAACGCAAATGGCAAAGAAAGCTGTTACCACAACCTTTGATACAGAGCTTTTCAAGCGTAGTGTGCTCTACAATGTAAAGACGCTTTACAGAAAGACACTTGAGGAAGCTACCGATCAGCAGATTTTTCAGGCAGTATCCTATGCGATTAAGGATGCAATTGTAGATCAGTGGATGACGACACAGAAGGAATATGATAAACAGGACCCTAAGATGGTATATTATCTGTCCATGGAATTCCTGATGGGTCGTGCCCTTGGCAATAATATGATCAACCTGCAGGCTTACAAGGCTGTAGAGAAAGCTTTGGATGAGCTTGGTATTGATATCAATGTAATAGAGGATCAGGAACCGGATGCAGCACTCGGTAATGGTGGTTTGGGTCGTCTGGCAGCCTGCTTCTTAGATTCCCTGGCTACGCTGGGTTATGCGGCATACGGCTGCGGTATCCGTTATCGTTATGGTATGTTTAAGCAGGAGATCAGAGACGGTTATCAGGTTGAGGTGCCGGATAACTGGCTGCAGGATGGTAATCCATTCGAACTGCGCAGACCGGAATATGCCAAGGAAGTCCGTTTCGGTGGTTATGTCAATGTATATGTGGATGAGAACGGCAGAAGCAATTTCAGACAGGAAGGCTATCAGGCCGTGAAAGCGATTCCTTATGATATGCCGGTAGTCGGATATGGAAACGGTATTGTCAATACGCTCCGTATCTGGGATGCAGAACCGGTAGACTGCTTCCAGCTTGACTCTTTTGATAAGGGTGATTACCAGAAGGCTGTTGAACAGGAGAATCTGGCGAGAAATATCGTAGAGGTGCTTTATCCGAATGATAACCATTATGCCGGTAAAGAGCTTCGTTTAAAACAGCAGTATTTCTTTATTTCTGCGTCCGTACAGGAAGCAGTAGCGAAATACATGAGAAAGCATGATGATATCAGAAAATTCTATGAGAAGGTTACCTTCCAGTTGAACGATACCCATCCGACTGTAGCAATCGCGGAACTTATGCGTATCCTGATGGATGAGTATTACCTGTCCTGGGATGAGGCATGGGAAGTAACGACCAAGACCTGTGCGTATACAAATCATACGATTATGGCAGAGGCATTGGAAAAGTGGCCTATTGAGCTGTTCTCCAGACTGCTTCCCCGTGTATATCAGATCGTGGAGGAGATTAACCGCAGATTTGTTGCACAGATTCAGCAGAGATATCCCGGTGACCAGGAGAAAGTCCGTAAGATGGCTATTATCTATGACGGACAGGTTAAGATGGCTCATCTGGCTATTGCAGCAGGCTATTCTGTCAATGGTGTGGCAAGATTACATACAGAGATCCTGAAAAATCAGGAGTTGAAGGACTTCTACGAAATGATGCCTGAGAAGTTCAACAATAAGACCAACGGTATCACACAGAGACGTTTCTTATTGCATGCGAATCCGCTTCTTGCCGACTGGGTAACAGCCCATGTGGGAAGTGACTGGATCACAGACCTTCCGATGATTAATAAATTAAAAGTATATGCTGATGATGAGAAAGCACAGCAGGAATTTATGAATATTAAATACCAGAACAAGGTTCGTCTGGCAGAATATATTCTGGAGCACAACGGTATTGAGGTAGATCCCCGCTCCATCTTTGACGTGCAGGTTAAGAGACTGCATGAGTACAAACGTCAGCTGCTGAACATCTTACATGTTATGTATCTGTACAATGAGTTAAAAGAGCATCCGGATATGGACTTCTATCCGAGAACTTTTATCTTCGGTGCAAAGGCAGCAGCCGGTTACAAGAATGCCAAGCTGACGATCAAGCTGATCAATTCCGTGGCAGATGTGGTTAACAATGATCCTGCCATTAACGGTAAGATTAAGATAGTCTTTATTGAGAACTACCGTGTATCCAATGCGGAGATTATTTTTGCAGCATCTGATGTATCTGAGCAGATTTCTACAGCAAGTAAGGAGGCATCCGGTACCGGTAATATGAAGTTCATGTTAAACGGTGCTTTGACGCTGGGTACGATGGACGGTGCCAACGTGGAGATCGTGGAAGAAGTAGGCGAAGAGAATGCATTTATTTTCGGTTTAAGTTCTGATGAAGTTATCCGTTATGAGAATTATGGCGGTTATGATCCGACAGAAATATTTAACAATGATCCGGATATCAGAAAAGTATTAATGCAGCTGATCAACGGTACCTATGCACCGAACGATCCTGATTTGTTCAGACCGCTGTATAATTCCTTGTTGAATACACAGTGCACGGCGAAAGCGGACACCTATTTTATCCTGAAAGATTTTAAATCCTATGCAGAGGCTCAGAGAAGAGTGGAAGCTGCGTACAGGGATGAGAAGAGATGGGCTAAGAGCGCTATTCTAAATGTGGCATGCTCCGGTAAGTTCACATCTGACAGAACGATCCAGGAGTATGTGGATGATATCTGGAAGCTTGACAAGGTAGTGATTCCGAAAGAGCCTGTTATCGGAAAGAAAATCGGTAAATAATTTATTAAAGGGAAGCTCTTACTCTGTTATACGGGGTAAGAGCTTTTGAATTTATTGCGACAAGTCTCAATAAGTCATGATATAATCAGAAATATGATGTTTGATGATAAAGAAGAATGTATCCGATTAGCCAACAGAATATTGCAGAATTACAGCCGGATGCTGAAAGGTGCTTATACCATAAAGCTTTTGCAGGTGTCGGAGAATATTACCTATCTGGCGGAGCATACTGAAAATACAGATGAATCTCCAAATAGTGACTTAGACAGCCGAAGCAGACGTGTCATCGTGCGTTTGTGCCGGCCGGCATATCACAGTGAGGAAGAATTGAACTCAGAGATTCGCTGGATGTTAGAACTGCAGAAGCAATATAGAGAGTATGATGAAGAACGGCAGGTATGCGGCAGGGATAAGCAATCTGAAGTACGATTCAGCCTGCGGCAGCCTATAGCGGGTGATGACGGACGGTACTTATATACGGCCAAAGATTCGAAAGGGCAGGTTTATTATGGTGTAGTTTTCGACTATTTGCCCGGTACGCCGTTGGAAGAACAGGCACTGTCGGAACAGGCGATATGGTTTGAGCGTCTGGGCGAAGTGACAGCATTACTTCATACACAGACAAAGGGCTGGAAAGAGGCATCAGCACTGCCCCGGTTCCACTGGAACTATGAGACTATGATCGGCAGGCAGGCTGTCTGGGGGGATTGGAGAGAGGTGTTTGTCCCGACACAGCCGATAAAGTTTGCGCAGGGTGTACCGGATGTTCTGGACAGGGCAGACCGGATGATCTATCAGAAATTGCAGGACTATGGAAACAACCGGGAGAATTACGGGTTGATTCATGGAGATCTGCGTGGAGCCAACCTTTTGATAGAAGGTGACAGGCTGGAGATCATAGATTTTGACGATTGCGGATTTGGCTGGTATATGCAGGATCTGGCGGCGTCCTTAAGTTTTATTGAGACAGAAGAGGCAGTTCCTGAATTAATTAAGGCATGGATAGCAGGGTATCGGAAGCAGGGTACTCTTACACGGGAAGACTTGGATATGATTCCCACTTTTATTATGATGCGCAGGCTGCAGTTATTAGCATGGGTACACAGCCGTACGAATGCTGCTTCTGCCATAACATATCGGGAAAAATTTGCGGAGGGTACTGTGGAACTGGCAGAGCAATATTGGGATTTGCATGGATAGTGCAAAAGAAAGGTATAGATATCAGATGGAACGAGCATTGTTGGTTGGTATCAACTTAAATGACGGAGAAGATTACGCAGCTTCTCTGGAGGAGTTAGGTGCTTTGGCAGAAGCCTGTGATATGGAAGTGGTTGCTACCATAGAGCAGACTCTTGCGGAAGTGCATAAGGCATTCTATATTGGCACAGGCAAGGTGGAAGAAGTAAAAGAACTTGCTTTAGAAACCGACACGGATGTCATAATATTTGACAATTCTCTTTCTCCCATGCAGATGCGGAATCTTCAGGAACGATTGGAGAAGCCTGTTCTGGACAGAAGTACACTGATCCTTGACATTTTTGCAAGCAGAGCCCGATCCCGTGAGGCAAAATTGCAAGTAGAGGTGGCCAGACTGCAGTATATGCTGCCAAGACTTGTAGGTCTCCATGCAGCACTGAGCCGACAGGGCGGTGGCAGCGGTGCCATGAGCAATAAGGGTGCCGGGGAGAAGAAACTGGAACTGGACAGACGTGTTCTGGAGCATCGTCTGACAGAACTACGGCGGGAGCTTAAGAATGTGAGTCAGGAGCGTGAAACCCAGAGAAAGCGCCGTGCCCAGTCAGGACTGCCCAGGGCAGCCCTGGTGGGATATACCAATGCAGGCAAATCTACATTGCTGAACGCCATGTTGGATTTATACGGAATGGAAGAAGTGGATGTGGAAGAGAAAAAGGTTATGGAGAAGGATATGCTTTTTGCAACGCTGGATACTACCGTGCGTAAGATTGCTCCGGAGAATCATCATGCCTTCCTGTTGTCGGATACTGTAGGGTTCATTCATAAGCTGCCCCACAATCTGGTGGAGGCTTTCCATTCTACTCTGGAAGAAGCCAGAGAAGCAGATATTCTTCTGCAGGTGGTGGATTACAGTGATGAGCATTACAAGGAGCAGATTGCTGTCACCAATCAGACATTGAAGGAACTGGAGGCTGACGGTATTCCCATGATCTATGTCTATAACAAGGCAGATCTGGTGACGCCTGATGAGATACCGGGATTGTCCGGTCTTTCCGAAGAAGGACTGGCAGAGCATCTGCCGGTAGTGACAGAGAATAGTATCTATTTGTCTGCCAAACAGAAGATTGGGATGGAAGAACTGATCAGTCTGATGGAACAGAAGCTGTCCGGTGGCTATCGGGAATGTACTTTCCTGATTCCTTATACAGACGGCAGGGCGGTGTCTTATCTGAATGAGCATGCCGTAGTGTATGAGACATCTTATCGGGAAGAAGGGGTACGGATGAAAGTCAACTGTCGGAGGGAAGACTATAAATTTTATGAGAAGTATGCCATTGATCCGGCTGCCCTTGCATAAATCGTCCGGATTTTCTAAATATCCTGATTTTTCCTAAATTCATTGCGTCGCCGGCGGTTATCCTATATAATTATTAATTAGGTGTGGCGGTGAGAAAGCCCGTCTGCCTATCACTTTCAGATTGAGGGATAAAGTATACGTACTAAATATAAATGAGGAGGTTAGTTGAAAATGATTGAATTATTAGAAGGTGGTGCTTATCTTGTAAATGGCACCGAGATTATTCCCGACGGCGCAAATGCCGCTGCGGAAGTGAAAAGTAAAACAGGGAAAGAAATCTCTAAGGCAGAAGCCACCAAAAACACGATGGCGTATGGTATCTTGCAGGAGCACAACACCTCCGGCAATATGGAGAAGCTGAAAATCAAATTTGATAAATTAACCTCACATGATATTACATTTGTGGGAATTATCCAGACAGCCAGAGCATCAGGACTGACCAAGTTCCCGATTCCGTATGTACTTACCAACTGTCACAATTCCTTGTGTGCAGTAGGCGGTACGATTAACGAGGATGACCACATGTTTGGTCTGACCTGTGCGAAAAAGTATGGTGGCGTCTATGTACCGCCTCATCAGGCAGTCATCCATCAGTATGCAAGAGAGATGCTTGCAGGCGGCGGCAAGATGATTCTGGGTTCTGACTCCCACACAAGATATGGTGCGCTTGGTACCATGGCTATGGGCGAGGGCGGACCGGAGTTAGTTAAACAGTTATTATCCCAGACTTACGATATCAATATGCCCGGTGTGGTTGGTGTATATCTGACCGGTGAGCCGGTGAAGGGTGTAGGCCCTCAGGATGTGGCACTGGCGATTATCGGTGCCGTATTCGGGAACGGTTATGTGAAGAATAAAGTAATGGAGTTCGTAGGGCCGGGTGTGGCATCCCTGAGTGCCGATTTCCGTATCGGTATCGATGTCATGACGACAGAGACAACCTGTCTGTCTTCCATCTGGAAAACAGATGATACGATTAAAGAGTTCTATGATATCCATGGCAGAGTGGATGAATATAAGGAGTTAAATCCGGGTGAAGTGGCATACTATGACGGCTTGATCAAAGTGGATCTGTCTAAGATACGCCCGATGATTGCAATGCCTTTCCATCCCAGCAATACATATACGATTGATGAGGTAAATGCGAATCTTGCAGATGTCCTTCATGATGTGGAGGAACGTGCCAAGGTCAGCTTAGACGGTGCAGTACCTTATTCCTTACAGGATAAGGTTGTAAACGGCAAATTCATGGTTGACCAGGGTATCATCGCAGGCTGTGCAGGCGGCGGTTTTGAGAATATCTGTGCGGCAGCCGATATCCTGAAAGGTTCTTACATCGGTTCGGATGGATTTACGCTTAGCGTATATCCGGCTTCCATGCCTGTTTATATGGAATTGATCAAAAACGGCTGTGCGGCAACGATTATGGAGACAGGTGCTGTCATGAAGACCGCATTCTGCGGTCCTTGCTTTGGAGCAGGCGATACACCGGCTAACAATGCGTTCAGTATCCGTCATTCTACCAGAAACTTCCCGAACAGAGAAGGCTCCAAGCTGCAGAATGGACAGATTTCTTCCGTCGCATTGATGGATGCCCGCTCTATTGCAGCTACGGCGGCTAATAAGGGTGTGCTGACTCCGGCGACTGACTTCGACGGACCTATCGGACAGTACAAATATCATTTTGATGCAAATATTTATGCGAACCGTGTCTTTGATTCCAAGGGCGTGGCTGACGAGAGTGTGGAGATTCAGTTTGGCCCCAATATTAAGGATTGGCCGGCTATGGGGGCACTGCCGGAGAATCTGGTACTGCGTGTGGTATCCGAGATTCATGATCCGGTTACCACTACGGATGAGCTGATTCCTTCCGGTGAGACATCCTCTTATCGTTCCAATCCTCTGGGACTGGCAGAGTTTACCTTATCCAGAAAAGATCCTGAGTATGTAGGACGTGCTAAGGATATCCAGAGAGCAGAGATAGCCAGAATGAAGGGGGAACATCCCTGTGAGGTTCATCCGGATGTGAAACCGGTCATGGATGTGGTAAAGAAGACTTTTGCAGATGCGTCTCATGAGAATACAGGCTTCGGCTCCACCATTTTCGCAGTAAAGCCGGGTGACGGTTCTGCCAGAGAGCAGGCAGCAAGCTGTCAGAAAGTATTGGGCGGCTGGGCTAATATCGCCAATGAGTATGCCACTAAGAGATACCGTTCTAACCTGATCAACTGGGGTATGCTTCCGTTCCTGATTCCGGAAGGAGAATTACCGTTCAAGAATCTGGACTATCTTTTCTTCCCAGGCATCAGGAAGGCAGTAGAGGAGAAGGCAGATGTGATCAAGGCTTATAAGGTAGATGTGACAGCAGGACAGTTGACAGAGTTTGACTTAAGACTCGGCGAGCTGACGGATGAAGAAAGACAGATTATCTTAAAAGGCTGTCTGATCAACTATAACAGAGTAGACGGTTAATGAAATCATAGAATGTTCCGATATATATGGTACAGGGAAGATAACTCTTGGCCAGAGTGGTTTTTTCTGAATCTGTAATATGTTGAGACCACGGACGGTATTTTATGGGAAAAGGATTTTCCGGTAAGATACCGTCCTTTCTATTGCCATGCATCAGGGAGGGTGCAGTCGGGTGACACAGACAGGCATAGGAATGGGCTTATACAAAAGGAGGGACAAGTGAGAATTGATTCCGGTACAATCGGAATGGAATCTGCAAGAACTTATACAACAGTCAGTGCGAAGAGAATGCAGGCAGGTACAGCTGCATATACCGGCGACAGGCTTTCAGGAGGCATGGGAGGCTTGTTTGGTAATCTGCTGAATATGGATAACAATGCTGCAGAAGCCGAAGAAGGGCAGGAAAATGCGGCCAACTTGGAGGATATCACTGCTCATTTCAGAAATCTGTCCAATACGGGACGTGTGACGGAAAGCCGGAGTGAGAAGGATGCGATTAAAACCATCAAGCAACAGTGTATAGAATTCCTGATGGAGATGTTATTCCGTTTCAGGGGTGAGAGACAAAGTAATGTTTATGATTTAACGACAGAACTTCCGGTTAATACGATGTCGCCGATGTACCGCGTTAGTACGCTGACAAGTCAGTCGTATTATATGGAGGAGGAAAGCACTACGTTCTCCACAACGGGTACAGTGAAAACAGCGGACGGAAGAGAACTGTCCTTTCATCTGGAACTGGGTATGAGTCGCAGATTTGAAGAGTACTATGAAGAAAATTATGTTGCTGTTGTGAGGGATTACTGCGACCCGCTGGTCATTAACCTGGATACGAATATCGCTCAGGTATCCGATCAGAAATTTTTCTTTGATCTGGATTGTGACGGTACGAAAGATGAAATATCTTCTTTGTGTTCGGGAAGCGGTTTCCTGGCACTGGATCTCAACGAAGACGGTACCATTAATGATGGCAGCGAGTTATTCGGAACGAAGTCCGGAAACGGATTTGCCGATCTGGCACAGTATGATGCGGACCATAACGGATGGATTGATGAAGCAGATCCGATCTGGGAGAAGCTGCTCATCTGGACAAAGGATGAAGATGGTCAGGATAAGTTGTATCACCTTGCAGATTTAGGCATTGGTGCCATCGGCCTTGCGAATGTATCCACGGAATTTGCACTGAATTCAGAGAAGGATAACACCAACAATGCCATGATTCGCAACACCGGTATCTTCTTGTATGAAAATGGTAATGTATCGACTATTCAGCATCTGGACTTGGCCAGA
Organism: Lachnospiraceae bacterium; assembly: GCA_051878995.1. Lineage (GTDB taxonomy): Bacteria > Bacillota > Clostridia > Lachnospirales > Lachnospiraceae > UBA3282. The sequence goes on along the minus strand of JBJELE010000025.1, from coordinate 138,381 downwards.
TAAGGATACGCCGGTATAGATCTTGAAATGCCTGCATAGAAATAGTACATGTGGGGTGTTTCATGAAAGTTAGTAAAATCGTCGAAAAAAGAACAAACAAAAGAGATGCTTTGGGCTTTCTTTTGTTTGTTTTTTTGTTGCCCTATGTATGCGCCTGCCTGTGGGGGCATGTAGGAGAAGATATCCGGAAGGCACAAACAGACAAGGCGCAGGATAAAACAATACAGGCCGGAGCCGGTTATTATGTGGAAGTGGCTATGGAATGGGGGACATGGGAACTGGAAGCAGAGGAATATCTGATTTACAAACTGGCAGAAATCATGCAGGGAGATTATGAGATGGAGGCATTGAAAGCACAGGCGGTCCTGTTGCGCACGGAGCTGGTACAATCTTATAAAACACAGGATGTTACCCGCCTTCGTGTGGAGGATACAGGAATTTCAAGATTTTATTATGGAAGTGGTGAGGAAGAACCGGATCAATACGAGAAAGCGGTAAGAGAGACTCAGGGCCTGTATCTGTGCTATTTGGGACAGCCCATACAGGCATGCTATTTTCCGGTCAGCAACGGACAGACAAGGGATGCCGGACAGGTCTGGCATACCAATAATTGTCCATATCTTGCAGGGGTAGCCTGTGAGCAGGACCGGGCATACAGAGAGTGGAGTAGTATAGTGGCGATTGACCGGCATAATTATATTGAGCGTATCAGGTCTGTGACGGGAGATTCCTATACGGAAGAAACATTATGGAATGGCGGGCAGTTTGTCTATGACGAGGCTGGATATGTGACGGAAGTTTTATACACACAGGAAGGAGAAAAGGCAGAGGTGGAGGGGGAGACATTCCGTCGACTTTTCGGATTGCACTCAGCCTCTTTTTCCATAGAAAAAAATGAGCAGCAGATTGTCTTTCATGTGACCGGTATAGGACATGGTTTTGGCATGAGTCAGTACGGAGCCAACTGTCTGGCGCTGAATGGAGAAGATTACGGCAGCATTTTGAAATATTTTTTCACCGGAACAGAATTAGCAAAATTTGAATAACCTGACAAAAATGGGCAAGACTAACACCATGAAACATATTTGGAAAACAGGAGGCAAAGTTTCATGGCAAGAAGAGATAGAAATAGTATCAGGAGAGAGAGACTTATTATGTTGGCATCCTCAGTGTTTGTTCTGACGGCACTGACGGTAACCGGTGTTTACGTAAACAAAAATAACAAAGCAGAGCAGGAGGACTATGTAGTAGACTTCGAAGCGCTTGAAGGACAAAATACCCAGACTGCGGAAAATATGATGTCAGGAGAAGAATTGGACACGCTGTTTGCCGAAGTGGGAACGGATGATCTGGATTATGATCCAAGCTTTCAGGAGGCTAATTCCCAGAAAGTAGAAAATACCGAGGAAGAGAAGAAAAAGGACAAGTCCTCTGAGGATGAAAAGAGTGAAGAAAAGAATCAGGATGTAAGCGAAAAGTCCGATCAGAATGATAAAAAGAGTGATGAAAAAGAAAAGAAAAAGGCAGAGGAAGAAGCGGGCATGTTTGATGAGACTGTGGATACTGCCAGAAAAGATGCAAAGACAGAAGAGGCAGAAGCCATTTCCACAACTGTACAGCCGGCGTTGGATTTTAGCGAAGAGGATGGACTGGTGTGGCCGATTGTAGGAGATGTTCTCATTAATTACAGTATGGATAAGACCATCTATTTTCCTACTTTGGAACAATACAAATATAATCCTGCCATTGTGATCTCTGCGACTCAGGGTGAAAATATCGCTGCTGCGGCAGATGGGCGTGTAACATCCGTCGGATATGATCCGGTTATCGGCAATACGGTTGTTATGGATCTGGGAAATGGTTATGAGCTGACTTATGGACAGCTGGATAATATTATCGTTTCTGAAGGCAGTTACGTCAGTGTGGGAGATAATATCGGAACGGTAGCATCTCCGACCAAATACTACAGCTTAGAGGGTATGAATGTGTACTTTATGCTTACAAAGGACGGCCAGCCGGTCAATCCGATGAGTAAGCTGCAGTAGACCTATCAGCCGGAAAAGGAAACATCACATGTTAGTGATCATCAATGGAAAAATAAAAACGATGGAAGACCGGGATTATGAGGATGGATATGTCCGGATTGAACAGGGCAGGATCTCTGCAGTCGGAGATATGCGGGAATGTGACAGGAGCCTGTTAAAAAGCCGGAAGGACATTCAGGTTATTGATGCAAAAGGAAATCTGGTCATGCCGGGTATCGTTGAGGCACATTGCCATATGGGTATAACGGAAGAGAAGAAAGGGATGGAGGGAGATGACTGTAATGAGAATGTTGATCCCATTACCCCTTTTCTGCGGGCCATAGATGCCATCAATCCTATGGACGCAGCTTTCCATGATGCATTGCAGGCAGGGATTACGTCCGCCATGATAGGTCCGGGAAGCGCTAACGTGGTGGGCGGACAGTTTGCTTTTCTGAAAACCCATGGAAGATGCATTGACCGTATGATCGTGAAGGCTCCTGCCGCCATGAAGGTTGCTTTCGGAGAAAATCCTAAGGTAAATTATTCCGGACAGGGAAATTCTCCGGTAACCCGCATGGCAATTGCAGCAATGCTGCGGGAAGAATTGACGAAAGCAAAGGCGTATCAGAAGAAACGGGAAAACGATTCGGAGAAAGAGCCGGATTTTCGTTATGAATGCTGGCTGCCGGTGCTGAAGGGAGAAATCCCTATAAAGGCACATGCGCACAGAGCAGATGATATTCTGACTGCGGTACGCATTGCCAAAGAATTTGGGCTGCGTATGACAATTGATCATTGCAGTGAAGGGCATCTGATCATGGAAGAATTGAAGGCAGCAGGCTTTCCGGCGATTGTAGGTCCCGACATGGCAAGCAGGAATAAGATCGAAGTACAGAATATGGCTTTTAAGACAGTGGGACTGCTGAGTCAGAGCGGAATACTTACTGCCATTACAACAGATCATCCCGTGTCCAGAATACAGTTTCTCCCGATCTGCGCGGGACTTGCGGTTAAGGCGGGTATGGATATGGAAGAAGGGCTTAAGGCAATCACCATAAATGCGGCCAGAATATGCGGCGTCGCAGACCGGGTAGGCAGTCTGGCCGTGGGAAAAGATGCCGATATTGCAATCTTTGACGGCAATCCCATGGAAGTATTCACCAGGACTCTGTGCACAATCGTAGATGGAAAAATTGTTTATTATGATGAACAGAGTGGAATGTTATGATATAATGAGCGCAAGAGAAAAACAAGCGACGCCGAAGGCGGCATTTGTTTTTCTTGCGCCATTAACGAGTAAACAGCCTGCGAAAGCAGGCGATAGAGCGCTGGAAGCGCGTGTTTACGAGTTTAATACGAAGCAGATAGAAAGCGCGAAGTGCAAAATATGTTTTACGGAAGAAGACAGATAACAAAAATAATATGCATATTCTTATGCCTGGGTCTGCTGACCGGATGTAATGGTCTGTCAGACCTTTCTTTGGAGGCATTACAGACGAATAGTGAGGATGATGGTTTTACCAGCCTTGGACTAACTCCGGAATTTGATTATGAAGTGCCGGTAAGTCTGCCTAATATCCTGATTGATCAGGTAGGCTATGCACAGGACAGTAATAAAGTTGCTATTATTCAGGGAGAGATGCCACCGGATACTTTTACAATCATGGAGGCAGATACGGGCACGGTGGTTTATACAGGGGAGATTGAACCCAAAGGCTATGATGAGATAACGGGTGCCTACGTCAGCTACGGGGATTTTACGGATTTCAACACACCGGGAGAGTATTACATACAGGCAACAATGATTGGACAGTCCTATCCCTTTGAAATATCCGGGAATCCATATGAACATCTTTTTCAGGTGGCGTTAAAGCAATATTATTACAACCGGTGCGGACAGACGTTGTCTTCGGAATTGGCCGGAGAGGCAGCTCACAATGCGTGTCATGCCAGAGAAGCCCAGATGAAGGAAGAAGCGTCCATTCGTCTGGATGTGAGTGGCGGATGGCATATGGATGAAATAGGAACCAGAGACGTAGTGCGGGGCTGTCAGACGGTCAATTCTCTTTTATTGGCATATGAATTGTATCCGGACATGTTTAATGATGATGTCGGGATACCGGAGAGTGGCAATGCCATACCGGATATTCTGGATGAGGTTAAGTACGAAATTGACTGGTTGCTTAAGATGCAGGATGCCAAGAGCGGAGCGGTATATGCATCGGTCAGCAGCGTGGACAACAAAGCTACCGGGTATATTTTATATATTGACGGCATAACAATGGATGCGACCATTCAGTTTGCAGCATCTATGGCCAAATTCAGCTATTTATATCAGAATTATGACAGGACCTTTGCGACCCAGTGCCTGAAGGCTTCTGACCGTGCATATCGTTATGCCCAGAAATATCTGGAGGATGTTTCTCCGGAAGAATATTTCTATGCAGCCACGGAGCTGTATCGTGCCACCGGTGCAAGCGGATACCATACAGTTGTTAAAAATTATCTGACGCAGAATCCTGTTACCGGGATGGATAATGATTTTATATTCTGGGGATGTGTGACGTATCTGTCTACCAAGCAGAGAGTGGATGTGAATCTGTGCAGTGATGTGATCAAAGTGCTGATGCAGGAAGTGGAGCAGATTTCCTATTCCTCTAAAAATTCCAAGCTGTTGGTCAATGCCGATAAGGGGCAAAGCAACAATGAGGAACTTTTACATGAGCTTTCCAGACTGGCTGTGGTGGACCATATCATTACGAATCATGAATATGCCACTGTACTGGAAAATCATCTTCACTATATGCTGGGGCGGAATCTGCAATCTATTAGTTATCTGGACGAAGCCGGATCGCGTAATTACAAGGATATAGATGAGACGTTGGGGATTATGAACCGGATTGATTTTAACGCGGAATTTGTGCTGATGTTAAGTGCTATTCTGGATGGAGAGAAAGCGGAGGAATAATAGATAAGAGCTGGCATTACACCAGCTCTTTGTTTTTGAAGTAAGTCTCTTTGATAATATTCTGAACTTTGGCACCGATGTTCTTTTTTTCTTCACGGGACATTTCACTCATGTAAATCGGCTTGCCGTATTCCAGAACGATATGTGCCTTCTTCACTTTGGGAAGATGATCCTCCCAAATGGCTGCCGTATTATTCAGGGTCATCGGAATAATGGCGCAGCCGGATTTCTCTGCTATTTTGAAACTGCCTTCATGAAAAGGAAGAAAGGTATCATTTACCTTGTTTCTTGTACCTTCCGGGAAAATACAGATGGAGATGCCGGATTTTATTTTCTCAACACCTTCCAGAATGGTTTTCATACCTTGCTTGATATCGCTTCTGTCTAGGAAAAGACAGTGAAGGTATCTCATCCAGTCCCGCAGCAACGGATGACGCAGCATTTCCTTCTTGGCAATATATCCGGTGGGTCTCGGCACTCTTACATATGTAATCAGAATGTCAAAATAGCTGCGGTGGTTTCCAACATAGAGGACTGCTTCATCCTTTGGTACATTCTCCTCACCGATGACAGTTACTTTGGTCCCGGCAATAAAGAGGCATACCCGGAATGCCCATTTGACAATGGCCAGAGAACGACGGCTTTTGACGTCCGCATTAAATTTACCAATGATATACTCTGTGACCAACAGAGGAGAACCCAGAATCAGAAACAATACTACAAAAAGTACTAAAATAATAAACCGAATCATACAAACCTCCACTTTGCAGTCAGTTTTTCAAGCAGATAATATTATAACGGAGATTCTGTTTATATTCAATAAACAGAATGCGAAGATTGTATAAAATATAGGTAAAATATGGAATAATCTTTCTGCTATGGTATAGGACAAAGGCATTTTTAATAATATTAGTAGTAACAGCAGTATGCCGTATAGGAACGGAAAGGAATGTTACTATGAGTGAATTTGAAAAAAGAATCGTAAGTATCTGCCTTGTGTGTCTGCTATGTATGTGTGTGGCCGCCTGTGGGGTCAGGAAGGACCCGATGGAGAAGATCAAGGACTGGGAGTTTACCGTGATTGCAGAGGATAATGTACCGGAGGAGTTACTTTCCATGATAGAAGAAAAGAAAGCCGAGCCGTTCAAAATGACCTTTGAGGACCAGGGATTTGTTTACATCTGTGTTGGCTACGGAACACAGCAGACAGGCGGTTACAGTATTGCAGTTAACGAACTGTATGAGACCGCCAATGCTGTTTATGTGGATACCAATCTGATCGGTCCCGGTCCGGAAGAGAAAGGGACGAATACGCCAAGCTATCCGTTTATTGTGATAAAAGCAGAATTTACGGATAAGCCGATAGTCTTTGAATAGAAAATGTGGTAGAATAAGCTAAGTTAGATATGAAACAGATGGCATGTGCCATAAAGCAGTCATTTCCAAGGAGACAAACACTGATGATATATATTACCAACGGTTATCTGACAGACCCGAAGTCCGGCAGGGAAGGGTATTATGATATTCTGATCCGAGAGAATAGAATAGCAGCGATTGTCAAGCGCGGTACACCTTTATCAGACATATTGCAGCAAAAAGACATGAGCGCGGAGACAGAACGGTCGGGGCATGCAGAGCAATTCGTACAGATGGAACGGATAGATGCCACGGGACTTGTCATCGCACCGGGACTGGTGGATGTCCATGTTCATTTCAGAGATCCGGGTTTTACTCATAAGGAAGATATCCATACCGGTGCAAAGGCAGCTGCCAAAGGCGGTTTTACTTCCGTGGTGCTGATGGCGAATACAAAGCCTGCGGTAGATACGGTTGAGACACTTTCCTATGTGCTTGAGAAAGGGAAAAAGACAGATATCCACATTTATTCCTGTGCCAATGTCACAAAGGGTATGAAAGGGACAGAACTTGTGGATATGGAAGGCCTAAGCGCGGCCGGAGCAGCGGGATTTACAGATGATGGGATTCCGCTGATGGATGAAGAGAAGCTGCGGGAAGCGCTGCGCCGTGCGGCTAAATTAGGAAAGCCCGTTAGTCTCCATGAGGAAAATCCGGCATTGATTGCCAATAACGGTGTGAATGCAGGCAAAGCCGCTGCTCATTATGGAATCGGCGGTTCTCCCAGAGAAGCAGAGATCTCTATGGTAGAACGTGACCTTCAGATTGCACTGACAGAGGAAGCCGATCTGTCCATTCAGCATATCAGTACAAAGGAAGCCGTAGAACTGGTGCGGCAGGCGAAGAAGCTCAGCAGCCATATCTATGCAGAGGCGGCACCACACCATTTTACCCTGACAGAAGAGGCGGTGATAGAGCATGGTACTCTTGCCAAGATGAATCCGCCCCTGCGGGAAGAGGCAGACAGACTGGCTATTATAGAAGGCTTAAAGGATGGCACCATTGATATGATCGCTACGGATCATGCACCCCACAGTACAGATGAAAAAGCAAAACCGATCACAGAGGCACCAAGCGGTATTATCGGACTGGAAACTTCCCTTTCTCTTGGCATCCGGGAATTGGTGGATCGGGGCTACCTGACCATGATGGAGCTGGTAGAGAAAATGAGCTATGCGCCTGCGAAGCTGTATCATCTGGATGCAGGCTATGTGGAAGAGAACGGCCCGGCGGATCTGGTACTTTTTCATCCGAAGCAGGTATGGAAGGTGGAGAACTTTGCATCTAAGGCATGCAATTCCCCCTTTGTGGGAGAAGTGCTGCCCGGTGTGATTACCCATACGATCTGTGACGGTCGGGTGGTGTACCGGAAAGCATAGATGAATTATTAATAGAAGAGATTAAAATGTAAATAATAAAAAGTTTTTTGAGAAACCCTACTATTTGAGCGATATTTTTATGACAGCGTATTCAGAAAATGAGGATTAATGAGAGGACAGTTATAGGCGAAAGTGTTTATAATTGTCTTTTCGTTTAAAAAGCTAAATTTAGTTGTGCAAAATTAGTTTGGCAATTTAAACTGGTGATTATAGTATTGATGGGTAGAGATATAATAAAACCAGTGAAAAGGAATTATGTAGTAGATTTTAGTGTAAACTTTAGCAGCAGAACTCTTTTTTGCATTGTTTTGGCTAGTTTATGAACTAATTTATAAGTATTTTGACAGATACATTAATTTATGCATCTTATAAACTAAAAATGTAATATTAATATTGACAATTGAATGAAAAAAATGAAATAATTGAATAAAATACATTGATGTAGATTGATATTGAGAAAGGAGATATTTTTACAAGTAGTAATAAGTTTATAACGTATAATTATATGCTTAAAATAAAATATGTGAGGTAAATGAAAATGAAAAAGAAGATTCTTTGTTTTATTATTATGATGACAATGCTTTGGGGAAATACTATTAATCTGTATGCTGCAGAAGCACAGGATGATATTGCTACAGCTTACCTTATTGATAGAAATAATGGAGCGGTAATTGAAGTTCCGGTTGAAGAGATTAGTAGATCAGTGGAGCAAGATGGGAATGAATTTACAGTAACTTCTATAGTAGAATTTGTTCTTCCAGTTGAAGAGGAATTTGGTATACAACCCTACAAAGAGGTAACAGATGGTGGTGTAACAACGCGGATACGTTTTGATATGAACTATACACAGTCAGGATACTTATATAAATTGAATAGTGTCAGCGGTGCATATGAGCAGATTGATAATGCCTTCACAATATCCAATCGGCTTGTTAAATTTACTACACAACAAAATTTTACCTCTGATATCAAAACATATAATGTACAGTCTAATACATTTTCATATCCTGGCCAAGGTACTTGGGTGGATACAAAAAATTCGGCACAATATCAGATTGCAGGTTATGCTAAATGTACAATATCTCGAGGAAGCAGTTCATGGGAATTATATTGTCGAGATACTGTCATTGAGTTGAATCCAGGATCTTTTTAGGATAAGAATCTAGAATATTAATAAATTGGTCAGTGTGAGAAGAAAACGGTTATTTTTTTCATACTGACCATATTTTTTAGAAAGAATAAGCCTTGTACAACTATATAATTAACTGTATACTTAAACAATAGAAACAGTAATTTATGGGGGAGAGTAGAATGAGAACAAAAAGACTGATACTGGAAAGTATAATAGGTGTATTCATTGGTGTGATTACTTTCATATATCGTTGGTGGATGCTTCAGAATATGCCTGATTTCGGGGTGAAAGATTTCGTATATTCTATGATTTTGGTACCGGTCTTTTTCTTTGTACTTGCCTATATTATAGGAAGATGGGTATTTCATTTTACAGTGTGCACTGTAAATCATAAAGGAATCCTAGTATTATGGATCATAGAGGTTATCGTTCTGGTTTTATATTTTCTGTTTTTAGGTTTCTTTATTATAATAAAATATACAAACCTATGGTTGGAAGTTCCTTTTTTGCAGTCATGTTATGCTCGAATATTAGTATTTTTCGGTTCTCCGGTTCACATTGTCACATGTGTTTTTGCCGGGATTCTATTTTCTATGGTAATCATAGGAAAAGAATTATTACGGAATAAGTGATTGATAGAGTAAGAAACAATTTTATGGAAAGGCATGGTACAGGATATGTCACGGAAGAAGAAAGTCAAAGCAAAAGTGGTATCACAGAAACAGATAGCAGATCAGATATTTGATCTGTGGCTGGAGACGGAGCTTGTCAAGGATGCCCATGCAGGGCAGTTTATTGCAGTGTATCCGCATAATGCAAGCACGCTGCTGCCAAGACCAATCAGTATATGTGAGGTAGACCGGGCGGCAAACAGGCTTCGTCTTGTATATCGCATCGCAGGGAAAGGTACTGCAGAGTTCTCCGCCTGCAAAGCCGGTGATACGCTGGAGATACTGGGTATACTGGGGAACGGGTTCCCACTTGAAAAAGCCAAGGGTAAGAAAGTATTCCTGATGGGCGGTGGTATCGGTATTCCGCCTATGCTGGAGCTGGCGAAGGAGTTGGATGCCGACAAACAGATTCTGGTGGGCTACCGTAGCAAGGACCTTTTCCTGGAAGAGGATCTGGCAAAGTATGGCAATGTCTATATTGCAACAGAGGATGGCAGTGTGGGAACTAAAGGGAATGTGATGGATGCCATCCGAGTAAACCATTTAAGTGCAGATGTGATCATGGCCTGCGGTCCTATGCCGATGCTTCGGGCAATCAAGCAGTATGCCGAGGAACAGGGCATAGAAGCGTATATTTCTCTGGAAGAAAGGATGGCCTGTGGTGTGGGTGCCTGTCTTGGCTGTGTGTGCAAGACCAGGGAGGTGGACCATCATTCCCATGTAAACAATGCACGTATCTGTACCGACGGGCCGGTATTTGAAGCGAAAGAGGTGGAAATCTGATGAATACGAAAGTGACGATCGCAGGAGTAACCCTGAATAATCCCGTTATGACAGCCTCCGGAACCTTTGGCTCCGGTATGGAATACAGTGATTTTGTAGATTTGAACAGACTCGGCGCGGTGGTGACAAAGGGAGTAGCCAATGTACCATGGCCCGGAAATCCTACGCCCCGGGTGGCAGAGACCTACGGCGGTATGCTCAATGCCATCGGCTTACAGAATCCCGGTATCGATGTCTTTGCACAGAGGGATATTCCTTTTCTGCAAAAATATGATACGAAGATTATCGTGAATGTGTGCGGTAAAACAGTGGAGGATTATCTGGAGGTAGTGGAACGCCTCGGTGATGAACCGGTGGATATGCTGGAAATCAATGTGTCCTGTCCCAATGTGAAGGAGGGCGCCATTGCTTTTGGACAGAAGGCTGACTGTCTGTATGATATAACATCGCAGATTAAGAAGAAAGCTAAGCAGCCGGTTATCATGAAGCTGAGCCCCAATGTGACTGATATCACGGAGATGGCGAAGGCAGCAGAGGCAGCAGGCGCTGATGCGTTGTCCATGATCAACACCATTACCGGTATGAAGATTGATATCCATAAGAGGAAGTTCGCGCTTGCCAATAAGACAGGCGGTTTATCCGGTCCGGCCATTAAGCCGGTGGCAGTCCGCATGGTTTATCAGGCTTCTCATGCAGTTAAGATTCCGATTATCGGTATGGGCGGCATTGCCAATGCAGAGGATGCCATCGAATTTCTGTTGGCAGGAGCCAGTGCCGTAGCGGTAGGTGCCATGAATTTCGTGAATCCTTATACGACCATCGAAGTGGTAGAGGGAATCGAAGCATACATGAAACAGTATGGCATCGAGAATGTGACTGACCTGATCGGTGCGGTGGAGTAGTCATATCTCCCCTCCATGCGTCATATACTATACTAAGTATACGCATGGAGGGTTTTTTGTGGAATTAGTTAAGAAGAAGATACATATGGACCGGATCAGCAGCAGAGCCGGTACCCAGATGGTATTGGAAGAAGATGTGAATATTTCAGATAACAAACCGGATGCCAGCTATCTGCTGACCAATAAGGGCGAGATCATTATGGAGGAGATCCGCGCCGGTGAGAATGTGGTGCATCTGAGAGGCAAGCTGGTGGCATCGGTACTGTATCTGACCGACATGGAGGGCATGTGTGCCAGCATGGAGGCTGCCATTCCTTTCGAAGAAAAAGTTAATATGGAGGGAGTGAATAACGGCGACACGATTCTGACAGACTGGATGATTGATGATCTCACGGTGGGTCTGATCAATTCCAGGAAGCTGAGTGTGCAGGCTGTTGTTACCATCGGTCTGGAGAAAGAAGAGCATATGGAACAGGATGCGGCGGTGGATATCTATCATGATGAACCGGTGGAATATCGCAAGCGCACTTATCCAATTATACAGCTTGTGCTGCAGAAGAAAGATATTTTCCGGCTAAAAGAGGAAATGGAACTGACCGGCAACCTGCCCAATGTATTTCAGACGATCTGGCATCATATCACCTTTGACCATGTGGAATTCAAGGCACTGGAAGAGAAGATTTCCGTTCAGGGGGAAATGCGGGCTTTTTTCTTATATGAGGGAGAGGGAGATAATGACAGAACACTGTGGTATGAGAATACGGTGCCTTTCAGTGGAATCATTGAGTGCCATGGCTGTCGTGAAAACATGATCCCGGATATCCGGTACGGCCTTGGACAGTGTAATGTGGAGGTCCGTCAGGATTTCGATGGTGAAGAAAGAGTATTCTGTATTGAGCCGGTACTGGATCTGGATATCCATCTCTATGATGAAGAAAATATGGAGGTATTGTCAGATGTATACGGTGTGGATAAAGAAATCGAGGCATTGACAACAGAGGTGCAGCTTAAGAGCCTGCTTCTGAGCGGCAGCGGTAAATGCAAGATTGCGGAGCATGCCAAGATCCAGAATCCGGAAATGCCCATGTATCAGTTGATCCATTCGGAGGGGGATATTCAGATTGATGAGCAGGCAATTGTAGAAAATGGTATTGCTATCACGGGAACGTTGACTGTGACTACCCTGTATTTGTGCAGCATCGGTGCTAAGTCGCTGTACTCCACTACTAATGTACTGCCCTTTCAGTATGTGGTGGAGGCGGAAAATATTATGCCTACCAGCATTTTTAAATTGCGCAACAGTATTGAACAGCTTACGGTAACCATGCTGGACAGCGGAGAACTGGATGTGAAAGCGGCTCTTCTGTTTAAAGTAATTGTGTTTGCGGTGCAAAAGAGTAATCTGATAACGGATATCAAGGTGGAAGAACTGGATCTGAATAAGTTAAGTGAGCTGCCGGGTATGGTCATCTGTATCGCCGGTCAGAATGATACATTGTGGGATATTGGCAAGCGCTATTATGTGCCCATTGCGCAGTTAAAAGAGGTCAATGAACTGGTATCGGAGGAAATCTGTGCCGGAGATAAGATACTGGTGGTAAAAGGAAGTGTTTAGTCAAAAAAAGGAATCATGGCCTTACGGCGATGATTCCTTTTATTCGCTATGTAGTTACATGACAAATACCTAATTTGTTGTGGTATCTTCAGTTGTCTTAGTTGTCTGACCGGCTTCCTCTGCCATCTTATCGAATTTTTCCATGACAGCGTCATAAGTTTTCTTGGAAATCTCCGGCAACTCGCCGCCCCAGGTCTTTTCAGCCTGCTTATAGCCTTTTTTAAAAGCTTCCCGCATATCTTCAATCTTGCTGGGATCACCGCCGGTAAGAGCTTTGGCAAAATCAATGATTCTGTCAGAAGTTTGCTCTACGCCCCAGTAACCGTCCTCAGCAATATCTTTCTGAGCCTGCTCCTTGGTTGCAGCATCTACCGTGAAGTTTCCGCTTGCTAAGAATTTCCAGATATCATTAGCAGTATTGTAGGTCTGTCCCTGTTTGGTCATCAACTGCTGTACGATATTCTGTAACTGCTGTGTGTGTGCTTCTGCATCGGCTTTCAGTTTATTGACCAACTCTGTATTCTGTGCATAATTCACAGACTGGGATTTGCTTGTTTCGCTCTCTTTGGATGGTTCATAGACAGCTGCCACATCTTCTGTTTCAGTCACATTGGCAGTAGCGGTTTCTGCTTTTGTTTTCACAGGCTGGGAAGCCTGATATGTTTCATAAGCAGTAGATGTACTTGTAATTCCGTTTACGCTCATTGTTATCCCTCCTTGGAATACTATTCTTGTTTCATCATGGTTTTGTGTTACTGTTGCATAGGAAAAAATTCCTATCTCTGTATATTATATCGTACCATTGTTTGAATAAAATTAGAAGTAAAAATATAAATATATTACATTTGATGACAATAAAAGTCGAATTCATGACATTGATGCTGCCCGTAAGGGGATGTCAGCTGCCAAGTGTTCTACGGGATAATCTAAAAGTGTGAACCTAGACACTGGCAGTACGAACACGCCGCACTCCTCCCGGAACTGACATCACATATATTATAAAACACTGCTTATTGGGGCGCAATCCTAAATAGAATACAAGCACTTACAGGAATAAATCGGATGTTGCTATTTGGTGAATGGCCACAGTTGACGAATGGTTTTGTATTGTATATAATTAAATACAATCTTGTGTATACAAAGTGCAATCTGTACATAGCAATTATATTATGTTCATAAATCAAGCGATAAAACAGACGACATGACGGTTAGAAAGGAAACAATGGATATGCAGCGGATAACCCAGAAGGCATATGCGAAAATTAACATCGGGCTGGATGTACTGCGGCGCAGGGAAGACGGCTATCATGAGGTCAGAATGATCATGCAGACGGTAGATATCTGTGATGACCTGATTTTGGAAAGAACAACGAAGCCCGGCATTCTGATCCGGACAGATAAGGAAGAACTTCCTGTCAATCAGGATAATCTGATTTATAAGGCGGCTGATCTTCTGATGAAGGAAAAGCATATTACGGAAGGTGTCAGCATTACCCTGACGAAACGGATTCCCATTGCAGCGGGAATGGCAGGAGGAAGCTCCGATGCGGCAGCAACCATGAGGGGCTTGAACCAATTATTTGAACTGGGTTACAGTACGGAAGAATTACAGAAGCTGGGTGTCAGACTGGGAGCCGATATTCCATACTGCATTGTGGGCGGCACCATGTTGTCTGAAGGAATCGGTGAGATACTAAGCCCCCTGCCTACACCGCCGGCATGTCATCTGGTGGTGGCGAAGCCGGACATCAATGTTTCCACCAAGTTTGTATACGAGAATCTGCATGCCGATTCTTTGACATGCCATCCGGATATTGATGGTATGATTGAGGCACTTGCGACAGGAAATTTGCAGGGGATAACAGACAGGCTGGGTAATGTGTTGGAGACGGTTACTGTCAGGGAATATCCTATTATAGAAGAAATCAAAGAATTGATGCGGCAGAAGGGAGCCGCCAATGCGCTGATGAGTGGCAGCGGCCCTACGGTGTTCGGTATTTATACCAACCGGGAGCTGACAGAGCATGCAGCGCAGGCAATAGAGCAAAGAGGGATGGCAAAACAGGTATTTGTGACTACGTTCCGAAATGATATCTGAGAGAAAGGTATGGTTTAGCATGGGAGAAAATTTTACAGTCAACATGGATGAATTCCTTCCCTTGAGAGATGTGGTGTTCAACACTCTCAGGAAAGCAATTTTGACGGGAGAACTGAAACCGGGGGAGCGTCTGATGGAGATTCATCTGGCGAATAAGCTCGGGGTCAGCAGGACACCGATCAGGGAGGCTATCCGGAAACTGGAATTAGAGGGACTGGTTATCATGATACCCCGTCGCGGTGCGGAAGTGGCACAGATTACGGAGAAGAGCCTGAAGGACGTGCTGGAGGTACGCCGCGCTCTGGATGCGCTCTGTGTGGAGCTTGCCTGTGACAGGATCAGCGTAGAGGAGACCGAGCAGCTGAAGAAAGCCTGTGATGAATTTGAACATGCCACCAAGAATGGGGATGCGACCACGATTGCGGCGGCAGATGTGGCACTTCATGACATTATTGTACAGGCAACACGAAATCAGAGACTGATTCAGCTGATCAATAACCTGTCGGAACAGATGTACCGCTATCGTTTCGAATATATTAAGGATGAAAGCCGTCATGATAATCTGGTGGAGGAGCATAGAATGATATATGAAAGTGTTCTTCACAGAGATAAACAGAAGGCGGCAGAAGCTTCTAAGCTACATATTGATAATCAGGAGAAATCTATTATTAGTCAGATCCGTCTGGAACAGGAACAGAGCGGTAATAAGAAAAAATAGTAGATTACAGGCAAATATGTATATAGAGTAATATCCCGGAAATACTCCTTATGTCGGGAAAACGGCAGATAGGAGAATTACTATGTGGAATAGAGCAAATATAGAAAAAATGCTGTGGAAGGGATATTACGACCTGAAAATCAGGGCATGGATGACAGCTGCCTTTGCTGCTTCCTGGTGGGGGATTCTGTATCCCGAACTGTGTTTTACGGAAGCAACCTGTCAGGCGGTTGTGATCGAGGAGTGTGCCGTGGCAGAGGGTCAGCAGGATGATATGTGTAAGAAAGAGACAGAACAGGAAGATCTGCGGCAGCCCACCTATCGGGAAATGCTGGAAACCACAGGAGATGAAGTGGTTGTGAAGAGCAGATTCTTAGAGTGGATGGGACAATATATAGATAAATAACGATATCAGGATAAATAATGAGGAAGAAAGGCAAACAGTAACATGAGCGGACAGGAAGAATTACATAATAGCCCGATTGGGGTATTTGATTCGGGGGTCGGCGGACTGACGGTGGCAAGAGAGGTCATGCGTCAGCTTCCCAATGAGAGAATTGTATATTTCGGAGATACGGCGAGAGTGCCTTACGGTAATAAATCCAAAGAGACAGTAACGAAATTTTCCAGACAGATTGTGCGGTTCTTACAGACACAGCATGTCAAAGCAATTGTGGTGGCGTGCAATACAGCCAGTGCCTATGCATTGGATGAGCTGGAGAAGGAAGTGGATATCCCGATTATCGGGGTGGTAAAGCCCGGCGCCAAGGCTGCCATTGAGGCTACCAGGAATGGTAAGATTGGTGTGGTGGCTACGGAGGCCACGATTAGCAGTGGAATCTATAACAGATACATACAGGAGAATAATCCCGGAGTGCAGGTGCTCGGTAAAGCATGCCCCCTCTTTGTGCCATTGGTAGAAGAGGGACTGTGGGAGGACCCGGTGACGGATGAAATTGCAAGACGTTATCTGACAGAATTGATTGATGTTGGAATCGATACTCTGATCCTGGGCTGTACCCACTATCCGATGATTCGTTCTACAGTAGGTAAGATTATGGGCAATCAGGTAACACTGGTCAATCCGGCCTATGAGACGGCCAGAGAATTGAAGGAGCTTCTTCGGGAAAAAGGACTGGAAAGTGAACACAGACCGGGGCTTGGAACGGAGTTATACCGTTTCTTTGTCAGTGATGCGGCAGACAAATTCCAGAAATTTGCCAATTCCATCCTGACTTACGGTATTTTATCAGCCAAAGTGATTAACATAGAAGAATATTAATAAGGGTAAATGCTTATGATGAAAGAAGTATTACTGACCATGCAGGGGCTGCAGTTTGACCAGCAGAACGAGAATGCCGAGCCGATCGAGACTGTCACGGTGGGGGATTATTATAAGAAAAATGGTAAGCACTATGTAATCTATGAAGAGCTTACCGAAGGCTTCAGTCAGGCGACCAAGAACCGCCTTAAGTTCAGCGAAGGTATGCTGGAGCTTACCAGAAACGGGCTGATCAATGTACATATGGTTTTTCAGGAAAACAAGAAAAACATGACCAGCTATAACACTCCCTTCGGACAGATTCTGATCGGGATTGATACGAAGAAAATAGAGATAGAGGAGCAGGAAGACGATATCATAGTGGATGTGGACTATGCACTGGATGTAAACTATGAATTTCTCACTGACTGTCATATCAAAATTCATATTTGTTCAAAAGAAAACAGCAGCTTTTCCTTAAATTAGGAAGCTGCTGTTATTTGCTTGCTGTTTATCGGTGAAGGCTTGTGAAATACACCGAATGTTGTTTCTTTATTTGATTGGTTTTGCTCCTGCTTTTTCCTGAGCTTTCTCAACCAGCTGTTTAAATTTACCCTTCTTTTTCTGCGGTACAACAGGCTGTTTGCCGTGAAGTCCTTTGACGTCTGTGATATATATGCCGCTGACCACTGCCTTTACTTCCTTTTTCACCGGAACGGAATCAAAGATTTTCTCCTCGCAGATTAAAGACATTACCTGTGGTCCAACCTTAGCCTTAACTACCGGAAGCTTGGAGTTGCGAAGCAGCTTGGGAGTCTGCTCGACTACTACCTGAGGAAGTCCGGCTTCCTTCAGCTTCATTCGTTTCTTATCTATAATCAGCATGGAAACAGTCTGTTTCATGGCATCAATCTGCGCCTGCTGCTCACTCTGCTTTTTCTGTGCTTTCTTACCAAAGAAATATAATGCAACTACGGCAACAATCAGAATTGCCAGAATTACTAATAACACGATTGTTAATGTACTCATGAAACTACCTTACCTTTCAAAAATCTGCAAAAAAATGTTTAGCTGTCTTTGCAATGGATATTCTATCATTGATTGGGTTATTAAGCAAGGAGATTTCGAAGAAAGTCTTTTAAGTAGCTTGGATTTGTGCTATATTTATCAATAGCATGATTGCAGAAAGGTATGGTTATTAAGATGATGAAAAAGAGAGTCGGAGTTTTAGCGGCGGTGCTGGCATCAGCCACACTTTTAACCGCATGCGGCAGCAAAGAATATCTGAAGGATATTAAGGCAAGCGACTATGTGACATTAGGTAATTATATGGGAATTGAAGCCCAGGCAGAGGAGCCTGCTGTGGAAGACGGGCTGGTGGATATGTATTTGCAATATTACATCCTGCCTTCTTATACGACAACGGAGGAAGTAACTGGAAGAGCTGTGCAGACGGGAGATGTGGTCAACATTGATTATGTAGGCTATCATGACGGAGAAGCCTTTCAGGGAGGTACGGCAGAAGGATATGACCTGACTATTGGTTCCGGACAGTTTATCAGCGGGTTTGAGGATGGGCTGATCGGTGCAAATGTAGGGGATCAGGTATCTTTGAATCTGACATTCCCAGATCCGTATCAGAATAATCCGGATCTGGCCGGGGAACCGGTGGTATTTGAGGTAACAGTTAACAGTATCAGTGAGAAGAAAGTTCCTGACCTTACGGATGAGTTCGTACAGTCTCTTGGTATTCCTGATTGTACCAACGAGAAAGAGCTGAGAGATTATATCTATGACTATTTCTATCAGAGTGCTGTACAGACCTATGATAATACAATTGAAACATCTATCCAGGATCAGATCATGGCAGGGTGTACCTTTAAAGAGCCGCCAAAGGAAATGGTAGCCAGAATCCGCCAGAGTATCGAGGATAGCATAACGGCTCAGGCACAGTCTCAGAATATGACGCTGGTACAGTATATGCAGACCTATTATGGTATGGATGAAGAAACATACCAGAAGCAGTTTGATGAGGATGCGCTAGAGAGTACCCAACAGTATATCATGTATCAGGCAATTGCAGATATTGAAGGCTTGAATCCTACGGATGAGGAGATTCAGGAAGAGGTTGACTATAGGGTGGAAGCCTATGGTTATGAATCTGAAGAAGCCTTTAAAGAAAGCACGGATATGGAAGTTTTAAGAGAATATCTGATGCGTAAGAAAGTACTTTCTTACTTAAAAGAAAATGGAAATATCACTACCACAACTCAACCAGAGGAGTAAGGAGTAAAGGAGATAAGGGATATGAATTTGACAGACATTAAGGATTTGTACCGCAACAGCGGTGACTACATTGACAAGGAAGTGACTGTGGGTGGATGGGTCAGAAGCATCAGAGACTCTAAGACCTTCGGGTTTATCGTTGTAAATGACGGAACCTTTTTCGAGCCGTTGCAGATTGTATATTCGGATTCGTTAGAAAATTTTGAGACAATCTCTAAGCTGAATGTGGGTTCCGCGATTGTGGCTAAGGGCAAGATTGTGGCGACACCTCAGGCAAAACAGGCTTTTGAGATGCAGGCTTCGGAGATTATGATAGAGGGTGTGTCCACGGCAGACTATCCTTTACAGAAGAAGCGACACAGTTTCGAGTACCTGAGGACAATTTCCCATTTAAGACCGAGAACCAACACCTTTCAGGCAACCTTCCGCGTACGTTCCCTGATTGCTTATGCCATTCACACCTTTTTCCAGGAAAGAGGATTCGTATATGTGCACACACCGCTGATTACAGGCAGTGACTGTGAAGGTGCCGGTGAGATGTTCCAGGTTACAACGCTGGATTTGAACAATGTACCTAAGACAGAGGATGGTCAGGTAGATTACAGTCAGGATTTCTTCGGCAAGCCCACGAATCTGACCGTAAGCGGACAGCTTAATGTAGAAACCTATGCCTTTGCATTTAAGAATGTATATACCTTCGGGCCTACCTTCCGTGCGGAGAATTCCAATACCACGAGACATGCCGCAGAGTTCTGGATGATCGAGCCGGAGATGGCTTTTGCAGATCTGACGGATGATATGATGGTGGCGGAGGCAATGCTTAAGCATGTGATCCGGTATGTGCTGGAGAATGCACCGGAGGAGATGAACTTCTTTAATCAGTTTGTGGACAAAGGACTGATTGACAGATTAAACCATGTGCTGAATTCTGATTTCGCCCATGTAACTTATACAGAGGCGATTAAGATTTTGGAGCAGCATAATGATGAATTTGAATATAAGGTATCCTGGGGCTGCGATCTGCAGACAGAGCATGAAAGATATTTGACAGAGAAGGAATTCAAGCGCCCGGTATTCGTTACCGATTATCCTAAGGAGATTAAGGCATTCTATATGAAGCTGAATGAGGACGGCAAGACCGTTGCCGCTATGGACTGTCTGGTACCCGGTATCGGAGAGATCATCGGAGGCAGCCAGAGAGAGGATAATCTGGAGCTTCTGGAGAAGAGAATGGATGAACTGGGGCTGAACAAAGAAGATTACCAGTTCTATTTGGATCTCAGAAAATACGGTTCAGCGAGACATGCGGGATTCGGTCTGGGATTTGAGAGATGTGTAATGTATCTGACAGGTATGGGGAATATCCGTGATGTTATTCCGTTCCCGAGAACTGTCAATAACTGCGAATTATAAGCGATAACAACAGTATCGCAGAAATACAGAGTGAATCATTAGTACAGAAACAGAGGAACAAAAGACATGAAAAGAAGATATGTGCAGACGGTATGTGTCTTATTATCTTTTATAATGTTTTTACTCATGGTAGAACCGGTATCGGCTACCACTATTTCTGACCTGCAAAATGAGCTCAAAAAGGATCAATCACAATTAAAAAATGTGAATCAGCAGATCTCCGACTACAAAGGTGCCCAGGCGGATGTGGGAGAAGAGATTGAAGCACTGGATGAAGAAATGGTATCTCTTCTTACGGATATCAATCTGATCGAAGAAGCAATCGCTGATAAGGAAGAGGATATTGCCCAGACCCAGATTGAGTATGATGCTGCTGTGGCTGAGAAGAATGAACAGTATGAATCCATGAAAATCCGAATCCGATTCATGTATGAGAAGGGAGAAACGTCCTATCTGCAATTATTTTTCGGAGCTAAAAACATGGGCGATATGATGAATAAGGCCAATTATGTGGAAGAGCTTTATGAGTATGACAGAACCCTTCTGGAAGAATATGAGGCTACCGTGCAGGAGGTAGCTGCATTGCAGGATACACTGGAAGAGGAAAAGTCTGAGCTTGAGACTTCTAAGACAGAGTTGAAAGAAGAACAGGCTTATGTGGAAGAGGTGCTTGCACAGAAGCAGCAGGAATATGAGAATTATAACGTAGTATTGGCGAAGGCAAAACAGGAGGCTGCAACCTATACAGCGAAGATCAAACAGGAGACAGCGAAGATTAAACAGCTAGAGGAAGAAGAGCGTAAGCGTAAGGAAGAGGAAGAACGCAAACGTAAAGAAGAGGAAGAGCGTAAGAAGAAAGAACAGGAAGCATTGCTGGCCAGCCAGAATGATGGAGATTCGGATAGTGAGGAACAGGAGAAAGAGGAAACCTCGAGTTCATCGTCTTCCTCATCTTCCGGTTCAAGCTCAGGCGGTAGCGGCAAAGGGCAGCAGATTGCGGATTATGCCTGCAAATTCATCGGAAATCCTTACGTGGCAGGCGGAACCAGCCTGACTGATGGTGCAGACTGTTCCGGGTTTGTTATGTCAGTTTATCAGGCCTTCGGATATTCTCTGCCCCGAAGCTCTTATGCCCAGTCGGCTGTAGGAAAAGGCGTGTCCTATTCCGAGGCACAGCCCGGTGATATCATCTATTATGGAGGTCATGTGGGCATTTATATCGGTAATGGGCAGATTGTTCATGCCAGTACCGAAAGAACAGGTATTAAGATCACATCTGCTACTTACAGAAGTATTATTACCATCAGACGGATTGTGTAGATTTACATATCATATAGCTTTGTATCTTGGGCGGAGCGAAGTTAAGCAGTGGTATCGTGCGTAACGTTCCGGCCTCAAGATAAGGAAGCACCAGACTCTCCGGCAGGAAACTGATACCTTCAGACTGTAAAAGATAAGGAATCAGCTTCGTGCCGTTGTCTATTTCAAAGCCGAACCGGAAGTGGGGCGGGAAAAGCTCCCGGATGAAAGCTCCTACCTCCTGTAAGGCAAAATTACAGAACAGATAATCAGAGGAAGCCAGATCCTCCTTGCGGATGCCGTCGGCATACAGGTCATGTGCCGTGGATGTGACAAGGATCAGATTGTCCGTGGCAAAAGGCACACAGTCATAGCCGGATTTCTGTAAGGGCAGAAAAGTGTATACCACATCATAAAGCTTATCCTGAATTCCCATCAGAAGATCCTGTGAATGACCGATCGTAACCTTTACGGCGTGACCGGGATTTGCCTGCATATATGACTGGATGTGGGGAACAAGATGACATTCATAGATTGTATTTGTAGTGCCAATCCGATAGGTTTTCTGATATTTATGCATTGTATTCAATTCCCTTATGGAAGTTTCTTCCATCTCTATGATTCTCTTGGCGTAGGGCAGAAAAAGCTCTCCCTCCGGAGTCAGTGTCACACTACGCTTCGTGCGGGCCAGAAGCGGACGGCCTACCTCCTTCTCCAATTCCAAAATACGGTTTGTAACCGTGGACTGTGCCACAAACAGCGCATCGGCGGTTTTGGTGTAGTTGCGGTAGCTTGAAAGGGCTACAAAGGTTCTTAAGGTTTCTGTGTCCATGCGGGCCTCCGTTTCCATTATTCTATAAAGGATTCTATAAGGGTTTTTTTCTACTGTTTCCCATCTTATGAAAATGAGAATAATCTAAAAATGTGATTATTAAAAATTAAATAATTTATTTCACAAATAATATAGCATGGTGGTAGAGTAAAGGCAAGAGGAGAGGCTATAAAAGAGTATTTATATGAAAGGAAGCAGGGATATGAGAAAGAAAGGCAATGTGGAAAGTAACGGAAGAATAGAAGAATGTGGACACGAAGAGATTGTTATTCTGCGCGAAGTAAATTATGATAATGACAATTTTATAAGGTTGTGCGGAGAATTGGATTCTTATCTGAATATGGCAATCGGCGGCGAAGATAAGAGAGAGAAATATAAGAAATATAATCATCTTGATACGATGGATTATGTGGTATTAGCCTATGCCGAAGATAAAGCAGTAGGCTGTGCTGCGCTTAGACGCTATTCCGATACTGAGATAGAGGTAAAGAGAGTCTTTCTACAGGATGCCTATCGCGGCAGAAATATCGGTGGAATGTTGTTGCAGAATCTGATAGACAAAGCTGAGGAATTGGGATTTGACAGAATGATACTGGAGACAGGGCTTTTCCTGGATGCCTCTGTCAGACTGTATCGCAGATTTGGCTTCGAGAGGATTCTTAATTACGGGGACTATGAAAATATGGAAGAGTCCTACTGTATGGGACGGGAGATTGAAGATGATGTGATTAGAAGGAAAGGTTGTGGAGGAGTAAATTAGTGAAAAGTGGAAAATTCAGATCATCTGTCTTTTGAGATGGTGCACAGTGTGGTATAATAAATATAAAAATGAGAAGGAGAGATACAATGCCGGAACTTAGCTGTCAGAGGAGAGCATTTTGATAAAATTGCTCCTATGTAAGGAGGTGCTATTGATGTATATTATTGATGATATTTGTTATGCGGGTGAAGCGACACCGGACATTAAGGTAAAAGAGGCAACAGTGTTGCGAGGTGGTATGCTTTTGATTACATTTTCCACAGGAGAACAAAGATTATTTGATACTACATTATTGACAGGTTCGGCATTTGAACCCTTAAAAGATGAAAAGACGTTAGCTGATTTCACAATTTTTCATGGTGTTATGACATGGATGAACGGTGAGATTGATATTGCACCGGAAACTATGTATGCAGACAGCTATCCATATACATCTAGAAATGTAAGGTTTGCAGTGGGATAGGAAGAAAGATATATTTCATATTGACAATGCGAATCACTACTGATAGAATTACACAAAACAAAGGAAGGATAAGCCCATGATTAAAGTTGTAATCAGCATGAACAAAATGAACCAGCAACAGCAGCTTATTGTTAAAACTGACAATGGGCTTTTTGCGTTGTGTTCATAACAAGCGTCTTATCCTGGTTAATCTGAACCAAACGGTCGAAAGCTCAATTCGAGTTTTTGACCGTTTTTATTTGCGCGAATAAGCAAAGCGCATTGAGTCTGCTTGTGAGCAAACTTCATCGATTTGAAAAATCGGAAAGGAGGTGTACCATGCCGGAACAGTCAGAGCTTCCCCAGCAGAAAGGGGAGCAGGGAAAAATCATAGTAAATAACAGAAAGGAACAAACGTATATGATATGTAAGCGATTAACATCAAATGAACGCCCGACATTTCCTAAAAGGGCAATTATTACGGCAGGTATGCCTTACGGAAATAAGAGCCTGCATTTTGGACACGTAGGCGGTATGTTTATACATGCTGATATTTTTGCTAGATTTTTAAGAGACCGGATTGGAAAAGATAATGTTATTTTTCTTTCAGGAACTGATTGCTATGGCTCGCCTATTATGGAAAGCTATCGTAAACTGCAGGAAGCGGGATACGAAGGCTCGCTTGAGGACTATGTGCGTGGTAATCACGAGAGACAGAAGAAGACCTTGGAGAACTATGGCATTAGCTTAGACTTTTTTGGTGCGTCGGCTTTAGGAGAAGCAGGAACGATTCATAAGCGTGTATCAGCCAAGGTATTTCGAACTTTATATGAGAATGGGTATATTCAAAAATTATCTGTGCCACAGTTTTATGATGAAGAAAAGAAGATGTTTCTGAACGGAAGACAGGTAATAGGAAAATGTCCGATACCGGGATGCACATCAGATAAAGCATACGCAGATGAATGTTCACTGGGACATCAGTTTCTGCCTTCTGAACTTATCAATCCTATTAGTTGCCTGTCGAATAAAAGGCCTGTTCTTAAAGATGTAGAGAACTGGTATTTCGACTTAGAACATTGTATCGATATGGTAAAGGCGTATAATGATTTTCTGCGCAAAAATACAAACACCCGTAAGTATCAGTTAGAAACCGTAGAAGAATTTTTGAAGAAGCCTTATATTTATGTGCCTAGAAAATATATAGATGATTTGGAAAAATTAATCGCAAAATTACCACCGCATAAACTGACGGATGAGGAGAAAAAAACTTCTGTTGTCTTCGAATTTGAAAACCTGGATGACAGAGACAAGGCGAAAAGTGTTTTGGACGCAGAAAATATTCATTATACTTCCGGAAAGACGCTGGTTCCGTTTCGTCTGTCCGGCAATGTAGAATGGGGAGTACCTTTTCCTGAATGTGAAGATTTAAAAGACTTGACGTTCTGGGTGTGGCCGGAGTCATTATGGGCACCAATTTCCTTTACTTTGGCATATTTGAGAGAGAAGGAAAAGGAAGATGATTTGTCCAAGTGGTGGTATGATGATGAATCTATTGTTTATCAGTTTATAGGAGAAGATAATATTTATTTTTACGCGATTGCTCAGACCGGATTATTTACAGGATTACAGGTTCCTAAAAGGGAAGTGCCGAATATGGAGAGGGTTCACTTATCTCACATCATTGCAAACCGTCATTTACTGTATATGGATACAAAAGCCAGTAGTAGTTCAGAAATAAAGCCACCTACAGCAGATGAGTTGCTTGACTATTACACCAAGGATCAGCTGCGAATGCATTTTATGAGTTTGGGTTTATCTTCAAAAAGTGTAGGTTTCAAACCACAGGTGTTTATGAAAGAGGAAGAACGTGTTGGTGTTGACATGGTCTTGAAAGATGGCAATTTAATTACCAATGTGTTTAATCGCTTGATTCGTACCTGTTTTTATGCAATTCAGAACAATTGTGATGGAAGAATTCCTGAGGGAAAAGTGAGTGAGGAAATAAAGACTTTGGCTGAAAAAACGGTGTTGGACTATGAGCGCCATATGTATAACCATGAGTTCCATCGTATTTCATATGTTTTGGATGATTTTATTCGACGGGTGAACAAGCACTGGGTAAACAATATCAAAATTGCGGATGCAACAGATGACGTGGAATTTAGAAAGCAGCTTATTTCTGATTGCTTTTATGCCTGTAAGATTATGGCGATTTTGGTTCACCCAATTGCGCCGGAAGGATGTGAAATGTTTAGAGAATATCTAAATGTAGGAGAGGAATTGTGGGATTGGAATCATATTTTAGAGCCTATTTCATTCTATGTTGGAGATGTAAAGAAACATAAATTGAAGTATCTGGAACCAAGAGTGGATTTCTTTAAGAAGCATGATTGCCAGTTGGCGAAGATGTAGGCAGTGGGATTATATTTTTGATTTAGTCTGGAATAAAGCTAAACCTATAAATACAAACAGTCATAACCCTTCAGAATACTTCATACAATGTAAAAAAGTATTCTGAGGGGTTTTCTTTTGAAAGAGTATATTGAGGAACGTGCAATTCATATTGCCAATTATATTATTGAAAACAATGCCACGGTGAGACAGACTGCGAAGGAATTCGGAATCAGTAAGAGTACGGTACATAAAGATGTAACCGAAAGACTTGGGCAGTTGAATCCCACACTGGCAGCAGAAGCAAGAAAAGTATTGGATGTGAATAAATCAGAAAGACACATCCGCGGGGGTCTTGCCACCAGAGAAAAATATCTGCATCAACATATGTGTTGAGTATGATCAGAGCCTTTCTGAAATGCAGGTGCAGAACCTTTGCAAATACATAGTGAAATACTTTACATTTGGGTAAAACGGGCATAGAATAGGTTCAGAATTCAGTTGAAAGACAGAATCAGATGTCTGCAAATGGGGCAATGTAAGTGATGGGAACAAAAGAAAAGGTACAGGGAACTTTATATAGTAACGAGGATCTTAAGAAATTGATTCTGCCGCTTATTATGGAACAGCTGCTGGGCATTTTAGTCGGTATGCTGGATACTGTCATGATTTCCGGCGTAGGCGAAGCTGCGGTTTCCGGCGTTTCGCTGGTGGACAATATCAATATTCTGGTCATTAACATTTTCGCGGCACTGGCTACAGGCGGTGCCGTGGTGGCAGGACATGCCATCGGACGTAAAGATCCGGAGCAGGCCGGTAAAGCCGCCTGGCAGATGGTGCTTTTCCTGCTGTATACCTCTTTCTTTACAACTGTGATTCTGATTGGAGCACATGCCGGCATCCTGCGGGCTGTTTTTGGTCAGGTGGAAGCAGACGTTATGGAAAGTGCAACAATCTATCTCATCATTACCGGACTGTCGATTTGCCCGCTGGCACTGTATAACGGCTGTGCGGCACTTTTCCGGGCGATGGGAGATTCCAGGACTACGATGTATATTTCCCTGTTGATGAATCTGATTAATCTGATCGGTAATTCCATACTGATTTTTGGCTGCAAAATGGGTGTGGCAGGTGCCGCTATTGCTACCTTGATAGCGAGAACGACGGCCGCTGTGCTGATCTTTTATCTGATGATGGATGAAAGAAGAACGATTCACTTTAAAAACAGGCTGACATTCCGAATGGATTTTTCATTGGTCAAAAGAATCCTGTTTATCGGTATCCCTAACGGACTGGAGAACAGCCTTTTTCAGCTTGGGAAAATTCTACTGCTCAGTCTGGTCTCAACCTTTGGTACTTCCGCAATCGCCGCAAATGCAGTCTGCGGCACCATTACCAACTTCAATATCCTGCCAGGTATGGCGATTGGCATGGCAATCCTTTCGGTAAACAGTGTGTGCATCGGCGCGGGTGAAATCGGACAGGCCCGTTATTATACGAAGAAAATGATGGGACTGACCTGGCTGTGTATGAGCGCCGTGTCCGTCATTATGATGGTGGGCGGCCCGCTTTTTCTGAAAATATATCATCTGACGCCGGAGACTACCGAGCTGGCGCTGCAGGTGATCCGTTTTCATGCCGTCATGTGCATGATCTCCTGGGTACCGTCTTTTTCCATACCAAATGCACTGCGGGCAGCAGGAGATGTGGTGTGGACAATGATCATCGCAATCGTGTCCATGTGGACATTCCGTATTATCACAGCCTATGTTTTCAGTTATGTGTTCCATATGGGACTGATCGGCATCTGGATCGCCATGACCATTGACTGGACCTTCCGGGGTATCTGTTATACCGTCAGATATCACGGGCATAGATGGGAGCGGGCGATGTTGAAGAGAGAAAGAGCAGCATAAGTGCGAGGCTTTTCTTTTGCCCGTGTTGCAAATTAGGAGCGATATGCTTTGACAAGCATTTACGGGGCTTATATAATATTGCATAGATATAGAGAAGAGTGTTTCGCGGCACCCTGATTTTATATAGAAAAGGCACTAAGAGAAAACGACGAAAGGTAAGGTTACAGAATGAACAGAGAAACGGTCATCGTAATCGACTTTGGTGGACAGTACAATCAGCTTGTGGCAAGACGTGTCAGAGAATGTAATGTCTACTGTGAGATTTATTCTTATAAGACAGAATTGTCTAAGATTAAAGAAATGAACCCTAAGGGTATTATCCTGACAGGCGGACCAAACAGTTGTTACGAAGAGGGTGCGGCAACCTGCTCACCGGAACTTTTCGAAATGGGTATTCCGGTACTGGGACTGTGCTACGGTGCACAGCTTATGATGCATGTGCTGGGCGGTAAGGTAGAAAAGGCGCCCGTCAGAGAATATGGTAAGATTGAGGTTGCGGTAGAAAATTCCTGCGTGCTGTTTGATGGAGTGTCTGAAAAGACAATCTGCTGGATGAGCCATAACGACTATATATCCAGGATTGCGCCGGGCTTCCGTGTCAGCGCCCACACCGCAGACTGCCCTGTGGCAGCAGCTGAGAATCCGGAGAAAAATCTCTATGCGATTCAGTTTCATCCGGAGGTACTGCATACCGTGGAAGGAACGAAAATGTTGTCCAACTTCGTCTATAAAGTGTGCGGTTGTGCCGGTGACTGGAAGATGGACTCCTTTGTAAAACAGTCCATCGAGGCAATCCGCAAAAAAGTGGGAGACGGCAAAGTACTCTGTGCCCTGTCCGGTGGTGTAGATTCCTCTGTGGCAGCAGTCCTGTTATCCAAAGCAATCGGAAACCAGCTTACCTGTGTTTTCGTAGATCAGGGATTACTTCGTAAAAATGAAGGAGATGAAGTCGAGGCGGTATTCGGCCCGAATGGCAACTATGATCTCAACTTTATCCGTGTAAATGCCCAGGAGCGTTTTTATAGCAAATTAGCCGGTGTGGAAGAACCGGAGAGAAAGAGAAAGATTATCGGCGAGGAATTTATCCGTGTATTTGAGGAAGAGGCGAAGAAGATCGGCGCCGTGGATTTCCTCGTACAGGGAACCATCTATCCCGATGTGGTTGAGAGCGGACTTGGCGGTGAGAGCGCAGTTATCAAATCCCACCATAACGTAGGCGGTCTTCCGGATTATGTAGATTTTAAAGAAATCATCGAGCCTCTCCGCGATCTGTTCAAGGATGAGGTTCGTAAGGTTGGTTTGGAGCTTGGTATTCCGGAATATCTGGTGTTTCGTCAGCCCTTCCCCGGACCGGGACTTGGCATTCGTATCATCGGCGAGGTTACTGCCGAGAAGGTGCGTATCGTGCAGGATGCCGATGCCATCTACCGTGAGGAGATTGCGAAGGCCGGACTGGACCGAGAGATTAACCAGTATTTCGCAGCCCTTACCAATATGCGTAGCGTGGGTGTTATGGGTGACGAGAGAACCTACGATTATGCGGTGGTTCTGCGTGCGGTGAAGACGATAGACTTTATGACAGCAGAGAGCGCGGAGATTCCGTGGGAAGTGCTGCAGACGGTGATGAATAGGATTATCAATGAGGTCAAGGGAGTGAACAGAGTATTCTATGATCTGACCAGTAAGCCGCCGGGGACGATTGAGTTTGAATAATTTCAATTTAATATTGATTATTTTATATGGCAGGTGATCATTCGGATCACCTGCCTGTTATCTATATATTCTTATTATTCTAGTTTTTGAAACTCAAAGTTGCCAGTTACTTCTTTTTCGTCGAAGATTCTCTGAAGATATGATAATAATCTGTTTTTCATTTCTGTATCAGAATTCCTATATTTTTGAATTAAAAAAAATAACTCGGGATCGGTATCAGATTTTATTAAATAGATATCCGGGTTTGGATTGTCCGATTTTCCGGTAAGGTATGCTGTTGATGTAGCAAGGACATCTGCCATCATTTGAATGACATGAATGGAGGGGGAGCGTTCACCGGATTCATATCTCAAATAAGCAGGCTGTGATAATTGCATACGTTTAGCGGCTTCCTGTTTGGTGATTCCAAGTTTTTCTCTGCAAGCAATAAGTCTATTACGATCTAGAGTGTTTGCTTTCATTTGAGTAGCCTCCGATTAAGATATTTATAAACGAATTGTATCACATTTGTGTTGAATATACCATTGGAATAGTGTAATATTATATATACCAATGGTATACAAACGAAGAGGGGGATGTATTGTATGGGTTTGGATCAGACTTTAAATTGGATAGGTGAGCCTTCTAAGAGTCAAATTGAAAGGCTTAAACATAAGAACCTGTCAGAGTTTAATTACACAACAGGAATGAGTTACATATCAGAAGAAAAATATTATGATGGACAATATCAATATATACGTAAGTATATGATTCCGGAGGAAGTATACTTGAAAGATTTAGATTGGATGTTGCTTAAATCGGACTGTGGAATGCCGGCTGATGCACATATTTGTGGTTTGGGACCCAATAGTATTAAGTTTGGAGAGGCCGTAAATGTAGGAGATGTAAAGGAAATTCACATCAATGTATATGATGAAAGATATTGGAAACCGGTACTGAGTACACAGTATTTCTTTTTATGTGATGAAGTGTATGAATGGAGAAATAATTATGGTATTCAGGAATTATTTGATACTGCATTTCCGGATGAATGGTGCGAGTACAAGAAGAAATATAGATCCTTAAACTGTGGATATTATCCGATAGTAGGCTTATTGAGTAATATGCAAAAGGCGAATCCTGATTTTGCGAAAAAATACCACGAAGGAATTGATAATATATTTTATAAAGGCTATTGGTGAGACGTAAAAGAGATCAAAATATGTTGACACCATATGTGACACCACATATAATATAGATAGGAGGCATGGAAATGTCGAAATGGGATAAACTAATAGTGCGTATATGCAATTTATCGAAAGATCTTCGGTTCGATGAATTGAAAAAGGTATTAGAGAGTTACGGATATGTGATGAATACTCCAAGAAGTGGCAGTAGTCATTATACATTTAGAAAACAGGGCTGTCAGCCTATTACGATTCCCAAACATGAACCAATAAAAAAGATATATGTAGAGATGGTAAGGCAGATTGTAGAAAGTGAGGCGGAGAAAGATGAAGACACTGAATGATTATATATCAATGCCCTACCGCATGGAGATTGTGGAAGATAAGGATGAAGGTGGTTTTGTGGTTTCTTATCCGGATCTTCCTGGTTGCATTACCTGTGGTGAAACAATTGAAAGAGCAGTAGAAAATGCATTAGATGCCAAAAGAGAATGGCTCGAAGCAGCGATTGAGGAAGGAATTGAAATTCATGAACCAGATAGTCTAGAAGATTATTCTGGGCAATTTAAACTGAGAATACCACGCAGCTTACACAGAGCATTGGCTGAACATTCGCAGAGAGAAGGCGTTAGCATGAATCAATACTGTGTATATCTTCTTTCGAAAAATGATGCGATGTATGCAAAATAGGAACGGACGCAAATGTTGATGAAAGTGATGCAGTGGCAACAGAAAATCAGTAAGCTAAAATGAAATGTGTAAATGAAGTATAATATCGGAATATTGCAAATTAAACTAATCAGAGACCATAAGATGAGTCCAAGTTTCTCTTATCTTACGGTCTCTTTTTATTTTGCCCCATAGCAGCAACATTACAAAATTGAAGCACTTTACTCTTGCAAGAATGCTATAATGCTATTATAGATTTGGGAGGAGTGAGTCATGAACAGAATTCTTTTACTTGAGGATGATTTAAGCTTAATTAGAGGATTATCTTTTGCTTTAAAAAAGCAAGGGTTTGAGATAGAAATTGCAAGAACAATAAAGGAAGCAGAAGAGTGCTGGAGAAAGGGTCGGTATAACCTGCTTATTTTAGATGTTTCATTACCTGATGGCTGTGGGTTCGATTTATGCAAGATGGTAAGAAAAGAGTCTGAGGTGCCGATTATTTTCCTGACAGCATCTGATGAAGAAATGAATATTATCATGGGACTTGATATAGGCGGAGACGACTATATTACAAAGCCTTTTAAACTTGGTGTTTTGATATCAAGAGTAAATGCTCTTTTGCGTAGAGCAAAGAGTATGGAAAAGAATGATACAGAACTCGTTTCAAATGGAATCAAAATAAATTTGCTTCAGGCTCAGGCCTACAAAAATGGAGAGCAGATTGATCTTACAACCGGAGAGTATAAACTGCTCTGCCTTTTTATCCAGAATCCTAATATCGTTCTGACAAAGGAGCAGATACTGCAGAGATTGTGGGACTGTGATGCAAACTATATTGATAGCAGCACATTGACGGTATATATTAGAAGACTTCGTATGAAGGTGGAAAATAATCCAAGTGAACCGGAAATTATCCTGACTGTCAGAGGAATGGGGTATAAGTGGAATGAGAATATTGGCTAATAAAAATATAAAGATATTATTTATGACAATAGTGGTAATTATGATATCTTCGACAGTAATATCTCAGGTAATTATCTACTTCACATTTAGGCAATTGTCACTTTTTCTGCTATTGTTTTGTATCCTGGTTTCTGTCAGTATTTTGCTTGCGGTTTATCTCTATTTTATAAAGCAGGACAAAATTCTTGAGGACGCAGAGTCAAAAATCGAGGCATTTTTAGCCGGTGACATAGATGCAAGAATAGAAAATGACGAGGAGGGTGAACTCTTCAAGCTCTTCTGGTCAATAAACAATATGTCTGCAGTTCTGACTTCAAAGGCTGCAAAAGAGAACAAGGAAAAGGTATTTCTAAAAAACACTATTTCAGATATCTCACATCAGTTAAAAACTCCATTGGCTGCCTTAAATATTTATAACGGAATTTTGGAGGAGGCAGAGGATATAGAGCAGGTGCGAGAATTCGTTAATTTATCCGTGAAGGAATTGGATAGAATTGAGACATTGGTGCAAAATCTTCTGAAGATTACCAGATTGGATGCAGGTTCCATGGTATTTAATAAAACCGAGGAAAATGTTTCCGAGATAATCAAGGATATTGAGCTGCATTTTGCATACAGAGCAGAGACAGAGGGTAAGTCTATCATGGTCTCAGGTGCGGATAACGTGACTTTTTTCTGCGACAGAGACTGGATGACTGAGGCTATTGAGAATCTTGTTAAAAATGCTCTTGATCATACAAAGGAAGGCAATTATGTATCAATTGAGTGGAGCAGGTTCAATACATTATTAAAAATAGAGGTTAAGGATAATGGATGTGGCATTCATCCGGAAGACATCCATCATATTTTTAAGCGTTTTTACAGAAGCAGATTTTCCAAGGATTCGCAGGGACTTGGTTTGGGACTCTCACTAACAAAGGCCATTGTGGAGGCACACGGCGGAACCATAGAGGTTGATAGCAAAATAGGAGTTGGCACTACGTTTATTATGAATTTCCTGATTCCTACAAAATAGTAGTAATTCTGTAATGATGCTGTAGGGTTTATGGAATATGATAATTGCATGAACTACAAAATGTGTTTTAACAGAAAGAGGAGACAGGAATAATGAATTTGTTAGAAGTAAAAAACATATCAAAGACGTATGGAAGTGGAGAGGCTGCAGTAGAGGCATTAAAGAATGTAAGCTTTTCAGTTGAAAAAGGCGAGTTTTTAGCTATTGTTGGAGAGTCCGGTTCCGGAAAGAGTACTCTACTCAATATGATAGGAGCGCTTGATTCACCAACTTCGGGCAAGGTCATCATTGACGGCAAGGACATCATGGCAATGAAAGATAATGCGGCTACCGTATTCAGGCGTAGAAATATTGGATTTATTTTTCAGGCTTTTAACCTGATTCCGGAGCTGACAGTGGAGCAGAATATTGTATTTCCGCTTCTTCTTGATTACCAGAAGCCTGATCAGAAATATCTTGATGAATTGCTGAAGGTTTTGAATCTTGAGAATAGAAGAAAACATTTGCCAAGCCAGTTGTCCGGGGGGCAGCAGCAGAGAGTGGCGATAGGTCGCGCACTGATAACCAGACCCAGTATTATTCTGGCAGATGAGCCAACAGGAAATCTGGATTCCAAAAACAGCAGCGAAGTAATTGCTCTCTTAAAGGATGCCTCAAGAAAATATGAGCAGACAATCATCATGATTACCCACAACAGAGTCATAGCACAGTCTGCAGACAGAATCTTGCAGGTAAAAGACGGAGTGGTTACTGATCTTGGAAACGTGCAGGCATAAGAAGGAGGCGAAAACAATGAGAAGTTATTTAAGTTTAGCCTCTATTCAGGCCAAAGCACATAAAAGACAGAACAGGATGACCATTTTTTGTATCATACTGGCAGTAATTCTTATTACAGGTGTATTCACTATGGCAGATATGGAATATCGACACGAAAGTGTGAGAATGATGGAAAAGCACGGTAACTGGCATATTGCACTTACAAATATTACGAAAGAAGAAGCAGAAGCTGTTTCAAGAAAAGCTGTGGTAAAGGAAGCCTGTTGGTATGATGTAGTAAACTATGACTTAGCAGAGGACTACAATATAAGTGGAAAGCAAACTGTAGTATGTGGAGTAAATCAAAACTGGGATAAGATTGCTCTTTGCATGAAAGAGGGAGCTCTTCCCCAAAATGAGAGTGAAATCGTAGTAAGTGAGAATTACAGAAGACAGTTTTCCAAGGAGATTGGTGATACGGTTTCCTTAGTGACACCGGACGGGAGCTTTGAATATGTAATCAGTGGAATTGCAAAGGACGGAACTTTGCTTCAGAGAAATGATGCCATAGGGGTTTTTGTTTCCATGGAATCCTTTGAAAAGATTATGGAAGAAAATGGGGAAAGCATGCACCCGGTTTACTATGTTCAGTTTGGTAATACATGGACCATAAGAAAGACCATAGATAAACTTATGGCAGAACACGGATGGGATAAGTCTGTTGTAGCTGAAAATGCGGCTATTCTTGGCATTCTGGGAATGAGCAGCAGTAGTTACGTGGTAGGTTTATATGGTGTGGCATTTATCCTTGTTATACTTGTAATGCTGGCCGGTGTACTTATGATTGCAGGCAGCATGAATAGCAACATTGCTGAACGCACCCAGTATTTTGGAATGCTTCGCTGCATTGGAACAAGCAAGGCCCAGATTAAGCACATAGTAAGACTGGAAGCATTAAACTGGTGCAAAAAGGCGATTCCATTTGGCATCATTATTGCAACACTTGCATCCTGGGGAATTTGTGCAATCCTTAGGTTTGTCATTGGTGGTGAATGGGAGAATATGCCGGTTTTCAAACTGAGTCTGGTAGGAATCATCAGTGGTACGGTGATAGGAATCATTACAGTACTGATAGCTGCCAATGCCCCCGCAAAGCGGGCAGCAAAAGTGACTCCGGTGGCAGGAATATTAGGAAATACAGAAAATAGGAATACTAAAAAGGCGGCCAACACAAAGCTTTTCAAAGTAGAAAATGCCCTTGGAATTCATCATGCTTTTTCACAAAAGAAGAGCCTTATTATGATGACCGGATCATTTGCATTAAGTATTATCCTGTTTTTGAGTTTTTCCGTAATGATTGATTGGATTGGTTGTGCACTCAATTCTAACAAACCATATTCTCCGGATATGACAGTTTTTGCTGAGGACTATGCTTCTGTTTTACCACAGGAGCTTGTAACAGAGATTGAGAAAATTGACGGCATAAAATACATATATGGAAGAATGCACATCTGCGATGAAATTAGCTCCACGAAGGATGTAAATAGGATGGACCTGATTTCATATGAAGAGCTACAGTTTGGTTGGGCAAAGGATGATTATTTATCAGGCGATATCGAGGCAGTGAAAAATGGCGGCAACTCCGTTATGGTTGTTTTTGACAAAAGCAATCCACTGACTCTGGGCGATAAAATCCGGTACAGGGGAAACGAACTGACAGTAGCCGCCGTGCTTAAGGACAGCCCGTTCAGTGCATCGGATATACCGACAGTGCTCTGTTCTGAGGAGACCTTTGTAAAGCTTACGGGAATTGATGAGTATGCCATTATTGATATTCAGGTCACAAAGAAAGCAGACAAGGATATTGATCAGGAGATCAGAAAACTTCTTGGAGATGACATAAAGCTGAGCGATGGACGGGAGAGCAAAAAGTCAGTAAACAGCACGTATTTGGCATTTTCACTGCTTGTATACGGATTTCTTGGAATAATTGCGCTTATTACAGTTTTCAATATTAACAATAGTATTTCAATGAGTGTATCTGCCAGAAACAAGCAGTATGGAATCATGAGAGCAATAGGTATGGATAACAAGCAGATTCGCAAAATGATTTGCACAGAAACGTTAAGCTATGCTTTCTCCGGAATACTAACCGGTGGAATACTCGGTTTACTTTTGCACATGAAGTTCTACAAATCCATAATTTCTGGATACTTTGGCACTCCATGGACGGTTCCGGTTAGGGAATTACTCATCATTTTGCTTGTGGTAGTATTTGCTTCAGTAACGTCCGTTGTGAAGCCGGTGAAGAGGATTTTATCCAATACGGTCACTGAAACGATAAGTGAATTATAAATGTGAGCGGCTCTGGACGACATAATGGCAACAGAAATGAATCAATCCTGCTTTCCAAGGGAATACTTAAGAGTATTTATCGATGGAGGCAGAAGATATGAAAGGTACATTTTATGGCTGGTATATGAAATGCCAGTCCGCTTCCCAGACTCTGGCAGTGATCCCGGCAGTGCACCAAAGTGGAGAGGAACGCACCTGTTCCATTCAGATAATTATGGATCATGATGCCTGGAATGCTATATTTCCACCGGAAATGTTTAGGAAACAGGGTAAGGATCTTCGGATTGGAGAAAATCAATTTGGTCAGAATGGTTTGCAGTTGAAGATACGCATGCCCGGATTGACAGTAAACGGAAAACTGGATTTTGGTGCACTTTCTCCGTTACGATATGATATTATGGGACCGTTTGCGTTGATTCCGTTCATGGAATGCCGGCACAGTGTGTGGAGTATGAGACATACAGTAAATGGAACCCTGTGTATCAATGATCAGATTTTTCATTTTCAGAATGCAAAAGGGTACTGGGAGGGGGATGAAGGATGATCCTTTCCCAGACAATATGCCTGGACGCAATGTTTCTATTCAGGTGGTTCCCTGATGTTGTCCGTGGCGGATATTCCTATGGCAGGGATTCACTTTACCGGTGTTATAGGGGTTATCCTGTGGTATGGGAAAGAATATAGACTGGCTACGTATCTGGGAGCGAAAGTGGTACAGATTGAAAATGAAAAGATTCCGATTGTACAGGGCGATATGGAATTGGAAGGCCTGTTTTTTGTTTTGAAACAGACAAAGCATCTTTTGAATATGAATATCCATAGCTGTATTATCAATTTTTATAGTATAATCTAAACATGAATCGTTTTATATTGTTCCGCTTTGTTTATGAGCGATGATAAGGGAAAATTATTTGATTTTTCAGGGAAAAGGTAGAATTACTGGAGCCGGAAGAAATACGGGAGGAGCTTAAGGTCAGCATAGAACGTATGAAAAGGAAATATGAAGGTAATATCCAGGCTACAAAATACAAAGAAGGAGAACTGATTTATGCGGTACACATGGATTGATGAATATTTACTGAACAAGGCAGGCGTGACAAAAGACATTCAACAAGATTGGAATTGGATTCGTTATCAAATAGGTGGGAAAATGTTTGCAGCAGTCTGTTTGGATGATAATGATGAGCCATATTATATTACGCTGAAACTGGAACCGGCGGAAGGTGATTTTTGGCGCCAACAGTACGAGGATATTATTCCCGGATATTATATGAATAAAATGCATTGGAATTCTATCAAACCGGATGGTGAAGTGCCGGATGATTTATTGAAGGATTTATTGGATAAATCGTATCAGCTTGTGCTTGGGGGATTTAGTAAGAAGAAACAGCGGGAGATATTGGATGTGGCTCAAACGGTAAATACACCGGATTAAAGAAAGGATGAAAAAGAAAGGTTGCTCCTGAAAAATGGAAAACTGTAATCAGGCATCCGATTAAGAAAGCATAACAGAAGGAAAGATGTACGACACGAAAGAAGGAACTGCTTTCTTTAGGGGCTTTAATATAATTAGCTTGTGTATTGTAATTGGATCAAGTCAGCGAGGAGACATAGATTGACAAATTATATATGGTATAATAATCTACTAATATAGTGCCACTGTATTAATATAAAGAAATGGAGGAACAGGATTTGAACGGCAATATGAATGCCTTGAAAACAAATTTAGAAAACAGTGATTTTTATGTACAGCAGGGTTCATTTGAAGAATTTGATACTATCGAAATGGCATCAAAGGGTAAACTGCTAAGCTGTTTTGGAAATAATGCGGGTTCAGTATATACAGTTCTTTTTTTTCCACCGGCACCGAATCAGGATTTTGCAAAAGGTAATGCTGAGCGTGGCTGGGATGATGAGAAAGCAACCATATATGATGATCCGGATGTGAAAAATTATCCTGCTAATCCATTTTTTTCACCGGCAGGATGGCAGTATAAACTTCGCCAGGATGAGGCTTTGGTCCTATATACAGAACTTCCGCCTGAATGCAAGTATTTTTCATTCATTAATTACATCATGTTTACTGAGGAGAAGGAAGGGAAGAACTACTCAGGTGAGAAGGGATACTTCCGAGTGGGTAATGAGGAAACAGGATTTTACCATTCGATTTTTGGCTCCATTGGTACATCCGTATGTGATGGAAGAGTAAAATGTGACGGAGACAGTGTTTATGGTTCAAAAGCAGTCATCTTAATAAGTGCCAACAAAACCGTGACAAAACAGGTGATAGAGCATCTTACAGAAGCAGGTATTTCTGAGAATATGATTAATGTTATGACTATCCCTGAGAAGACATACAGGATGGGTTTGGAAAAGGGAAAGGATACCTTCTGTATGATAGGCAGAATTTCGCAGCCAAAGAATCGCGACGAATACGAGAGGTATATTACCAGGCTCTCTGAAAGCTCTGTTGCTTACCGTGTAACACCAAAGACAGAGATTGCATCTAATCCGTATGCCAACGAAACGATTATACCTAGGGGAACCGGCGAACATGAGGTTGCAATTCTAGATAATGCTGAAGAAAATCTTGATACTATCCGCCGGGCAATCATTGCAAAATACAGTGATGAATACAATTATGAAGAGTTAGGGGGAGAGATTGCAGTTCCAGAAGGACTTACTGCATACATAACAGATTTCAACGCAAAGGGTGATAACCGCGATACCAGTTACACTATGACACCTGATTTTACCCTTAACTCAGATGATGATTTTATTGTTGTTTATGGTGTAAATCATACAGCAACAGGAAAAGCTCATTATTCAAATGCAGTATTATATGCAAAGCCGATGCTTAATGGTGTTTGCAGTGTATATGATTCTCTGTATCCGGGAACTGCTCAGGAATATTTAGGAGATAACTGCAAGGATGCAGACAGTTACTATGTTTACAAAATGGCAAGAACACAGATTGATGAGAACACAAGAATTATAGAGTACTCTACCGGAAATGAAAAAGGAAGGTTCTATGGAGTAGATAATGATAATCCGTTGGTTATGGCATTCCGTGCTTATGTGGATAAGACAGGGGTTGGACCTTCGTATTATGAGATTGTCTATGATAGAACGATTGTATTTCACAAGAAGGGAAATGGTGATCGATAAAAATGGAAGCAAGTCTTGATGTAACAAAAAACAGTAAGCTGTTAAGAAGAAATATTATTCAGATGCTACCTGCATGCTTCTCACTAAGCATGGTTTATGTGCTTATGATTATGATTGACTCGCTTTTAGCTGGTAAATTTACAGGAACTACAGGAGTTGCTGCTGTATCCATTGGTGCACCGGCATATTTGATTTTTTTATCATTTCTTAATGCTATAATACATGGAACAGAACTTCGTATGACATGGCGTCTGGGAAGAAATGATAAAGAGGGATTACAGAGAGCTTTTGCAGGTGGTGTATATTTTACCATATTTATGGGCATCCTTCTGTCTGTTTTCGTATTTTTTATTGCACGTCCATTAGTTATGATATTTGGTGGTAGCAAGAGTACGGAAGAAATTGTTAACCTTGCAGTATTATATATTAAGTGCTGTGCATGGTGCATTTCTATCCAGGGATTAGGTGGCGTTTTTCGTTCACTTTTTAGTGTTATGGGATTTCAGAGAGACCGAATGATTACTAATCTGGCTAATGTTATTACAAATATTATCTTTTCTATACTTTTTATTAATCTGCTTCCTGCACCAATAAAGCTTATGGGTCTTGGACTTGGTAGTGCATGTGCATCTGCTGTTGATTCAGCAATAGCAGTAATCTTATATAAAAAGCATAAATTTGGATTATCATTAAAGCCTGTAGTGCTTAAACCGGCTGAGATTCTTGATACTATGAAGAGTGGATGTCCATCATCTCTTGATAATATTCTTGATTGTATAGTTTCTTCAATTATCAACAGACTGGTTCTCGGAACATTCGGCTCAGATGGAGTAATGCTTTCGATGGTAACAGTAATCAACAATATTCGTAAGCTTGGCAGAATGCCTATTCAATGCATGGGCTATGCAGCTTCACCACTATACGGTATTGCATATTCTGCGAGAGATAAAAGCAGTCTTATTGATTCTCTCAAGGAGAGTTTTAAGATTGGAATATTTATTACAGTAATCTGGGAGGTGATTTTATATATTCTTTCTCCTATAGTATTTAGTGTGTTTAATATGAGTGGTAATGCAATTGTACAGAGAGGAACGGTAATTGTTCTTGCCAGTATGCCAATTGTTTTGATTGTGTATTTGCTGATATCTTTCTTTGAGGCTACTAAGAGATTTGGCTTGTCAATTTATATGGGATCCGTACCGGATTCGCTGGTTTATCCAATTCTTGTTGCGCTGCTAATTCCTACGCTTAAGAGTGACGGAATCTGGTATGCAATGGCATTAAACGGTATTATTGTTTTACTAATCTCTTATTTGATCATGATGCTTGTATCAAAAAAGGTAAAAGTACCTGCTGAAATACTTTTATTCCTTGATAGTAGTGTTAAAAATGCAAATGCAATTTGTGAAAT
Source organism: Lachnospiraceae bacterium (assembly GCA_051878995.1). Taxonomy (GTDB): domain Bacteria; phylum Bacillota; class Clostridia; order Lachnospirales; family Lachnospiraceae; genus UBA3282. The sequence continues at coordinate 96,853 of JBJELE010000025.1, read as the reverse complement.
GACAATTCATAATAAAATTGAAGAAGCAACGGGAATATCAAAAAAAATTCAAGAATTCTTTAAAGATAAGAATGTATCAGAACGTATCCGGATGGTCAGTGCTCTTGCGGTTGAGGAGATTATAGTTGATATGATTAAGCACCCGGGCATGGAAGAAAAAAGAGAGGGAAAGAGAGTGATGGATGTAAAGATCTTTGAGGATGATGAAAATGTTCAGATTCTAATTAGAAATATTGCCCCATTATATAATCCCTTAGCGAATTCAGATGACAAGGAAAACGAAACTAAGGATGGAATCAGATTAGCGCAATTACTGGCTACTGACATAAGCTATTCGTATGTATATAAAATGAATGTTGTAAATGTTCTGATAAATAAAGGTATTTCAGAATAGAGGAAGTATGATGAGTCAAACCGGGAGACCGATATCAAGGTTTCCCGGTTTTGCATACAGAATGATATAGTATACGTAGGAGCATTCCTGTAGGAATTCTGCTTGGCGGTTTATTAGCGGATTATGTGTTTGAACCATTCATGCTTAAGGAAAATGCAGTTACACTGTGTTTACGAATGCTGGTAGGTGAAGGGGCAGGAAGCGGTATGGCAGTAATGTTCTTATGTATATACAATATGCTCATAAAGGAAGTGATTGCATTTGAAAATGCTCCTGAAAACACAGTGTCTTTTGCTTTGGTCTTAGAAGATAAAGATGCATATCCCGTCACAGGTGGCTTCGCATGGATACATTGGCTTGCCGCCAATATTACGCGCAACGAATTAAAGGATAATGAAAGCCGGACAGCAAGGGATTTTATTCAGGGGTGTAATAGTTGGACAAGCATACAAGGTAATCAGCAGTCAAAGGAGCTTTCTTCTTTTTACGGTGGTATGACACCGCCCGATAAGGAACACATATATGAGCTTCATATTTTTGCACTGGACAAACTGCTTGACTTAAAGAATGGGTTTTTATTAAACGAGCTATATCGTGAAATGGATGGACATATTCTGGATAGTTTTCTTCTAAAAGGAATATATATGAATTGAATATAAACAAAGGAGCAGCCATGAAGAAGAATATTAAGGAGAGTCGTGTAGAGAAAATACTGGGAATCAGCTTTTTTGCAGTAGGTGTTCTGATGCTGGCCATAGCACTTGTATGTGCCTTCTTTTCCCGGAATGCGAAGCGAACTTCAGAGGAAGTAACCGGCACTATTACAGAAATCTACAGTAGCAGAGGAGATAATTCTACCGGCAATAGCGGAATCTCCGTGGAATATTCCTATCGTGGACAGGAGTATGAAGGTTATTTAAGTGAGTACAGCAGCAGTATGTGGGTTGGAAAAGATATTGCCCTGTACGTGAATCGGGAAGATCCGCATCAGGTGCGGACGGCCTCGCTATTATATCTGCCCACTTTAATAATGGGCTGCATCGGTGTGCCTTTTTCTATAATCGGGGGTGTTTTCCTGCTGATAGTGAGGAAACGAAAGAAAAAGAAGCAATACCTGTTGCAGAACGGCAGACAGGTCATGGCTGAGGTAACCGGTGGAAGGCTGAATTACAACTATGCTGTAAATGGCAGACATCCCTGGAAAATGGAATGTAAATATGAGGATATCTATAGCGGAGAACTTTACCTCTTTTCCAGTGAAAATATTTGGATTGACCCGGAGCTTTACATAGGGCAGCAGGTGGCGGTTTATGTGGATGCCGATAATTACCGGAAGTATTATGTAGATGTGGAAAGCCTGTTTTCCGAAAAAAATAGCGGCGCACAGATTTATGACTTCCGATGATTATGAGCCATAGTATTTTTGATTCGTAACATACAATCATTTGAGCGAGGGAGATATGCATTATGGAAAAAGAAGCCTGGCGCCTGGAAAAGGAGCAAATGGTAAAAGATTTTCATATCTGGAACAAGGATGCCGTAAAAGGTCAGATCGTTTTTACGGGATCTTCTTTAATGGAAATGTTCCCTGTTGAGGAGTGGGTCAAGGAGCTTGGCCCCGATGCCCCTATTGTATACAATAGAGGCGTGGGCGGGTATAAAACGTCAGATTTGCTGCCGATTCTGGATGCCTGCGTTTTCGAACTGGAACCTCGCAAGGTTTTCATCAACATCGGTACCAATGATCTGAGTAATGACAGCATACCGCTAGAAAAGGTTATGTCAAATTATGACCGGATCATTACACAGATTGAAAAAAGGCTGCCCGGTGTCATTATTTATATGATGGCTTATTACCCTGTTAATTATGATGCTGCAGCTGAAGAAATGAAACCCTGCCTGCTAATCCGAACCAATGAAAAGATTAACAGGGCAAATGAATTGGTAGAACAGCTTGCGACCAGACACGGTCAGCGATTTATCAATGTGAATACACCGCTTATGGATGAACAGGGGCGGTTAAAAGCAGAGTATACCATTGAGGGTATGCATATCAAGCCGGAAGGTTATCGGGCTATTTTTGAAGATGTTATGGCATATGTCAATGAATAATATATTTTCATTGACATTGCCAATTACGTATGTTACCATCAAACATATTTTACAAGTAAAGGAGGTAATCGCTTATGACTAAGATGAAGAGAATTGATTTAAGCAACTACATAATTTTGATGATTACCTCGGAGATTTGCAAATAAGTAATGAGCATGCGTCGTGGTATCATTTTGGTACCACGATTTTTTTGTGTATAAAAGTAATTGAGCCGGGGATTTCGTGTCCCCGGCTTTTTGCGCAATTTGCACGTGTATGGTTGTAAGCCGGCTTGTTACAGGCTTGCTGTCTTCGGGGAACAGGAAGAGAAAGGAAGAATAAGAAATGTATCAAATGATTGAAGAATAAGAAATGTATCAAATGATTGAAGTAAAAGACATGAATATTGAGGAAACCGTAGCTCTTTGTAAGCAGGAATATGTGGAAGAGATGCAGAGAGCACAGAGTATGCCGCCTATGGATCAGGAAATGGAAGATAAGCTGGTGGAAGTTATTCATCAGGTAAAAGGTGCACCGTATGGGAAAGCATTGGTTGACGAAGGAAAGCTGGCAGGCTTTCTGGCTTTCTTCGGTCCGTGGGAAGGATTTCACGGAGTGGAAAAGGGTGTATTTTCACCACTGGGAGCAAGTGCTTTTGCCGGAAAAGAAAAGGGAAAAACGGCATCACTTCTCTTGGAAGCGATTGCGAAGGAGATGGTAAATGACAAGGTTTTCAGTATTGCAATGAGCAGATATGCCGGCAATGAAGAAGTAAACAGATCTTTATGCTTAAACTGCTTTGGAATCAGATGTTCGGATGCAATTTTGTCCTTGCAGGAGTATAATTATTCTGATAGGAATCCGGCAATTACAATTGAAGAGCTGAAGGGAGAAAATAAGCTGGAGATAAAAGAGCTGTATGATAAGTTAACCAATCATTTAGCCCAAAGTCCATGCTTTTTCCCTACACTCGGGGAGAAGTCTCAGAGGTGGTTTGAAAATGATGAAATACGGGTTCTTGCAGCAAGACAGGGGAGCAGGATCGTAGGCTACATGGCGATAGACGACGAGGCAGAAACATTTCTTACCGAAAGAACGGACATGAGCAATATTTGTGGGGCCTATGTTTCGGAAGAATGTCGTTCGCAGGGCATGGCAAAGCAGCTTCTGGATGCAGTGGCGGAAAAGTGTATTCAGGAAGGCAAAAGCTATCTGGGAGTTGACTATGAAACCATTAATCCTACAGCACTCCGTTTCTGGACAAAATATTTTGTCCCATATACCTATTCGTTTATCAGAAGAATCGATGAGAGGATCTATCAGTATGGTAGAGAGTGAAATAATCAATAAGGCAATTGAATATATTTTTGCACATATCAATGAGAAGCTGACGGTAGATGAAGTAGCACAGCATTGTCATATGTCAAAGTATCATTTTTCCCGTCTTTTTAAGCAGGAAGTGGGGGAGAGCCTGTATTCTTTTATCAAGCATAATCGTATTGCGCTGAGTGCGGTGAACCTTAAGGTGAACAAAGAGCAGGCTGTCACCGATGTGGGACTTGACTGTGGATATTCTGCATCCAATTATGCCACGGTGTTCAAGGAACAATTAAAATTGTCACCGGTACAATTCCGTCAGAAACGATGCTGGAGTGATGGTAAGATTCCACATCCGTTTCTTGATGTGGAGTTTGGATGCCTGAAATCCTTTGAAGAGTATGCCGGATGTATTACGATAATGCAACTGCCGGAAAGGAAAATTTACTATCGTAGATTTATTGGCAGCTATATTGATTTGAAAGATCATTGGATTCAGTTTATGGCCGACAATGAGAAGTATGTAACAGAGGAAACCTTATGGATTGAACGGTCTTTTTCAGACCCTGATATAATGGAACTTGACCGTTGTATCTGCGATGTGGGGATGACTGTTACGGAGCGGGTAGAGAAACAAATGGATGCCGATGTTTCCAAAGAAATGCATCTTCAGTCAAAAAGCACTATTCCCGGTGGGAAATATGCTGTTTATCATTTTCAAGGGCATAGAAATGATATTTATACGACGTATCAGGGACTGTTTACAGTGTGGCTACCACAGTCGGGACGTGAACTGAGATGTGGCGATTTGTATGATGTGATTCACAGAGCTGATAGTGAAACGGATATGCTGGAAATGGACGTATGTATTCCGATTGTGTAAGAATGTGCTGTCGCCAAGGGATTGCTGTTGAAGGGAAGCAGTTCTAAAACAGCAAGAATTCAGAAGTTAATATTTATAGAATGAGATATCCTCTTTTTCGTAGATTACGAAAGGGAGGATATTTTATGAATCTGGAAAAAATACAAAAAGAAGGAACCAAGATGATGATGCAGTTTGCAATTCCCTGTGTAATAGCCATGGTACTAACCTCAGCAATTACGCTTGTGGATGGCTGGTTCATAGGAAATTATGTGGGAAAAGAAGGAACTGCAGCGGTGAACCTGGGATTACCCTTGCTTTATTTTTACTTAGGTGTAGGTATCATGATCGGAGTCGGCGGAATTGCGCAGGCGGGAATTGCCTTTGGAGGCGGAGCACTTGAGAAGTGTAATCAGATATTTCGTGAAGCAATCGGACTTACAACACTTGTTACAGTAAGTGTTACGGTTATTGTGGCTATACTGTTTTTCCCGGTGACAGCATCATTTAACATTGATAAAGTTACGCTGGAGTATTTTCAACAATATTATTTCATTATTATATTCGAACTGCCACTTCTGATTATCAATAATAATCTGGGCATGTTTATGAGGGGAGAAGGGAAACCTCAGATTAGTATGCTTATCAGTATTCTAAGCCTGGTGTTGAACAGTATACTGGATTATCTTGCAGTAAGAGTATTCGATTTCAGAATTGCAGGAATTGCATTATCTTCACTCGTTTCCGTGATGATCTGCCTGATAATCTCCCTGCTGTTTTTTGCAAAGGGAGCTAAGATATATCATCTGGGTAAATTCAGATTTCAGAAAGAGGATGTGAAACAAATTCTTTTCAATGGCAGTTCTGAACTGATAGGTGAGATGTCTATGTGTATCACTATGGCGGCATACAATGCAGTTATTCTAAAGGTGGCCGGAGTATCGGGAGTTGCAGCGTTTGCAGTGGTGGGATACACATCTTATATTGTGCAGATGATCATGATTGGAATCGGGCAGGGAATGACGCCGCTCGTGAGCTTTGTGTATGGTGCAAAGGATATATTTACAGCCAGGAAATTACGTAAGACGGCTACAAAAGTTTGTACTATTGTAGGCGCTGTTACTTTTGTGTGTATGGTGCTTGGAAGAAACGGATATGGTCAGCTCTTTATTAAAAATTATGAAATACAGCAGATGATTTCTACGGGAATTCTAATCTTCTCCTGCTCGTTTATTCTGGCCGGATTCAATACGATGGCATCCTTCTACTATACAGCCATAGGATATGCCAAAGAGTCGGCAGTGATTTCTATGGCAAGGGGACTTGTGATTTTATTGATTGCTTTGCTTATCCTTCCGCAGTTCTTTGGAATGAATGGGGTGTGGCTGGTAGGTCCGGTTACAGAGGCTGCCACGCTTATGATATGTCTTAGATATTATGCAAAGGAGCGATAAGGAGAGAAAAGTGAAGGCGATGGATTTAGTCTGCATAAAGAGCAGCTAAATCCTGAATCCTGCGTCGAAGCTCTTCTCGAATGGGAGCCGGCCCCAGACATTCGCACTGATTGCCGAAACTTAAAAGCATATCGTAATAGTAGTCTCTTTCAATGAACGGAAAATTTACAATGTAATGTTCGTCATCGTCCGGTGAGAATTGCTCATAGGGACAATAATCAAGAACCCTGTCCATAATGGACTTGTGAATACGAAGCGTGATCGTGGTTTGCATAGTTGCCACAATGTCATCAATATCTAACTGCGGTTTCGCATAATCGCGGGGTGCAAAAGTCTCTTCTTCCATACGCAGATGTAAGATACGTGATAACCGGAATAAGCGAAAATCATCTCTCATATGGCAGTATCCCTGAAAATACCAATGACTGTTCTTTAATACGAGCTGATATGGTTCCACAGTTCTTTCGGTCTGATTCCCATGGTGGTCTGTGTAAGTAAAGGTAAGCAATCTTTGTTCCTGCAAAGCTGTCTGAATCGTTTCCAGATAGGGTTGTATATTCCGGTTGCCCATCCATGGGCTTAAGTCAATACAAATCTGATTTGCTCTTAATTCTATGTCTTTTGCCCGGTCGGCCGGAATAAAGCTCTTGACTTTCGCAAGTGTGTGGATCAGTTCCTCTCCCCGGACAATATTGGAAAGGCCGGAAAGCCCCATTAACAGGGCCGATAAATCGGCTGTTGAGAAAACATTTTTGTCAATCTTATATTTGGGCATGATTTCAAAGCCGCCGCCTACGCCCGATGTGGAACGGATGGGAATACCGGCCATGCTGATGGCATCGATGTCCCGATAAATCGTGCGGGGCGACACTTCGAACATATCGGCTAATTCCTGTGCACTGATACGCTTTTTATCAAGGAGAATCATGATAATGCTGACCAATCTGTCTACTTTCATTTCTCTTTTCGCCTTTCTTTCCCAATGGGGTTCTGAATAATTACTATTTTATTATGAATTGTTGCCATACATGTGTCAACAATAGAAGAGTATGATGATAGAAAAACAAGATTTGGCAAGATGCCGATAGAGTGAGAGGAGAAAGAGATGAAAACAGTTTATATTTATGTTCTTGATACGTTAGCGGACTGGGAGCTGGGCTATGTTACTGCGGAATTGAATTCCAAAAGATTTTTCAAGAAGGGAGCTGAACCGATATCAATCAAATATGTTGGCTGCTCTAAGAAACCGATTACAACGATGGGCGGCTTAACCATAGTACCTGATTGTGTGGCCTCTGACATTGCTTTAGAGGAAACAAGCATGCTTCTTCTGCCGGGTGCAGATACCTGGAATGATCCAAGACATGGTGTCATCATTGAAAAAGCAAAGGAACTGCTTGCCGTAGGTGCTACGGTGTGTGCCATTTGTGGAGCCACTACCGTACTTGCAAATGCGGGGATTATGGACAATAGACCACATGCCAGCAACGGACCGGGCTTCCTTGAAATGTTTGCACCGGGATATCATGGACACGACTTTTATGTGGACAGTTTGTCGGTAGCTGACCAAAACCTTATTACCGCCGGGTGCGCCGGAGCGCTTCTCTGGACCAAACAGATTATCGCGCGGCTGGACGTTTTCAGAGAGGATGCTTTGGATGCGTGGTATGAATATTTCCGAACCGGAGAGTCACAATATTTCTTTAAGCTGATGCAGGCGGTGGGAGAATAAATTTTAGATTTAATCAGATGGGAAATGGCTACCCGCAGATCTTTCACTGATTGAAATATTAGAAAAGAAAATGAAAAGATAGAACAAAAGGGAAAGATCATGTTGTCTTTCCCTTTTTTAATACTGGTAACGTTGCATAGCTTTGAATCAATAGAGAAGGATTCTTGATTTTATGCTGTAACATGATGGCTGCCTGTACCCCTAAATCATATACATCAATATCGATTATGGTAGGGGTTGGCTCAATCAGGACGGAATATGGATAGGTATCGAAGGTGACAAAAGCGATTTCATCAGGAAGCTTTAAATCAGCCTCATGTATGGCATTCATAACCCCTAAAGCAATGGTGTTGTTTTCGCAGACGATTGCACGGGGAGGATTGGAGCTTTGCAGCATTTCTTTGGCAGCAATATAACTGGAATGGATACTGGAATCGGTATATCCGATATGATTGTCGGGAATGCGGTATCCATATTCATACATACCACCGATAAAACCGTTTAAACGTTGTACGGATATGTGGTCAGATTTGCCGCTGCCGATGAAAGCAGGGGTATCATAACCGCATTCTATCATATGCTTTGCGGCAAAGGAGCCGGCAAGGCCATTGTTGGTATCGATCCAGCAGAGCCGGCTGGCAGGACCGGGATGGCCGACAAGAATATGCGGAAACTGGGTATCCAGCAGCATGTTATCCAGTTTGGGGGAGTAGGCGGAACCATGAATGATGATACCGTCTGCAGATTTTTGGGAAATCAGGGAGGCTATAAAGTCCTCCGGATTGGTCTGCTCCGGTATGTCAGCCAGCATCAGGGAATAACCGGATTCGGAGAGTTTCTTTCTGGCACCGCATAGAATATCAAACATATGGGGATTGGAATAGGCCTGTTCTTTTGCAAAATCGGAAAGAAACAAAATATTGTTGGTACATCCCCTGGCAAAGCTGACGGCTCTTGCGTTGGGAGTATAATGCAGTTTGTCTATCGCCTGTTGTACCCGTTCACAGGTCTCGGGAGAAATACTGCTCCAATGATTCAACACTTTAGAAACAGTGGATGTAGATACGCCGGCCTCCCGTGCTACGTCGCTGATCGTCACTGCCATGGAATTCCCTCCTTGTAAAAATATCTAAATTTAAAAATATAGTATAGCGCTTTCCTAACAAAGTCAATAAAGTCGAAGAAAATTTGTAGATTAAAAATCCTGAAAATGGTATAAATAGCGTAAATAAATGATATGCGCATATATTTATTGTATCAGAAAATATAAGGAAACTAGTTTCCTAAAATGTCGAGAAATGAGGTAGGGTGTATATGAAGAAGTTAAGTGTTGGTTTAGCAGGTGTGATGCTTGCAGTATCATTAATGGGGTGTGGTGCAGAAAGCACCGGGACAGACAGCACGGCTGTGGAAAGCCAGGTTACAGAAGAAACAAAAGTGGCAGAAACAGCAGGTGAGGCAGCGGACGAGAATACGGAGACAGTTGTCATTACGGCGTGGCATGACAATGATGAAGCCATGATGAATGCTTTGGCTGATGTAGTAAATGAAGAATTAAAGGATGACAATATCACCTTGAAATTTGAAAAGAAGAGTGACGTGACCGGACAGATCCAATTATATGGAACGGATGCTGAAAACGGACCGGATATGTACTTATTCGCCCATGATTCTTTGGGAAGCTTTGCGGAAATGGGTATTCTGGAGCCGGTAGGCAATCTAATCAGTGAGGATAAGCAGGCAGATTTGCTGCCGATGACCATTGAGGCAGCTACTTACAAGGATGAACAGTATCTGATGCCGGTTTATTATGAGACACTGTTGTTTATGTATAACAAAGATTTGTGGGAAGGGGAAATTCCTTCAACAACAGAAGACTTATATACTTATATGGAAGAACATACGGACACTGAGGCAGGAACCTATGCACTTGTCAACCAGCATTCCGGCGCATATAACGTAGCACCGTTTATCAATGGTTTTGGCGGTTACATTTTGGATAAGGACGGCAATCCCGGATTAGACACACCGGGAACCATCGCTGCAGTTTCCTACAATAAGAAGTTTGCGGCATTGCAGGCAGACGGCGACTATAATACAGTTACGACATTGTTTAATGAGGGTAAGGCGGCAGCCATTATAGGTGGCCCATGGCTGATTTCCGGCATCAAAGAGGCAGGCATTGATTTGGGAATCAAGTCTCTTTCGGATTTCACTTTACCGGATGGCAATACCTTGAAACCTTATTCGGGTGTACAGTGTCTCGGTGTATTGAAATATGCGGCAGAGAGTAAGAAAGATGCCATTGTGAAGGTTCTGGAAGTTCTGGCCCAGCCGGAAGTGGGCATTGTGCTTGCAAAAGAATATAACTGTGCTCCGGCAAATGTTAAGGCATATGATGACCCGGAAGTGGCAGCAAATGAGATGATTCTTGCCATGAAAAAGACAGCAGAGGTAGCAGAGCCGATGCCCAATATTCCACAGATGAATGTTATGTGGGGACCGACAGAATCTTTCCTGGCAGCAGTCAACAAATCCGGCGAAGATGTTGAGACTGCGGCAACTAAGTATCAGGAAGAGGCGCTTACAGCTATCGCAGATATGCAGTAGGTATATGGAAGTGAGAGGATTTAGATGAAAAAGAAAAAGGCAGCTCCATGGTTATACAGTTTTCCGGCAATGCTTTTGATTGGAATCATTGTAGTATTTCCGATTTTGTACACAGGTTATATTTCCACGACAAATATGAATCTTTATCATTGGTCTGATTTTGAGTTTATTGGTCTGGAAAATTATAAACGTGCCCTGCTAAAGGTGGACTCAGGCTTCCTGTCAGCTTTGTATACAACGTTGCTTTGGACAATAGTGAACATGGTATTGCAGGTGGTCATCGCCTATCTGATCGCAGTGGGACTGAATACAGAAGGGTTAAAGCTGAAAAGGGTATATAAAACGCTGTTAATGTTTCCGTGGGCAATGCCGGCGTACGTTTCCATTCTCCTTTGGAGAGTGGGAATGTACAATACGGAATTTGGATTGTTTAACAAAATCCTGGTAGCGTTAGGTCTGCCTAAGATGGATTTTCTTGCTAAAAACGGTTCGGCTTTTTGGGCATGCCTGATCTTGAATCTGTGGATGGCATTACCTTTTATGATTATGATGATTGACGGGGCATTGCAGAGTATCGATAAAAGCATGTATGAAAGTGCTGTGCTGGAAGGAGCCGGTTTTATACAGAAGAATATCTATATTACTATTCCTTCCCTGAGAAAAATTGTTGCGCCGGCAGTTATCATGACTACTTTTACCACTTTTAAACAGTTCGATATCGTTTATTTGCTTACCAAACAGAAAGGGTCTTTGTCGGGTGCTGATTTGCAGACCATTATTACCTATGCACACCAGAATGCTTTTGTATCGAATAATTATGGACTGTCTTCGGCGGTATCCATCGTCATTTTTGGAATCATTATTGTATTTTCGCTGGTTACGAATCGGCCGGAAGGGAGAGAAGAGGCATGAATAAAAAGAGTAAGCAAAAGTGCAGATTGTTCTTCTTGAATCTGTTTTTTATAGGTTTATGCTTCTTGGGACTTGTTCCGATTCTCTATGCGGTGATTCTTTCCATAAGCGAGGGAAGTGGTGCCCTGACCTCGGGAACGGGAATTTTACCCGGGCAGATTACCTTTGACAATTACAGAAGAATTTTGTTGGAGGAGCCTTTTTTGAGGTGGCTTCTGAATTCAGCAGTTTTAAGTGTGGGAACCATGATTCTTGCGATGAGTACAAGCGTGACGGCATCTTATGCTTTTTCAAGATTTAAATTCAAAGGGAAAAAGGCTGTGCTGCAGGTACTTTTGCTTCTGAATGCGTTCCCGCAGATTTTAACGATGTTTGCACTGTTTCGCCTTTTCAAAAATTTAAATCTTCTCAATTCTCATTTGGGTCTGATTTTGATTTATGCGGGGAGTATGTGTATTTTCAGTATTTGGAATATGAAGGGATATTTTGATTCCATTCCGATTGAGATTGAAGAAGCTTCGAAAATAGACGGAGCAAGTGATATGCAGTTGATACGCAAGATTATTCTGCCGCTTGCCAGACCGGCAATTATTGTTACGGCAGTCATGGTGCTGATCTTTGTATGGAATGAATATTTGTTTGCCACGACTTTTATGTTGAAAGAGGAAAGCTACACGCTGGCAGGAGGTTTATATCAGCTACAGGCAAATGATTACAGCAGAAGCTGGCCTTTATTTTCGGCGGCAGCAATTCTGGTTTCCATACCGATTCTGATTATCTTTTTCTGCATTCAGAAATATATGGTTTCCGGTTTGACGGCCGGAGGCGTGAAAGGATAGAAAATGAATAGAAGTGCAGTTTTACATATACCGATGTCCCAATATGCTTTTGCCGAAGCGGAAGGTATCTTCAATGTCCGAATTCGGGTGGCAAAAGGGGATCTGGATTCGTGCACCCTTTTTTACGGAGACAGGGCATGCATGCAGTCTCCGGTAGTCTTCACGGAAACGGAAATGAAGGTGTGCTGGCAGGATGAATTATATGACTATTTTGAAAAAACCATTACCGGATCGCCTAAAAGGATCTGTTACTATTTCCGACTTTGTAAGGGGGATGAGTGGGCATATTATTATGCGGATGCTTTTCATACGCAATTACCGGATATGGTCATGGAAGATGGCTTTGTGGTAGAAGGAAGAAGTGAATATTATCAGTATCCTTATATATTGAGAGAGGAGATATTAAAAGAACCGGAGTGGTTTTTGAACGCAGTTGTTTATAACATTTTTCCGGACAGCTTCGCGGACGATTATCGCTCTGTCAGCAATCTGGAAAATGAGATAACCGGAACCGATGGACAGAAATATCGTTCCAAACGCGGCGGTACGATAAACGGTATTCTGCAAAACCTGGATTATATTGAAGATCTCGGTTTTAACTGTCTTTATTTGAATCCGATTTTTGCGGCGGGAGAATATCACAAATATGATATCGTGGACTACTATAATATCGATCCCTGTATGGGAACCAAGGAAGATTTCCGGAAACTGACGGAAGAAGTTCATAAAAGAGGTATGCACATTATCATTGATGGAGTGTTTAATCATTGCAGCTGGCACTTTCCATTCTTTGAAGATGTCATATTAAAAGGGGAAAAATCGGAGTATGCGGATTGGTTTTATGATTTGAATTTCCCGGTAAAAAGACCGGAGAAACAGGGTGAGGTACCATCTTATGCCTGCTTTGCCTATGAGCCTAAAATGCCGAAGCTGAATACTTCCAACCCGAAGGTGCAGGAATATTTTGCGCAAGTCGGAAAATACTGGATAGAACAATTCCATGTGGATGGCTGGCGGCTGGATGTGGCCAATGAGGTAGACAGGAATTTCTGGAGAACCTTCCGAAAAGCAGTAAAGGAGGCAAATCCGGAGGCTGTATTAATAGGCGAAGTATGGGAGAATGCAGAGAACTGGTTAAAAGGAGATATGTTTGATTCTGTCATGAATTATGATTTCAGGAAGCATTGCAGGGAATATTTTGCCCTGGGCAGAACATCAGCGTCAGGATTTGCCGACTCCATGACGGATATGCTTCTGCGTTATCCGATACAGATTTCGCGGGGACAGCTTAATTTGTTAGACAGCCATGATGTGGCACGGTTCTTATCCCTTTGCGGTGGCGATAGAGGAAAATGGATGGCGGCATTTGCCTATCTGTGTATGGCGCCGGGAGTTCCCAGCGTGTTTTATGGTGATGAGAAGCTGATACAGGGTGTAAAGGAAGATGAGTACAGAAGTCCGATGCCCTGGGATAAGGAAGAGACGGAAACGGAAGCATTTGTCAGGAAAGTGATTCAGATCAGGAAGGACTGGATAGCCCCGACAGATGCCTGGAAGGTCTTGGAAAAGGATGACAGCAGGAATCTCTTTGTGTTTGAAAGACAGGGAACCCATGTGATCAGAGCGGTCTTTCATATGGGAGAAGGCTTTGTAAATACGGAAGAATATTATAAGGAGGGGAATGTTTTACTGGCGATGCAGACAAAGGGCAGCATGCTTGGAGAAAATGGTGTACAGATCATACTTCTGAATTGATTGCTTTTGCACTAATTCCTAATTGCGAAATCCTTTCATTGACTCTATAATTTAGATAATTGCGAAACTCAAATAAGTATCTGCATCGTTGTGCTAAATTAACAATTCAACGCAGGCACGCTCTCGCTACTTTCAGCTCGTAGCGGTACATAAGGTGCTAAAATACAGCACCTAAGTACCGACGGCTTCAAAGTACCTTGCTTATGAATATGTTAATTTGCACAACTCATTCAAGTATAATTGATAGTCCGCAATTATCTAACTTTATAATTTAGCGTATAGAGTCAGTGGGAGGAGTACATTGGGATGGAATACATCAGGATTAACGAGAATGGAATTCACATTGTTTTTGGGATAACGGAGAAGAAGCAGTTGAAGCTGCTTCATTTTTCCAAAGCAGAATTCTGCGAAGAGGATTTATGTAAGTTCGGTCCGGAATGTAAGGCTGAGGATCTGGGGAGAAAGCAGCAGTTTCTGGACGAGGCGTTTCAGCTGGTTCAGGTCAGCCTGTCCGGCTACAACAGGCCTTATGAGAAGCATGGCAATAAGCATATTGTGACAGCACCCGGCTATTTACTCACTTATGTGGGAATGGAAGACAGTGTCAATGAGAACGGCCGTAAACTCATCATTACCCAGGAGGACCGGGAGGTTACACATGTCCGTGTGGAAACCGTGATGCAGTTTTACAATGGAACATCCATGGTTCGTATGTTCAACAGGGTCATAAATGAAGGGGATGAAGTACAGACTCTGGAGTATCTGTCATCCTTCTGCTATACGGGTATTGAAAAAGAAGGAAAGAGTAATTCTGATGCGAAAATGAGGATACGCATCCCTTATAACGGATGGCAGAAGGAAATGAGTATCAAGGAGTATACCTTTGGGGATGTGGGACTGTCGCAGACCCAGCCCGGTGTCTACCAGCGTACATCACAGGTGCTGGAAGTGACCAATACCGGTAACTGGTCTACGAAGAAGTATCTTCCGCTTGGATATGTGGCCAATACGGAGGCGCATACCAGTCTGTTCTGGCAGATAGAGCACAATGGTTCCTGGCATTATGAGATCAGTGATCAGGATACCCATTTCTATGTCTGTGTCAGCGGTCCGACGGAGGTACAGTCACACTGGTTTAAGAATCTGGCGCCGGGAGAGTCTTTTGAATCCGTAACGGTTGCAGTCGGTGTGGCTGGTGACAGCTTTGAAGAGGCTCTGGGAGAACTGACGAAATACCGCCGTATGATTCGAAGACCGAATAAGGATGATGAAAATCTTCCGGTTATTTTTAATGATTACATGAATTGTCTGTTCGGGGACCCGACGACGGAGAAGGAAATCCCGTTAATTGATGCGGCTGCGGAATGTGGCTGCGAATACTATGTCATTGATGCCGGCTGGTATGCACCGGGAGAATGGTGGGACAGTGTAGGCGAATGGCAGGAGTGCAGGGAGCGCTTCCCCAATGGCATCAAGGAAGTGACGGATTACATTCGTAAGAAAGGAATGATTCCCGGTGTCTGGCTGGAGCTTGAGGTTATGGGAATCAACTGTGACAAAGCGAAAAAGGCACCCGATGACTGGTTCTTCGTACGCCACGGCAAGCGAGTGTTTGACCGAAGCCGATATCAGCTTGATTTCCGTAATCCGGCTGTTATCGATCATGTCAATGAAGTGATTGACCGGGTGGTAAACGAATACGGTGTGGGCTATATTAAGATGGATTACAATATTGAACCCGGTATCGGAACAGAAATTGGTGCAGAGAGCGTGGGGCAGGGGATGCTGGAGCATGAAAAAGCATATCTGGCATGGCTGGATGATGTCTTTGCAAGATATCCTGACCTGGTAATCGAGAACTGCTCCAGCGGTGGTCTCAGAATTGACTATGCACTGTTGTCCCGATACAGTATCCAATCCACCTCTGATCAGGAGGATTATCGGAATTATGCCACGATTGCAGCCAATGCGACAGCAGGCGTGACACCGGAACAGGCAGCAGTCTGGTCTTATCCGATGCGTCAGGGAAATAAGGAAGAGGTTATTTACAACATGATCAATGCCATGTTAGTCCGTATCCATCAGAGCGGCCATCTGGCAGAGCTTCCTCAGGAGCGTACAGATCTGATTAAGGAAGGTATTGCATGCTATAAGAATATCCGTGGGGATATCAAAAAGGCGCTGCCTTTCTTGCCTCTGGACATAGCAGACAATGAAGACCTATGGGTATGCGGCGGCCTGCAGACCGATCGGAAGGCATATCTGGCGGTATGGAAGCGGGAAATGGAAGGAAAGAATAACAGCAGACGACAAAAAGCCGGTACGGAGTGCACGGACACCACGTTATCCATACCTCTTGGCAGCCTGCCCTTCGCAGGAAACGGGCTGAAGGTTACCTGTATTTATCCGCAGCGGGAGCCGGTAGCATTTTCTGTAGAAAATCAGGTGTTGAAGGTATGCTTTGACAAGCCGGTTATGGCAAGATTATTTGAGATTACTCCCATACAATAGTGTAAATGAATAGGGTAATATTAGGAAACAAGGGAAAATAGTTTTGTTAAAAAGTAACAAAAATGAATAATGTTGAGAAAACAATGTGCAGAATTTAGTTATTACCAACAATTCTGCACATTGTTTTTGTGAAAATATGCCAAAGAAATAGGGAAAACGGTTACTTAAAAATCGATTGCTGAAAGAAATTCTATGAAATATAATCAACTTAACAAAAAGGGAAAAGTGCACATTTTCTTTGTTGGATACAAAATAGGAGGATTATTTTATGAGCGAATTTATAAAAAAAATATCCGTATTTCTTTCAATGATGCTTTTGACTATTGCTATGATTCCTCTCAATGCATCAGCGGCTGAAACGGATGGTGATACAAAAGCTATAATTTATATTGAAGTACCGGAAGATTGGTCTGAGCCGTGTGTATGGGCATGGGATGAGGACGGAAACAATGCATTTGAGGCGTGGCCCGGTGAAGCGGCAGAAGCGGATCCGGCTAACGAAGGATGGTATTACATCTGGATTCCCTCATGGGCAACACATGTGATTGTGAATGCCAATGAAGGAAGTGTTCAAACAGAAGAACAGATTCTGGAGGGAAAGAATGCATGGATATCTGTTGAGTCTGCTGAGCAGGTGGAGATATCTTATGAACAGAAGACTTCAGGAGATATTCCGGAGTTTGTGGAGAAATTTGTGGTGCATGCACAAGTGGATGAAAGCTGGTCTAATCCTTGTATATGGGCCTGGTCAGCACCGGATGGAACCAATGCCTTTGAGGCATGGCCGGGATATACACTTAAGGATGATGGAGAAGGCTGGTATAGTGCAAAAGTTCCAACCTGGGTGAATTCCATTATTATTAACGCAAATGAAGGTACAGTACAAACGGAAGATATTAGTATAGATGCAGCAGAAATATGGGTAACTGTTGATGGAGAGGGCAAAAGTGATTTCTCTTATGTTGATCCGAATAAGGAAGAAGTTCCCAATGTTACAGTACATGTGATTGCACCGTCAGACTGGGATACGCCTCACTTGTGGGCTTGGTCAGCACCGGATGGGACCAATGTATATAGTACATGGCCCGGTGAAGCATTTGAGGAGAATGAAGGTGAATGGCTTGCCAGGGAAATTCCCGGATGGGTAAATTCTATTATTGTAAATGCCAATGAAGGGTCGGTTCAGACACAGGATATTTCCATTGAGTCCGGCAAAGATATCTGGGTAGTTGTAACAGATGCTGAGACATATGAAGTAAATTATGAGGAACCGGTGCTTGATAGCGTGGGTGCAGATGTTACAGAAGAAGAGGTTCAGACGGTTGATGCGATTGAAACAGTTGAGAATAGCGCTGAATCTGCTGCTGGAAACAATGCAGTACTCATCATTGTTATTGTGGTTGCAGCTTTAGCTGTTGCAGCGGTTGCTTTTATTATAGTTAGGAAAAATAGGAAATAAGATGTTTGATAATGTTGGACTGTCTGCGACCGGCAAGTGGCAGTCAGTCCAATGAATAAGGAGAGTAGGATGAAAAGAATAAGTGCGTGGTTGGGAATATGCAGTTTGCTGCTGGGAACTCTATGTGGTTGCGGTAACGTAAATTCTACAAGTGGATCGGCTGGTAATCAGACAGAAGACGAAAAGACTATCGTTACAATATGGCACGATAAGGAAGAGGCAGTAATTGAGGTTTTAGAGCAAAGACTGGAAGAACTGGAGCCGGAAATTAAAGTGGTGTTTGAGAAAAAAAGCGATTTGACCGAGGCACTTAAAATGGTTGGAAACGATCCGAAGGCGGCTCCGGATATGTATTTTTTTGCCCATGATAAAATTGGTGTGTATGCTGAAATGGGTATTTTAGCATCTGTTACAGATATTATTCCGGAGAATGAGCTGGAACAGTATATTGATAATACAATTGATGCGGCAACTTATAAAGGGAATGTTTATCAACTACCGCTCTATTATGAAACATTACTGTTTATGTATAATCGATTATATATGGATGATAGTGAGGTACCGCAAACAACAGAGGAATTGTATACATATATGGAAGAAAATACCAAGGGTGGACATTATGGATTCGTAGAACAACATAGTACACCTTATTATGCGGCAGGTTGGATTAATGGATTTGGCGGATACATATTAAACGAAGATGGTATGCCCGGCCTGAACTCTGAGAATACAATTTCGGCTGTAGAATATCATAAAAAATTTGTTTCTCTGATGCCGGGAGAAACAGAGTATGCGACAGTAAATACTTTGTTTGGTGAAGGAATGGCACATGCTACCATAGCAGGACCATGGCTTATCCCTACAGTAAGAGAACTTGGAATGGATGTTGGCATTGCGGCTATGCCGATGATTGATGAAACCGGAAGACCCATATCTCCATATATGGGAGTGCAGGGAATTCAGGTGCTGAAATTCGCAGCTGAGAATAAGAAAAATGCTGTAGAACAAGTATTGCGCATTCTGATGAAACCTGAAGTTGGGGTAGAACTGGCAAAGGCGAGTGGGTGTGCACCTGCAAATGAACTGTGCTACGAGATGGAAGAGGTTAAGGAAGATGAAGTGGTTATGGCAATGAAGAAAACTGCTGAGAACGCGGTTCCTATGCCTAATATTCCGGAAATGGATGTAATGTGGACAGTAACAGGTAATTTCCTGACCGATGTTAATATGAGTGGAAAGGACGTTCTGGAAAGTGCGCAGAATGCCCAGAAGGAAGCAGAGAAATTGATTGCAAACATGCAATAGCTATGTAAAGAAAGAAGAATATTTATGAATAAAAAGAAGAAAAATACATTATTTGCTTATGCGTGGTCTGCACCGTCGTTATTACTAATCTTGCTGATTGTAATATTTCCTATACTATATACCGGTTATATCTCTTTAACCAATATGAATGTATATCACTGGAATAACTATGAAATTATCGGCCTGGAGAATTATAAGGATGCATTATTTGTGCTGGATAATGGATTTATTAAGGCACTTTTGATAACAGTACTGTGGACTGTGGTTAATATGGTATTACAATTGGTAATTGCCTTTATTCTTGCCAGTATGCTTAATATCAAGAAATTAAGACTTAGAAACGTATATAAAACACTTTTGATATTTCCATGGGCGATGCCGGGATATGTTTCGATTTTATTATGGAAAACCGGTATGTTCAATTCTCAGTTCGGACTTTTGAACCAGTGGCTTGCGAGTATGGGAAAAGAACCGGTTCGTTGGCTTAATAGCGATGGAATGGCTTTCCTTTGCTGTACAATCGTAAATCTGTGGCTGGCATTACCGTTTATGATTACCATTATTGATGGGGCACTCCAGAGTATTGACAGGAGCTATTATGAAAGCGCATTGCTGGATGGAGCTGATTGGTTGGAGAGAACAAGGTATATTACCATTCCAATGATTCGAGCAATCATTGCGCCGTCTGTTGTTATAACGGTTTTTACTACATTTAAGCAGTTCGATATCATTTATTTGTTAACCCAACAGGTGGGTTCAAAGACCGGAGCAGATATTCATACTATTATGACATATGCGTACGAAAATGCGTTCGTCACCAATAATTATGGATATAGCTCAGCGTTATCCGTGATAATTTTTGTGATGTTAATTATTTTTTCGATGTCAACAAATTTACAAACGAAAGACGGGGGAAGAGCATGAATAAAAAAGTTGAAGAAAGCATAAAATTGACTTTTGCAAATATTTTCTTTATTATGATTTGCTTGTTAACTCTTATTCCGATTTTGTATGCATTTTCTGTCTCGCTGAATGCCAATAACAGTTTGCTCAGCTCCAATTTTTCTTTTATTCCGGAGCGACTCACTTTTGATAATTACAAAGCTGTCTTTACGGAAAAGCCGATTTTAATATGGCTGAAAAACAGTTTGATTCTGGCAGTAATTACTTTAGTGTTTTCGTTGGGAACGGGTATTCCGGCAGCGTATGTTTTTTCTCGAAAAAGATTTTTGGGAAGACAAGTCGTTTTAAAGATTTTGATTTTGTTGTATGCGTTTCCATCACTGTTATCTATGACAGCGTTATATAAGCTGCTTAGTCCAATGGGACTGATAAATACTAAAATTGGACTGATTATTGTATACACAGGAACAGAAGCGGTGTTTGCACTTTGGAATATGAAAGGATACTTTGACACGATTCCTATAGAAATCGAGGAGGCAGCTACTATTGACGGTGCATCATCGATTCAGATTGTTACACGAATTGTGCTCCCGCTGGCAAAGCCGACTATTGCTGTTACGGCAATGATGATTTTAATTTATGTATGGAATGAGTATATTTTTGCTATTAATTTTATGACAGGGGAAGATACCTATACTTTGGCGGGTGGATTGTATTCACTGCAGGCAACAGAAATGAGTGGAAGCTGGCCGATATTTGCAGCAGCCTCTATTGTGGTGTCTATACCTATTCTATTAGTATTCTTTATGCTTCAGAAAAATATGACTACCGGTCTTACTTCCGGTGGTGTGAAGGGATAGAAAGAGATGAATAAAAGCGCTATTTTACATATTCCTATGTCACAATATGCTTATGGGATTGATGAGACGCACGTCGTTATCCGTATTCGGGTTGGCAGGGATGATATCAAGAAATGTATTTTACATTTTGGAGATCGTGCATGTCGATTGACCCCTGTAGTCTTTACGAATCAGGAAATGCATGTTGTTGCACAGTCGGAATTATTTGATTATTTTGAGACAGAGTTGGTAAATCCGTATAAACGGCTGAATTACTATTTTGAACTGAGTGATGGTAAGGAGACCATACTATATTATGGTGATTGCTTTTGCAAAGATACTGTTGTTGATCGATCAGAGTATTATCAATTGCCTTTCAATCACCGGGCAGATATTGTGAAACCACCGGAATGGGTAAAAGATGCTGTTATTTATAATATTTTTCCGGATAGCTTTGCAACGGGAAAACATTATATTAGTAAAACGGCAACAGAAGCTCAATTTGCAGGGCTTACGACGAGGGGAAAGCTTGGAGGAACTATACGTGGAATTACTGAAAACGTGGATTATATCAAGAACCTCGGTGTTAATGCTATCTATATTAATCCTATCTTTGCTGCGGGGGAATATCACAAATATGATTTGATAGATTACTATCATACTGACCCTTGTTTTGGAACTAATGAGGAATTTAAGGAATTAGTGAGGATTTTCCATGAAGAAGGTATCAGAGTCATTATAGACGGTGTATTCAATCATTGTGGATGGAGGTTTTTTGCATTTGAAGATGTGGTTCAAAATGGTGAGAAATCCAGATATAAGGATTGGTTTTATGGACTGCGGTTTCCGGTGATTCGACCGGATGACTGTGAAACATATCCGAATTATGAGTGCTTTGGATATGAGCGTATGATGCCTAAGCTCAATATGGAAAATCCGGAGACTGCGGACTATTTTTGCGAAGTTGGCAGATTCTGGGTGAGAGAATTTGACATTGACGGATGGCGTTTGGACGTGGCGAGTGAAGTAAACGATGGGTTTTGGAGAAGATTCCATCAGGCGGTAAAGGAAGAGAAGTCAGATGCCGTCCTGATTGGAGAGGTTTGGGAGAGTGCAGGCCATTGGCTGGATGGAACTATTTTTGATTCCGCTATGAATTATGATTTCAGAAAACATTGTAAACGTTTCTTTGCAGAAGAAACTATTGACGCAAGAGAATTTGACGGAAGAGTTACAGATATGCAAATGCGTTATCGAAAGCAGACGGTATTTGCGCAGCTCAATGTATTAGATACTCATGATGTCAGCCGTTTTTTGTCTGTCTGTAATGAGAACCTTGCAAATTATAAATTGGCAGTGGTATTTCAAATGACGTTTCCAGGCATGCCATCCATTTTCTATGGAGACGAAAAGGGGATTTCCGGTATAATGGAAGAAGAATACAGAAGTCCTATGGAATGGGAAGAGTCCCATGTACTGTATGATTTTTTTCGGAAGCTGATAATGCTGAGAAGACAGGAAGAAGTGCTAAGATACGGAGATTACAAAACTGTTTCGGCTAAGAAGGGAAGCCGACTGTATGTGTATGAAAGAAGGATGTCCGATACGGCTGTTCGCATATTTATCAATATGGGAGAAAAAGAGTTGGATATATCGGAACTTTCAGTAGGTTTTATTCCTGTTTTCTCTGAGGGATTAGCAGAGGGAAATTTATTTGCTAAAGGGTTTGCAATCATGAAACATAATGGATAGCAGGAGGATAAGGTGGTATGGCGGTAACGATAAAGGACGTAGCCTTGCGTGCTCGTACTTCAACAGCAACGGTATCTAAGGTCATGAATGGTTCTTATTCCATTTCACAGGAGACTGTTGACAGAGTAAATAAAGCAATGAAGGAGTTGGATTATCATCCGAATCTGCGAGCACGGAATTTTTCAAAGCAATCCACCAAAACAGTAGTCTGGGTTACCATGTTGGAAAAGGATGTTAGTTTTTCTAATCCACATATGTTTGAAATTATGTGCGGTTTGGAAAGCGTTTTATCGCAAAAAGGTTATCTGCTAATAGTAAAAAGCATTCAAGCGGAGGAAGCGGTGGAGTATATAAAGGAGATGTATCATGCAAAGTTGGCAGATGGTTTTGTGATACATGCATCTGTGATTTCACCGGAATTGGATGATATGATATATCGGGAGGACATTCCACATTTGATTGTGGGTATGCCTGCTTTTGAGAATCATTTTTGCTGGATTGATATTGATAACCGATTGGCAGGAGAGCAGGCGGCAAAGTACTTATTGGAACAGGGGTATCAGTCACTGGCATTTATCGGAGGAACTGATGAGGACAAGATAACGATGCATCGCTTAAAAGGTGTGTTGTCTGTGTTGAAAGAGCATGATCTTATTGTTCCGAGAAGTTATGTGCAACAGGGAGAATCGGAATGTGACAGTGGATATGATATGACAGAGCAGATTCTTCGTGAAGACATAAAACCGGATGCAATTATTTGTGCGAATAACTATATCGCATATGGATGTATGGGTGCATTGCAGGATAATCAGATTCATGTGCCAGAGGAAATGGGAGTGATTACATTTGACGAATACCCCCTTTCACAGATATTGAAGCCCATGCTCACAGTTGTGAATGTAGACGTGTTTGAGTTAGGCGTGCAGGCGGGAAAGTATATTCTACAAAAAATAAAGCGTCCCAATATTCATATAGAGTCCTATATTACTTATCCGGTATTGATAGAAAGAGCATCAACAAAGAGAATTCTATAAAAATATAATAGTATTGTGTTTTGACTGCAAATAGTTCACAGTTTTTTCACAAAAAATATTAGCACTCCCTATTGACGAGCGCTAATATAGGTGTTATAGTACAAATAGAACAAGGGAAGAGGACAAAAGAAAGATTTAAGAGTCCATAATCCGGTTCCAGGAAACAGGTAAACAAACATAATCAAAGTTTAAAAAGGAGGAATGACTTATGTTAATGCCTAGTATTTTTGGAGAAGATTTGTTTGATGACTTTATGAATGATTTCCCGTTCTATAACGATAGAGACATGAAGAAGGTAGAGAGAAAACTGTATGGTCATCATGCAAAGAATATGATGAAGACCGATATAAAGGAAAGCGATACCGATTATGAGCTGGAGATGGATCTGCCGGGCTTTAAGAAAGAAGAAGTGCAGGTTTCTCTGGAGAATGGTTATCTGACCATCAGCGCTGTGAAGGGCATGGATCAGGATGAACAGGAGAAGGAAACCGGCAAATATATCCGCAGAGAGCGTTACGCCGGGTCGTGTGAACGTTCCTTCTATGTAGGCGAGGATATTACCAAGGATGATATCAAATGCGAGTTTAAGCATGGTATTCTGAAAATGAATATCCGCAAGAAGGAAGCGAAGCCGGCAGTAGAGGCAAATAAGTACATTACCATCGAGGGTTAATGGATACTTCCTGAAATGAAAGGGCTGCATATATACAGGATTGTGTATATGCAGTCCTTTCTTATTGTTGACATTTTAACGGTCGTTAAGTACAATGAATTTAACGAACGTTAAATATTCCAAAGAGGTAATGAATATGGATGAAAAAATAACAACAAGGGATAAGATTTTAGATGCTGCACTGACTCTTTTTTCAGAAAAAGGCTTTGATGGAGTGGGTGTGGACGAACTGGCAGAGCTGGCCGGTGTGAAAGGACCGGCCATCTACTATTATTTTAAAGGTAAGGATGCTGTTTTTGATGGCGTTGTCGGAATGCTGGAAGATTATTATGAGACCAACTTTGGCAGTGCACAGAATATAAGCAGATTTCCGGAATCAACGGAAGAATTGATTACTATGTCACTGGCAAGAATCAACTATACGATGCATGATCCTCAAATTAAAAAGATTCGCAGGCTGATTGTCAGTGAGCAGTTTCGGGATGAAAGAATGTGCATGCTTGCCACTAAACATTTTTTGACCGGACTGGAGGATTTGTATACTGCTATTTTTGTACATATGATGCAGGATAAGCTGTTGAAACAGGACGATGCAGGGATTCTGGCCATGGAATTTACGGCACCCATTACACAATTGATTCATTTGGTTGACAGACATCCGGATCGTGAAGCGGAGGCCATAGAACGAATGACAAAGTATATGGAGCATTTTGTTAAGATATATGGATATAGTGAACATTAGGGTAAATACGAAAATACGTAGGAAGAAGTAGGGAGACTTATGATAATATTACAGTGGTGTAAAACACAGATAGTATGTTTCTTGATTTTGTCTTATATTGGAATTTTATATATTAATGAAGGAAATAATCTCAAAAAATATCAGAAAATAAAATGCAATCGTATATTCGATGCATTATTTATCGTGTCAGAACTTGCAGTACTATTTGATGGTATTACTGCATGTACAATCAATTTCCCAGATCGGATTCCAAGAGGTGTTAATCTGTTGGTACATTTGGGAATGTTTGTGCTATATGAGATTTATGTTACTTTACTGTTTTGGTATTGGATATCTGTTACCACTGGTATACCGAAAGAAAAATGGATAAGAGTTGCATACCTGTTGCCCAGCATCATTTTTGCCTGCTTAACGATATACTTTCTCCCGAATCTTAAGTTCGTACAGGGAGAATATACTAATTATTCGATGGGAAAAGCACCTTATGCATGTTATATCTGTGTTGCAATCTATTCGCTGTTTACTATAGCAGTTATTATTGCTAAGCATAGATATATTCAGGGTAAAAAGAGGAAGAGTCTGTTTACCATATTGTTTTTTATCATTATTATTCTGTCGTTACAGATTATTTTCCCTGAATCATTACTATCCTGTATAGCAATTACTATGATTTCAATCAGTATTTATCTGAATATGGAAAATCATGCGGTTCATGGTCTGGAACACTATCATGATGAAATGGTTATGGGATTTGCGACACTTGTGGAAAATAAGGATGATAATACAGGGGGACATATTCGACGTTCATCCGCATATGCTGTTTTGATTGCGGAGAATTTAAGGAAAAACAAAAAATATAAGAATCTGATTACAAAGGATTTCCTTGATAATCTGGGGAAATCAGCGCCTATGCATGATGTCGGTAAAATTGGTATTCCGGATGCAATTTTACAGAAGCCCGGTAAACTGACAGATGAGGAATATGAAAAGATGAAAGAGCATCCGCTTATTGGCGGGAAAATAATCAAAGATACATTTGGCCATCTCTATAACGGTGAGTATGAAGATATGGCATATCAGATTGCAATGTGCCATCATGAAAAATGGAATGGAAAAGGGTATCCGAACGGGATTAGCGGTGAAGATATACCACTTTCTGCCCGTATCATGGCTGTTGCGGATGTGTTTGATGCCGTATCGGTAAAACGCTGTTATCGAGATGCTATGCCGCTTGAACAATGCTATAGTATAATAATGAATGGAAGAGGTACAGATTTTGACCCGGATATCGTAGATGCATTTATGATGGATAAGGATAGGGTAGAAGAGATCTGTTATAGTAATGAATAATGTATAAGCTACCATGCCGAATATGATAAATCATACAGGCAGGCTGTCAAAACAAACGGAGGAGAATAGAAATGTCAACTATTTATGGACGTGGTGCAGGAGCATACGCGGAGTATGATTTGAAAAAGCCGGATGAGAGAAAGACAGCAATCTCTATCGGACTTTGGGTTTTTGTTCCGGTTATTATCGCAATTATAACATTTCCGGTCTGTATATTTACCAATCACATGGCAATCGGAAGTGTGACGTTGGTTATCTGCGTGTTCGTTGCCATTTTGGGAGGTGCTAATGCGCTCACGCAGGTATTACTTTCTGATGTAAGCAATAATATTGTAACCTATGAAATCAATACGGTTAATGATGAATTCAGGGTTATGGATTCGTATGGGCGGGATGTTACAGCGGACTATCAGTGGACGGTCAACTGGGTACGGCAGCATAGGCAGCAAACCGGGTATAATCTTTATGATGGACTTTATCATTTCAGTATTTACAAAGTTAAGGATCGGGAAAGGGAGCAACCGGAAATTGTTGATATTGATGCAGTCAGAAAACAGGTAGAAAATTTGCAGGCACTTAAGCTTGTCATCTGGGGAATTGCGGCATGCTTTACCTTTATCCCGTTTATACCTCTGATTCCTTTATCCATCGGTGAAAAGAAATATCCCGATTCGGATAGTTTTAGAAAAACAAAGGGAATATCTTTTAAACTTTTTGCTTGGATATGGTCACTGATAAGTCTGGTAGCCTGGGCTGTCATAATACTGCTTTTTATATTTGTTATAAGGTAACAGGGGGATGCATGATATACGAAATGGAAGAGGCCGGAATAATTATAAAGAGAAACCATATCTGTACCTTACTTGTTTGTCTTATGCTTCTGCTTTTGCCCGGTTGTGGCATGAGTGACAGGGATAAGAAACTTGTGTTTAAGGAACTGAAAGAACAAAATCTGATTGAAGTAGGAGATTCTGATTTTGAGGATTATAGTGAAATTATAAATGTTTCCAATGCGCCGGTACCGGGTGGCAGCAAAAGTTATCTTTATCAATATGGAGAGCGATGCTATTACCTTGTTTTTGATCAGTACAAGGATGAGGAAAAAGAAGAGAGATATATGGTTTCGGTAAGTGAATATGGCGAAGACTATCGCAACTATATGCAATACTTTTTCCATAAGGAAGCATGGACCGGCAAAATGACACTGTTTGACAAAGAGTATGGCTCTTTCGAGAAAAGCTTTCATGAGAATCAGGAACAGGGTATTATACAGCTTCGTTACATTAACTCTTCAGTATCCGTGGATTTGCTTAAAGAGGATGATAAGCGTTCCGATGAAAGACTTTTAAGGTATGTGAAGAATATACTGGAAGCCCCGGATTGCACAGCAACTGTCATCTGCAATATCGGAGGAGAAACTTATGAGTCTCGGCAGGTAAAGGTTCGTGAGTTCGCAGATAAATATGTAATCAGCGCAGATTTTGGGCAAGTTGAGAAAGCGGAACTGATTTCCTGGCAGTATAAAGACGTTGTTTTGGAAGAATTGAATGAATGAGCCTAAATATTTCCGTCATATAAATCTGTTCTTCTATATTTACTTTTATTTTTCCTATTACTTTTATAGATAGAATATTGACAAAACTAATATAATTAGTTAATATACTAACACAAATAACAGATCGGATGCTTTCATTGCGTTAATATTTGAAGGGAGGAATGGAAATGGCAAGAGCAGGGCTGGATAAGGAAATCATTATTGAGCGGGCGGCTCAAATGGCTAATAAAGAAGGACTGGAGAATATTACATTGAAAATGATGGCGGATGAGTTTGGCGTACAACCTCCTTCTCTGTATAACCATATTAAAAGTCTGGATGATCTGAGGAAGAATCTGATGCTTTACGGGTGGCAACAGATGGAGCTGGAGCTTCTTCATGCAGTCTGCGGTGTCAGCGGATATGAAGCATTAAGAGCTATGTTTCAGGCATTTTATAAATATGCAACAGCGAATCCGGGTGTGTTCAATGCGATGCTCTGGTATAACAAGTTTGAGGATGGAGAGACGATGGCTGCCACAGACGGTTTGTTTTCCGTTTTATTCAGGGTAATGGAAGGCGTGAATATACCTCACGAGAAAGTGGGCCATCTGATTAGAACCTTCAGAAGCTTTGTCGAGGGGTTTGCGCTGCTTGAGAATAATGGTGCCTTTGGAAATCCTATATCGATTAAGGAGAGTTTTGATTTGTCGGTTGATGTGTTGCTGGCAGGAATCAGGACATTGGAGGAGAAATGAGAATGAACTATAGATATTTTGAAGAAACGATGTTGGGAATGACTTGGGAAGAAATAGCAGATGTGGCCAAGACCGGAGCTGTTGTATTCCTTCCGGTGGGTGTGGTGGAAGCGCATGGACCGCATCTGCCCCTTGGAACGGATATTTTTTGTGCGCTGAATCAGGCATTGGAAATTAAGAGGCATTGGGATAGCAGGGGAGCTGACTGCGTGGTAGCACCGCCCTTCTACTGGGGCGGAACCCAGGCTATGACAAGGCAGTTTCCGGGAACTTTTACGGCATCCGGAGAAAATATCGTTGCGGCGATGAAGGATATCTTACAAAGTCTTGATCGTTTTGGTTTTAGGAAAACAGTGCTGCTCAATGCCCATGGAGATGGCTTGCAGAAGAAGTCCATGATACAGGCGATTACGGAATGTAATGCGGAATTAGAGATGAGGACATTCTGGCCGGTCTATGAAGATGATATTCAATATGAAGGCTTTACAGGTAAGGAGGATTATCTTGCACTGATTCCGGCTTTTGCTTTTGAGAGGGCATTTCAGATAGAACAATTTCCGAAGGATGAATTTGATATTCATGCGGGCGCTTTTGAAACAGCCCTTATGCGGGAAATCATGCCGGAGCTTGTAAGAAATGAGAAGATTGAAGGATTGGAGCCGACTATGCTGGAAGGCGAACAGAGAAGGCTTTGGAACGAGGGAGAACCGGAGCACAAGTATCTGGTCCCCAAGGCATATGTAGGAGATCCGGCGGGAAGCCGATATGTAAAGTCAGATATGGCAACGGTGTATCAGGAATATGCAGAAGGACTGGCGAAGTTTTTTGGATTATGAAATGTAGAAAAGAGGATGGGTATGAAAGTAGAAAAATGCACAAGAGATTCATTTGTGGTAATTGGAAAGGAAGGTTCCACCGAAGAGGGCAATGGTTTTATTCAGAGACTGTGGGAGGAGGCTAATGCCAATTTCCGGGAAGTGGAGCCTCTTGCCAAAAGGGATGAAAAAGGTGAGCTGGCAGGCTTTTGGGGTGCTATGTCTGATATGTCCCATTCTTTCAGCCCTTGGGAAGATAATTTCAGTAGAGGATTATATCTTGCCGGGGCAGAGTGTAACGATGATGCCCAGGCACCTGACGGCTGGACAAAATGGGTAATTCCGGCTTATGAGTATCTGTATGTGGAATGTGATGGGATGGATACTTTTCCGAAGATGATTCAATATATGAAGGATAACGATATTTCCCTGGCAGGTGCAGTGCATGATTATACCTGTCCGCAGAGTGGAAAGAATTATATGTTCTTCCCGATTAGAAAGCTATGATTTGAAATCCTCTAAATTTTTTCGAAACCACAGCACATGAACGATAGTTACTTTATTTGAACAATATTTAACAACGGTTCAATTGTGGAAGAAAGCCTCATTTGGTATGCTTGTAGTGAAAGCGGGCGGAATGGAACGATACAATATGCTTCGCTTCCAAAATTAGCAGTGGGGGAATATTTGACTATGAAAATGCAGATAGGTGAAATTATTCGTAAATACCGTAAGAATAGAAACATGACACAGGAAGAGATGGCAAGCCGGCTTGGAGTAACCGCACCGGCAGTCAATAAATGGGAAAATGGTAATTCTTACCCTGATGTTACGCTGCTGGCTCCTATTGCAAGACTACTTGGAATTTCGACAGACACGCTGCTGTCCTTTCATGAGGAACTGACGGAGGAGGAAGTGAAGCAGATTGTCTGTGAAGTGGATGCTAAGCTGAAGAGCGAACCATATGAAGAGGTATTTCAATGGGCGAAGGGGAAGCTGGAGCAGTATCCAAATTGTGAAGCGTTGATTTGGCAGATTGCAGTTATTCTTGACGCTCAGCGCATGGTGCAGGAACTTCCTGATGCGGAACAATATGATGAATACCTTTGCTCTTTGTATGTTCGTGTACTGGACAGTGAGGATGAAACACTTCGAAACAGGGCGGCAGATTCCTTATTTGGTTTCTATATGAGAAAGGAGCAGTATGATAAAGCGGAACAGTATTTAGAGTATTTCTCAGTGCAGAACCCGGAGCGGAAAAGGAAGCAGGCAGAGATCTACAGTGAGACGAATCGGACCAGAGAGGCCTATCAGGCATATGAAGAATTACTGTTTGAAGAATATCAGATGGTAAGTGGTGCCCTTCACGGAATGTATATGCTGGCAATGCGTGATAATGATATGGACAAAGCACATATGCTTGTGAAGAAGCAGGAGGAAATAGCCGGATGCTTCGAAATGGGAAAATATCATGCGGTCTCGACCAGACTTGAGCTTGCAACGGTAGAGAAAGATACTGAGACTGTAATTGCCACCATGCAGGAAATGATCTCTTCATTGACACAAATATGCAGCTTCTGCCATTCACCGCTTTATGAACACATGAAATTCCGAGAGCCGAGAGAAGAATTCCTGGAAGAATTGAGCAATAATCTGTTGGACTGCTTTCGTGATGAGGAGACCTATGGATTTCTGAAACATGATAAGAGATGGCAGGAGCTGACCCATATGGGTTGTAGCAGATGACGGATTTGTGCTAGAATAAAAGAGCAAAGATAAAAACACAACGTAAGAGATATCCATATATTTATGGAAAACCTTTTACAGAGTTGGTAGGTAGTCCAACCGCACCGAATCGGTGTAAGTAGCCCTCCCTCCTTGGGTCGTCCGTTCTTTGCGTATTACAGAAACCTGCGAAAAAAGCAGGAATTTAAGGAGGAATTGTCATGGACGAGTTGAAGAATTCGACTTTGGAATCAGGCAGATTGACAGTATTTTTTGAGAACCCTTTCTGGATCGGTGTTTTCGAACAGATATCGGAGGGAAAGTTATCCGTATGCAAGGTTACGTTTGGTGCGGAACCGAAGGACTATGAGATATACGATTTTGTTCTGAAAAATTACTATCGGCTGCGATTCAGTCCGGCTGTGGCAACTGCTGTAAAGGAAGCTGATCGTAATCCAAAAAGGGTCAGGCGTGAGGCGCGCCGGCAGGTACAGACTGTCGGAATCGGTACGAAATCGCAGCAGGCTTTGAAATTACAGCATGAGCAGTTGAAAACGGAGCGCAGGACTGTGAGCCGGGAAGAACGGGAAGCAGAGAAGCAGCGCCGGTTTGAGCTGAAACAGCAGAAGCGGAAAGAGAAACATAGGGGCAGGTAATGCTGTCCCTATGTTTTTTCTTTCCGCACATTGCATTTAATGTTTCTATAAATGTTCTTGACAATATATCATTCTGATATATAATAGACATATCAAACTGATATATTAAGAAAGGACATATACATATGAAAACACAAAAACCATTAAGACAAAGACTCAGAAAATTATGCCTCATAACAGCACTGCTATGTTTTCCGATAACACTTTACTATTTTAGCCCTGCTCTAATCATCAATGCGGGCTTGCAGGGAATCATCAACGGAAGTTTTATCGTTTTTCTGTTGCAGTTTCTGCTTTCAATTCCCTTTGGCAGACTCTTTTGTGCCTATCTCTGTCCGGCGGGCGGATTACAGGAATGTGCCTTTGCGGTTAATGACAAGAAACCGCGCCAGGGATGGAAAAATTATATTAAATACGGAATATGGATTGTGTGGATAGCAGCGGTCGGCTTTTGCTATTACTGTTCTTATCGAAATGGCAATGGCTCTTTGCAGACTGATTTCTTTTTTGAAACAGAGCATGGCATATCGGTCTCCGGTATACCAAGTTATATCATTTATTATGGTATTGTGCTGCTGATTTTTGTTCCGGCCATTTTGTTCGGCAAAAGGGTATTCTGCCATTATTTCTGCTGGATGGCGCCGTTTATGGTGCTTGGAACAAAGCTGAGAAGACTGTTGCATTTGCCGGGATTACATATTATGGTAAAAGAGAAAAATGCCTGCGTTTCCTGCGGAAAGTGCGACAGGGAATGTCCTATGGGCATCGAGGTTTCCGCTAAGGTAGCAGAGGGACAGATTTGCAGCGCAGAATGCATTCAATGCGGTGCCTGTATTGATGGCTGTCCGAAAAAAGTATTGTCATATGGCATGATAGAAGGGAAAAAGAAAGAGAATGGCGACAGAAAAGAAGCTTGATTGTGTCATTTTAGGATTGTTAAGTCATGAGGAACTGACCGGTTATGAGATTAAGAAGAGAATGGACACTACCTTAAAATATTTCTGGGGAGCGAGTTTCGGCAGTATATATCCTACCCTGAACGGATTGGTAGAGCGCGGTCTTGCCACCAAGCGGGATGGGGCGGAGAATAAGCGTAATAAGCTGATCTACACGATCACGGATGAAGGGCGGAATTATCTGAAAGAGTGGCTGCGGGTTCCGGCTGAACGGGATGAACTTCGCTATGAAACCCTCCTTAAGCTGTTTTTTGGAAAAGAAGAAGGGCCTCAGCAGGCAATTGCGCATATCGATGCCTTCCGGGAAAAGATAGAGCAGGAGATGCCCTATCTTTTACGGTCGGAAGAATCACTTAGAAATTGTCTGGATGTGGACGAGGCCCATAAATACTATTTGCTGACGGTGGAGTTTGGCTTAAAAACCTACCGCGCCTATCTGGAATGGTGCGAAGAGGCCAAAGCACTATTGTCAGAGAACCATGCAGGAAGAATTGAGGGGGAAAATGAATCATTTAAGAGTTGCTTTATTACAGATTATGCCGACAGGTACGATAGACGGGAATAGGGAAAAGGGTATGGATGCCTGCCGTAAGGCAAAGGAGATGGGTGCAGACATCGCACTTTTCCCGGAAATGTGGAACTGCGGCTATCAGGTTCCGGAGGATTTAGGGGAACTTAGAGCCTTAGCGGTATCCAAAGACAGCGCTTTTGTGTCAGCTTATCAGAGTCTTGCGGCAGAATTGGATATGGCCATCGGCATTACTTTTCTGGAGGCTTATGATCCGTTGCCGAGAAATACGGTCTGCCTGTTCGACCGTCATGGCAAGGAAATGTTTACTTATGCCAAAGTACATACCTGTGATTTCGGAGAAGAATGCAGACTGACACCGGGAGAGGAGTTCTATGTGGCGGATCTGGACACCGGTAAGGGAACAGTCAAGGTTGGCAGCATGATATGCTATGACAGAGAATTTCCGGAAAGTGCCAGAATCCTTATGCTGAAAGGTGCAGAACTCATATTGGTGCCTAATGCCTGTCCGATGGAGATTAACCGTATCTCCCAGCTTCGAGGCAGGGCTTATGAGAATATGCTGGGAATCGCTACCGTCAATTATCCTGCCGGACAGCCGGATTGTAACGGACATTCCACGGCCTTTGACGGGATTGCTTACAGACCGCAGGACCCCGGATCCAGGGATACGTTGATTACGGAGGCCGATGAATCGGAGGGAATCTTTATCGCAGATTTTCCGATAGAGGAGATGCGGGAATATCGTAGCCGGGAAGTGCATGGAAATGCATACAGACGGCCGTCCAAATATAAGCTTCTGATTTCGGAAGGAGTGGATGCTCCTTTCATCAGAAAGGATGCAAGACGATGAAGCTGAATGGGAAACGTATATCGTATAAGGACAAAATGCAGAGAAATTGCATATTTATGCTTTCCATCCCCGTTTCATTGTGTTATAATGCGAGTCGAGTGAAGTTGGAAACCGGGTTTTTCAGGTGGTAACAGTACATATTTTTGATGATAGAGAGAAGCGGATTAACAGACGAAAGGATGAAAACCGATGGCAGAATGGGCAGCGAATTTCTGTGACTTGTTTTATAAGTGTTTTATTAAGGAAGACCGTTATAAGCTTTTAGTAAGTGGTATCGGCGTGACCATTAAAGTATCGTTGTTAGCGATTGTTATTGGTATTCTGATCGGTATGCTGATTGCTATGTGCAATCTTTCCAAGAAAAAGCTGTTAAAATTCATTGGTGGTCTCTATACGGATATCATTCGCGGAACACCGTCCGTAACACAGTTGATGATTATCTATTTCGTTATTTTTGCATCGGTCAATTTGGATAAATGGATCATTGCCGCAATCGCCTTTGGTATCAACTCCGGCGCATATGTATCTGAGATTATCAGAGCCGGTATTCTGTCAATCGACAAGGGACAGACTGAGGCGGGCAGATCGCTGGGCCTCAGCGCTTTTCAGACCATGACAAGAATTGTGATTCCCCAGGCTGTAAAGAATATTTTCCCGGCGCTGTGTAATGAATTTATCGTACTGATCAAAGAGACTGCCATTGTCGGATATGTGGGTCTGATGGATATTCAGAAGGCGGGTGACTTCATTAAGAGCGCTACCTTCATTGCTTTCATGCCGTTAATCGGAACCGCCGTTATTTACTATGTACTGATTAAGATACTGACGCTGTTGTTAGGCAGGATTGAATACAGACTGAGAAAATCGGATGCCAGATAGGAGGGAGGAAGCCATATGATCAAAGTAAAGAATCTGCACAAGAAGTTTGGTGACCTGACCGTCCTTAACGGTATTGATGAGCATATTACGCAAGGGGAGGTTGTAGTTATCATCGGACCATCCGGCTCCGGTAAGAGTACCTTCTTAAGATGTTTGAATTTATTGGAAGATGTGACTGACGGTGAGATCTATGTAGATGATGAATTAATCAATGCTCCAAAGGTCAATGTAAACAGAGTAAGACAGAAGATGGGTATGGTGTTCCAGCAGTTTAATCTGTTCCCCCATCTGACGATTATGGATAATATAACCTTAGCACCGGTGCTTTTGAAAAAGATGATGAAAGCAGAGGCTGTTAAGAAGGGAGAGGAACTGTTAGCCCGTGTCAATCTGTCAGAAAAGGCTAATGCCTATCCGGCACAGTTATCCGGTGGTCAGAAGCAGCGTGTGGCGATTGCCAGGGCACTTGCCATGGACCCTGAGATTATGCTGTTTGATGAGCCTACCTCGGCACTTGATCCGGAGATGGTAGGTGAGGTTCTGGATGTTATGAAGGATCTTGCCAAGTCGGGAATGACGATGGTCATTGTGACACACGAGATGGGATTTGCCAGAGAGGTGGCTTCCAGAGTCCTTTTCATTGATCAGGGCGTGGTTATGGAAAGCGGTACGCCGGAGGAAGTATTTGGTAATCCGCAGAATGAAAGAACTAAAAACTTCTTAAGTAAGGTTTTATAAGGTTCCGGGAATGGATTTGGTATTATGCCGGTTACCCGATGGGATAACAGGCTTATGATACAATAGTATGCCGGCAGATAAGAACAGGCCGGTTAATATCAAGGAGGAGACTATTATGAAAAAAGCAACCAAGGCATTGGCACTGATCCTTGCTATGGCTATGATGGCATGTACACTTGTAGCATGTGGCAGCAGTGCAGACACAACAGCAGCTACTGAAACTGCAGACACAGAGGCAGCAACCGAGACAGAAGATGCTGCAGCAGACACAGAGGAAGCAGCACCGGCAGAGGGTGGCACCATTACATTCGGTACGAATGCAGAGTTCCCGCCTTTTGAGTTCGTAACAGCAAACGGTGTGATCGGTGAGTTCGATGGTATTGATATGGCTCTCGCAAAGCAGATTGCTGAAGAGAACGGTATGACAGCCGCTATTGAAAACATTGAGTTTGATTCCCTGTTAGTAGCACTTCAGAATGGACAGATTGATGCTGTTATCGCAGGTATGACTGTAACAGATGAGAGAAAAGAAGCAGTAGATTTCTCTACACCTTACTACACAGCAACTCAGGTTATGATTGTAAAAGAAGATTCTGATATTGCTAAGGCAGCAGATATGGCAGATAAGAAGATCTGTGTTGTTCAGGGTTACACCGGTGAGGTATGTGTCAACGAGATGGGTTATCCATACGAGGCATTTAAGAAGGGTACAGAAGCTGTTATGGAACTTGTAAACGGCAAATGTGATGTCGTTGTTATCGACTCTGCAACAGCAGCTAAGTATGTAGGCGACAATGAAGGCTTAAAGATCGTTGAAGATCCTGATGCATTTGCATCCGAAGAGTATGCAATTGCAGTTAAGAAAGGTAACACAGAGTTACTCGACAAGATCAACAAAGTTGTAGAAGCTAAGCTTGCAGACGGCACAATAGCTGATCTGGCTGTACAGTATTCAGAAGCAACTGTTGAGGAATAAGAGCTGTCTGTTAAAAAAAGTAAGTTTATATCATGATGGGTTAACCCCGATAACCATATGGTTGTCGGGGTTTTGTAATATGACACAAGATTAAAGCCGGAAAATATTGCCAGAGTAATTTGAAAATGTTATTATAAAAATAGTCCAAACCACAAATACAATATAGTAAAGAAAAGGGTTGAAAATATAACTTATAAGTTGTATACTTTTAACGTAACAGACATATAATATGATTAAAAATATAATTGACTTGCAGAAAATTCGCTATCCTGAAGAATATATATCTACATACATCTATACATATCCATCCTTTAATAAGGAATTAGAAAATTTGATTTCAAAAAGTGGATATCTGGAGAAATTTAAAAGTAAGTATCGTAGTGGACTTCGTTTTTTAGAAAATCTAAAGCGGAATTGTATCATGCAGTCTAATTTATTTGAACAATTAAAAGAATCGGATGGTTTGTATTCAATGAAATTAAAGGGTGAAAAGAACATCCGTATTCTATTTGATTTTCAGACTGTTAATGGTAAAGAAGCAGCGATTATATATAATTGTTTTCAAGAGAAGCGAACCAAGGATTATTCGATAGAAATAAAGGTTGCGCAGTCTAGAAGAGAAGAGATTACAGGTTCCTTGTAGGAGGTAAGTTTATGGAAAATCAAATGCTAGTTGATGCTTATGCCTTTTTTGAAGCTGATAGTAAAGAGGATGCAGAAAAAAGAAAATTAGAGGACTTATTAGTAGATATAGCATGCGAATTTATTAATTATCGTGCGGCGAATAATATGACACAGAAAGAGTTGGCTGAAAGATTGAATATGACACAGGCCATGGTATCAAAACTGGAAAGTGGTGAATACAATCCAACTGTGAAAATGTTATTTGAAATCGCTGAGAAATTATCTTGGACTTTTAGTATACAGTTTTCAAACAACGTAGGAAATATGCAGTACAGTTTTGAAGACCTGAAAACGGAACCGGGCGAAGAATATTTCGAGAATATGGGGTTTGCATCATGAGCAATATTGTTTCACCATTTCAAATGCAGGAAAATCGAGTAGTATCTTTCGGTTTTAAGCAAAAGGATTTACCTAGAGAATGTGAAAGTACTAAAGTAGAGTTAGGAGTGGATTATAAAATATCGGATATTGTTGAAGCTGACAAGACTTTGTTCGCCAAAGTAGATTTGCTAATACGATTGGTCGGGAAAACGATGGAAGATGAGGATTCGTTTGAAATATCGTTAGATATGTTGGGGCATTTTCAAGGAGACAGCGGACAAATGGATAAGGACAGATTCCTAAGTATGCTTAAAATTAATGGCATTAGTACACTTATGCAATTAAGTAGAGCATATATTACTGCCTCAACAGCATTGTCTGGATTTGGGAATCCTATAAATTTCCCAATGGTTAATGTATATGAACTGATTAAGATGAAAGAAGATAATTCAAAACCATAAATAATTATCAATATCTTTTAAATTAATAAAAGACAGCTGTTTGAATCTTTTGCTATGAGACAGAACAGCTGTCTTTTTATACTGTTTTGTAATCCGATGGTTTTATGATATACTTAAAAGGTCTTGCTGCAGAATACCATATGATTTATGTAGGCAGGATAGTCTGATAATGGCAGATTAGATACGAAAGGAAAATAACAAAATGAAAAAAGTGTGGGAAAAATGGACCGGATTCAGTCTGGTTGGCAGAATTGTGGTAGGTTTAGTGATTGGCGTGATATTAGCGCTTCTGGTGCCGCAGGCATCCGGTATCGCAATTCTTGGTGATGTATTTGTAGGTGCGCTGAAAGCAATAGCGCCACTTCTGGTATTCTTTTTGGTTACCAGTTCCCTGTGTAATGCGAAACCCTCCGGGGGCAAGCGTGGCGGTGTGATCGGAACGGTTATCGTGTTGTATATGTTCAGTACCGTTCTGGCAGCGGTAATTGCAGTATTTGCGAGTATGATTTTTCCGGTTGAGATGGTATTGACTGATGCTGCACAGGAGGTAACATCTGCACCTAGCGGTATTACTGAGGTGTTATCTACGTTGCTTCTGAATGTTGTAGCCAATCCCGTGGCATCTCTTGTCAATGCAAATTATTTAGGAATCCTGTCATGGGCAGTGTTATTGGGAGTTGCCCTGAGAGCGGCAGGAGATACGACCAAGAAGGTAATGGCTGATATTTCAGATGGTATTTCAAAAGTCGTTTTGGTCATTATTAACTTAGCACCCTTTGGTATATTGGGTCTGGTATTTAGCAGTGTTTCCACCAGCGGTCTTGAGACATTTACTACCTATGGCAAGCTGTTAGCACTTTTGGTAGGCTGTATGTTGGGTATCTTTTTTATTACGAACCCAATTCTGGTATTCTGGTGCACACATAAGAATCCCTATCCGCTTATCTTTAAATGTCTGAAGAGAAGTGCAATTACGGCATTCTTTACCAGAAGCTCTGCGGCTAATATTCCCGTGAACATGGAAGTATGTGAGGAGATGGGACTTAATAAAGATAATTATTCCGTTACCATTCCGTTGGGTGCCACCATTAATATGGACGGCGCGGCAATTACCATTACCGTCATGACTATGGCTACGGTTCATACACTGGGGATTGCGGTAGATATTCCTACGGCAATTGTATTGAGTCTGTTGGCAGCATTAGCTGCTTGTGGTGCCTCCGGTGTGGCGGGCGGTTCCCTGTTGCTGATTCCGATGGCATGTTCTTTGTTTGGTATTCCGGATACGATATCCATGCAGGTGGTTGCCGTTGGATTTATTATCGGTGTGATTCAGGATTCTGTGGAGACAGCACTCAATTCTTCTTCTGACCTGCTGTTATCCGCATCGGCAGAATTCAGACAGTGGCGGCTGGAAGGCAAAGAAATCAAATTCTAAAAAGAAGATTTCATTTACTTTAGTTTACTACTATGATAAAATGTGTTGCGAGGAGTGACGTGTGAATAGCTTCACACAAAAATTTATGCCTGTATCTGAAGGCAGGCTGAGGAAAGGAAAGGATTTATCTATGAAAAAGAAAATTGCACTTATGATGGCATTGTCCCTGACAATGGGTACATTGCTGACAGGATGTGGCAAAGGGGCTGATGAGACAGCTCAGACTGCCGCAGAAACAACAGAGACAGCAGCAGATGAGACTGAAGAGGCGGAAGAGACCACAGAAGCAGCTGATGAGACTGCAAATGCTGATCTTGTATATGCTGTAGAGGCAGGTTCTGCCGGAGAGGCAGCAGCTAACGATAACGGTTTCAAGACCAATGTAGTAGCTTCCCAGGCTGATGCGCTGATGGAAGTAGCTTCCGGTACTTCTGATGCCGCAATCATTGATTTACTTATGGCAGGTGCCATGATTGGTGAGGGCACAAGCTATCCGAATCTGACACATACAGATGAACTGACAACAGAAGAATATGGTGTAGGATGCCGTAAAGGTTCTGATTTAGCTTCTTACATCAATTCTGTTTTTGCAGAGAGCTATGCAGACGGTTCCATGTTAGAGACTGCTACAACCTATGGTGTACAGGAAGCATTGGTAGCTCAGGATGCCGTTGAGTTTACAGCTTCCGAGACAGACAGCGATGTAGCTTATATTCAGGATAAGGGCACATTGATCGTTGGTATTACAGACTTTGCACCTATGGATTACAAGGATGATAACGGTGAGTGGATCGGCTTTGATGCTGATATGGCTCGTCTGGTAGCTGAGAAGTTAGGTGTGGAAGCACAGTTCGTAGAGATCGACTGGGATAACAAGATCATGGAGCTTGATTCCAAGAATATTGATGTTGTATGGAACGGTATGACATTGACACAGGAAGTAACAGAGGCTATGGAATGTACGAATGCATACTGCAACAATGCACAGGTTATTGTTGTACCTGCTAACTAACAGACGGATAAAGATGGTATAAAGTTCTAAGACAGAACTTATCTGTCTTAGAACTTTTCTTATGTGATAAAAATGCTCGTATGCTGAGCGAACTTTTTGATATTGGGAGAAAAATATGTTTTGGTCAGTTACACAATCATTACTGGGTGGTCTGCTTACCACATTTCAGATTTTTATCTTTACACTGCTCATTGCATTGCCACTTGGCCTTATTATAGCCTTTGGCGCCATGAGCAAATTTAAGCCGTTGCGTTATCTGGTGGATGTACTGGTATGGGTTATCCGAGGTACCCCGCTGATGCTGCAGCTGATTATTATTTTCTATGGACCGGGCCTTTGGCTTGGACATAATATCTGGAGCGGTAATGAGACCGGGCGTATCACAGCTACGGTGGTGGCATTCAGCATCAATTATGCATGCTATTTCTCCGTTATCTTCCGGGGCGGTATCGAAGGTGTTCCGGCAGGACAGCGGGAAGCCGGGGAAGTGCTTGGTATGACCAAGAGTCAGATTTTCTTCAAAGTTACGCTTCTGCAGATGGTAAAACGTGTAGTGCCGCCTATGTCTAATGAGATTATTACGCTGGTAAAGGATACTTCATTAGCCCGTATTATAGCAGCTTACGAGCTTACCTTCGCCGGTTATTCTTTTATGAAGAGTGACGGATTGACATGGCCATTGTTCTACACAGGTGTATTTTACCTGTTGTTTGTCGGTATTCTTACACTTTTGTTTAATTATATAGAGCGTAAGCTGGATTACTTTAAGTAGGAGGGAACGGAAATGGCAATTTTGGAAGTAAAAAATATAGAGAAACATTTTGGTTCCACACAGGTGCTTAAGGATGTCAGCTTTTCTCTGGAGGAAGGGAACGCCTTAGCCATTATCGGTTCTTCCGGTTCCGGTAAGACAACCCTGTTGCGCTGCCTGAATTTTCTTGAGACACCAAATCAGGGTTCGATCATCGTCAAAGGAGAGACGTTGTTTGATGCTTCTCTGCCAACAAAGCAGCGGGAGCAGGACTTGAGAAAAAAGCGATTGCATTTTGGCATGGTATTCCAGTCATTTAACCTGTTTCCGCAGTATACGGCATTGGAGAATGTCACATTATCCGCGCAACTTCTGGCGAAGGAAAGAGAAGATTATAAACAGAATAAGAAAGAGATTCTGGCAGAGATTGAGCAGAAGGGCAAGGCACTGTTAGATCAGATGGGTCTGGCAGACCGGATGACCCATTATCCACATCAACTGTCAGGCGGACAGCAGCAGCGTGTGGCAATCGCCAGGGCACTGGCGTTAAGCCCGGATATTCTTTGTTTCGATGAACCTACATCCGCGCTGGACCCGGAACTGACCGGAGAGGTGCTGAAAGTCATCAGAGGTCTGGCGGAGCAGAAGACAACGATGATTATTGTAACTCATGAGATGGCATTTGCACGGGACGTGGCAGACCAGATCATCTTTATGGATGATGGTCTCATTGTAGAACAGGGAGATCCAAAGCAGGTCATTGATAATCCGAAAGAAGAGAGAACAAAACAGTTTTTAACAAGGTATACTGAAGGGTAGTATGAAAATACTACTCTTTTTTATTGAAAGTAGTATAGATTTTCGCCTCAATTCCTGCTATCTTTTTCTCAAGCAACAAGAAATTGCAAAAAGAAAGAGAGGTAACGTATTATGATCATGGAAGTTGTAAGCATTGTGGTTGGTTTGATATTAATGGCAATCGGATGTGCGGGAAATGGGGGCTTTATGCCTGTAATCGCTAAAGTTATTGATATTCCCACATTACTCCTTATTCTGGTGTTGTCAGTACCTGTTTTATTTAAGAATGGACTGGGTAAGGATTTTTTAAGAGCTTTCAAATTATTAAGGAAAGATTATACATGCCGACTGAGCGAACTTCGCCGCACGCTGGACGCGGTAGAGATGATGCAGAAGCAGGTAATCTATGCGGGCTTTTTTACAGGTATTTTCTCATGTTTATATCTGCTGAGTGTTTTCTCTGAGCCGGAACAGCTTGGGCCGTATTTAGCCATAACATTGTTGTCAGGATTCTATGCAGTGACTATTGAGATGATTTTATTACCATTGCAGATAGAAGTTAAGAGACGTATTATTGATTACATAGAAGAAGAGTGATACTATGCAAAAATTAAATTTAGCTTCCTTAACCGGATTTGTGTTATGCTTTATAACCATTTTATTCGGTATTGCATCTAATGGCGGAATCGGGACAATTAAGAATTTTATTCATTTCCCTTCTTTGCTTGTAACATTGGGAGGCTCTGTTTTTGCAGTAATGATTACAGCTGATTCCCTCTCAGATTTTATAGATGGGTTTCGAAGCTTTTTATATGCTTTTAAGAAACCGCATTTTGATCCGGAGGATATATCTGATCAGGTACTCTCCATGTCAGACATTGCACGTAAGGAAGGGCTGTTAGCCTTAGAGGAAAGTGTTTCACAGGAACAGGACGAGTTTATGAGCAAGGGCATCCGGCTAGTGGTGGATGGCTCAGATCCTGAACTGGTAAAGGACATCATGGAGACGGAACTGTATCATAAAGAGGAACGGGACAGCAGGAGAGTACGGTTCTGGCAGGATATGGGTGCAAGCGCACCGGCCTGGGGCATGGTGGGTACACTGCTCGGACTGATCAATATGATGATTTCTATGGGTACGGATGCAAGCTCAATTGGTGCAGGCATGGCACTTGCTTTGATCACAACCTTATACGGTTCTGTGATTGCCAACTGGGTCTGCATTCCGATTGCAAGAAAACTGGAGAAAAACAGTGAGCAGGAAAGTATTGCCATGGAGGTAACGATTGAAGGAGTTTTGTCCATACAGGCCGGAGAAAATCCCAGAGTGATCAAAGAAAAGCTGAAGTCCATACTGGAGACAGAAGAAGAATGAAAAAACGAATGCTTAAAATAGTGTTAGGATTTAGCTATGTAATACTGGTAACGATGCTGCTTCTGATACAGGTAAGATCAACGACCGATGCTGCACAGAGGTGGATTGCCTGCGGAGAAATACTGCTTCTAGGGATACCGCTCGTGGTAGTATTCATTCTCTACATGCGTGTGACCCAACAAGTGGAGAACCGGAATGTGGACCGGAAGGTGGTTGAGGAAGAACCTCTTAGTTATGAGCAGCAGTACGCCCATTTTCTGGCAGCTGTACAAGGCATAGAAGAGGAATTGTCGGAACGGGAACTGGAAGTGGCATGGCTTCTCTATCGCGGCTACACAAACAGACAAATCGGAGAAGAACTATTTATAGCTGAGACTACGGTTAAGAAACATGTGTCCCATATCTATGAGAAGTTAGATGTAGGAAGTCGAAAAGAATTTAAAGCACTGATTCAGAAAGAGGATACCGTGTAAGCAGAAGCCGGGAAATTCTAGTTTATGATTTCCTGCTCCCGAAACAGTGCACTGACAGCAATCTCATACTCTGAGATACGGTTTGCTTTGCGGATTTTCTTCAGATACTTCTCTGAATTGGTAAAGCTTTGACTCATATATGTCCAGAGATCTTTCATCTTGAACAGGACAGGAAGATCTCCGGGCATTATTTTTCTATATTCTTCTAATATTTCATTATGAAAATCAAGTAAATGTTGTTTCCTATCCGGAAGTGGACTGCCGCATAGTTCGCTTGGCAATCCGGGATTTCGGATGATGCCTCTTCCAATCATTATGGCATCAACGCAATGGCAGCCTGAATCTGCCAGCTCAGATAATAGAAGGGTCTGACTTTCGATGGATGTGATATTACCGTTGTAGCATATAGGGATAACATTACCACACGGAGTCTCCGAGCCGGAGAGTATGGAGGCCGC
The DNA here is from genome assembly GCA_051878995.1 of Lachnospiraceae bacterium. GTDB lineage: Bacteria > Bacillota > Clostridia > Lachnospirales > Lachnospiraceae > UBA3282. The sequence continues at coordinate 52,129 of JBJELE010000025.1, read as the reverse complement.
ATGGGCATAAGCCTCGGGATGAGTTTTCCCACTATAGAACTCCTGCTGCAGACGGGTGTGGATGATAAGCTCTTCAATGGGGTATTTGGAATAAATATCCATCAGGGCATCCCATTCTTCTAATTGGGAGATGCCGATCCTTGTCTTAATGGAGATTGTCAGAGGACATTTCTCATAAATTTCATAGAGAAAAGCATCCAGCTCCGCCGGAACGCTTAAGAAGCCGGAACCGCGTTTTTTGGCTGTGACGGTACCGGAAGGGCAGCCCAGATTGAGATTTACGGTCTGATATCCGTAGGAAGCAAGTCGTTCTGCAATAGACAGAAAAGCTTCCACCTTATTGGTCAATATTTGTGGAATCAGATTGATTCCTTTGTTATTTTCAGGCAAAATATCCCGCACTTCTCTGGAACTCATTTTCTTATTAGCGATAAAGGGCGTAAAATACTTGTCAATCTGCCCGAAATAATGAGCATAAGCGTTGCGGTATATATAGGTTGTGATGCCTTCCATGGGAGCCAGATAGTATTTCATTATGCCTGTTCCTCTGTAAACAGATTGTCTCTTGTAATATTCTTAAGCCATTTTTTACTCAGGTAATGCTTGATGACCCAGGGCCACTTTACGAATTCATCGGTACACAGCAGGAAATAGACTACCAGTACCGGCAGCTTCAGGACAAACGCGGCGATGAAGCCCAAAGGCACTGCATAGCACCACATATCCACAGTATCGCAGATCAGACCGAAGCGGCTGTCACCGCCTGCACGGAACACGCCTGCAATCAGAGTTGTATTGACGGCGGCTCCCATTACATAATAACTGTTGATGAAAAGCATATATTTCAGATAGTGCATGGCAGTATCACTCAGGTCGGCAAAGTGTAACACAAAAGGAGTCACAGCCAATATCAGAACACCGCCGATGGCACCGGTTATGATCGTGAGCTTCAAGATCTTGGAGGCGTACACTTTGGCGCGTTCCATATCATTTTCCCCCATAACATTTCCTAGCAGGATACCGCCTGCGCTTGCCGTTCCGAAGCAGAGGACGGTGCCAAAGTTACGTACAACAGTTACGAGAGAATTGGCAGCCACCGCATCCGTGCCCAGATGCCCCAGAATCACTGAGTACATCGAGAAGGCCACACTCCAGGACACATCATTGCCCAGAGCCGGCAGGGAAAGCTTCAGAAAATCCTTGAACAATGTTTTGTTACGGATAAACATATAGGAAAGCTTCAATTTCAAATCCTTACTGAAAAGTGATACCAGGATGCAGCCGATCAGCTCCACTACACGGGAAGTAGCGGTTGCTATGGCAACACCGATGGCTCCCAGCTTGGGAGCACCGAACAATCCGAAGATAAATACGGCATTCAGCAGAATATTCAGTGAAAAAGCCAGTACATTCAGTACCATGGACACAGTCACTCTGCCAATACTTCTTAAAACGGAGAGATAGATTTCGATGATTCCCCAACAGAAGTAGGTCAGTGACATGACACGCAGATATCCGGCACCGATGGCGATCAGCTCGGCATCGTTGGTAAATAGCTTCATCATCAGTTCGGGTGCAAACAAGGCAAAGGCAGAAAAACATAATGATATCACGATGGAAAATCTGAGAGCGATTCCTTCCACCACGCGGATTGCCTGCAAATCTTTTTTACCCCAGTATTGTGCACTCAGCATAGATGCACCTGTTCCAAGACCATAGTAAACCATGAAAAGAACTCCGGCATAGTTTGCAGCCAGAGACACAGCCGAAATGGAAGACTGTCCCACATAGTTTAACATGACTACGTCGGCGGAGTTTACCGCAGCGCTTAAAAGGTTCTGTATAATGATAGGGATTACCAGTTTCATAATTTGTGGATAAAATCTGTCTTTTGCAGATGGAACTGTTTTACTCATAGGAAAACCCATACCTTTCTAACTCTTTGTCGCGATATGTATAGAATACTATCACAAATGATGGTTTGTAAATACAGCATTTCGATATTTTTAATGTGTTCCCTGTTTTTTTGGAAAGAATATATGATATAATAAACGCAAGCTCATTATTTATGAAGTAAATGGAGGAAGTACACATGAAGAAAATTGAAGAATACGTGCGCAGTATTCCTGATTTCCCGGAGGAGGGGATTATATTCCGGGATGTGACCAGTGTATTGCAGGATGCGGATGGTCTGACGCTTGCCATCGATTCAATGAAGGAGCTGCTTAAGGGAGTTGATTTCGATGTGGTAGTGGGACTGGAATCCAGAGGCTTTATTTTCGGGGTGCCGATTGCCTACGCTTTGCATAAGCCGTTTGTGCCGATTCGGAAGAAAGGGAAGCTACCCTTAGATACCATATCCAAGGAATACGATCTGGAATACGGCAGCGCAGTGATAGAAATGCACCGGGATTCCATTAAGCCCGGACAGAAGGTGGTTGTTGTGGATGATCTGATTGCAACGGGAGGAACTGTTGAGGCCGGAATTCGGATGATTGAAGAACTGGGCGGTGAAGTGGTTAAAGTCATTTTCCTGATGGAGTTAGCCGGTCTTAAAGGCCGTGAACGTCTGAAGAACTATGACGTGGACAGTGTGATTGTCTATGAGGGAAAATAGACTGTCGTTTCAGATTGTAATTGTGAGAGAAGGAGAGAAGTGATGATTGAAAAATTATTTAAACTCAAAGAAAATAATACAGATATTAAAACAGAAGTGGTTGCGGGTGTTACGACTTTCATGACGATGGCCTATATTCTGGCAGTGAATCCCTCCATTTTGTCTGCCTCCGGAATGGACAGCCAGGCAGTTTTGATGGCAACGGCATTGGCGGCATTTGTTGGAACGTTGGCTATGGCACTTTTGGCGAATTATCCGTTCGCATTGGCACCGGGCCTTGGACTGAATGCTTATTTTGCTTATACGGTATGCGGTTCCATGGGATATTCCTGGCAGATTGCACTTCTGGCAGTATTTGTGGAAGGACTCATTTTTATCGTACTGTCTGTAACCAATGTGCGTGAAGCAATCTTTAATGCCATTCCGCTACAGCTTAAGAGAGGTGTATCGGTTGGTATCGGTCTGTTCATTGCTTTTATCGGTTTTCAGAATGCCGGAATCGTAGTGAATTCCGATGCAACTTTAGTAACCGTTGTTGATTTTACGGCAGATTTCCGTACAGCGGGTATCAGTGCATTGTTGGCAATCATCGGTACTTTCATTATTGCCATTTTATATATTAATCATGTGAAGGGTTCTATACTGATCGGCATTTTAGCTACCTGGGTTCTTGGTATTATCTGCCAGTTAACCGGCTTGTATACTGTTACACCGGATGCAGGGTATTATTCTCTGATTCCTTCCTGGAGTAATTTCAGTCTGGGTGCTGTCGGGCTGACTTTTGGTCAGTGCTTTAAGGCGGATTTTGGTGCAATCAGGATATTAGACTTTGCTGTTATTATCTTCTCATTTTTGTTCGTAGATCTTTTTGATACATTGGGAACACTGATCGGCTGTGCCAATGAGGCAAATATGCTGGATAAGGACGGAAGGCTGCCCCGCATTAAGCAGGCACTTCTTGCAGATGCGATTGCAACCAGTGCAGGTGCGGTACTCGGTACTTCTACCACAACAACTTTCGTAGAGAGTTCTGCCGGAGTGTCCGAAGGTGGTAGGACAGGTCTTGCTTCCGTAGTGACAGGTTTTCTGTTCTTATTATCCATTTTCCTGGCACCTGTATTCACGACCATTCCCGGATTCGCTACAGCACCTGCTTTGCTGTTTGTTGGATTCCTGATGATCAAGGCTGTCGTTAAGATTGATTTTGAAGATCTGACAGAGGCAGTTCCGGCTTATCTGTGCCTGCTGGCAATGCCGCTAATGTATAGCATATCCGAAGGAATTGCAGTTGGTGTCATCTCCTATGTTGTTATTAATCTGGTATGCGGTAAGGCTAAGAAGATTACACCACTGATGTATATACTGGCTGTGCTTTTTGTCTGCAAGTATATCTTCCTGTAATTCTATTGATCTGATAATTTTTAATCTGATAATGTGGCATACTCCGATGGGGTCATGCCACATTCTTTTTTAAAATACCTGCTGAAATGTGACAGATTATCAAAGCCTGACTGTAAGGCGGCCTGCCCTACCGGAAGTGCTTCTATGCGCAGAAGGTACTTGGCACGCTCAATCCTGGCATCTAACAGTTCTGATTTAGGGGAACGGTTAAAAAACACCTTATAGTAGTGATAGAACTGGCTGGTGGCCAGGTTGGTCAGCGATGCCATATTGTCTGCAGTCCAGTCCTTTTCTATATGAGTCAGAATCTCGACGCGGGCTTTTTGAAACTGTTTATAGAGACCGGCATTGATATCCGCTTCGGAAGGGTAGTTACGAAGCTGCCTTGCAAGCTGGATAAAAAGTTGATGCATCAGTTTGTCACTCTGTTCCTGATAGAGCTCCTGCTTGGCCACATTTTCCATATAGATATTTTTGAAAAGTTCGTTCATGGCACCGGGATTCGGCGGATAAAGAATCTGATTGACAGGAAGAGAGTATTCTTTCAGAAAATAATCGTTGTCACAGGTAAAGTGGATAAAGCTGTTCTTGAATTTCCGGACTGCCTGGTAAATCTGCGGATGTCCCGGAGAATAAAGCAGAAAAGCCCCTTCTCTGGCGATGACGGTTTCTGTACTAAGCTGGACCTTCATCGGGGTCATAAAATATAAAAACAGATAATCGCCGCTGCCGTTTGGGCGGAAGATTTTGTCATAATCAGGGTTAAAGCGGTTGTAATCGCAATATGTAATGTGAAACATGGTTTTCTCCTTTTCCTTATATCGAACATATCCTATATCGGAAAAAAAGTCAAATAAAGCGGAAGAAAAGATATAGATTAAATCCGGTTCTTTGGTAGAATGTTAACTAGCATAAGAAAACAAAATGTCGACAACGGCAAATGAAATATGTATGGAGGGCAACCGGATGAAAAAAGCACAGGTTATCATTGATAAGGATTTTATTTTAAGCGATATTGACAAGAGAATTTACGGTTCCTTTATTGAACATCTGGGAAGAGCGGTTTATGAGGGGATTTATCAGCCTGACAGCAAGTTTGCCGATGAGCAGGGATTCAGGAAAGATACACTGGAACTGGTAAAGGAATGCCATGTACCTATTGTGCGTTATCCGGGTGGTAATTTTGTATCCGGATATCATTGGGAAGATGGTGTGGGACCAAAAGCGCAGAGACCTTCTCAGGTTGATATTGCATGGCAGGTTATTGAATCCAATGAGTTTGGTTTAAATGAGTTCGCTGATTGGTCAAAGAAAGCCGGAAGCGATATTATGATGGCGGTTAATCTTGGTACAAGAGGAATCCAGGAGGCCAAAGATTTGTTGGAGTACTGTAACTTCAAGGGCGGTACGAAGATGAGCGACCTGCGTAAAGAACATGGATATGCCGAGCCTCACAACATTAAGACCTGGTGTCTTGGAAACGAAATGGACGGACCCTGGCAGATTGGACATAAGACGGCAGCAGAATATGGAAGAATTGCTAATGAGACCGGTAAGGTCATGAAGGTACTTGATCCGTCAATCGAACTGGTAGCTTGTGGAAGTTCTTTTTCCCATATGCCTACCTTCGGTGAGTGGGAAGCAACCGTATTGGATGAGTGCTATGATACGGTAGATTATGTGTCCATGCACCAGTATTATGGCAACAGGGATAATGATTCTGCTAATTTCCTGGCCAGCAGTGTGGATATGGATCAGTTCATTTCCAATGTTGTTGCGATATGTGATTATGTAAAAGGAAAACATCACGGCAAGAAAAATATCAATATATCTTTTGATGAATGGAATGTATGGTATCATTCCAACGAAGCAGATACGAAGCTGGAGAAATGGGTGCAGAAACCCCACCAGTTAGAGGATGTTTATAATTTTGAGGATGCCTTACTGGTAGGCAGTATGCTGATTACCATGCTTCGCCATGCGGATCGTGTGAAGATCGGCTGTCTGGCACAGCTTGTCAACGTGATAGCACCGATCATGACTTCCGATACCGGTGCATGGAGACAGACTATTTTTTATCCTTATATGCATGCTGCTACGCTGGGACAGGGAACGGTTCTTAATACGATTGTCAAGTCTCCGGTATATGAGGCAAAGCAGTATGGGGAAGCTCCTTATCTGGACTGTGTTGTAGTGGAGAATGGGGAGAAAGAGGAACTGGTAGTTTTTGCAGTCAACAAAGATCTGGAAGAGGATATGGAAGTTACTTTAGATCTAAGACAATATAAGGATTATATTGTCAAAGAGCATATCGTGATGCAGTGTGATGATTTGAAAGCTGTGAACACAGAAGAGAATCCTGACAGGGTAACGCCTAAGACGGGCAGTAACGCAAAGGTAGACGGTGGTGTGCTGACAGCGGTATTTGAGAAAAAGAGCTGGAACGTAATCCGTCTTGCAAAATAGGTAATTTCATTCTTTTCATATAATATCCCTTTTACATGTCCTTATGAAAATTTTATAAGGACACAAAAGCCCCGGACATTTCGGTGTTTGGGGCTTTTGACATCTTATGTTTCGTGATAGAATATAAGATAATATTCTGTCGGTCTGTATAGGACGTCGGAAACGGCAATTTGAATGGGTGACAGAAAGAAAAGGAAGGTTGCGAAGATGCAGAAGAAAACAATCACAGACACAGTTAAATATGTAGGCGTGGATGACAAGACCATCGATCTGTTTGAAAGTCAGTATGTGGTACCCAACGGAGTATCTTATAACTCCTATGTTATCCTGGATGATAAAGTTGCAGTAATGGATAGCGTGGACCTGCGGGCGGGTACAGTGTGGTTTTCCAATCTGGATGAGGTGTTGGAGGGCAGAGAGCCTGATTATCTGGTGGTAAATCATCTGGAGCCGGATCACTCCGGCAACATTCAGAATTTTATGGAGAAATATCCTAAGGCACAGCTTGTATTGAGCATGAAAGCTCAGAGTATGCTGCCTCAGTTTTTTGAAATGGATATGCAGGAAAGATGTATGGCGGTAAAGGAAGGCGATGAATTGAATCTGGGAAGTCATACACTTACCTTTGTAATGGCGCCTATGGTGCACTGGCCGGAGGTTATGGTTACTTATGAGAAGAACGAGAAAATACTTTTCTCAGCTGACGGATTTGGCAAGTTCGGTGCATTGGACACTGAGGAAGACTGGGCATGTGAAGCCAGAAGATACTATTTCAATATCGTGGGTAAGTATGGTATGCAGGTACAGGCTCTGCTGAAGAAAGCGGCAGCGTTGGATATCCGGATCATCTGTCCGCTGCATGGACCGGTTCTGACAGATAATTTAAGCTATTACATAGATAAGTATAATACCTGGAGCAGTTATATGCCGGAAGATCAGGGAATTTTGATTGCCTGTGCATCTATTCATGGTAATACGATGAAGGCAGCCGAGAAACTGGCGGAGATGCTTCGCGCTAAAGGAGCGCCTAAGGTAGTGGTGGCTGATCTGGCCAGAGAAGATATGGCGGAGGTTATTGAAGACGCATTCCGCTATGATAAGATGGTACTGGCGGGTGCCACATATGATGCAGGAATTTTCCCTTGCATGGAAAGCTTCCTACTGCATTTGAAATCCAAGAACTATCAGAAACGTACAGTAGGTATTATTGAGAATGGAAGCTGGGCACCGATGGCAGGCAAGATCATGAAGGAAATCCTGACCGGCATGAAAGAGATTACAGTCCTTGAGCCTGTGGTAACGATCAAGTCTACATTAAATGCGGATTCTACCGCTGCATTGGAGGCTCTTTGTGGGGCACTGTTGCAGTAGAAGCGATATAGTCGGTTCCTTTCCAGACCAGCCGGATGGGATTCAGTGTTTCATCGGAGGGGTAATGCAGGATAAAGCCGATGGTTCCGTATACAATGTACTCATGGATACTGCTTAACGTACCTTCTAACTGAGCCATGATAATACGGATTCGTTGTTCTGTTTCATAATCACCGGTACAACGGTAGGTTTCCCCCAATGTTTCCAATAGAGCCAGTTTATGTCTGGCATCGATCATGAAACAGCGGTTTTCTGCTTCGACCAGCATTTGCTGGCTCTTATTCCGGTCCGGGATAGCTGTCTGTCTGGCTTTATCGATTTCTTTTTGAAAAGCATCCAGCAGATCGGTAAAAGCACCCGTGTAGTTTCTGCAGCGGGAGGCATTGAGAATAATGTCGTCCCGATACCGGTGATATTTTACTTTGTCGTGAAGTTGGAGTAATTTATTCATAACCATATTATACACCTGTTTTGAAAATAATTGTAACTATTTAACAAGAGAGAAGGAAACGATTATGGAAAAGGATATGACTCAGGGGAACCCTATGAGATTGATATTGGGATTTGCAGTACCTCTCTTATTGGGACTGTTATTCCAACAATTTTACAGCATGGTGGATACTGTTATTGTAGGACATTATCTGGGAGTGGACGCGTTGGCAGCAGTAGGCGCTACCGGCTCAGTTAATTTCTTAATCATAGGCTTTTGTATGGGAGTATGTAATGGTTTTGCCATTCCTATTGCACAGGAATTTGGTGCAAAACATGAGAGAATTCTCCGCAAATATGTGGCAAATTGTGTCTGGCTGTCTGTAATATTTTCGGTGGTCATGACAGTGGCAGTGGTTTTATTGTGCCGCCCGATTTTGCAGATCATGCGTACTCCGGATAATATTATAGAGGATGCATATCTGTATATTGTAATTATTTTTGCGGGTATTCCGGTGGTTTTTCTCTATAATATGACAGCGGCAGTTCTCCGTTCTTTGGGAGACAGCAGGACACCGGTTATTTTTCTTGTAATGGCAGCCGTCCTTAATATTTTTCTGGACCTTTTGTTGATTATTGTGATTCCGCTTGGTGTGGCTGGAGCTGCAATCGCGACAGTCGTTGCACAGGCCATAGCAGGATTGGGGTGCCTTATCTATATGTGCAGGAAATTCACAATTTTGAAGATGACCAGTGATGAATGGAAATGGGACAGAAAATGTGCCGGGAAGCTGTGCGGTATGGGAATCCCTATGGGATTACAGTATTCCATTACGGCAATCGGTAGTGTTATTTTGCAGAGCGCAGTCAATTCCATTGGTTCTGACGCGGTGGCTGCGGTAACCGCGGCCAATAAGCTTGCTATGCTGATTGTGTGTCCTTTTGATGCTATGGGATCCACTATGGCAACTTATGGAGGGCAGAATGTAGGTGCCGGACGGTTGGAACGCGTGGATCAGGGGCTAAAGGCATGCAGTTTGTTAGGACTTTTCTATTCGTTGTTTGCGGTGTTAATTGTATATACTGTGGGAGACAAAATGTTGCTTCTGTTCCTGGAGCAGAGCGAGATATTTATTTTGGGAAATGCAGATATTTTTCTGCGCATCAGTGCATTATTCTATTTCCCTCTGGCATTGGTTAATATTGTACGATTCCTGATTCAGGGTATGGGATTCAGTAAGCTGGCGGTTTTTGCAGGTGCCTTTGAGATGGTAGCAAGAGGACTGGCCGGTTTTGTGTTGGTACCCCATTTTGGATTTGTGGCTGTATGTTATGCGAATCCGTTGGCATGGATTTTCGCGGATATTTTCCTGATTCCTGCATTTTTCTATGTAAGGAAAATACTGGCAGGTGTATTGAAAGAGCAGAAGGAGTAATAGCTATAATGAGTGTGACTGTTTTCACGATGACACATAAAAAGTTTCCGACACCAAAGGACCCTGTATATGTACCACTGCATGTGGGCAGAGCCGGCAGCGAGGATCTGGGATATCCGGGGGACAATACAGGAGAGAATATCTCCGATAAAAATTGCTATTACGGAGAATTAACAGGGGTATACTGGGTATGGAAAAATATACGTACCGACGGTTATGTAGGAATCTGTCATTATCGCAGATATTTCTGCACAGAGGAAGGCAGAATACTGACAGGCAGTGAATATGAGAAAATCCTATCGGAATATGATATGATCACCTCTAAGAAATTGAAGCTGAATTATTCCTACTTTGATGGTTATGCCGGTGATTATAATATTATGGATCTGATTGCTGTGGGTGAGGTTATCAGGCAGTATTATCCGGAGTATTATGAAACCTTTGAACGGTTGGTACATGGCAAGGGAACCTATTTCGGAAATATGATGGTATGTTCCAAAAGGTTGTATGATGCTTATTGCGAATGGCTTTTCGGTGTTTTTGAGAAGGCAGAAAGCCGAATTGATGCATCAGGTTATGATGATTATCATAAGCGTGTCTATGGTTTTATCTCTGAGTTTCTGCTGATGGTCTGGGCGGAAGTGAACGGACTGAAGGTATATGAATGTAAGGTGGGCATGACAGATGAAAAGCGGGAGATTGCTGAGATCAAGGAACGGCTTGCCGATTATTTTGCTGCAAAGGATATTGATGGTGCCAAGGAATATATTTTGTCATGCTTAGAGAAAAGACCGGACGTGCTGATGGAAGCGTCTGATATTACGGGAGAATTAAAGCTATCCATGCAGGTAATTGCTGTCTGTGAACTGGAACAACAGGAATACGGCAGCAGTGTGATTGACAGGATACAGGATTATCGGGAATTGATGGAGTATTTTCGGAAACTTAATGATGTGGTCAATGCTTTCCGAATGAATGATGATACAACAATTTCCCGTCAGGAGGCAGGAAACCTCCTGCGGGAAATGCAGGTAACTGATATAGCGCTTGCGGCTTCTGCCCGACTGTTTTGTACGGAGGAGGAGACGGAGCGCCTATTGCATGAAACTACTTTCTAAAGCTTCCGAAATCTGCATCCGGGTATGCGGCATTGCCGTCCATCTGTCCAAGACAGATTAATTCTCCCTGGTCTGTGTAACGGTAGAAATACGTATATTCCGGATAAGTTTCGGCTGTCTCTTCAATGACTGTGTAAGGGATACCGATTTCTATATACGAATCTTCGGGATCTAAGTCATACAGGACATAGTAAGAATTCAAATATCCGGCGGACAAATCCAGCTTTTCTTCTAGCACACTGCCCATCTGCGTACCATTGATATAAAGTGATATATGGGACCGGTCTTCTTCTTCAGAGTACACACTGCCGTAAAAGGCGATGCCTTCCTGTGTGCCGTCACCATTTAGATCAATACTGTATTCCGGTGTGCCATCGGCGGTTAAGTCACCGGTTTCCATGTCATAAGCATAGGCATAGCGCCGCATACTCGTATAATTGCCGGCATAGATATTATCATCTCTTAAGCCCATATTCTCCAAAACCTCATAGGGAATCGTAAAGTATATGGTGCCTGCGGCATAGGGGCCGAGAGCATAAGGATCACTGATAAAAGTCAGTCCGCCGGTCGATAGAAACCATTTATTCTCTGCCAGAAGAACCGGTTCCAGATCAGCAGCGCTATAAGGGGTATCCTGAGGGAAAAGCTGTATCTGATAGGCAGGTGTATTGGCAAGCTCAACCAGATAGTTCAGAACATCTGCCCGAAAGGCTGCTGCGTCACCGCTTAATTCATCAAAGGTGATCAGTTCACCGGTCTGTGCATTATAGTTTCGCCCAATAGACCCATAGTTGCCGTGAGCACCTCCGGCATAGTTGTAAGAGGTTATTTCAAAAGAAATGACCTTATCATCCAGACGGGTTGTTTTCACATAGATTTCATCTGAATAGGCGGTAAAGGTCCAACCGTCTTCACCGGTACTATTCTGATAATCTTCCTTTGCCCAGGAAGCAGTTTCAGAACGCGTATTGAGGGAAGTGAGATAATCATACATATCCTGATTGATCTTTTCGGCAACGTCTCCGGCCTCTTCGCTCATAATAGTAGGAATCTCTATTTTCGATGTCAGAATAACAGTGCCGTCATCGGCGGTCACTTCTTCTGTTTTATCCTCATAGGATACAGTAAACTTAGTTGGATTTGTACTGACAGTTACGGCAGTTTCATCTGTAGTGGATGTCCCGTTGCCATCTGTTTGGACTGAGGTGTCAGTATCAGATACCGGCTCTGTACCGACAGAGGCTGTATCAGTGTCCGGTGCGGCCGTATCAGAGGGTTGGTTTGCGGATGTACCACAGGCACTTAAAGTCAGTATGTTTATCATAAGTAAAAGAATAAGAGTCTTTTTCTTCATAATAATAGTTATGCCTTTCTTACACTTTTAGATTATAAACTGTTTGAGCAATTCAGTCAGTTCTGTTGCACGCTCCTGCAAAATGCCTGCTGCGGTATCCAGTGTGGTGATTGCCTTACGCTGGGCATCTACGGTTGCATTTACATTGGAGGAGCCGGCAGCAGTTTGGGCGGAAATTGCGGAAATTCCTTCAATTGCATTTAAGGTAGTATTTCTTGCGTTTTCCATATTACGTATATTAGCGGAAATGCCGGCAACAGAATCCAGCAGGGAATGGATTTGTTTATCCATACTCAGGAAGGATTCTGTGGTTTGTGCCACTGCCTGTTCCTGGAAGCTTACGGTTGCTTCCGCTTCTTTGGCAATTGTTACAACATCACCGGTATTTTTGATAATGTCATCTATGATGGTCTGGATCTCACCTGCGGAAGAAGCGGATTGGTCGGCAAGCTGTCTTATCTGCTCTGCAACTACGGCAAAACCGCGGCCTGATTCACCTGCTCTGGCTGCTTCAATCGAAGCATTGAGAGACAGCAGATTAGTCTCACGGGCAATACTGTTGATGCTCTCCACAATTTTACCGATGGATCGGGACTTTTCTGATAAAGCTTCAATTGCCTGAATGACGTTATCGGTAATCTCAGAAGTTTTCCGGGCACTGTCTGTCAGTGTATTCATGGAAGCAATTCCTGTACTGATAGAGGAGCCGGTGGATTCTGTCAGTGTGGTAATCACATCGGTACCGGTTGTAACATCATTGATTTTGCCGGACAGAGTATCCATCTGGGCAAGACAGTCTGCGGAGTTGTCATCCAGCTGGGTTACACCACTGTCGATTTCCAAAATTGCGCTCTGAATATCTTCTGCTGTGGCAACGAAGGTATTGGAAGAAGCGGATACCTGTTCAGCTGCCTCGGTCAGGGCATTGCCTGCAGATGTAACGTTGGTAATTAATGTCTTCATGCTGTCTGCCATGGAATTGACACCATCAGCCAACAGTTTGAATTCATCTTTACTCCGGGATTTCAACTGGATGGTCAGGTCGCCTGCAGCCACTTTCTTGAGCTGTTTTAATATATAATATATATTATGATTGATATGACCGGATAATATACATCCAAGCAGAGCAGCAATGATAACTGCGATCACTACAAAAATAACAGCCACAGCCTTGATGTTTGCTACCTGTGCAAGAATGGTGGATTCCGGAATCAAAGCGCAAATCATGGCAGCGTGGGCGGAAATCGGAGAATACACGAACAGGTATTTTTCACCGTTATAGCTTACATATTCCATACCGTTTTCTGTGCTTTGAGCAGCTGTCTGGTAGAAATTCGTTTTGGAGAAAACACCGTCTTTGGTGGAAGTGCCGTCAGAATATAATTCTGTTCCATCCTGTGTGATGATAGCGGCATAGCTTCCCTCACCGGCATCTAATGCAGAAAGTGAGTCGGTTATCAGACTCAATTTATAATCAATCAGCATGATTCCCTTTCCGTTAGTCAGATGCTTAGCCAGACGCAGGGAATATTCGGAACTGTCTGCGCCCAGTGCAGGGTCGGCATCAGACTGATTACCGAAGAGAAAGTAACTGGAACGGTTTTCTGTAACCAAAGCACCTTCCGGAGTCTCAGCGTAAGCACTGTAGGGGGTAGAGGTGGTAGGCGCGGCGGATGTGATGGAGATCTGATCATCGGAAATAAAAGAGATATTACAGATCAGATCGTTGGTGTTTACATCACGGTTGACCTCTTTTGTATATTTTAAGGCAAGAGCTTTTCCTTCCGCGCTTTCTAATAGTCCTTTAAAATATTTGGACAGATCATCATCAGACAAATAGGATTTGTAATTGGAACGAACCGTATCAATTGCCAGAGTGATATACTGATTGGTCATATTCATGGTCTGGCTGACAGAATTTTCATAATTCGCAATAATTGCCTTAGAAGCCTGGCTGTAGGATACAACCCCCAGAATGATGATGCATAAAACCGGGATCAAAAAGGATGCGATTAATTTGGTTCGAAGTTTCCGGTATACGGGTATAGTATTTCCTGACTGCCTGTTCTCTCTTTTCATATCTGTATTCCTCCCATGACATTATGTTTTAAATATCTATTTCATCAAAATGCGTCGTACTTTCAAAGAGCAAACACTTATACATATTTTAACATATTTAGAAGAATTTGTCTCTTTGCCTACAAAAAAAACGAAAGATAATATGAGAAAATTTCATTGAGAGAACAGAGGCTTCATGTTAGAATAATAGGCATAGAATATACGGCTATGAAGGGAGAATTGCTATGGGATATCAGGAGGCTTACGAGAAGTTAAAGAAGTACGGACAATTACATGTATTGAAGTATTATGAAGAGTTAAGCAAAGAAGAGCAGGAAGCGTTAATTACACAGATTGAGAATACGGATCTAGAGGTCCTTTCACTGTGTCAGAAGAAGGAAGAACTGAATCCACGTGGTAAGATCGCACCGATTCAGGTCATGCAGCTTCCTGAAATAGAGCAGAAGAGGGAAGAATATACGAAGTGTGGTCTGGAGGCCATCAAGGCTGGTAAAGTGGGTGCTGTACTTCTGGCAGGAGGTATGGGCACAAGACTTGGATCTGATGCACCCAAGGGTGTATATAATATCGGTCTGACAAAGGATGTATTTATTTTTCAGCGTCTGGTGGAGAATCTGCTGGATGTTGTCCATCAGGCAGGAGCCTGGATACCGCTTTATATTATGACCAGTGATAAAAATCATGACACCACTACGGCCTTTTTTAAGGAGAAGAATTATTTCGGCTATAATCCGGATTATGTGACATTTTTCATGCAGGATATGGCGCCGGCTGCAGACTATCAGGGTAAGGTGTATCTGGAGGCAAAGAATAAGATGTCTACCTCACCTAATGGTAACGGAGGCTGGTTCCTCTCTATGATGAAGTGGGGTGTGGTGGACAAGATTCGGGAAGCTGGTGTGGAATGGCTGAATGTGTTTGCCGTGGATAATGTGCTGCAGCGTATTGCCGATCCCTGTTTTGTGGGAGCTACAATCAGTACAGGCAGTGCTGTAGGTGCCAAGGTGGTTAAGAAGAATGCGCCGGACGAGAAAGTGGGCGCTATGTGTCTGGAGGACGGCAGACCGTCTATCGTAGAGTATTATGAGATGACGGAGGAACTGATGAATGCGAAGGATGCGCAGGGCGAGCCGGCTTATAACTTTGGCGTGATCCTGAACTATCTGTTCCGGGAAAAGGATCTGGAGGAGATTGTGGCCAAAAAGCTGCCTCTTCATATTGTGGAGAAGAAGATTCCGTACCTGAACGAACAGGGAGAGCTTGTAAAGCCGGAGGAGCCTAACGGCTACAAATTTGAGCAATTGGTGCTTGATATGATCCATGAACTGGATTCCTGTCTGCCTTATGAAGTGGTCAGAAATTATGAGTTTGCACCAATTAAGAATAAGACGGGCGTGGATTCTGTAGAGAGTGCAAGAGCGCTGTGTAAGGAGAACGGGATAGAGCTGTAAGCAGGTGCTATTGTTTGAACCGTCATGGAGTATAAATATAATATATAACAAAAAGACAGGTTTGCATAACATTCGCATATTGAAATGGAAGTCGAAAACGTTGTAAACTTGCCATAAGTTAAGCAAATACGACATAGGTCTCCAATCATGGCGGATTAACAAATTCACAATTATGGAGACTGTTGCGGTAAGCATGAGAAAGGCAGGGTGAATGATATGGCAATTTTAGTTACAGGTGGTGCCGGATATATCGGTTCCCACACAGTAGTTGAGTTACAGAATGCAGGTTATGAAGTAGTAGTAGTAGATAATCTGGCAAATTCCAGTGAGAAATCTTTACAGAGAGTTGAGAAGATTACCGGTAAACCGGTAAAATTCTACAAAGCCGATATTCTTGACAGAGAGGCACTTAATAAGATCTTTGATCAGGAGAAGATTGATTCCTGTATTCATTTTGCAGGTCTTAAAGCAGTCGGTGAATCTGTGGCGAAACCGTGGGAATATTATGAGAATAATATTGCAGGTACTTTGACACTGGTTGATGTGATGCGTAAGCATGGTGTAAAGAATATTATCTTTTCCTCTTCTGCAACTGTATATGGAGATCCGGCGATCATTCCGATCACGGAAGAGTGCCCGAAGGGACAGTGTACCAATCCATACGGATGGACGAAATCCATGTTAGAGCAGATTTTAACAGATATGCAGAAGGCTGATCCGGAATGGAATGTTATTTTACTTCGTTACTTCAATCCTATCGGTGCGCATAAGAGCGGAACCATCGGTGAGAATCCGAATGGAATCCCGAATAACCTGATGCCTTATATTACCCAGGTAGCCGTTGGTAAATTAAAAGAACTGGGCGTGTTTGGAAATGATTACGATACACCGGACGGTACAGGCGTACGTGACTATATTCATGTGGTTGATCTGGCGGTAGGTCATGTGAAAGCATTGAAGAAGATTGAAGAAAAAGCAGGTCTCTGCATCTACAATCTGGGTACCGGAACAGGCTACAGCGTATTGGATATCGTGAAGAATTTTGAAGAGGCTACAGGTATTAAGATACCTTATGTGATTAAGGACAGAAGACCGGGAGATATCGCCACCTGCTATTCCAACGCAGAGAAAGCTAAGAGAGAACTGGGATGGGAAGCACAGTATGGCATTAAGGAGATGTGTGAGGATTCCTGGAGATGGCAGAGCAATAATCCTAACGGTTACGATGACTAGAGTTTTAAACAAATGACGGGATTTGTATATTGAACTTCCAAAAGTGGGGTCATAAAATGGACATGGTAAAAACATGTCCATTTTTTTGTACCGAAAAAGGAGGCAGACGCATGAGTAAAGACAAAAAACAGGAGAAGGATTCTAATTTCATGATAAAAGTTTCCAGTTTTATCGTGGATAAGAGAAACCTGTTTTTTCTGATTTATATGATACTTATTATTTTCTGTGCATTTTCCAGTAACTGGGTAGAGGTAGAGAATTCCCTTGCGGCATATCTTCCCGATACCACAGAAACCAGTCAGGGAATTGATCTGATGGAGGAACAGTTCGTCACCTATGGTACGGCCAAGTTTATGGTTTCCAATATTACATATGAAGATGCGCAGGCGCTTGCGGATGAAATAGAGGATATGGATTCCGTGGCCATGCTGACATTTGACAATACAACGGATCACTATAATAACTTTTCGGCCTTGTATGATGTGACATTTTCCTATAGCGAGACAGATGATAAATGCCTGACCGCATTAGAGGATCTGAAGGATTATTTGTCAGATTATGATATCTATGTGTCCACAACGCTTGGCGATCAGTCTTCTGAAACGATTGCCTCCGAGATGAGAGTCATTATCGTGTTGGTTGCCATCATTGTTGTGGCGGTATTACTTCTGACCTCCCAGACCTGGGCAGAGGTGCCGGTATTGCTTCTGACTTTCGTATCGGCAGCCATCGTAAGTATGGGAACAAATTTCATATTTGGTACGATTTCCTTTGTTTCCAATTCGGTTACAGTGGTATTGCAGCTGGCATTGTCTATCGACTATGCCATTATTCTGTGTAACAGATATAAGGAAGAACATGCAACCCTTCCTATCAGAGATGCGGCGATTGTGTCATTAAGTAAGGCTATTCCTGAAATATCTTCTTCCAGCCTGACAACCATCGGTGGTTTGATTGCCATGATGTTTATGCAATATGGGATTGGTCGGGATATGGCCCTTTGCCTGATCAAAGCGATTCTCTTAAGTCTGATGTCTGTATTCCTGCTGATGCCGGGACTCATAGTGGTATTTGGCAATCTGATGGATAAGACGGTACATAAGAATTTGATACCGAAAATCCCGTTTGTAGGTAAATTTGCCTATAAGGCCAGATTCATTGTGCCGCCTGTATTTGTGGTGGCGCTTGTGGTTTTCTTCATTTTACAGAAAAATTGCCCTTACGTGTATGGATACAGTACCCTGACAACGCCGATTCTGAATCAATACCAGATTGCGGATAACATGATAGAGGAAAGCTTCGGAGAAACGAATTTTGTGGCATTGATCGTTCCGGCCGGTAATTATGAAAAGGAAGGTAAAATGCTGGCGGAACTGGATGCCATGGATGAGGTGGACTATTCCGTGGGCTTATCTAATACGGAGGCTATGGACGGCTATATGCTGACGGATAAGCTGACAGCCCGACAGTTTTCGGAGCTATTGGAACTGGACTATGAAGTGGCGGAACTGCTTTACACAGCATATGCCGTGAATGATGAGAATTATGCCAAGCTGGTCAGCGGCATTTCCACTTACAGTGTGCCTTTGATTGATATGTTTATGTTTCTGTATGATGAGGTGCAGGAGGGCTATGTGACGCTGGATGATGATCTGATGAATGATCTGGAAAGCGCACATCAACAGATGAGCATTGCACAGGATCAGCTGCAGGGGGAAGATTACAGCCGTATGCTGGTTTACCTGAATCTGCCGGAAGAGGGAGAGGAAACCTTTGCCTTTCTGGATGAGATGCACGAAATTGCCAGAAAGTATTATGAAGAGGGCACCATTCTGGTGGCGGGTGAATCTACCAGCCAGTATGATCTGTGCAAGACCTTTTCCAGAGATAATACGGTAGTTAATGTGGTCTCCATTCTGGCGGTTTTGGCGGTATTGCTCTTTACCTTTAATTCTGCGGGCATGCCAGTGCTGTTGATAATTGTTATTCAGGGAAGTATCTGGATTAATTTCTCCTTCCCCGCCATTATGAAATCCAATCTCTTCTTTATGAGTTATTTGATCGTCAGTTCCATTCAGATGGGAGCCAATATCGATTATGCCATCGTTATTTCCGGACGATTCATGGAACTGAAGGATAAGATGAGCAAAAAGGATGCCATTATAGAGACCATGAATTTTGCATTCCCGACGATTGTCACGTCAGGCTCTATGTTGGCGATTGCCGGTATCCTGATTGGACAGATGACGTCGGAAGCGGCTATTGTGGGAATCGGACAATGTCTGGGGCGAGGAACCCTGATTTCGATTTTCATTGTCATGTTTATTCTTCCTGAAATATTGCTGCTCGGTGAGAAGATTATAGATAAAACCTCCTTTACCGTTTCCATGCCGGTTATGACCCAGCGCTCCACAGGACTTGTAAGAATTAACGGTAGAGTGAGAGGACAGATCAACGGTATTGTGATCGGAGAAGTTCACGGTATTGTCCGTGGCGAAGTAAATGCCATTATGGAAATGGGTAATATGGTGCCGATTGAAGAGTTTGATGAATATCTGGAGGCAATCGAAGCGTCAGAGTCGCCAGATGATGTGAAGGGCCGGACAGACGGCATATCAGACGAGACAGGAAAGGAGGCTGACAAGGATGAGGAATAAGAGTATTAGAAGGATCAGTAATAGCAGACTTTCAAATCCGATGGTCAGAATGTTCAGCGTCCTTTGTGCGGTATCGATCCTTTTGACATGTCTTCCGGCAGAATATGTCTATGCGGAGGAAACAGGAAACGAAGATACAGAGGAAACAACTGGACCGGATTTAGATTCCATGGAAGAGGAGATAACTCTTCCGGATCAGTCGGATAAGGAAATTGTAGAAGTAAAAACAGCCGAGGAATTATTAGAGGTTGCTGCAAAGTGTGAACTGGATTTCTGGTCACAGGATAAAATGATCGAGTTAAAGGAAGATATTTCCCTGGAGGGAAAAGATTTTGAGGGATTCCCTGTCCTGGCAGGCTGCTTCAATGGTAACGGACATACTATATCCGGTTTTCATATTAAAGGAAACGGTTATGCGGATGGATTCTTTCGCTATATTACAGCCACCGGTATCGTACAGGATCTGAAGCTTTCGGGTACCGTAGAAAGTGAGAACGAGGAAGAATGTACGGGCGGTGTGTGCGGTATCAATGCAGGGTGGATTCTGGATTGTACTTTTATCGGCAGTGTGGAAGGTAAAGCGGAAACCGGAGGAATCGTAGGTGAGAATGAAGGAACGGGAACAGTCAGCTCCTGCTCCAGTCATGGAACGGTAACCGGTTATGACAGAGCCGGCGGTATTGTCGGTGCCAATTATGGAGCAATCAGAAACTGTACCAATAAGGCAGGTATTAACAGTGACAGCAGCTGGCTGGAGGAAGAGGATGAAGCCGGTCTGGAATGGCTGCTGGAGGACGTGAAGGAACGCAAGCTGATAAGTGGTACGGATATCGGCGGTATTGCCGGTTATTCCAGAGGTATTATTATCAACAGTACCAATACCGGAGTCGTCGGTTATGAGCATAACGGCTATAATATCGGTGGTATTGCCGGGCGGCAGACCGGACAGATTCTATTCTGCAATAACGAGGGACGTGTCTATGGACGTAAAGATGTCGGTGGTATCGTTGGGCAGATGGAGCCCTATATCAGTGTGGAGGAGGCAGAATCTGTCTCTGAGGCGGTACAGAGACTGCATGATCTGGTGGATAAATTTCTGGATGATGCGGGAGAGACCCAGGATACGGTAAGCGAAGATTTCGACAGGCTACGGGAACATTCAGACAATGCACTGGATGATGCAGATACGATTGCAGATGGAACGGTTGATTTCGTGGATAATAATGTGGAAGCAGTCAATGAACTGGCCAATCGACTGGATTATTGCATGGATCAGGTCCCGGGTATTATGGATGAAGTAAAATGGGCAGTGGAAGATCTGGATGATACGGTAGATGCACTGGATAAAATAGCGGATGCCATGGATATCAGTGGTGAACTGTCGGATAGCTCTTATGATGAGACGGAACATGCAAGACTTTCCCTGGTTTCCGGCGTAGGTGGCGAAGTATACGCAGATACGTCAGCACCTGTGGAAGGGGATGTGGTTACCATTACTGTGACACCTGAGGAAGGCTATCAGATTAATGAAATTCGCGCTGAAGATGCTTCGAAAAACACATTGGAGCTGACTCCTGCCGGAGAAGACAGCGGTCCTTATTCCTATAGTTTTATCATGCCCAAGGATAATGTGGTGGTAAAGGTGTCCTTTAGCGGCTCGGGAGCAACACCGGGTACGGCAGGCGGTACGGTTCATATTGTAAATGGAACAAGAAATGATTTTAGTGATCCGAATGCTCATGAGATAGAGGTGTTGAAAAACGATAGTGCAGAGACTAATGATGTAAAGGGTGTTGCTGATGATGAAATTATTATCAAGGTAACACCGGACAGCGGCTGTCAGGCATCCGTTAGGGTTACAAAAACAAATGATGAAGAAGTTGGGACCGAAAAAAAGCTAAACGGTCGGGCATTCAGCTTTATTATGCCGGACAGTGATGTTACAGTTAAGGTAACTTTCAGCAGGGCAAATGTTATTATTGAGTCCAATGCAGGAGGTAAAGCAGATTATACGATATCAGATAATCAGGTGACTCTGACGGTAAGACCCAATACAGGGTATGTTCTGGATGGGCAGCCCCAGGTTACTTACAATGATGGTGAAGATCGGATAGAAGTAACAAAGAAGAGTACAGGTTCCGATGTCTATACTTTTGATATTGATCCGGGTAGTATGGACACGGTCAAAGTGTATCTGACCTTCAAGATAAGCAGTGATTCAGAAGCGGTAAGCAGTTCGCGGAGCAATCTCAGGGACAATGTGGATCTTCTGCAGACCCAGATGCAGCAGATTTCCGATGATGTGGATAGGATCAATAAGCTGGTGGATGGCAAAACCATAGAGCAAATCCGCGATGAAGGTAAGCTGATTGATGCCATACTGGACCTGGCAGAGAGCCTTTCTGAGGCAGGAGAAACGCTCTCTTATGTGCTCAGTGATTTAAACAGGATAGCCAATATTATGAGTCCCTATGTGGAACAGGCACTGGAAGAAGCCGATGTACAGATTGATTCTGTGATCGACAGCCTGGAAAAATCCTATAAACATCTGGATAATGGATTTGGTATCATCAGGTCAACGATGATCTATATCAATGGCAAGTTTGATGTCCAGTTTGCCGAACTGGGAGATGATGTGGATAGATCGGTGGACAGTTTGTTTGAACAGCTTGGAATTATTTCAGAGTATGCCGGACAGATTGGGGATGATCTGGATGTACATACTGATATTCTGGAAGAGGATATGCATGCCATTAATGACCAGGTCAATTATATTTTCCAGCTTTTTGCAGAGAAGATAGATGATGTGGAAGATTTATACTATGAGGAATCCGAATATGAGGATATTTCTGAGGAGGATATCGATGCCAGTACAGACGGTAAGGTAGAGCGTGCAGTCAATAACGGTATTGTGCGTGGCGATGTCAATGTGGGCGGTATTGCAGGTTCTATGGCAATTGACGAGGAAGATCCGGAGGGCAATGCTGCGGGAAGTATAGACCGCTCCTTTGGCAGCAGGTATTTGACTAAATGCGTTATAAACCGATGTGTCAACAACGGACAGGTCGTTGCGAAGAAGAATGGTGCCGGTGGTATTGCGGGCTACATGAATCTGGGTATTGTGGCAAATAGTGAAGGCTATGGAAGAGTGGAAAGCACCGAGGGAGAATATATCGGTGGTATCTGCGGTGAGTCCAATGCCCTTGTGAAAAGCTGTTATGCACTGACTTCATTGGACGGCGCGCAGTATGTAGGCGGCATTGCAGGCTCCGGTTCTAAGATACAGGATTGTTATGCCATGGTTTTGATTGGTGAGGATGCCATTCATAAAGGCGCTATTGCCGGATGGATTTCCACAAAAGAAGATGAACGGACTGATTATCAGAAGGATATCAGTAATAACTATTTTGTAAGCAGCAGCCTGAGTGGTCTTGACCTTGTCAGCTATGCAGGAGTTGCCCAGCCGGTTACTTACAAGGAAATCCTGGAGACGGTAGGACTGCCCATAGAGTTCAGACATTTGAAGATTACTTTTGTGACTGAGGACAGAGTAGTAAAGGAAATGGAAGTAAAATACGGAACACCTCTTTCCGGTGTTACATTCCCGGAGACACCGAAGGTGGCAGGAAGCTATGGCAAGTGGCCTGATGTTTCGGATCAGATCATGGAAGCTAATATGACATTGGAAGCGGAATATAATGATACGATTACAACTCTGCCGAGTACGGAAACGGTGCTTGTGACAGAAGCAGGAGAGCCGAAGAAACCTTATGCATATATTGACGGTTTCTATACGGATGAGGCGAAATTGCAGGTATCTGTGTCAGAATGGACTGCATCGCAGGCAAGAGAAGAAGGTGTCAGACCGGCGGCTGTGTCTACTTTCTATGGAGTAAAGGTCAGCAATGCGGATATTGGCGCTGATACAGTTTCCAAGCTTCGACTGTACAGACCTTATGAGAAGATTAAAGCAGTCCTCATAAAAACTGAGGATGAGGGCTGGCAGGAGATATCATATTTGGAGTATGGACAGTATATACAGGTGGAAATGCAGGGGGAAGAAGCAGAGTATTGTATAGTTTCAGAGGGAAATAGTTCTGTCTGGATTCTTGCCGGTGCGGCAGGTGTGGTATTGCTGTTGATGTTAATGATTATTCGTAAAAAGAAAGGATACAATATAAATAAGTAGATGCATACGAATAGATGAGGAGATTTGTTATATTCTGCTTATAAATGAAAGAGACTCCCACTTACCATGAGGATAGGTGAGAGTTTCTTTTGTTTGTCTTATGCCACATACAAATACATAAATATGAAATGACAGATGCTTCCGCCCATGACAAACAGATGAAAGATCTCATGGGAACCAAAATTCTTGTGTTTGTTATTGAAAATCGGCAGCTTCAGTGCATAGATAACACCGCCGATGGTGTAGATGATACCGCCTGCCAGGAGCCAGAGGAAAGCGCTGTGGGGCAGAGTATTCCATAGCTGGCCAAAGACACCCAGGCAAACCCAGCCCATGGCAATATATATAATGGAAGAAAACCACTTAGGGCAGGTAATCCAAAGCGCTTTGATCACCATGCCGATGATGGCAATTGACCATACTACAGTCAGCAGGACATACCCTAGTTTGCCACCTAAGACGATAAGGCAGACCGGCGTATAAGAACCGGCAATCAGAACGAATATCATCATATGGTCTATTTTACGAAAGACCTTTAGTACATTATCTTTTACATTTATACTGTGATAGAGTGCGCTGGCTCCATATAGAGCAATCATGCTTGCCATGAAGACCAGCATGGCGATAAAGCAAGTGTGACCGGCAGTGCATCCTGCTTTGACCAGAAGTGGTGTGGAAGCAAAAATTGCAAGAAGCATTGCAACAAAATGAGTAATAGCGCTTCCGGGTTCGCGAATTGTTATTTGCATAAAATTACCACCTTTCATTTTTTCATAAATTTCCTCATTTCAAGGCATCCGATAAGAAATGAATTGATTCTTTCGTTTCTTCTTTACATATGATGCTTTGAAAAACATGTGATGTAGTTTTCAAAACTACATGTAAGATACTATGATACTACTACTTAAATTATGCAAAGTCAATATAAATTATGCAAATATTTTGAGATTCAAAGAAATAGAATTAATCTTCCTCAATGACGTGGATTTCCAGATAATCGAAATCAATGGCCTCGATAAAATTATCTTTGGTAAATCTGGCCTTATCATGGCGCTTGAATTCCTGAATGGTAGCATCCAACCAGATGGGTTGTCCTAAATCAAACTGATAGCAGACCTGTTCCAATGCATGGAATACCTTGTGTGTACGTGTATCATCACTGCCGTCTTCAATGACGGTATCTTTCAGCATATGATTATTTTTGAATTCCTTAGCCCATAAACGAAACATGTCTGCGCCTCTTTTCTGTAATCATGGTTGGCTACATCTTGTTATCTACTATACAAATCCTGTGTCGAAAAGTAAACACTTTTTCTTTCCTTAATTAAATGATACACTGTTTATAAGTCTATATGAAGTGACGGATGACTGGTAATATAGCATTTGATAAATCATGAAGGAATATGGAACATGGACAAGACCTTATCAATCCATTCAAAGGAAAAATATATAAAAATCGTCATATCTTTTCTGGTGGCTGTCATAGATATAGTTTTGGTGGCAAATCTGGAGCGGGGAATGCTGCCGGACAGCAGATCGGTATTGGGATGTCTGGTGCTTATGGGTGTAGTGCTGTTTACGGCAGTTATTTATCATTTTCTGCTGCAACGGGAGAGGAGACTTTATCGGCATGCCGCCATATGGGGCTTGTTTATGACAACAGCCTATGTACTGGGGTGCCTGATGCGACGTGACGGTACGGTGCTTGCGGATATCGGGAAGCTTCCCGGACTGTTGTTGACGATTCTTTGTCTTACGGTTCTGGCGGCATCTTGTATTTCATTCTTTTTGCAGGGAATTCCGGGAATTAGGAGGATTTTTGACAGAACACGGTTTGGAAAGACGGAGTGTTCTGTATGGCAGGTAAGGCTCTTCTATCTGTTCGTAATCCTGCTGTGTTGGGTTCCTGTATTTCTGGCTTATTATCCGTCTGTTTTTGCTTATGATGCGGAAGGACAGTTATATCAGGTAATTGCGGGAGATTACAGCACGCACCATCCCCTGCTGCATACCTTGTTTTTGGGGACTTTTTTCCGGCTGGGAGGTAATGTGCTCGGTTCCTATTCGGCGGGAATGGCAGTGCACTCTGTCGTACAGATGCTTTTGATGGCGGCAGCTTTTGCCTATACATTGTCTTACTTGTATCAAAAGAGAACGTCCGTGTATCTGCGGGGTTTGCTACTTATTTTTTATGCGTTGTTTCCTGTCAATTCCATTCTGGCATTGAGCACGACCAAAGATGTCCTGTTTTCTGCCCTTGTGCTTCTGTATACGATTGGTTTGTACCGGATGGTATGTGATGGTAAATCGGAGACGGGTATGGAGCACAAGGACATGTGGATACGGCTGGTGATTACCGTACTGATGCTTCTGATGCGGAACAATGCGGTTTATGCGTTACTTGTCAGTGTGCCTGTTGTGTGTATCGGATTGCGTAGGAAGAAGGCGTTATGCAAAAAGTATCTTCTTATGTCACTTCTGGGGCTGGGACTGTTTGTAGTGGCAAATGCGGGCTTAAAGGCAGCCACCGGTGCGGAGAATGGCAGTCCGAGGGAAATGCTCAGTGTACCTTTACAGCAGATGGCACGTACCAGGGTGAAGGAAGAGGAAAACTTATCGCCGCAGATGCGACAGGAGCTGGATGCCTATCTGTCCTCGGAATGGGTCTTTGCTGCCTACAATCCGCATCTGGCAGATCCGGTAAAACTGCGGGCCGTGATTCATGATAATCCGGTAGGATTTCTGCGTACATGGCTGCAACTGGGCTTGGAGCATCCCCAGACTTATATAGACGCCTTTCTGGATAATTCCATTGGCTATTGGTTTCTGGAGGACAGAACCCATGCGGAAATATACGGAATCGGTACGGAAAGCGGCTTCGGCTATCTGTCCACGGATAACCGTACCATGCCGGCGGGATGCGAGATCATAGAACACAGCTATCTTCCGGGACTTCGCAGTCTGATGGAAGAAATTGTGTCGGAAAATGCCTATCAGAAGGTACCTGTTATCAGAATATTGTTTGCACCTGCCTTTTATTGGTGGCTGCTATGCCTGTATCTGGCGGTGGCAATCTACAGACGGCAGTATCGTTTGATACTTCCGGCAATGCTTTTGGTTGTATATTATCTGACGCTGCTGCTGTCGCCGACGGTGTTGATACGCTACATGTACCCATTCGTGGTAACAGTGCCCGCTATATGTTGTTGTTTATACAAAGATTCAGCAGAAATAAGTTGTGAAAATATACAATAAAAATTAATTTTTTATGAAAAATTTGTATAAAATATACATTTTCGATAAATTGTGATATAATGACTTCATAAAGAAAAGGAAGCGGCTGCGAAGCAGACATTTACTTTTCTATGAAGTCATTAACGAGCAAACATTTGCGAAGCAAATAGAGAGCACGAAGTGCGGGTTTGCGAGTCAGCAAAAGGTAAAGACGTGAAGGAAGCGGCTGCGAAGCAGACATTTAACATAGTAGTTCAGGGGGAATGGAAACAGAATGGAATTATATATTGACAGAGACAGCGATATTGACAGCTGGAAAGAAGTGCAGCTGATTTACAATTCGGCCTTAAAGCAGATATCTACGAAGCTGGAGATCTTGAATGATGAATTCCAGCATGTGCACAGATATAATCCGATAGAACATATTAAATCCCGTATCAAGACACCGGAGAGTATTGTTAAGAAATTAAAGAAGCATGGTTATGAATCCACGATTGATAATATGGTGAAGTATGTCAACGATATTGCCGGCATCCGGGTAATCTGCTCCTTTACATCCGATATTTATCAGATTGCGGAGATGATCAGTAACCAGAGCGATATTAAGGTAATTTCCGTAAAGGATTATATTGTCAATCCGAAGCCCAGTGGGTATAAGAGCTATCATATGCTGGTGACCGTTCCGGTATATTTGTCCGACCGGATTGCGGATACGAAGGTGGAGATACAGATCAGAACGGTAGCCATGGATTTCTGGGCAAGTCTGGAGCATAAGATCCATTACAAATTTGAGGGCAATGCACCGGAACATATTAAGGAGCAGTTGGTAGAATGTGCCCAGATGGTGTCGGCACTGGATGCCAGAATGTTGTCTTTGAATGAGGAAATCCAGCATATCGGACAGCAGGATGAAGAAAACGAAACCATTTAGTTCGTAATTAAATCAGATCATAAATAAAGCTGATGACGTTTACATGCTCTTAATTTAAGACCAAAGTCATCAGCTTTTAATATATTCTATATGAATAGGAAAGTGTTTATATACAAGACGGGGTGCCGGAATTTTCCTACAAAATGAGGAGTGCCCAGACACCTTTCGGCATCTGGGCTATTATGAAAAAATTTATCTATGTGTGTAATGATTAAACATTACATGTTCTCTCGTTTGCTATGGTTAAAGTATACGGCGCAAATATGAACAAAGTATGAACATGATGTAAAGTTATCGTTAATATTTACAAAGACGTAAAAAAACAAGCAGCGATTTTGTTCAATATGCACAAAAAACAAGCTGCATATATGTAAAGCGATACAGAAAAGGATTGCTATAGGAGATGGAGGGGAGCAAGTCTTCCGGTAAGACTGCCGAGACTGACTTTCTGGTTGTCATTAAGAGGGAAAAATGATAAAATGCAGTAAAGCAGTTTGGATCATTGAAATATATAGGAAAAGAAAGTAAGAGAGATACGGATCATGTTTGGAGGAAACAGAATGGATACTTTTATTGATAAACTGGCACAGAAAAGAAATGCACAGGAAATTATCCGTGCCAATACGACAGCAGAGACAGCGAAAATGGAGCAGATGCAGAAACAGTTGCAGGCTTATGACGGTCTGTTACAGGAGATTCGCCGGGTTAATTTGAAAACAGCCGAGAATGCGGCAGAGGTTAAGAATGTTTTGAAGGAGTGCATGGACAAGCTGGACAGTGTCCAAAAGGTTGAAGGGCAGGCTGAAGGCAGCGAACAGACGTTGGAAGAGATCAAGCAGCTTTTAGAGGAGAAGTTCAGACAGTCCGATGATTTCCTTCATAAAGAGAATGTGAAAGTATACCGTAATGTGCAGGCAGCTCTGATCGAGGAGCTGAATAAGCAGACAGAGGAATTGAAGAACAGTCAGGTACAGAATAAGGCAAGCAAAGCTTTGCTACCGATTTCTGTTCTGATTCTGATTGGTGTGGTTGCCGATATTGTCATTAATCTGCTTCCGTGGATTACCGCATTATTTTAGGGGACGTACCTTGATAGACTGAAGGAAGGGTATGGTTTGCAATGGGAAAACAGACATGGAAAGCGGGCAATATGCTTTATCCGTTGCCGGCAGTTCTGGTAAGCGTGGCAGATAAGGCGGGAAAACAGAATCTTTTCACAGTGGCATGGACGGGAACTGTATGCTCCGACCCTCCGATGGTTTCTATTTCTGTCAGACCGGAGCGGTATTCTTACCATATGATAGAAGAGACTGGGGAATTTGTTATTAATCTGACTACGGAACAGCTTGCATATGCCACGGACTACTGTGGGGTTAAGAGCGGCAGAGACGTAGACAAATGGCAGGAAATGAAACTGACCCGGATGAAGGGCGATCATGTGCGGGCAGCAATGATTCAGGAGAGTCCTGTGAATCTGGAATGTCGTGTGACGCAGAAGATTCCTCTGGGAACTCATCATATGTTTCTGGCAGAGGTATTGGCGGTGCATGTGGATGAGAAGTATTTAGACGAGAAGGGAAGATTTCATCTCAATGCCTCCAAGCCGCTTGTGTATTCACATGGCAGATATCTGACGGTAGGCAAAGAACTGGGAACTTTTGGTTATAGTGTAAAGAAGCGGAAAGGAAAGACGAAGAATTAATCTTTCTTGGGCGGAAGGAGGCTTCCGCGCATGATGGCGTTTGCTCCGTAGCGTTTCCGAATGGAGTCCAGGGCGTCATCCAATTTGGCTTGTTTCTGAGAAGAGGGCAGAGCATTGGCTTTGTCTTCTTTTGTTTTGTCAGACAGATCAAAGAGATTGAGTTGCACCGGTTCCGCACAGGAGGAAAGCTTGGAAGAACGGATGCCTAAGAGGCGTATGGGCGTGCCATCCCAGATTTCATCAAACAGTGCGCAGGCAGTCTGATAGATGGTGTCTGTATGATTGGTAGGGGTTATTAAAGTGGTCTGATGAGAAACCTTCTGAAATGTATGATATTTGATTTCCGTACTGATCATACCTGCCATTTGATTTGAATCGCGCAGTCTGAGGGATACGGATTCCGCCAGGGAGAGAAGCACCCGGTAAACAGTTTCTCTATCCTCCGCATCCTGACTGAGTGTGGTGGAATTGCCGATTCCTTTGGCTTCTGCCTGTACGGTTGTGACTTCAGAGTCATCAATGCCGTTAGCATATTCCCATAAAAGGATACCATGGCTTTTTAGGTGTGCTGCAATAATGTCCCTGTCTGAACGGGCCAGATCACCGATGGTAATGATCTCCAGTTTGCGAAGAGTTTCCACGCTGGAATGACCGCACATAAAAAGGGAGGAAACCGGCAAAGGCCACATTTTCTCCTGAATTTCATAGGAATATAGTGTATGCACCAGATTAGGCTTTTTGAAATCGGAGGCCATTTTAGCTAAGACTTTCCTGTCGGATATTCCAATGTTTACGGTAAAACCTAATTCCTTTTGCACCCGCTCTTTTATAAATTCGGCGGCAGCCTCCGGGGACGGATAGTTGTTGCTGACAGGTGTGTAGTCCATGTAACATTCATCCACACTGACCTGCTCAATATCCGGGCAGATATCAGATAGAAGTGTCATCAGCTCCCGGCTGCGGCGATGATATAATTCGTGATCCGGTGATTCCAGAGTCAGATTCGGACATTTGCGCATGGCATTGACGATAGGCTCGCCTGTAACAATCCCATATGCTTTGGCAGGGATGGACTTGGCCAATACCACACCATGCCGTTTTGCCATATCGCCACCGATGATGGCAGGAATGGTACGCAGGTCTACTGTGGAACCGTTATGTAGTTTTTCTATGGCGCTCCAGCTTAAATATGCGGAGTTGACATCGATGTGCATGATTATTCTGTTCATGGTCTCAGTATAGCATATCCCAGTCAATTCTTCTATGAGCATAAGAGCTGCGGGAAGGTTGTCTTCGCGGTACTTTACTTTTCCTAAAAATACTGTTAGAATATAAAATGTTACAATTTTGTTACAAGGAACAGAAATTGCATGAAAAAGATTAGCAGACATTATAAAAAGATGAAAATTGCATATATTAAAGTTGCGGTACTTGCAATTATCGTCAGTGTATTCTTCTTCCCGAGCATGGAGAAGCTGGAAAGCACCGGTGATAATATTTTTACCGTGTACTTAAACGGTATGCAGGTGGGCGTTATGGGAGATCTGGATCAGGTCGAGGACTGCCTGATTGCAGCCAGAAAGAAGCTGGCAGGAAGCAGTGATGAAATGGTGCTGGCGGATAGTGATCTGACATACGAAGGTGATGAAGTGCTCTGGGGTGCGGTAGATGATACGAAAGATATCACTGCCAATATGGTTACGGCGCTTCGCGGTAGTGTGAAGGAAACTCTGAATCGTTCTTATACGGTAAAGATTAATAATTATACGGTAAATCTTGCCAGTACGCAGGAAGTATTGGCACTTTTACAGGCATCTATTGATAAGTATGACATCAGACGTGAATATTATGTGGATCTGGTTCTGGACGGCAATAGAGAGCTGAATGTACTGACTACTCAGATTTGTTCCACTAAGGAACAGAAAGAGGAAGCGGAAGCCTCACAGGAGATCATGACCAGTGCGGGAATTGATGCAGCTCTGGATGAAATGTTCGCGGACATTGAACCTGCCGTTGAGAAGGATTTTTCCGATTATGAACTGGGATTGTTAACCATCGGCTTTGGTGATACTGTTGAAGTGGTAGAATCCTATTTGCAGGATTATGAGCTGACATCTCTGGAACAGGCGGTTGAGGAAGTAACCAAGGAACAGGAAAAAGAGCAGATTTATGAAGTGGTTTCGGGAGATACTCTGTCTCAGATTGCGGAGAAAAATGAAATTCCGCTGGCAGACCTGATTGCTATGAACGAGACGATTGAGAACGAGAATTCCACCATTCGTGTAGGTGACGAGCTGATTGTTACAGTGCCGGAACCGGAGCTGTCTGTCGTTAGAACAGAAGAGATGTATTATGAGGAGGATTACGAGGCAGAGGTAATCTATGTGGATAATGACGAATGGTATACTACACAGACAGAGACGCTGCAGGAGCCGTCTGCCGGTCATCGTAAGGTAGTAGCTGATGTGTCCTATCGTAATAATGAGGAAGTAAGCCGGGAAATCTTAAAGGAAGAGATTACCTATGAAGCGGTACCGAAGATTGTGGAACGAGGTACAAAGATTCCGCCTACCTATGTGAAGCCGATTTCCGGTGGCCGTCTGTCATCTACATTCGGAAGACGTAAGGCACCGACCAGAGGAGCCAGCAGCTATCATAAGGGTATTGACTGGGCGACACCGGTAGGAACTGCGGTCATGGCATCTTCTGCAGGGACTGTTGTAAAGGCAGGATGGGGAAGCGGCTATGGTTATGTAGTTTACATTAATCATGCAGATGGAAGGCAGACCAGGTATGGTCATCTGAGTAAGGTTCTGGTAAAACCGGGGCAGACGGTAAGCCAGGGACAGAAGATCGCGCTGAGTGGTAATACAGGCGTAAGTACGGGGCCGCACCTGCATTTTGAGATTCTGATTAACGGCTCTCAGGTAAACCCGCTTCAATATCTAAATTAATCTTACCATTTACAAATACGGAAAATATGGTATACTGATAGATAAATTGTTTAATATTTTTTGAATAAGGGTATTAGTGATTGCGCCTGCACGTTTTTATGCAGGTTTGAGAAAGGCAATGTTAACGGAATGGAACAATATGCGATTAAAGGTGGAAATCCGTTAGTCGGCGAGGTGGAAATCGGTGGTGCTAAGAATGCTGCACTGGCTATTCTGGCTGCTGCAATCATGACGGATGAGACCGTATTAATAGAGAATGTACCGGATGTCAGGGATACAAATGTACTGATGCAGGCTATGGAGAGCATCGGTGTGGTGATTAACCGGATTGACAGACATACAGTAAAGATTAATGCATCCCAGATTCATGATCTGGTGATTGAAGATGATTATATTAAGAAGATCAGAGCTTCCTATTATTTGTTGGGAGCATTGTTAGGTAAATATAAGAAGGCGGAAGTGGCGCTTCCGGGAGGCTGTAATATTGGTTTAAGACCGATAGATCAGCACATCAAAGGGTTCCGTGCATTGGGAGCCGATGTAAGAATTGAACATGGACTTATTATTACTGAGGCAGAGAAGCTGCTTGGCAATCATGTCTATATGGATGTGGTAACTGTCGGCGCTACCATGAATGTTATGATGGCTGCAGTGATGGCAGAAGGACAGACTGTCATTGAAAATGCGGCAAAGGAGCCTCATGTAGTAGATTTAGCGAACTTTTTAAACAGTATGGGAGCTAACGTTAAAGGTGCCGGTACGGATGTGATTCGTATCAAGGGTGTTTCCAAGCTGCATGGTACGGAATATGGTATTATTCCGGATCAGATTGAGGCAGGAACCTTTATGTTTGCTGCGGCGGTTACCAAAGGAGATGTGACCGTTAAGAATGTTATTCCGAAGCATTTGGAGTCTATCAGTGCAAAGCTTCTGGAGATTGGCTGTGAGGTAGAGGAATCGGATGATGCAGTTCGTGTAGTCGCATCCAAACCGTTAGGTCATACGCATGTTAAGACCCTTCCTTATCCGGGCTTTCCGACAGATATGCAGCCTCAGATTACAGTGACTTTAGGTCTGTCTGCAGGAACCAGTATTGTGACAGAGAGTATTTTTGAGAACCGGTTCAAGTATGTGGATGAATTGACCCGTATGGGAGCTAATATTAAGGTAGAAGGCAATACAGCTATTATTGACGGTGTGGAGAAATATACCGGTGCAAGTATTACCGCTCCTGATTTAAGAGCCGGGGCTGCACTTGTAATCGCCGGACTGGCGGCGGACGGTATCACAACCGTAGATGATATTAAGTATATTGAGCGCGGTTATGAGGATTTCCATCTGAAGCTGCAGGGACTGGGTGCCCAGATTGATAAGATCGCTACCGAAAGAGAATTGCAGAAGTTTAAACTTAAGGTCGGTTAAAATGATAAAATAATGCATTAATATGTATTGACAGAATAGATATCAGGGTGTATGGTATCTACAGATATTGCAGATATGAAAATTCCATATTGTGATTTTTCTCTTATTCAGAGTGGTGGAGATACATAGGATCTGTGAAGCCACGGCAACCCCTTTAAGGAAGGTGCCAACCTGAGCGAAAAGCTGTCGCAAGACAGATCGAACAATAAGAGGATTTGATTATCGACTATCGGGTCCGCTTATTTCGAGAGAATTAAGCGGATTTTTTGTGCGTCTGATCAAAGCAGGAAGCTGCATGGCAGATGTATGTCAAAACTAATATTTCACATAAGAAAGGAATAGAAACATGGAAAAAAGATTATTTACTTCAGAATCCGTAACCGAAGGACATCCTGACAAGGTCTGCGATGCCATTTCCGACGCTATCTTAGATGCGTGCATGGAAAAGGACCCTATGAGCCGTGTGGCTTGTGAGACAGCAACCTGTACAGGCTTTGTATTGGTAACGGGAGAAATCACAACAAACGCTTACGTTGATATCCAGAAAATCGTACGTGATACTGTTAAAGAGATTGGTTATACCAAATCCGAATATGGATTTGACGGCAATACCTGTGCTGTTTTAGTAGCAATCGACGAGCAGTCTGCCGATATTGCAATGGGTGTTGACAAGGCACTGGAAGCAAAAGAGAATAAGATGTCCGATGCGGAAATCGAAGCAATCGGTGCAGGTGACCAGGGTATGATGTTCGGTTATGCAACCAACGAGACCGAGGAATATATGCCTTATCCCATTTCTCTTGCACATAAGCTTGCTTTACAGCTTACTAAAGTTCGTAAAGACGGTACATTAAAGTATTTAAGACCTGACGGCAAGAGCCAGGTATCCGTAGAATATGATGAGAACGGTAAGCCGGTAAGGCTGGAAGCTGTTGTATTATCCACACAGCATGATCCGGATGTGACACAGGAGCAGATTCACGCTGATATCAAGAAGTATGTATTTGATCCGGTACTTCCGACAGAGCTTGTAGATGATAACACGAAGTTCTTCATCAATCCGACCGGTCGTTTCGTAATCGGCGGACCTCACGGTGATGCAGGTCTGACAGGACGTAAGATTATCGTTGATACTTACGGTGGATATGCACGTCACGGCGGTGGTGCTTTCTCCGGTAAGGACTGCACCAAGGTTGACCGTTCTGCAGCTTATGCAGCACGTTATGTAGCAAAGAACATCGTGGCAGCAGGATTGGCAGAGAAGTGTGAGATCCAGTTATCCTATGCCATCGGTGTGGCACAGCCTACATCTATCATGGTAGATACTTTCGGAACAGGCAAGATTGCTGATGAGAAGTTAGTGGATGTTGTTCGTGAGAACTTTGATCTGCGTCCGGCAGGCATCATCAAGATGTTAGATCTTCGCCGCCCGATTTACAAGCAGACAGCCGCTTACGGCCATTTCGGACGTAACGATCTGGATCTTCCTTGGGAGAAACTGGATAAGGTAGATGTGTTGAAGAAGTATTTATAGGATGCTTGTATCATACGAAAGATTTAATTTTTATCTGTAAATATAAGTATAAATGCTGTAAGAACTCTGTGCAAACGGTACAACTGTTTGTACAGAGTTCTTTTGTGCTCTAAAAGAGCGCAAAATGAAAGGGGAAAAATAAATGTATTGACAACTGAAAGTTATCGGCGTAATATAAAAATAACAAAAGGAAACCACTCAGAAGAGCGGTTCGCCTTGGTTTATTGTTGAATCAAAACAGCAACTTACCTTTGGGCGGTGCGGTTGCTGTTTTGATTTTCTCTATTTTTGTGGTTTTGCCGGATACTGATACACGTTACCAGAATGCTGATAAGTGTAACAATGATACCGGCAATACCTACAAGCGTATCGAATATCATATGTACCGAAGTACCCTTTCGTAGATTTCCCATAATCTAACCTCCTTTGCTTGGAAGCTCTCAGATTTTTAGCCATCTGGCGAAAGGCGAACCGCTGTCCGTTTTCTGAATGGTTTCCCTGATAATATTATATAGATGGAAAAGAACGCAGTCAAGACAAAACATAAACGAAAAAACGATAATTGGAAATGAATAATACCAGTGGATGCAGAAAAACAGAATTTCTTGCCTATTTGAATTGTAATGGTCTATAATAGATACAAGTAAGAAACATTTAGAAAGAGGTATCTTCATGGCATTCGTACATCTGCACGTCCATACAGAATACAGTCTTCTGGACGGTTCCAATAAGATAAAAGAATATGTGAAACGTGTCAAAGAGCTGGGCATGGACAGTGCGGCTATCACTGACCATGGTGTTATGTACGGTGTCATTGATTTCTATAAGGCTGCAAAAGAAGCCGGTATCAATCCGGTCATCGGCTGTGAGGTCTATGTGGCGCCACATTCCCGGTTTGACAGGGAACTGACCGGCGGAGAGGACAGATACTATCATCTGGTGCTTTTAGCAGAGAATAATGTGGGCTATGCCAATCTGATAAAAATTGTCAGCAAAGGTTTTACGGAAGGGTATTATTACAGACCCCGTGTGGATTTTGAAGTGTTACAGCAGTATCACGAGGGCATTATCGCATTGTCAGCATGTCTGGCGGGTGAGGTGCCCCGGTTGATCCAGAAGGGTCTCATTGATGAAGCGAAGAAGACTGCGAAGAAGTTCGAGGAATGCTTTGGAAAAGGTAATTACTTCCTGGAACTGCAGGATCATAGTATTCCGGCTCAGCAGATGGTCAATTCGGCATTGCTTAACATGAGTAAGGAGTTAGACATTCCTCTTGTGGCAACCAATGACGTCCATTATACCTACGCCGAGGATGCACAGCCGCATGACATCCTGCTCTGCCTGCAGACCGGTAAGAAGCTGGCAGACGAAGATCGTATGCGCTATGAGGGCGGTCAGTACTATGTAAAGAGTGAAGAGGAAATGAAGGGGCTCTTCCCCTACGCCTGGGAGGCTGTGGAGAATACCCAGCGTATTGCAGACCGTTGTCACGTGGAAATAGAATTCGGGAACTATAAGGTGCCTCATTATGAGGTGCCGGAGGGTTATGATTCCTGGACTTATCTGAATAAATTATGCCAGGACGGCATGGCAGAACGTTATCCTGAGGATGACGGTACCTTGCAGAAACGTCTGGAATATGAGCTGGATATTATCAAAACCATGGGATTCGTGGATTATTTTCTGATCGTATGGGATTATATCAACTACTGTAGGGAGAATGATATTGCGGTAGGACCGGGACGAGGTTCTGCAGCGGG
Source organism: Lachnospiraceae bacterium (assembly GCA_051878995.1). Classification (GTDB taxonomy): domain Bacteria; phylum Bacillota; class Clostridia; order Lachnospirales; family Lachnospiraceae; genus UBA3282. The sequence continues at coordinate 14,791 of JBJELE010000025.1, read as the reverse complement.
CAGTATCGTGTCCTATTGCTTGAAAATTACGAATATCGACCCGATTAAATATAATCTTCTGTTTGAACGTTTCCTGAACCCGGAACGTGTTTCCATGCCTGATATTGACGTGGATTTCTGCTTTGAGAGAAGGCAGGAGGTCATAGATTATGTGGGACGGAAATACGGAACGGATAAGGTGGTGCAGATTGTTACCTTTGGTACCATGGCAGCCAAGGGTGTTATCCGTGATGTGGGACGTGTGATGGATCTGCCCTACGCCTATGTGGACGGCATTGCCAAGATGATTCCCAATGAATTAAATATAACCATCGACAGGGCTTTGGAGCTCAATCCGGAGTTCAAGAAACTGTATCGGGAAGATGAACAGGTGCATACCTTGATTGATATGTGTAAGAGACTGGAGGGATTACCGAGGCATACCTCCATGCATGCAGCAGGCGTGGTAATCTGTCCTGAGGCAGCTGATAATTTTGTACCGCTTTCCCGTGGCTCTGACGGTTCCATAACCACACAGTTTCCCATGACAACCATTGAGGAACTGGGACTTCTGAAAATGGATTTTCTGGGGCTTCGTACCCTGACAGTAATCCAGAACGCGGTGCGTATGGTGGAGAAGAGCACCGGTATTTTCATAGATATTGACAATATTGATTATAATGATCCGGCAGTTCTTGCATCCATCGGAACGGGCAGGACGGATGGTGTGTTCCAGTTAGAAAGCGGCGGGATGAAGAGCTTTATGAAAGAACTGAAGCCACAGAGCTTAGAGGATATCATTGCGGGTATTTCTCTGTACCGGCCGGGACCGATGGATTTTATTCCCAAATATATTAAGGGTAAAAATAATCCTGACACGGTTACCTATGACTGTCCGCAGCTGGAGCCGATCCTGGCACCGACCTATGGCTGTATCGTTTACCAGGAGCAGGTTATGCAGATTGTGCGGGATCTGGGTGGTTATACGATGGGGCGAAGCGATCTGGTGCGCCGTGCCATGAGTAAGAAGAAGCAGTATGTCATGGAGCAGGAACGTAAGAACTTTACTTACGGCAATCCGGAGGAAGGGGTGCCGGGCTGTGTTGCGAACGGCATTAGTGCGGAAGTGGCAGATCATATCTATGATACGATGATGGATTTTGCCAAATATGCTTTTAATAAATCTCATGCGGCATGCTATGCGGTAGTGGCTTATCAGACTGCCTATCTGAAATATTACCATCCGGTGGAGTTCATGGCTGCTCTTATGACCTCTGTCATTGATAATCCGGGTAAAGTATCGGAGTATATTATGACCTGTCGCAGTATGGGGATTCAGATACTCCCCCCGGATATTAATCTGGGAGAAAGCGGATTTTCCGTTTCAGGCAATGAGATCCGTTATGCCCTGACGGCAATCAAAAGCATAGGACGACCGATTATTGATGCCGTGGTGGCGGAACGGAATGCGAGAGGGCCGTATACGAATCTGGAGGATTTTATTACCCGTATCGCGGATAAGGATGTGAATAAAAGGGCCATTGAGCATTTTATCAAGGCAGGAGCTCTGGATAGTCTGGGCGGAACCCGCAAGCAGTTTATGAGCGTATATATCCAGATATTGGATCATGTCCAGCAGGATAAGAAGAATAACATGGCCGGGCAGATTTCTCTGTTTGATATTGTTTCTGAGGAAGAAAAAGAAGATTATGAAGTAAAACTTCCTGATGTGGGGGAATACTCTAAGGAGATGAAGCTTGCTTTTGAGAAAGAGGTTCTGGGCATTTATATCAGCGGCCACCCGTTAGAGGAATATCAGGATCTGTGGCGGAAGAATATTACTAATACAACAGCAGATTTTGCACTGGATGAGGAACTGAATGCAACAATTGTGCAGGATGGTAAAGCGGCGACGATTGGCGGCATGATTACCGAGAAAAAGATTAAGTATACGAAGAACGAGAAGGTGATGGCTTTTCTGCAGGTGGAGGATCTGGTAGGCTCCGTTGAAGTGATCGTTTTCCCGAGAGATTATGAGAAATATGGCAGTTTCTTATCAGAAGATAATAAAGTTTTTATCAAAGGAAGAGTTTCTTTGGAAGAAGACAGAGACGGTAAGCTGATCTGTGAAAAAATTGTACCATTTGATGACATCCCTAAGAAGCTGTGGATTAAATTCCCCACCAAGGATGCCTATGAGGAGAAGAAAAAGGTTCTCTTTGATATCTTAAAAGAATCGGAGGGCAATGACAGTGTTGTCATATATGTAGAAAATCCCAAGTCAATGAATCCACTTAAGGATAATTGGAATGTTAATGCGGAAGAAGGATTGATCGGACGTCTGGAGGAGCAATTTGGCAGGGAGAATATAAAGGTTGTATAGAAAGATATTGAAAAACCGCTTTCTTTAGAGTAAAATACAGATGGAATTGATTCATTCAAGAATTTGTAATGCTTCGGAATGGAGGAAAAGATGGCAAAAGAAATCAAAACAATTGGCGTGTTGACAAGCGGCGGTGACGCTCCGGGCATGAATGCAGCGATTCGTGCGGTAGTCAGGAAAGCGATTGCCAACGGCGTTAAAGTTAAAGGTATCAAAAAGGGCTATCAGGGACTTCTGAATGAAGAAATCGTTGATATGGAGAAATGGTCTGTATCTGATACGATCCAGAAAGGCGGTACGATCTTAGGTACGGCGCGTTGTCATGAATTCCGTACGGAGGAGGGACAGCAGAAGGGTGCTGATATCTGTCACAAGCATGGAATTGACGGTCTGGTGGTAATCGGTGGAGACGGTTCTTACCGTGGAGCACAGGCGTTGGCTAAGCATGGCATTAATACCATTGGTATTCCGGGAACAATCGATTTGGATATTGCCTGTACAGAATATACGATTGGATTCGATACAGCAATCAATACAGCCATGCAGGCTATTGATAAGGTAAGAGATACATCTTCTTCCCATGAACGTTGCAGTATCATCGAGGTTATGGGAAGAAATGCCGGATATATTGCATTGTGGTGCGGTATTTCCAATGGTGCGGAAGATATTCTGCTCCCTGAGAAATATGATTACAATGAGCAGCAGATCATTAATAATATTATTTCCAACAGAAAGCGTGGCAAGACCCATCACATTATTATCAATGCAGAGGGTATCGGTCATTCCACTTCTATGGCAAGACGTATCGAGGCAGCTACCGGTATTGAGACAAGAGCGACCATCTTGGGATACATGCAGCGAGGCGGATCTCCGACCTGTAAGGATCGCTATTATGCCTCTATTATGGGCGCTTATGCAGCGGACATCCTGTGTGCCGGCAAGAGCAACCGTGTAGTCGGTTATCAGCATGGTGAATTTCTTGATTTTGACATTGAGGAAGCACTGAATATGCAGAAGGATATTCCAGAATACGCTTATGAGGTATCCAAGATCCTTTCCTTATAGAAAAGAGAAGAAAATTTGGTTTTACAGTCTGATTTATAGGAATTCAAATTGTTAAATCGTGATTAAATACAAGAAAATATACAGTTTAAACACAGAATAGTCCCCGCAGGCGGTGCGTTTGCGGGGCTTATTATATCAATGCATTTAACTATATGAATATATTTCAATGGAGGAAACATGATTACAAGCCTTAGCAATAAAGCTGTGAAAGAGGTAGTGCAATTATCCCAGAAGGCAAAAGAACGTAACCGGCAGGGGCTTTTTGTGGTAGAGGGTGTTAAGATGTTCAAAGAGGCGCCTTCTGACAGGATTCGGAAAGTATACATATCACAGAAAGCGCAGGAAGAGCTATATCGTCTGTATGAGGAAAAGCTTTCCGAACTGTCCTGTGAGATTGTGGCAGATGAAGTATTTGCCAAAATGTCTGATACCAAGACGCCTCAGGGGATTCTGTGTCTGGTGGAACAATATCATTATTGTATGGAAGATATTTTATCTCTGAAAAATAAAAAACAACTGTTATTAATCGTTCTGGAAGATATTCAGGACCCGGGTAATCTGGGAACCATTGTACGAACCGGAGAAGGGGCAGGCGTGGATGGCATTCTCATGAGCAGCCGAACCGCTGATATCTATAATCCGAAGGTAATCCGTTCTACTATGGGATCGGTATACAGGGTGCCTTTTGTTTATACACAGGATCTTAAAGAGACGATAAAAACACTGCAGGATCAAGGCGTCAGCGTATATGCGGCTCATTTGGACGGCAGTAAATTCTATGATGAACTGGATTATCGGACACATACTGCTTTTTTAATCGGAAATGAGGGAAACGGCTTAAGGGAGGAAACGGCCGGGTGTGCTGACAGCTATCTGAAGATACCGATGGAGGGAAACGTGGAATCTCTCAATGCGGCGGTGGCTTCCTCGATCCTGATGTACGAAGCTTTCAGGCAGAGAAGGAATGATAAAGTATAGTGAAATATAATCTGTTTTATGCTGTTGTGCGGAATTAACAATTCAACGCAGGCACGAAAATATGAGATTAAATATAGATTTAACAATATGAAATGTGTGAAACAAGGTTTCAGAATGGAGGAAAACATGAAAATCGGATTTATAGGACTGGGCAACATGGCAAAGGCGATTATTGGCGGCATGCTGCAGAATAATATGGTAAAGCCGGGTGATATCGTTGGTTCTGCCAAGACGGAGAAAACACTTAAAGATGCGCAGACGCAGTTCGGCATTGAGGTCAGAACCTCTAATCTTGCGGTAGCTGAGGAGGCCGAGGTGCTTGTGCTGGCGGTAAAGCCCCAATTTCTGCAGGAGGTCATCGAAGAAATCAGAGACGGTGTTAAATCAGAAACACTTGTTATTAGTATTGCTGCGGGTAAAACATTAGACTGGCTGGAACAGGCTTTTGGCAGAGAAATGAAAATAGTGCGTTGTATGCCCAATACACCGGCACTTGTCGGAGAGGGATGCACCGGTGTCTGTGTAAATGCCGGGGTATCTAAGGAAGAGACGGAATATAGCATTAGATTAATGGAGAGTTTTGGTAAAGCTAGTCAGGTGCCGGAACGTCTGATGGATGCGGTAGGAGCAGTCAGCGGAAGTTCCCCCGCCTATGTGTTCATGTTTATCGAGGCCATGGCAGATGCTGCAGTGGCTGCAGGTATGCCCAGAACACAGGCCTATGAATTTGCAGCACAGGCGGTCTATGGTTCTGCGAAGCTGGTGCTGGAGAGTGGTAAGCATCCAGGAGAACTGAAGGATATGGTATGTTCACCCGGCGGGACAACGATTGAAGGAGTCCGTATATTAGAAGAAAAGGGTATGCGCGGTGCGGTTATGGATGCACTTCTTGCCACAGTGGAGAAGTCTAAGAAACTGTAATATTTTATACATATATTTGAGACAAGCTGCATAAACTTGACAAAGAATAGGCGTTTTGCTAAAATTATCCAAAATTAGGATGTAACAATTTTGTAACATCTTATTGATGTATGGAGGATCATATATGCTGAAAAGCAGAAGATATATTCTGATGATCAGCCTGATTCTGAGTCTTGGTATGTTTGGCCTGTCTCATTTGGATGTGCAGGCTTCTTCCAGAAAGGAATACCTGGATTCCCTGAACACCGGGATATCGCAGATTGTCGATCCGACTTCCGGCGCTTCCAACGAAAAGGCCATTGAGGAACTGACACAGATGGCGGAAGCGGGCAATGCCAGGAAAGAGGAAGAATCGGATCTGGTTATGGTAAATGTTCAGGTAGCTATGAATGTGAGGGCAGAGGCATCGGAAGATTCTGAGAAGGTTGGCGTCCTGTATAAGGATTGCGGTGGCAGGATTCTGGAACGAAAGGATGGATGGACCAGACTGAAGAGTGGAGATCTGGTAGGATGGGCCAGTGATGAATACCTTTTGTTCGGAGAAGAAGCAGAGGCTATGGCCAATGATGTAGGAAATCTGATTGTTACGATTGAAACGGAAACGTTGTGTGTGCGTAAAGAACCTCACACGGACGCAGACGTACTTGGCCTGATGGCTCAGGATGATGAACTGGAAATCATTGAAGAAGTGAATGATGACTGGATCAGTGTGGAATATGATGATCAGGTGGGCTATGTGTCAGCCGAATATGTAGATTTGGATTTCCATATTGATGAAGGCGAAACACTGATTGCAATCAAGAAGAGAGAAGAAGCAGAACGTCAGGCTAAGCTGACTGCAAACCGCGGTGCTGTAGTCGTTGGTGGAGATGATACCAGACTGCTGGCGGCATTGATTTACTGCGAAGCCGGTAATGAAACTTATAACGGACAGCTGGCTGTAGGTGCTGTTGTTATGAACCGTGTGAGAAGCGGGGCATATCCAAATACAATTTCGGGCGTTATTTTTGCTTCCGGCCAGTTTACACCTGCACTGAACGGAAAGGTAGCAAGGGTTTATACAAGCGGCAATATACCGGAGAGCTGTTATCAGGCGGCTACGGCATCTATCAACGGAGAGACAAACGTAGGCGGGGCAACGCACTTTAGAAGAGCCGGAAACCACGATGGAATTCAGGTTGATAACCAGGTCTTCTGGTAAACGGAATAGGCTATTGATAGTTATGATATAATATTGTAGAATAGTAATCGGAAGTCCGCCGGGACAACGTGCGGATTTTAAGTGACAAATAGCAAAAGAAGGGAGTGGGGCGTGTGCTGAGTATGAGCATGACAGTTGTTTGGCTGGTCATTCTTGTAGTGCTGGTTGTCATAGAGCTGTTGACAATGGGACTCACTACGATCTGGTTTGCAGGCGGAGCACTTATTGCGGCGATTGCATCTTTGTTCCGTGCACCTTTTGCAGTACAGGTCATTTTGTTCCTTGTGGTATCTGCCGTACTGCTGTTTTTCACAAGACCGCTGGCGGTCAAGTATTTTAACAAAGACAGGGTCAGAACCAATGCAGAAAGTCTGGTAGGACGCCAGGCAATCGTTATCAGCGAAATTGATAATCTGCAGGGAATCGGTCAGGTCAATGTAGGAGGCATGGAATGGTCTGCCAGAACTAAGGAAGACGGTGTGACAATACCGGTTGGTACCGTAACCACCGTATTAGCCATTAACGGTGTAAAGCTTGTTGTGGAAGAAAGAAAAGAGGTATAAAATGGGTGGAATTTTAGCGTTAGTAATTGTTTTGATTTTAATTGTACTGATTTTGTTATCCTGTATAAAGATCGTACCCCAGGCGCATGCATATGTAGTGGAGAGATTGGGTGCTTATCAGCAGACATGGTCTGTTGGTCTTCATATCAAGGTGCCTTTCATTGATAAGGTTGCCAAGAGAGTAATCTTAAAAGAGCAGGTTGTAGACTTCGCACCTCAGCCCGTTATCACAAAGGATAACGTAACCATGAGAATTGATACGGTCGTATTCTTCCAGATTACAGACCCTAAGCTGTTCGCATATGGTGTTGAGAATCCGATTATGGCGATTGAGAATCTGACAGCGACCACCCTGAGAAATATCATCGGTGAGATGGAACTGGATCAGACCCTTACCTCCAGAGAAGTCATTAATACCAAGATGAGAGCATCTTTGGATATTGCAACAGATCCATGGGGTATTAAGGTAAACCGTGTAGAACTTAAGAATATTATTCCTCCGGCAGCTATCCAGGATGCCATGGAGAAACAGATGAAGGCAGAACGTGAACGTCGTGAAGCTATCCTTCGTGCGGAAGGTGAGAAGAAGTCCACTGTCCTGGTAGCAGAAGGTAAGAAAGAATCCGCTATCTTAGAGGCAGAGGCTGAGAAGCAGTCCGCAATCCTTCGTGCAGAGGCTCAGAAAGAGAAGATGATCCGCGAGTCTGAAGGTGAGGCAGCAGCAATCCTTAAGGTACAGCAGGCTACTGCAGACGGTATCAGAATGATCCGTGAGGCAGGTGCAGATGAGGCAGTACTTAAGATTAAGAGCCTGGAGGCTTTCGAGAAGGCAGCAGACGGTCAGGCTACTAAGATTATTATTCCTTCCGAGATTCAGGGGCTTGCAGGACTTGCCACTTCTGTGAAAGAGGTATTGAAATAAGTAATCTGAAGGGCGGTTCTGAAAGAATCGCCCTTATATTTTATAAAATTATCTAAAATAATAGGAAAGAGGGAAAACATGAATTTAACGGGACGTCATTTTTTGAAGCTTCTGGATTTTACACCGGAAGAGATTACATATATGCTTGATGTGGCAGCAGATTTGAAGGATAAGAAGAAGAAAGGGATTCCCACCGATATTCATCGTGGTAAAAATGTGGCGCTAATCTTCGAAAAGACCAGTACCAGAACACGCTGTTCCTTTGAAGTGGCAGCTCATGACCTGGGAATGGGAACCACCTACTTGGATCCCACAGGCTCCCAGATCGGCAAGAAGGAAAGCATCGCAGATACTGCCCGTGTGCTGGGCCGCATGTATGAAGGAATCGAATATCGTGGCTTCGAGCAGAATATCGTGGATGAACTGGCAAAATATGCCGGCGTACCGATATGGAATGGTCTGACCAATGAATTTCATCCGACCCAGATGCTGGCTGACCTTCTGACCATACGTGAACATTTCGGTCATCTGAAAGGCATCAAGCTTACCTATATGGGAGATGCCCGTTACAATATGGGTAATTCTCTGATGGTTGCCTGTGCCAAGATGGGTATGCATTTTACCGCATGTACCACGAAGAAATACTTCCCGGCAGAGGAACTTGTGAAGACCTGCGAAGAGATCGCAGCACAGACAGGCGGCAGCGTGACGCTGACGGAAGATGTGGAAGCAGGTGCAACGAGCGCGGATGTAATCTATACGGATGTATGGGTATCCATGGGAGAACCGGCAGAGGTATGGAAAGAGCGGCTGCATGATCTGATGCCTTATCAGGTGAATAAGAAAGTCATGGACTATGCAGGAGAAAATGCGGTATTTATGCACTGCCTTCCGGCCTTCCATGATTTGAATACGAAGATCGGCAAGGAAATCAGCGAGCAGTATGACATTAACGAGATGGAAGTGACCGATGAGGTATTTGAATCCCCTCAGTCCATTGTATTTGATGAAGCGGAGAACCGTATGCACACCATCAAAGCCGTTATGGCAGTGACATTGGGAGAATACCCACTGTAATATCTAAAGAGTAACTGAAAGCAAAGAGATATGCTTATCAGAGTGCATGAGTAAACGGAAGCGGTAAATGTGATGAAAACAGATAAATCAGATATTTTGACACTTCTAAGAAACAGTGCGGATTATGTGTCGGGACAGCAGCTCTGTGACCAGTTCGGTGTCTCCCGCACCGCAGTCTGGAAGGTCATCAATCAGTTAAAGGAAGAGGGCTATCAAATTGAGTCCGTTTCCCGTAAGGGCTATCGTTTGCTGGAAAGCCCGGCAGATATTCTCTCCCAGAGTGAGATTGCCAGCAGGCTTCAGACGAAATGGGCAGGGAGAAAGCTGTATTATGTGGATGCCACCGGTTCCACCAATACGGATGCCAAACACTATGCGGAGGAAGGCGACCCGCACGGTACAACGGTAGTGGCAGATATGCAGACTGCCGGCAAAGGGAGACGCGGCAGAAAGTGGCAGTCCCCTTCCGGGATCAATACCTATTTTACGATTCTGTTAAAGCCCGATTTCGCACCGGATAAGGCCTCCATGCTAACCTTGGTAATGGCGCTGAGTGTAGCGGAAGCCATCGAAGAGGTTACGGAGCTTAAGGCTGAGATTAAGTGGCCTAATGATATTGTGGTCAATCAGAAAAAAGTGGTAGGTATGCTGACGGAGATGAGCACCACGCCCGAAATGGACGAGATACAGTACGTGGTAGTGGGTGTGGGTGTAAATGTGAACATGGGCAGTATAGAGGAATTTCCGGAAGAAATCAGGGAAACGGCAACTTCCTTAAGGATAGAAAGCGGCAAACAGATCAACAGGGCAGTGCTGGTAGAGCATATTTTGGAACGATTTGAGCAAAACTATGAAAAATTCGAACAAACCCTGGATTTGTCCGGTCTGCTTGAGGCTTATCAGAGCCATTTGGTTAATGTAGATGCCCAGGTCAGAGTGTTAGACCCGGCAGGAGAATATACCGGTATTTCCCACGGTATCAATACCACCGGAGAACTGATTGTGGAAAAGGAAGACGGCAGCATTGTAAATGTCTATGCCGGTGAAGTGTCGGTGAGAGGTTTGTATGGATATGTGTGATGATAAAAGAATTGTGCTCTGCGGAGCCAATGCCTATGAACAGAAATATTATTTTAATGAGCAGTTTGCAGGGATTCCCGAATCCATTAAGGAAGAACTGCACGTAATCTGCGTACTTTTCACAGAAGAAGTGGGAGGTATCTTCACCATTGTGTTTGAGGAAGATGGCAGTATTGCTCTGGAAACCAATGCGGCAGATGACGATTTGCTCTATGATGAGATCAGCAGTGGACTTCTGGTAGGCGAAATCCGCAGGAACAGACAGGAGATGCTGGAATCATTGCAGTTATATTACAGAGTCTTTATTCTTCATGAGGATATCTCGTTGGAAGAGTAAGAATATTCCCTACGTATCATGCGGAGAATGTGAAGACATGTAAAGATTGGATGAAGGAAAAGCTGTTCAGGCGGTAGAATGCAGGAAAGACACAGGTACTTGAATGAGTGGATATATGAAAAAGCTGACGATCGGTAACGTCACGTTAGACAATAATATCATACTGGCTCCCATGGCAGGCGTAACAGACCTGCCTTTTCGTTTGTTGTGCAGTGAGCAGGGTGCAGGACTTACCTGTATGGAAATGGTCAGTGCCAAGGCAATCCTGTATAAAAATAAAAATACGGAGGCTCTTCTGGAGATTCACCCGCAGGAGGGCCCCACTTCCCTGCAGCTGTTTGGCTCCAATCCTAAAATTCTCAGTGAGATGGCTAAGCAGATTGAGGAGAGACCCTTTTCCATACTGGATATCAATATGGGATGCCCGGTCCCGAAGGTCGTGAACAATGGAGAAGGCTCTGCCCTGATGAAGCAGCCTAAGCTGGTGGGAGAGATCGTTTCTGCTGTGGCAAAGGCCATTGAAAAGCCGGTAACGATCAAAATCCGCAAGGGCTTCGATGAGCAGCATGTCAATGCAGTGGAAATTGCGAAAATTGCAGAAGAAGCAGGAGCAGCAGCGGTGGCAGTGCATGGCAGGACAAGAGAGCAGTATTATGCCGGGGAGGCGGACTGGGAGATCATCGCCCGTGTGAAAGAGGCGGTATCCATTCCCGTAATCGGTAATGGCGATATTACCGACGGCATCAGTGCACGGAAAATGATGGAACTGACCGGCTGTGACGGGGTGATGGTTGGACGGGCTGCCAGAGGAAATCCGTGGCTTTTCAGACAGATTACAGCTTATCTTCAGGATGGGACAGTGCTTCCCAGGCCTGATATAGCAGAGGTAAAAGAGATGCTTCTTCGTCATGCCGGGCTGCAGCTTGAGACGAAGGGGGAATATACCGGTATCAGGGAGATGCGCAAACACTTTGCCTGGTATACGACGGGATATCCCAATTCCAGCAGACTCAGACAGAATGTGAACATGGTAGAAAACTTTGAAGCGTTAAGACAGCTGATCGATTCCCTGTAAAGGAAAGCCTTTGCGGTCAATCATTCCAAAGGGAAGGTTTAAAACAGTCATAAACGGCATATATTGTTTCATAGGCAGGAAATTTTGGTATAAGCGGTAAGTACAGTTATCGCCGGCCGGAATGGAGAATCAATGGATCATGGAACAATCGTCTATTACTATCCTGTAAAAGAAAGTGCCGGAGAGAGTTGTGTGGCGAAGAAACACTGGTGGCAGGATGCCAGGCTGAAGCCTTTTTATCTGCAACAAGAGAATGGATTTTGTCAAAGTGTATCGGAACAACAGATATGCGGAGATGACGAGCAGAATCTTTGTGTCTGCGTTTGTCCGGTACCTGTCTTTTATTATAAAAAAAGAAGCTGGAATCCCCGGGCACTTTGTGAGGCCATGGAAACAGTGCTGTATCAGACAGAAGGGATGACGGATACCTGCCTGGCATCGGGGGTTGAGAAACTTTTGCCGGAAGAGATAAGACCAAGATGGCATCCCCGCATGGAGACTCTTAAACAACTGACCGCACAGCAGTTTGCGCAGAAAAAGCGGGAGCAGGGAGGATATTTCGATAAAGCGGTGGTGCGTCTGGGAAACGGACAGGATGCGGCGTGGCAGATGGAGATGACCTGGGAACTTTTGCAGCCTTATCTGGAGAAAATCAATCAATGTGTTATCTGGTACAACCCTACGCCCGGTATTGATATCAGGGAAGAACTGAGTGTTTTTCTGGATGATTATTATTATGAATATGGTCTGGTGGCAGAGACCAGGGAGTATGGCACGGCCCACAGCCTGTCTGCAGCTTCCCGCGAACAGGCACAAAACCATGAGCTGTGTCTGGATTTCCGCAAGGATAATCTGTACCGTTCTGCCTTGAAATACCTTGACACTATGGTAAAAAATAGGTATTATAAATTAGTTAAATAGGCGAACAGTGTTACGGCATAGGAAATATGCCGCATGCCGTTTAGAATATAGTAAGGGAGAATCTACCATGCAGGAGAAGAAAAACATATTAACCTATGAAGGACTCAGAAAATATGAGGACGAGTTGCATGATTTAAAGGTTGTAAAACGTAAAGAAGTAGCCCAGAAGATCAAAGAGGCAAGAGAGCAGGGTGACTTATCCGAAAACGCAGAGTATGATGCAGCGAAAGATGAGCAGCGTGACATCGAGGCCAGAATCGAAGAACTGGAGAAGATCTTAAAGAATGCAGAAGTCGTTGTAGAAGATGAAGTAGACTTAGACAAGATCAATATCGGATGCCATGTTAAGATATTAGATGTTGAGCTTAACGAAGAGTTAGAATATAAGATTGTAGGTTCCACAGAAGCAAACAGCTTAAAAGGTAAAATCTCCAATGAGTCTCCTGTAGGAAAAGCGCTGATCGGCTGTAAAGTAGGTGACATAGTGGATGTGGAGACACAGGCCGGTGTGATTCAGTATAAAGTACTGGAGATCCAGAGATCTAACTAATTGGTGGAAAAAAGGAGCAATGAAATGGCAGAAGCACAAAATCAGGAAAAAGGACAGCAGGTTCAGGATATTAACCAGCTTTTAAAAGTAAGAAGAGAGAAACTGGCAGCATTGCAGGAAGCCGGAAAAGATCCTTTTCAGATTACTAAATATGATGTGACACATCACAGTCAGGAGATCAAAGATAATTTCGATGCCCTGGAAGGCAAGACCGTATCCATAGCGGGTCGTGTGATGAGTAAACGTGTCATGGGTAAGGCATCCTTCTGCAATGTACAGGATTTGCAGGGCAACATCCAGTCCTATGTGGCAAGAGACAGTATTGGTGAAGAGCCCTATGCTGATTTCAAGAAATATGATGTGGGTGACATTGTAGGTATCGAGGGTGAAGTGTTCAAAACAAAGACCGGCGAAATCTCTATCCATGCCGCTAAAGTAACACTTCTGTCCAAGAGCTTACAGATTCTGCCGGAGAAATATCATGGTCTGGTAAATACCGATATCCGTTATCGTCAGAGATATACCGACCTTATCATGAATGAAGATGTAAAGAAAACCTTCGTAATGCGTTCCAAGATTATCAGCGCCATCAGACGGTATCTGGATGGTCAGGGATTCCTGGAAGTGGAAACCCCTATGCTGGTATCCAATGCGGGCGGTGCGGCAGCAAGACCCTTTGAGACCCATTATAATGCACTGGACGAAGATGTGAAGCTTCGCATTTCCTTAGAGTTATATCTGAAGAGACTGATCGTTGGCGGTCTGGAAAGAGTCTACGAGATCGGACGTGTATTCCGTAATGAAGGACTTGATACAAGACACAATCCGGAATTTACCCTGATGGAGTTATATCAGGCATATACAGACTATAACGGTATGATGGATCTGACCGAGAATATGTTCCGTCATGTGGCACAGGAAGTATGCGGCACCACCGTAGTTCCTTACGGTGACGTGGAAATTGATTTAGGCAAGCCTTTTGAAAGAATTACTATGGTAGAGGCTGTCAAGAAATATACAGGCATTGATTTCGATCAGGTGCCGGATACGGCAGCAGCCAAGAAACTGGCAGATGAGAAGGATGTGCACTATGAAGAGCGCCATACCAAGGGTGATATCCTGAATCTGTTCTTCGAGGAATTCGTAGAAGAGCATCTGATTCAGCCGACCTTCGTCATGGATCATCCGGTAGAGATCTCTCCGCTGACCAAGAGAAAACCGGACAAGCAGGATTATGTAGAGCGTTTCGAGCTGTTTATTACAGCGAGGGAAATGTGCAATGCCTACTCTGAGCTGAACGATCCGATCGATCAGAGAGAGCGTTTCAAGGCACAGGAAGCTGCTTTGGCAGCAGGTGACGAGGAAGCCAACACAACGGATGAAGACTTCATGAACGCATTGGAGATTGGTATGCCGCCTACCGGTGGTATCGGATATGGTATTGACAGACTGGTTATGCTGTTGACCAATAGTCCTGCGATCAGGGATGTTTTATTGTTTCCGACGATGAAGAGCTTGGAGAAATAAAATGCCGAAAACAGGGCGTTTTCAAGCAATTTAAGAGGCTTAAATTTGTATTTTACGACAGAGTTACGACAAATGATGAGCCATGATATAGTAAAAAATATTTCTAAACTTAAAAAACAGGTTGCTAAATTCAGAGATACTGTATATACTAAGGATTGAAGTAAATGTTTGCCGCTTGCTGATGGTGCGGGGTATAAATAATTCAGTTCGTA
>JBJELE010000024.1:0-43822 GCA_051878995.1 Lachnospiraceae bacterium | reverse complement strand
AAGACATCGCCCTTTCACGGCGGTAACACGGGTTCGATTCCCGTTGGAGTCATTTTTATTATGCCGATATGGCTCAATTGGCAGAGCAGCTGATTTGTAATCAGCAGGTTAACGGTTCGAGTCCGTTTATCGGCTTCGCTAATAAAGCGTTGCCCGCAAGGGTTCACGGACCTTTAGCTCAGTTGGTTAGAGCAACCGGCTCATAACCGGTCGGTCCTGGGTTCGAGTCCCCGAAGGTCCATTGACAGAAGAATGCTTCTGGATATATAATTAAATAATTAAAGCGATTTGGCCCGGTGGCTCAGCTGGTTAGAGCGCCGCCCTGTCACGGCGGAGGTCGTGGGTTCGAACCCCATCCGGGTCGCTTTTTGGGGTCTTAGCTCAGCTGGGAGAGCATCTGCCTTACAAGCAGAGGGTCATAGGTTCGAGCCCTATAGGCCCCACTATTATCGTTTTTTACATTCGATAATATGCCGGCGTGGCGGAACTGGCAGACGCACAGGACTTAAAATCCTGCGGGGCTAACCCCCCGTACCGGTTCGATTCCGGTCGCCGGCATTAAAAAAGCTCATCCAACGGATGGGCTTTTTTAATGTCATAAGACCGGTATCAAGAAGAATGCACAGAAAACAGAGGTAATGAGATATGCAGGGCTATAATTTAATTGTTGTCTTTGATGAAAAGTCAGAGAAAATGTTAATGTGCAGACGTAAGAAAGACCCTTATAAAGGATTATTGAATTTCGTAGGCGGTAAGATTGAGCCAAATGAAGAGGGTATGCATGCTGCATATCGGGAACTGGAAGAAGAGACAGCAATTACAAGGAATGATATCACACTGACTCATCTGATGGACTTTCATTATTACGTGGATGACTGTTATGTAGAGGTCTATGTGGGACAACTGAAGCGGCAAGTAACCGTTGCCGGAAGTGAGAATGAACTTCTATGGTCAGACCTTGAGCATGATTTCTTTGATCCGGCTGTATATGCCGGAGAGGGGAATATCGGACATATTATGATGCATGTGGAGATGTCTAAGACAAAGTGGCAGCTTACCTAAATTATTCACTTTTCGTATCTCCTTTTGGATGCAGAGTAAGAAAAGGAAGTGATTAACAATGAAGAGAAAAATGTTACCGGTCCTGTTTCTGATACTTGTCATGCTGGTATCGGGATGCAGTGAACAGGATGAAAACAGTATAGCAGTTGTAAATGATGAGAGCGAAAGCATCGCTATTCAATTAAATGAAGATTCGGCTTCGTGTAACTCGAATGCAGTTCAGATATCCGGAAGTATCATTTCTATCATGGATGAGGGAACATATGCCCTTTCCGGGGAACTGAATGACGGTATGATTATCGTGAGTGCCGAGAAGACAGATACAATCCGGCTGATTCTGGATGGGGTAACGATTCATAGCGAGGCATGTGCTCCTATTTATATTATGCAGGCTGATGAGGTTTTTATTACGATGACGGAGGGGACTGCCAATACTCTTTCTAATGGTGGTACTTTTACGCCAATAGGCGGTGATAATATTGATGCTGTTATATTGTCTAAGGATGATATAACACTGAATGGTTCTGGTACGATGACGATCACATCCCCGGCCGGAAATGGAATCGTTTCTAAGGATTCGCTTAAGATTACCGGCGGCACCTATGATATCAACTGCGCATCCCATGCGTTGTCCGGTAAAGATGATATCAGCATCGCGGACGGCGTATTTACGATTGTGTCCGGTAAAGACGGTATCCATGCTGAAAATTCCAATGATGATGCATACGGTTTTGTCGATATACAGAACGGTACATTTCAGATAACGGCGGAGGGGGACTGTATCAGTGCGTCATCTTATCTGCAGATTGAGGATGGCAGCTTTGACCTGACTGCAGGTGGCGGTAGTTCTAATGGTGCTGCTCATACTTCGGATTCCTGGGGTGCTTTTCGTGGTGGTGGCAACCATCAGAGCGAAAGAAACGGACAGATGGGAGAGAGACCGGACAATGAGGATGGTACACCGCCGGAAGGAGAACCTGGAAACAGGGAAAATATGTGGCCGGAAGGAGAAACTGGAAACAGGGAAAATATGCGGTCGGAGGGAGATTCAGAAGATAGAGAAAATATGCCTCCGGATAGAAAACCGGATGATGGCAATGTGCCAGAAATGCCGGTAGAGGCAACGGAGACAGAGGAGGATGATGGGACAAGCTTAAAAGGAATCAAAGCGGAAACGGACATCCTTATCAACGGTGGTATCTTTACTATTGATTCTGCTGATGATGCTGTCCACTCCAATGCAACGGTAATCGTCAATGGCGGTACATTTGAAATTGCATCTGGTGATGATGCGTTTCATGCAGATGATATTCTGACCATTAATGCCGGAACAATCAATATTACAGAGAGCTATGAAGGACTGGAAGGGCTTCACGTTAATGTGTCCGGCGGGGATATTAAACTTGTTGCCAGTGATGATGGACTGAACGCGGCAGGCGGTACAGATGCCAGCGGTATGACCGGTGGCCGGGATGGCATGTTTGAAGAGGGAAGACCTTCGTCTTCCAATGGAAGTATTATGATTTCCGGCGGTACGATTTCCGTCACCGCTAATGGAGATGGTCTTGATGCCAACGGTACGCTGGAAATCACGGGCGGTTATACGATAGTATGCGGACCGACGCAGGGGGATACAGCCACTTTGGATTATGATTCTGCCGGTACGATATCAGGTGGTACATTTATCGGGACAGGTGCCTCCGGTATGGCGCAGAGCTTCAGCAGCTCCGAACAGGGCGTTATTATGCTGAGAGTGGATAAGCTGCCTGTCGGTACAACCATCAAACTGTCCGACAGTGAGGGAAATATATTGCTTACCCATACGCCGGATCTGGAATATGAGGTTGTTATTCTGAGCAGTCCGGATCTTATTTCCGGTCAAAGCTATACAGTTACGGCAGGCTCCCTTTCACAGGAAGTTACTGCAGACTGATAGCGAATGGTTTATGACAATTTCTGCTCTATTTCCTTATCAGGCCAGTAGCCCCATGACTCTACAATCCTGCCATCAACAACCTTAAAGTTTTCCAATGCCTCAAAGGTAATGGGTTTTCCGGTGGCAGGGATTCCCATACAGGTACCTGAATGAATACCGTTATACAAAATTCTGGTTGCAACCATACCATTCTCAGCAAATAGATCAAGTACCTCAATTTTAAGATCAGAGAATTGCTCTGCTACAATTTTCAGAATATTTACTGCCGCTGCATTGCCTCTTGCTCCGGCAGGGCTGTGGTCGATATAATCTTCCGAAACATACTCCATAACAAAATCGTAATTCTTGTTTTCATATCCTTCTTTAAAAAATCTGTACACAATATCTTTTTCTGTCATCTTAGTGTTCTCCTTTACATATGTTAAAAATTCCTTTGTATGAGACCAGTATTTTATCCCCCAATTTTCGAAATTCCATTCTTCCATATAATCATTACACTCGTAATCAATGTAGTATAGCTTATCATCCTGTACCACGAAATTAGTGGGGAAATAATCAATATTCGTGTTGGCGGCATATAAACATACACACATTTCTTTCAGCTGGTCTACGAAATGCTGTTTCATCTCATTTCGCAGAACATAATCATATATGGTATCTCCTGCTATGTATTCTTTCAGAATCCTTTCATTTTTGATATCAACCTCTAGCAGCTTCGGCATACGGATTCCTATTTTCTTCAAACGTTCATAATCATTTATTTCTGATTCAATCTTATTTCCAAACTGATAATAATCACATGGTTCATGGTGAATCTGTTTTAGTACGTATTCCTTGGTTCCATCTGTTACCAGATAGGAATAACCGCCTTTGCCATGACCTAACAGCCTTATGATTTCATATGACTTTTCATTGACGCACATCTTCTGCATTGTATATCCCTCCCAACGGTCAGTGCCTTGTCTTTAATTGCATTATATTATGCCATATGGTATAATTCTACCATTATATCCTTTAATTTCTAACACAATCCTATTATCGCAGAAAGGTAATACGGCATGAACAATACTTTGCTGCATGAAACTAAGATCCACGGAACAGTCAATTTCCCTTACATTGTTTATCATGGGAAAATCCCGGATATCATATGCTCTTATCCGCTCCACTGGCATGATGAAGCGGAAATCATATATGTCACAAAAGGATGTGTCCAGATTACAGTCTGGTCCAATACATACCATGTACAGGAAGGCGATATTGTAATTCTCATGCCGCATGTAATCCATTCCATAGAACAGATGGGGACCCATCCGGCTGAGTATTTTAATATTGTATTCCATTTTTCGATTTTGGAAAAACCGGGAGAGAGCAGCAGTTATGATAAGTATTTGAAACCTTTCCTGGATCACGAAAAGTGCGTAAGCTGTTATGAACGAAAGGGAAGTGAACTCAATACCTGCTTAACGCCATTGCTTTTGTCCCTGATTGACCATAGAAGAGACAGTTATACAACCTGCGAATATCTTGTTAAGTCCAATCTGTTTATGATCATGCACTATCTGAACCAGATCTGTGTAAACGCAGATAAGGCCGAAGTTCTTTTGCAGGAAAATTATGGCAAATTGAAAGCGGCTCTATATTATGTGCAAACCGATTATGCACAGAATATCACCATCAAGCAGGCCGCCGACTTATGCGGATTTTCAGAGAGCCATTTCATGAAATTGTTTAAAGAACTGACAGGCATGAGTTTTACTGCCTATCTGGTTAATTACCGGCTGGAACTTTCTGCAAAACAATTAATGGAGACGGATCAGAAGATCATTGATATTTCAAGTAACTGCGGTTTTAATAATCCCTCCTATTTCACAAGATCTTTTCATAAGAAGTATGGTATGACACCTGCAAAATACAGACGGAGAACTGTGTGAGAAATCCATATGCGAAAGATTTTTCACACGCAACTTTAACGTGCGCTTTCCTGAAAAAGAGAGCGATGAGGTTGGTGGAGGTCTTCCTGTTAATCAGATAGAATGATTTCATCAAATGAAAAGGAGTTGAAAGATATGAGCTTTGGACAGAATTTACAGTTTTTAAGGAAAATGAGAAACAAGATGACACAGGAAGAGCTGGCAGAGAAGATGGGGGTCAGCAGACAGACGGTTTCGAAGTGGGAATTAGACACGGTATATCCTGAGATGGATAAAGTGGTGGAGCTGTGCAACATTTTTTCCTGCTCGATGGATCAGTTGATCCGGGAGGATATGAATATATCGGATGAGGCATATTCGGAAATCAGGACAGAAGTGGTAGAGCCTTTTTCCTATATCCGCTATGCGGTTGTCAGCATGGAGCCGGAGGAAGATGCAATTCGCCATGTAAAGGAATGGGCGGGACAATTAGGTGTGGATGCGCCGCAGATCATTGGCTGGGATTTCCCGGTGGTATCCCAGGAGCAGATCAATGTTTATCACATGCATGGGTATGCTGCGGCTCTTGTACTGAAGGATGAGACATTGGTAAAAGATCGTAACGCTGAGGTAATCAGGCAGGAGAGACAGAAGTATATTGTGATTACGATTAAGCAGCCTTTTCTGGCACCATTCCGTCTGATTCCGAATGCTTACAAAATTTTATTGACTTATATGCAGACAAACGGCATTCAGGAGAAACAGGATAAGGCCGTTATTCCTTGCTTTGAAAGGGAGTATGTTGCAGAGGGCATAGATTATATGGATGTGTATATTGCGGTTGAGTAATGGAAGCACCGGAATGGTGACAGACTGTTTTCAAGGTGTTGCTTGGAATTTTCGCATATGTGGGTCATAATGGAGTTGAACTTGCAAGTGAAAACAACTTGAAAGGAGTTAATAAGAGATGGCAGAATTTGGTGAACAGTTAAGAAAGGCGAGAGAAGCGAAAGAAATAACACAGCAGACGCTTGCTGAAAAACTATATGTTACAAGACAGGCGGTTTCAAGATGGGAATGTGGAGATCGATATCCGGACTTGATAACAACTAAGAAGATATCACAGATTTTAGAGGTCAGCATTGATGACCTCTTATCTGAAAATGAAATGAAAGTTATGGCAGAGAGAAATCCTATTATTGATAAGCCTGTCATAAATAATGTAGTTATTGTTTTGTATGCATTTGCGGTATTTTCATTCTTAATTACGTTTGTGGACATTTTGATTCGATTTCCACTGCAATCATCTCAGATAGATTATAGCGATATACAGCTTATCGTTATTAATTGTATGGGTCTTGTATTGCAGATGGGGATATTTCTCTATGGCTTTATCATGGCACTGAAAGGAATGCTTTCCCCTAAGAAATCGGGTATAGTCATGCTGTTGTTCTTTGTGTCTGTATGTTTGGCGGATTCAAATCACGTTTTCGGGAGCGCCGGATGGCAGATGACATTCATGGCACTGTTACTAATAGTGCCAAGTGTGGCCGGAGCAGTTGCATCGTATCTGTATTTTTGTAAGGTAAAGTATGAGAAGCTGTGTGCGGCGGTCATTGTCATTGTCTCAGGCTGGGGAATAATCAGAATGATCATCAATACCTGCGTGATTGTACGGCACACATCACAGTTTATTTCCATGAACACTGCTGTTGGATTATTACTTAAATTATGTATATACTTGCTGTTTATATATCAGGTCTACACATTGAGTAAGAAAAGGAAGCTGGCGGTGATGCATGAGGACATGTATAGCGGATTATGAGGTGAGAGATGAAGGCATTACTTGTTATTGATGTGCAGAGAGAATATATGGCAAGGTATGACATAGGTTTGCTTCGCAGAATCAATCAGCGGATACAATATGCTGTAGATAAGCTGGAGCTCATTATTTATGTGCGAAATGTCAGAGTTCTGAGAAATAGTAAAGAGACATATGAATTTGCAGAGAATCTGAATATCTGCTCGCAATATGTTATTATGAAGAAAAAGGCCAGTGCCTTTTCCAATAGTGAATTGCTTCAGATTCTACAACAGAATTCCGTTTCCGACATTGAAATGATTGGTGTTGACGGGAATTACTGCGTAGCAAGCAGTGCAAGAGATGCAGCAAAGCTGGGATATAATACATGTCTTTCTGTTGAATACATTGGCGTGCAGAATGAAGGACGATTTGCAATGACCTGCAAAGATTTGAAAGAAAGAGGAATTAGTATTCAGAGAGGGGATTGATTTTGAAAGCTGGTATCAGCATGGCTTCCGGTAAGAAGCAGCTGTTTTTGCAATTATAAATTTTTTGTAAAAATAGCTGCTTTTTTCTTGCATAAAATCATGCCAATGCTATAATGTTCGTTTAGTACAAAGAAAAGCGGATAAATCGGGGAGTGATCGAAAATGGAGTTATTAGTCAGTTTTATTGTGTGCTTTATTGCGGGAATCGGAGCCGGATTTGGGACAGGCTTTGCCGGTATGAGTGCAGCGGCAGCCATCAGTCCGATCCTGATAACTTTTCTCGGAATGCCTGCCTATGAAGCGGTGGGTATCGCGCTGGCCAGTGATGTGCTTGCAAGTGCGGTAAGTGCATATACCTATGGAAAAAACAAGAACCTGGATGTGAAGAACGGTCTTGTTATGATGGTGACGGTGCTCCTTTTTACTATGTTTGGAAGCTGGGTTTCCAGTCTGGTGCCAAGTAATACCATGGGGAACTTCTCCGTATTTATGACCATGCTTCTCGGAATTAAGTTCATTGTCAAGCCTGTGATGACGACTAAGGAAAGTATGGAAGCGGTGGATGCCGGAAAGCGGATCGTACGGTCTATCCTGTGCGGTATGGCAATCGGATTTATCTGTGGATTTGTGGGTGCCGGCGGCGGTATGATGATGCTTCTTGTATTGACGACGGTGCTTGGATATGAACTTAAAACCGCTGTGGGAACCAGTGTGTTTGTCATGGCGTTTACTGCGTTTACCGGAGCAATCAGTCACTTTGCTATCGGAGGTATGCCGGATTTATGGTGTCTGGCGGTCTGTGTGCTGTCTACGCTTCTGTGGGCAAGGATTGCTTCAAGGATTGCGAATAAGGCTAATCCGCTTACCCTAAACAGGGTTGTGGGTGTGGTTCTTGTAATAATAGGGGTTGCTGTGCTGGGAGTGAATCTTTTATCATAGTGGCGAATCGGATAAAGTGTGGAGGTACAAATGAAAACATCGGAAATACTTAGTCTGTGCATGATTATGGCAGTGGTGTCTTTTCTGGGATTTGTGGTGGAAAATATCTGGCTTTCCCTGACGAAAGGGTATATGGATAACCGGAATATGTGCCTGCCTTTTCTGCTGGGGTACGGACTCGCAATTGCAACGATTTTCCTCCTGTTTGGGACACCGAAACAGCTTGTGCTTCTCGGAAGGCAGATTGTCTTTAAAAGAATTCATAGCGGGAAACTGTTTTATTTCTTAGTGGTCATGCTTTGTGTCAGCGTTGGAGAAATCCTGTTAGGAACCTTTGTGGAGAAAACCTGTCATTTCTACTGGTGGGATTATACTAAGTTGCCGCTTCATATTACGCGGTATACCTCAATTCCCACGAGTGCCGGGTTTTCTTTTCTAATCACGCTTTTTATGGATTACTTTTTCATGCCGCTGATGAATCGGTTCTTAGCCTGGGATTATGGGCATTTATGCGTGGCAGCCGGAGTGCTGATGGTTCTTCTGACAGCTGATTTTCTCTATAATGCATATCTGACCTACCGGAACAAACAGACGACAAGGCGCTGGAAGATTAATACGACCCGCTCCCTGGGGTATCGACTGCTTCATTCTTAAAAGAACAGATATATCAGTAAGAGTAAAAATCCTGCCGGAGTATTGTACTCCGGCAGGATTTTTGCAAGTTCGCTCGGCAGCGAAACTTTAGTAATTCTCACAGTTGATTTCAAAATAACTTTGCGGATGGCTGCAGGCAGGACATACATCGGGAGCCTTGGTGCCTACTACGATATGTCCACAGTTGCGGCATTCCCATACCTTTACTTCACTCTTGGCAAATACTTCAGCCATTTCAATATTCTTTAAGAGTGCACGGTATCTTTCTTCATGATGTTTCTCGATTGCTGCTACCAGACGGAATTTCTGGGCAAGCTCAGGGAAGCCTTCTTCCTCAGCGGTTTTGGCAAATCCGTCATACATATCTGTCCATTCGTAATTTTCACCTTCGGCTGCGGCAAGCAGATTTTCAGGTGTGTTGCCGATGCCGTTTAATTCTTTAAACCACATCTTGGCATGTTCTCTCTCATTCTCAGCAGTCTTTAAGAAGAGAGCGGCAATCTGCTCGTAGCCTTCTTTCTTGGCAACGGAAGAGAAGTATGTGTATTTATTACGTGCCTGGGATTCTCCGGCAAAAGCGGTTTCCAGATTTTTCTCTGTCTGTGTACCTGCATAAGGATTGTTGGCTGCCGATGCTGAAACAAGTTCCAGTTTATCTCCTTTCTGCTTACAGATAGGACATACAGGTTCCTCTCCCTCGGCTACTTCAAATACATGTCCGCATACTTTGCATTTGTAGGTCATAGTTTTTCCTCCTTTGGTATTGGCTGTTAATTCAGCACTTCTGTCTGTATAAATGGTATGCAGCATTTTCTCTGCTAGATCACTGAGCGGTTTCCCGTAGAAGCTTTCATAGAGAGCTTTGATCTCAGGATTCTCGTGGCTTAAGCGGAGCTGCTGGCTGGCATCTCTTGCATAAAGGCTTTCAATTCTTGCTTTTCTGACAGCATCTTTATCCTTGGTAAGATCCTTAGGCTGGCCGCCGCCACCGATACAGCCGCCGGGGCAGGTCATGACTTCGATAAAGTGGTATTGTTTATCGGAAGTTTTCAGTTTCTCAATCATCTTTCTTGCATTGGCTGTGCCGTAGATAATTGCAACGTTAATCTGTGTGCCGGCGATCGTAAGGCTTGCCTCACGGATGCCGTCATATCCACGGACAGGTTCTAAGGTATAAAGCTGCTGTGGAGCAGGTTCACCGGTAATGTATTCATAGGCAGTTCTTAAAGCTGCTTCCATGACACCGCCTGTATTGCCGAAAATAGTGGCAGCACCCGAGGAGGCGCCCATCAGGGAATCGTATTTTCCATCAGGCAGGGTGGCAAAGTCGATGCCTTCTTCCTTTGCCCATAGTGCCAGCTCTCTTGTGGTAATGACATGATCCATATCGCGCATTTCCGGTTTGCCCAGATAGGTTCCGGCAGCGCACATTTCCTCTCTGCGGATTTCCATTTTCTTGGCAGCACACGGGGTCAGTGCTACGTTGACGATCTTCTCCGGGTCGATGCCCATTTTCTGTGCAAAATAGGTTTTGATGGTAGGCCCCTGCATGCCGATTGGGCTCTTGGCAGAGGAAATATTCGGTAAGAGTTCCGGATAATAAAGCTCTGCAAAGCGAACCCATGCCGGACAACAGCTGGTAAACTGGGGCAGTGGCTTGGTACCTTTGGTAACCCGTTCGATCAATTCACTTGCTTCTTCCACAATGGTAAGATCTGCAGCGAAGTTTGTATCTAAGACATAATCTACACCAAGGGCACGCAGCAGGGATACCATTTTGCCTTCCACAAAGGAACCGTCCGGCATACCGAATTCTTCTCCCAGAGCTGCCCTGACAGAGGGTGAAGTACTGACAATTACAATTTTGCCGGAGTTTTTAACAGCCTCCCGGACTTGTCCATATTCGTATTTCTCGGTAATGCTGTTGACGGGACATACATTGGCACACTGACCGCAGCCGATACAGATTGCCTTATTTCCTGTCGCTTCCAACGTATAGGTGCCGTGCACGCTGATATCATTGGTACAGATCTCTTTACACATGCCGCATTTGATACATTTGCCCTCATCACGGCAGATACTCGGATTATCCGCTTCGATGGGAACACGTACTTCCAGTGGTAAATGACTCATAGTTTCCTCCTTAGTATTTTATCAAGCATTGCGTTGCAATTCTTGTAACGCAAACCGTTAAGTATGAGTTTAGTATACTAAAAATTCCGACATTTTTCTATTCATTCTTTCTATTTTCATTCATTTTTTTAGGGAAATATTATAATCTGTGAAAGCTTTGGATAGAGACTGCCTGTTGCGGTGGGACGATGTAATAGGTTATAATATTTTCATCGTACAGGAATAAAAATGTGCATAAGTAATGGAGATTTCTAAATGAGATTTGATCGAAAACAGGATAGTAAACGGATTGTCGTAATTGTGGCTGCGGCATTTCTGATGGCGCTTAATATCAAGACCTTTGTCAGAACAGGCGGCTTATATCCGGGCGGTGCAACCGGATTGACCATTCTGATACAGACTATCTGTGAGAGATTCTTAGGGCTTGTGGTGCCCTACACGGTTATCAATCTGCTGTTAAATGCGTTTCCGGTTTATGTAGGCTTTCGGTTCATCGGCAGGAAGTTTACCATCTATTCCTGCCTGATGATTGTGCTGACCAGCTTCCTGACGGATATCATACCGGGATTTGTCATCACATATGACACCTTATTGATCAGTATTTTTGGCGGTATGATCAATGGGCTGGTGATCAGTATGTGTCTGATGGTAAATGCCACTACCGGAGGAACGGATTTTATTTCTATCTATCTGTCCGAGAAGAAAGGGATGGATGCCTGGAATCTGATTCTGGGGCTTAATGTTGTGATTCTGTCTGTTGCAGGTCTTCTGTTTGGTTGGGACAAGGCATTGTATTCGATTATTTTCCAGTTTGCCTCTACTCAGGTGCTTCATGTGCTTTATAAGAAATACCAGAAGCAGACCTTTTTCATTGTGACCGGGAAGCCGGAGGAAATCTGTGATGCCATTTACAAGGTAAGCAGACATGGCGCAACCATTCTGGAAGGACGGGGCTCCTATGAGCATTGCGAGCGGAATGTGGTGTATTCCGTGGTTTCCAGAGAAGAGGTAAAGAAAGTGCTGCAGGCGGTAAGGGCTGTGGATTCGGAAGCATTTATCAATGAGCTAAAGACAGAAGGGCTGTCGGGACGCTTCTATCAACGGCCGACAGACTAAAGAATAACTTATGAGGGATTAAAGGGAATTACAAATGAAGATTAAAACAGCAAAAATGAAGTATGAAGATGTGCTTGCCATTCCGGTGCCTGTGCACAAGAAGCCGGTCAGACAGGCCTTCGTTTTTCGCCTATTGCTTCGGTTGTTGTCCATCATGGATTTGCGGGCGACCCATTTTACTTGTAAAAAAATAGGCATGGAACGGCTTGGAAAGGATGACCCCTGTCTGGTGTTAATGAATCATTCCAGTTTTATTGATTTAGAGATTGCATCCACAGTGCTTTTTCCAAGGCAGTTCCATATTGTATGTACGTCAGACGGCTTCGTGGGAAAAGAATGGCTGATGCGGCTGATTGGCTGTATCCCCACGAAAAAATTTATTAATGATGTGACACTGGTGCGGGATATGATCTATACTGTAAAACAGTTGAAAAGCTCTATTCTGATGTATCCGGAGGCCAGCTACAGCTTTGACGGTACCGAGACGCCCCTTCCGGAGAGCCTGGGAAAATGTCTGAAGCTGTTAAAGGTTCCTGTAGTCATGATCCGTACCAAAGGCGCTTTCGCCAGAGATCCCCTTTATAATAATCTGCAGCTGCGCAAAGTACAGGTGTCTGCTGAGATGGAATATCTGCTTTCTCCTGAGGAGATTGCCGAAAGATCCACCGGGGAATTGAATGAGATTTTGCAGGAGCAGTTCTCTTTTGACTATTTTCGCTGGCAACAGGAAAACCATGTTAAGATTGCAGAGCCGTTTCGCGCGGATGGTCTGAACAGGATGCTTTACAGGTGTCCGAATTGTCACGCGGAAGGAAAGATGGCAGGACAGGGAACCCGTCTGCGCTGCAATTGCTGCAAGAAAGAATATGAACTGACAGAATATGGTTTTCTTCAGGCAGGGGACGGTGTGACAGAGTTTGATCACATACCGGACTGGTATCGATGGGAAAGAGAGTGTGTAAGAAAAGAACTGCTTGACGGAACCTATCATATGGAAGTGCCGGTGGATATATATATGATGGTGGATACCAGATGTGTGTATCAGGTGGGAGAAGGAACATTAACGCATTCATGTGAGGGCTTTCATCTGACAGGATGTGAAGGCAGTCTGGATTATGTGCAGGAACCGCTTTCCTCCTATAGCCTTTATTCGGATTTCTACTGGTATGAGATTGGCGATGTAATCTGCATCGGAGATGAGAGGACCCAGTATTACTGTTTTCCGCAGGGGTGCGGCGATATCGTTGCCAAGGCCAGACTGGCTGCAGAGGAGCTCTATAAGATCGTGAAGGCAGCGACGGGAAGGAAGCCGGAGCATGGAACAATGTGAGAGAATTACTTATGTATATGATAAGAATAGCAAGATAGAAGTTATTTCTGCCGGATACTCACGAAAATCTTATGCACTGCACAACCATGTAAATGTTTATACAATCGGTATTATGATGGAAGGTTCAGTGCAGGTTGTGACAGGTAAATCCAAACGTGTCTATCAGTCAGGGCAGATTATGGCTATTCCACCATATGTTCCGCATAGCATTATGGCTATGGAACCCTATTCCATGGTCACTATATGTATTGATAAGAGAATAATACAGAAACAGGAGCCGAATGAGTTGGAGGCTCAAATACTGAAGATGATTCGGTCCGGCGGGCAATATGAAATCTCTGCGCAACTGCAAGCTCAGATTAGGAAACGTTTACAAAGCTTCCGACAGATGCAGAGAGATAGTGTTACAGGGAAAAACATGATATGGGAGAAGTTAAGGCAGCAACTGGAGATTTTCCCTGAGAAAAAGATAAATATAGAAGATATGGCCGATATGGTATTTACCAGTAAATATCATTTTATCCGTTGCTTTAAACAGGAAATTGGCCTGACACCGCATCAGTTTCAGATGCAGAATCGTATCCGCAAAGCACAGAAACTATTGGGGAAGACAGATTCTATGACTAAAGTGGCAATGGACACAGGCTTCTGCGACCAAAGCCACTTTATAAAACAATTTGAAAAGATTGTGGGACTTACGCCAACAGATTATAAAAAGGCATCTTCCTTCTATTCTGCCGGGAAACCCGACAAGCGGGCAAGAAGCCACGATACTAATTAAGTGCGGGCATAAATTTAGCAAACAGGTACAGTCCGTTCTCTTCGGCGGTTACTTCATGCGGAGTATTCATTGGGAGAATGGAAATGATACCCGGCTCATAGGCAAAGGACTGCCCGTTGTTAATGAGTGTACCGTTTCCGGCAATGACTTCATGGGTTTCTAACTGTTCCTTATGAACATGAAGACCGATTTTACAGTTCGGTGCAATCCTTACCAGATGATAGCTGAAAGCACCGTCTGTCTGTGCGCCGATAACAATATGTTTCAATTCCACGCCTTCAAAGGCGGGATGTTTGGACCAGGGGATATCGGCAAAAGCTGTTATGTCCTGCAAGGTACATAATTTTCCTTTGGTTTCAAATGTTTCAAATAATTTCTGATTTTCCATTTTGTTGTTCCTCCTTAAATTGAAAAGTTTTAAATATGTGTTATCTGTATGGTCTTAGTTTAATAAAAATCAATGGAAACGAATTGTATAAAATTGCTTTTTGGATTATGATAGGAGTTATGAAATGGAAAGAACGGAAATACCGTGGGAGATTTCTATGCAGAATTTGATTTTTTGTCTGAATGCTACAGTGCCGATTTTTCTTCTGATGGTGCTAGGATTCTTTTTTAAGAAAATAGGTATTTTTACGGAAACATTTACGAAGACGATGAATTCCTTTGTATTTAAAGTGGCACTTCCGGTATTGTTATTTCAGGATTTGTCAGGGGAGGATTTTCTGGCAGTATGGGACGGAAAGTTTGTAGTGTTCTGTTTCCTGGCAACCCTTCTGTCGATTGCCCTTGCAATCCTGGTGTCCTATTTGTGGAAGGATCGTTCTGTACAGGGAGAGTTTGCGCAGTCGGCATATCGCTCCAGCGCGGCACTTCTGGGTATCGGTTTTATCCAGAATATATATGGGACCTCAGGCATGGCACCGCTTATGATCGTCGGTACAGTGCCGATGTATAATATCATGGCGGTGATTATTCTGTCTTTCTTAAAGCCCAACCGGGGTAAATTGGACAAAAAACTGCTGCTGAATACACTGAAAGGAATTGTGACCAATCCGATTATTCTGGGAATTGCAATCGGTATGGTTTGGTCACTTTGTAAAATTCCGCAGCCTCTTATTATGGAGAAAACCGTAAAATACATTGCGAATCTGGCAACACCGCTGGGACTGATGGCACTGGGTGCAAGCTTTGATTATCGGAAAGCATTTCAGGCCCTGAAACCGGCACTCTGTGCCAGTGGAATGAAACTGATTTTGTTCTGCATGCTTTTTCTGCCGCTTGCGGTCAGGATGGGATATGTACAGGACAAGCTGGTGGCAATCCTTGTGATGCTGGGGTCTCCGACAACGGTAAGCTGCTTTGTCATGGCCAAAAGCATGGGCCATGAAGGGACGCTCTCTTCCAGTACGGTTATGATCACCACATTTTTCAGTGCATTTACGCTGACCTTCTGGCTCTATGTATTGCGCGTGATGGGGTTGGTGTAACCCTATCCCTCACACCACCGGAACGGCTTGACCGGCAATCCGGCTTCATTATAAACATTCACGGGTGCATAGTCAGCCCAGGCAAACTGTACTGTACAAGGTGCATCTGACAGGCTGTCTGCCTTCAAAATAATCTGTGTACCGTCAATCGTGATGGAATCAATAGGAATCTCTTTTCCTTGCTGTATCAGCACAAATCCCGTTATGTCCTGATCGGGACAGCTTAAAGAACCACAGTTAGCAAAAGATAATGCAATGCTATGCCCGGAAGCGGTATCACGCACAGCCTTAAGAAACTCCGGTGATTCGCATAAAATATTTTCTCCGTATACCTTTCCTCTGGCAAGCAATGCAAGTCTTCTGCCCACTTCCATCTTCTGTTTTGGATGGATGTCATAGTAGGAGCCGATATCCATAATACTTACCATACCTGTCCGGGGAACTGTTTTGCTGACCAGTTCCTGCTTCTCTCGTACCTGGGTATAGCCTTTGGAGTCGCAGGCAAGCCAGACGCCGAAAGGAGCAAGCTGAACGAACAGAAAAGGAAACTGATCGTTCCACTTCTCGCGCCAGAAAGTAATCATGGCGGTCATAAGCTTATCATAGATGTAAGCATGAACCGCATCGGTCTCGCCCTGATACCAGAGCGCACCCTTGATGGCAAAAGGAATCAGCGGCTCCAGCATCTGATGATACAGTCCGCCGGGACGGTTGATGTTATAGGGTCCCATGGGAACGAAGGGATCATTGGCATGCTCTTCCATATAGGTCTCCTGCCATGCTCTGTCCCTGCCGTACAGAAGCGGCATGAATTCCTCCACATGCTTTGGGGAAGTTTCAAATGCCCATGCTTTCAGACTGACTTCTTTCATTTCCTCAGGAGTATATTCCTGTAATGCTGCTTCATATTCCCGCAAATAGACTGCGAGAGGTTCTTCTTCTAAACAACTCTCATCCAGCCATGTGGCAGCGGTACTGCCGCCCCAGTTACAGCCAATGATGCCGATGGGTACACCGATATGGGGCTGTATATTCCTCGCAAAGGAATAGCCGGGAGCAGAGAACGTGTCAAATCCGGTGTCCCCCTCTTCAAGCCAGACACCGTATCCTGTCGTATCTCTTTCCTGTCCGGAAAAAGCAAGCTGCGGTACATTATACATATGAATCTTAGGATTCTTCTCATAGGTCTTCACGGTATCCCAGTCCTGATCGTAGCGTAGGAAAAATTCCATGTTGGACTGACCGCCTGCAAGCCAGACATCCCCGATGGAAATCTGTTTCAACGTAATAGTTTCGCATCCCGGCTGATCACAGCTTATGGTAAGCCGGGCATTTTCGCAGGCAGACTGCGGTGGCAGGGTGCACTGCCATTTACTAACGGAAGAAGTATTGTCTGATTCGGCAACAGCATCTGCGTTGGCTGTACCTGTAGGTGTCTGCAGGCAGACTGTTATGTGACCGGAAACAGGGGCGTTTCCCCAGATGATGATCGGCTTCTCGCGCTGCAGAACCATGTTGGATTGGAAAATGGGTGCGGTTGTCAGTAAATTCATATGCTTTATGTCCTTTCTGAAACTTCGGAATTTGTGTGAATAAACTTGTGTATCTGTATATTTGACTTGCATTTATTGTATCAGATGCTGTTTCATTAACCAATATGCCGGAGCAATTACCGCAAGAATTGATAATGAAATGGTGATTTTTAGGGGCTGGGGCTGCGAATGGAAAATTTTTCTTTACAAAAAGAAATGAAAGTGATATCATTCTGATATCAAAACAAATATATCTTTTCATAAGAAAGAGAGGAAGATGATTATGGAAGAGAAAAAAGAAATGATAGAAGAAAAGATCTTAAATGGAAAAAAGAATGGTATGGCGGCGTTGTTAGGCATACTTCTTCTTATGGCTCTGTCCATTGCAGGATTTATTTATGGGGCTTTTTTGATTGATCGAATCGGAACCCCGCTGCTTCTGATCGTCAGTATTGTGGTATTTATTGTAATGTGTTTCCTGTTACCGGGATTAAAAGTGTTAAAACCGCAGGAAGCCCTTGTATTGACCCTGTTCGGTAAATATATTGGTACATTAAAAGGAGACGGTTTCTATTTCGTCAATCCTTTCTGTAGCAGTGTGAATCCGGCGGCCGGAACGAAACTGAATCAGAGTGGGGATGTGAGTAATTTAAACAGTCTGGGGAATCTGGCAGCAGCGGCTAGTGCGGCAACTGCTACAAGTGCAGAATCTTCTTCCAAGAAGATTTCCCTGAAAATAATGACATTGAATAACAGCAGACAGAAGATCAATGACTGCCTGGGCAATCCGGTAGAAATCGGCATCGCAGTTACCTGGCGTGTGGTAGATACGGCCAAAGCAGTATTTAGTGTAGATAATTATAAGGAATTCTTGTCTTTACAGTGCGACAGCGCTCTGAGAAATATCGTAAGACTTTATCCTTATGATGTGGCACCCAATGTGGATACTACCGGAGACGGTATGGCAGATGAAGGAAGCCTGCGCGGTTCCAGCGAGATTGTAGCCGGAAGAATTCGGGATGAAATCCAGGCAAGAGTGGAAGAAGCCGGAATTGAGATCGTGGAAGCGAGAATCACTTATCTGGCCTATGCTACGGAAATTGCGGCAGTCATGTTGCAGAGACAGCAGGCATCTGCTATTATTGATGCGAGAAAGATGATTGTTGACGGTGCAGTCGGCATGGTGGAAATGGCATTGGAACGTCTAAATGAGAAACATACGGTGGAACTGGATGAAGAACGCAAGGCGGCAATGGTTTCCAATCTCCTGGTTGTATTATGCGGTAACCACGATGCGCAGCCGGTTGTTAATTCCGGCAGTTTATATTAGAAGACAGGGTGAGAAATATGGGAGATTCGGGCAAGAAGCAGGTACCTCTCAGATTGTCTGCCAAGTTATACGATGCCATAGCGGCATGGGCAGAAGATGATTTTCGGTCTGTGAACGGGCAGATTGAATATTTGTTGACGGAGTGCGTGCGCCAACGTAAGAAGAACGGTAAATATGTATCGGATGAAATAGATGTACCGCCGGAATTAGATATCAGCTAGTACATGAAGACATAAGTCGCGAACAATCTGTTATTATGTGAAAAAGGGAGTATAGGGAAATGGAAACGACAGGAAATAAGAAAGAGTTTTCAAGCATTGGTTTGAGGATTTTTATTGGTACGGCTCTGATTTTTGCAATTCAGATCGGGTGCCAGAAATTGTTAGTATTGTTGAAACCGGAATGGGCAGAAAATTATGATATTATGTTTGCAGCGGGTATGGTACCACTCTATGTGATTGGGTATCCGATTGCACTCCTTTTGATGAGGAAGAAGAATGCACCTGTCATTGAGAAACATTCCATGAAACCGTGGCAGATATTACTGGCTTTCATGTCGGCTTATGGACTGCTGATTGTGGGTAATCTGACCGGACTTGTCGTAACAGCAGGAATTGGGCTGATCAAGGGAGCACCGGTGCAAAATTGGCTGTTGAATACGGTTACCACGGGGAATCTCTGGATATCTGCAATCTATATCGTACTTTTGGCACCATTTTTTGAAGAACTGCTGTTTCGTAAACTCATCTGTGACCGGGCCATAAAGTATGGACAGGGGACTGCTGTCATCGTATCAGGATTGATTTTCGGGCTGTTTCACATGAACCTTAATCAGTTTTTCTATGCCTTCCTGTTAGGCTGCTTTTTTGCCTATATCTATGTACGGACAGGAAATGTGAAATATTGCATTGCGATACATATGATGGTTAACTTTGTAGGCAGTGTACTGGGCGGTCTGCTCTTAAATAATGTAGATTTACAGACCCCGATAGGTGCGATGATCTTTGGTCTGTATGGGCTTTGTATCTATGCAATCGCGATTACGGGCATTATATTATTGTTGGTAAATAAATCTAAGATAACTTTTAAGATGGGAGAAGAAACCATTGAGAAGGGGCAGCGATTTAAGACAGTTATTCTAAATCCGGGCATGCTGTTATACATTGTCCTGTGTCTGGTAGTCATTATTGTGCAGGCATTGAAGTAAAAAGGAAAAGTCCTAAGTTGTCCGGGCATGAAATTGCGTGAAATTGGGAATCAGCTATTGACATTCGCAACAAAAGTCTATATAATAACTTTTGTTGTGGAAATGTGCGCTTAGCTCAGCTGGATAGAGCGTTTGGCTACGGACCAAAAGGTCGGGGGTTCGAATCCTCTAGCGCACGTCTTTGTATCAAAAAAAGATGGATGAAAATCCATCTTTTTTTTGATAGAAGCGGCGCATCGATTCGAACCGGGAGTTCGTATCTCAGCTCCGCTTCGGTCGGCGCAAAACCGACGTCCACTGGACGTCGTGCGCCCTCTAGCGCACGGTATACAAACCTTGTAAAATCAAGGAAAAACGAAAAGCACTCTGATTGTTCAGGGTGCTTGTCTGTGCATGCCCTAATCTGTTGGACACAGTTTTTACATCAACATTCTGGCTGATAAGAAGTGTTGCAGATGTGTGGCGCAATCCGTGTAGCGGAATATCCGGTAATTTATCCGATTCATTTTCTGCTGGAGGATTTTTATGGTCAATAGAAGTAAAACCAGAACGAACGAAATTCCGTCTATACTTCTTAAATTTAGTGATTGACATCTTCTCCCATCATGTTATAATGAAACCAAAGCATACTAATTTCTAGTTGATAAAAATATGTCAAATCAAACATTCTAAACTTCAGAAACTCTATGCTTTTAAATCAACCAAACACAATTTAAAAGCAGGAGATTTCAGAGAAAGGATAAGCTTTGTTCTGTGGCACGGCACGGATAATGCCATAAGTCAGGTTCCGTGAATTACACAGACACCATCAGTCTCCTGCGGGAAGGAGAACATTATGGAGCTTATCTCACTGAAAGCGGACTTCGCGGCCAAGGAACTCTTTGCCCACGAGAAAGTCCGGAAACAGTTCCTCAGCGATACGCTGGGAATCCCACCGGAGGACATCAAATCTGTCAGACTGCTCAATCCGTTCTTACGCAGACGGCATAAAAGACAGAAGCAGGGAATCCTGGACGTGGTACTGGAACTGAATGACAATGCGAAGATTAACATCGAGATGCAGGTACGGAGGCAGAAGCACTGGACCAGACGGAACCTGTATTATCTGGCAGGGATGTATACGGACGGCCTGATGCTGGGGGAGAGGTACGAGAAGCTGCCCCGTTGTATCAGCATCAGCCTTCTGGACTATGACTTTTTCCCAGACAGGGAAGAGTACCATGCCGTATACCGGCTCAGGGACAGTGAAGGGAGAGACCTCACGGACCTGTGGGAGCTACATATCATTGAACTGACCAAGGCATTAAAGGGAACACCGGTAGATGACTGGATCCGTCTGTTCAATGCCGAAAGCGTGGAGGAACTTGACATGATCACGACGAAGAACGAAGGAATTACGGAAGCAATCAATGTACTTAAGGGCATGAGCCTGAGAAGACCGCTGAAGGCCCTCTTTGATGATTATATGAAAGCAAAACGTGACCGCTGGGATGAAGATGAATATATCAGGGATGAAGGCATTGCGATTGGGGAGGTGCGGGGAAGAAGCACCGATATTCTTACCCTGTTGGAGCAGAAGGGAACGGTGCCGGCTGACTTAAGGGAAAGAATCCTGTCCCAGAAGGAGGAAACCGTGCTGAAGCAGTGGCTTCTGGCAGCTGCATCTGCGGAAGATATCGAAGCATTCCGAGAGAAGACGGGAATCATGTAAGGATATGGTAAACAGCTGTAAAGCATGAAAGACAGGATTGAAGTGACGATAGCGAGGCTTTCGTAGGGAGGTCTGTGCTAATTTCCGCCATCGAGCGAATTGTCTGAGCCGTAGGCGAGTTTTCGTGAATGGCGGATAAACAATGCACGGACCGAGCAGAAAACGTAGCGAGTCACAAGACCTGTCTTTTATGCTGACAGCGTTTCAAAACGATTTTGGATTCTATGCCTCTTTTCTGATAGGTAAGCAATATAGTATATTTAACCGGGTAGCCGGGGGACGTGCCACCATCCGTTCCGAGCCTTGCGGAAAGGAGTGGTGCTTATGAGTACATATGAAGAATTTATAATTATTCTGACCATTGGTCTATTAATTGTAGCAATTCTGAATCTGAAAAATAAGAAATAGCCGTCCTGCTCCCGTCAAAGTTTAGGATGGCTATTTCTTAGTCAACTTTATTTCGCCGGGACGGGTGAAGTGCACTCACCTTCCGGCTACCCTGTTAAGTACATTATAACAAATGATTTACATTTTGCAACAATATAAAACATACAAACCTTGTAAAATCAAGGAATAATGAAAAGCACTCTGATTGTTCAGGGTGCTTTTTTGTATGTCCGCGGCCTGAGATCGCCAGTCAGCCGGACTCACCAGCGCAAGCTCTTGCCACATGTGCAGACGTCAGGTCCCGTCCGCGCATCCCACTTCCTGCCGCATTGAGGACAGGGGTAGAGATCATACGCGACATAAAGATATCCGCCGGCAGTCTGCTCCAGCTCCTTGTCGCTCAGTTCCACATTGGTCTGGACATTCTTGTTCTCTTCCATGTTTTTACCTCCTTTGCATATTGTCGGTACTGTAGGATCGTCTGCATCCAATCTACACTTCACTGATTATATTATACATTCGGTATTTCCAAGCGTCAACGGTTTTTGCGCGGAGCTGCAACCATCCTTCCGAGTTGAGTTAAAGTCATAAAATCTATGGAAATAAATGGTATATAGAGATATTTATAATAATGAAATATAAAACACTGAAAGAGTAAAGCACTACAATATCATACGTATATAAAAAGGTGTGTGAAATATGACTGACAAAAGTATGAATAACAAGGGCTTTTCCTTGATAGAGTTAATTATTGTTATAGTGATTATGGCGGCGCTTGTCATTGTACTGGCTCCACAGTATCTGAAATACATAGAAAAGACAAGACGTGCAATGGATGCAAATTATGCGGTTGAAATGCGCAATGCATTTGACCGTGTGCTGGCTATGGATCCTTCTGCTGTCCATAATGTTGGATCCGGTACTGCATACAGATCTGATACCGGTAATTACGTAGTGGTTTTTAGTGCGGATGGTTCGGATGCCGGTTATGTAGTCGATCCTTTGTTAGATGCTGCCATGAGTGACCTGGGCTCGTGTCCGGTATCGGCGACTTTCAAGAAGGGTATGTGGGCAGTTGAAATTGATAAAGCGTAAAGTAATGTGGTCAGGATTGAGCTTATTGAGTTGAGAGCAGACGGACCGCCGGTTGTGGGCGGAAGTATTCAGGGATATGAGGTTTGGCCGGATGCACATGATTTTTGCGCCTGTGAGGAGCCTTCTGACGCGGAAATATATAATCATATAGCTTTTGTGCCTTGATAGAGGAGCATTGTGATAGAAATGCATTGTTAACTTGAAGCAATTATAGGTTGACAATGCATTTTTTATTTTATATACTGTTTTTGACTTGAAGGACAAACCGAGGAGGAGTATTAACATGAGCGAAACTATGGTAAAGACAGAATCAGTAAAAAAATTGAGCACAAAAGATATTTGTTCTATTGCGTTGTTTACTGCGGTTATTGTAATAATGGCACAAATATCTATTCCAATGCCTATGGGAGTTCCAATGACAATGCAGACCTTTGCCATTACCCTTGCAGCGGTAGTTTTAGGTGCTAAATTATCAACCTACTCAACCCTGATCTACCTGTTACTGGGTGCTGTTGGAGTCCCTGTTCTTGCAGGATTCAGCGGAGGCCTTGATAAATTTGTGGGACCTACCGGAGGTTTCTTAATCTCATTTCCGTTGATGGCATTTATAATAGGGTTCGGTGTTGAGCACCGTAAGGCTTTTAAAGGGGCGTACGTGGTGGCACTTGTTGTCGGTACGGTCGCAAACTATGTGGTCGGCGTAGTGATGTTCTGCATCCTGACAAAGAGTCCTGTGATGACAGGAATTACAGCATGCGTTGTTCCTTTTATCCCTACAGCGATATTGAAGGCAATCCTTGCCTCTGTTCTGGGGTTTGAGATTAGAAAGCGTTTGAAGTTATGATTAAATTGCGGCCACATCATTTATTATGTACACAAGGTTATTCGGGTAAAGGATATGATGACGATTTCGTCTCCAATATGGACGAAGTCGTCCATTATCTTAGAACCCATGAGGATGCCGAAATCATGCTGACCTTTTCCGCGGATGATTTATGCAAGGACTGCCCGCATAAGGCTGGGGAGAATCTTTGTGACACACAGGAAAAGGTTAAGAAATTTGATGATAAAACAGTTTCTTACTTTCAATTGGAAGAGAAGGAATATAATTACCATGAGATTACGAGGAAAATCGACGAGCAGATGACAGAAGAAATGTTAGCTGATATTTGTGGTGATTGTAGTTGGTTTCCAATAAGTGCGTGTAGAAAGAATATATGCAAAGGCCATAAATGACATTTGCATATATTCTATAACAGTTTCTGTTATTTAATCCCTAATACATTTTCTGCAATTTCTACAGCATCCATAATGCAGTCGGGACAGGAGCGGAGAACCTTGCCGGTCTCTATTCCTTTTAATTCCTTACAGACTGCGGAGCCATTCTTTTTCACAAACTGATCTACGATTTCACGGGAGAGTTTATAAGTGTCTGCTTTTGTTTTCGGGTCTTCCAGATTTCCGTCACTGTTCATAAAACCGGCTGCCATGACGGCACCTGAGATGGCACCACAGGTAGCGCATGTGCCGCCCATACCGAGACCAAAGCCTTCGCAGGCTTTGAAAAGAGTTTCCTCGTCTACACCAAGTTCTTGGTGAAAGCTGCAGGCTACAGCCTGGGCACAGTTGAATTTCCTATCATGATAGGCGATTGCCTGTTCTTTTCTATTCATATATGATTCTCCTTTGTATCATTAATTTTGTGTTGCCTTAATGCTTTAGTGACAGTATACTTTTTTTATGCACAAAAGGCAAGAAATTCATGATTTCCTTGCGCCTGTTTATAAAGAATGGTATACTAAAGTCATTTTGCAATGAGACATTGATACATTTTCTGATGAGGAGAGAAAACGAATGAAAAAAGAGTGGAATGTAACAGACGGAATGGGCAACACGCACGTTGTCGGCCTGCAGGTAGGCGGCTTCGGCGGCATGAAAGTAGTTGTTGATCAGGATACCTATAAGGCAAAATCCAGCAACTGGTTTCTCAGAGTATTGGATTATCAGATCAGCCTTCCGGGTGCGGAGTGCAATCTGGTAGTTGTTGGCAATAAGATCAGACTGGCGGTCAATGGTACATATATTGATGATGGTACACCCTATGAGCCATTGGCAAATATACCCGGTTGGGTTTGGGCACTGGTGGCAATCAGTTCGGTTGGCGGAGTGTACTTTGCAGGCTGTCTTGGTCTGTGTGTTGGCATACTTATGAGTACTCTTTATATTAAATTTGCATTGGAGAAAAAGAATGGTGCGGTGCTTGGTATGTTTGCTTTATGTCTGGTAATAATAGCAGCGATTTCTGCATTGGTACTGTGGGCACGGTTGGCATAATAATAACTGATTTGGGATGGAGAAAGTATGGACGACAGAAAAGAGAATATGTCATATGGCCTGAATGAGCCATATCAGAATAATGCACAGTATGGTCAGCCACCATATAATCAGCAGCAGTATCCATATCCGGTGCGTGCAGTGGTACGGGATACCATGTCAGAGAAAAACGGTGCAGGGATAGCAGGTTTTGTGATAGCCTGTTTTGCGTTGCTATGTTGCTGGATTCCGATTTTTGATCTTGTATTTTCTATTGCCGGAATTATATGTTCTGCTATCGGAATGGGCAAAAATAAGCAGACAGGAAGAGGGCTGGCAATTGCAGGACTTATTATTTCTATTATCTCACTGGTAATCAGCCTGCTCATGCTGTTTTTATTAATTATTGGTTTAAGCCTGTAATGGCAGATAAATATGGTATTATGCAGAGGCGTACCCATGAAAGCACGGGTACGTCTTTCTTTCATTTTATTGCTGAACGAAAAATGAACCTTTTGGACTTTGCAAGCCTCTTATAGGTAGACGCGCAGGTGCACATGTGCGTAGTTGTGTATGATTTGGTAAGGAGAAGATGAATTTGGACGAGGAAGTATTGGTAAGACGGATGAAGGAAGGCGATAAAGCATCCTTTGATCTGCTCTATGATAAGTATAAGAATGTGGCACTTCGCACAGCATATCTGATCACAGGCAATCTACCGGACAGTGAAGATGTGGTACAGGATACCTTTGTAAAAGTATATCTGCACTGTAAGGAGATTAAGAATGACAGCGGATTTAAGGCATGGATGATGCAGATTCTTGTACGGACGGCATATAAGGCCGGC
Source organism: Lachnospiraceae bacterium (assembly GCA_051878995.1). GTDB lineage: Bacteria > Bacillota > Clostridia > Lachnospirales > Lachnospiraceae > UBA3282. Next base: position 17,757 of record JBJELE010000024.1, on the reverse strand, counting down.
AAAAAGAAAGGCAGGGAACTGCCGGATGAGGAAGTCATAGATAAAGCCGATACAAGGACGGAGAGGTCTTCTCTGGAACAAGTGATGGTGAAGGAAGAAAGCCGGATGTTATCTGAGGCAATACGCCGTCTTCCGATGAAACAGAGGACGGTGATCATCCTGTTTTATTATCAGGAATATTCGGTCAGCGAGATTGCGCATATGCTTAGCTTGCGAGAGGGAACCATAAAGTCCAGGCTCCATGTAGCCAGAGAACGGCTGCGGGGGATGCTGGAGAAGGATTCAGATACAGCAGCATATATGCATAGCCGGATATTGGAATAGGAGGTCTTATCGAATGCAATACGATTTTGAACAGAATGTGAAACACGCTTTAGAGGTAGAATGTCAGGATGTTACTGCTTCCCGGAACTTGAAAGAGAGAATTGATGAAGCAATTTTAGATAGTCAGAAGGAGGCTGGAACTATGAAACATTTATCAGTGAAGAAACTCGTAATCGGTGTGGCGGCAGCTTGTCTGCTTGTAGGTGGTGGTGCTTATGCGGCGGGCCATGCAACAGGACTTGTATCAGGTACGTCGTTGTCGGATACTTATAAGAGCTATGATGATATAGATAAGGCACAAGGTAAGCTGGGCTATGAAGTGGACAGTATAGAGACATTCTCCAACGGATACGATTTCCGGGAAATGTCCGTGGATGATGTGGATGGAGTAGATGATGAGGGAAACAAGGTTTATACCTATAAGGAAATGACCATCCATTATGAGAAAGACGGAGAAAATACATTGTGGTTGAATAGCTGTAAGCCTGTTGAAGAAGCTGTCAGGGATAAGACTCCGGATGCTACCGCGCAGTGTGGGGATATTACTCTGTATTATGATGAGTATACCTATAAGTTTGTGCCGGTGGATTATGAATTGACAGAGGAAGATAAGGAGAATGAGGCCCGGGATGATTATTTTATCTCATACGGTTCTGATGAAGTAGAGATTATGCAGAACAAGGGTGTTACATGGGAGAAGGAAGGTACCTACTATAGTTTGTCTGGATTTGATCTGAGTATGAGCTCCGATGAGATGTTTGCTATGGCAAATGAGGTGATAGGACAGGAATGATTACAGAAATGTCATAAATCATGACGAATGAGCACAATTTACAATTCAGCGCTTTACTTTATTCTTCAATAACGTTACAATGAGACAGATGATGTGGGGATATTCCTGAATGCTTCTGTGAAAAATGTATGGAATCGAAGGATAGAAGTAAAAGGCATGGATGATAAATCGTTTTTGAATCGTCATAAGTATATATGGGGAGCTGCATTGTCAGTGCTGGGAGGCGCCATGTGGGGCATTTCCGGTACTTGCGGGCAGTTCCTTTTTACGCGTAAAGGGCTTTCCAGTCTGTGGCTGACACCCATCCGGCTTCTGATTGCAGGAATTATCTTATTGATATGGTGCTTTGCGAGAAGTCCTAAGGCAGCTTTGGCACCATGGAAAGAGGGAAGGGATTGCCGGGATCTTTTGGTTTATGGACTGGCAGGAATTACGCTGTGTCAATTTCTGTATTTTGGCACCATTCAGTTATCCTCTGCGGGAGTGGCAACGATTCTTCAGGATTTAAGCCCGATTCCAATTCTGTTATGCAGCTGTGTGGCAACGAAGCGTTCTCCCAAATGGAATGAAATTGTCAGTATAATGTTGGCGCTGTTTGGGGTATTTCTGTTAGTTACCCATGGCAGTCTGACAGATTTTGCGGTGTCTCCTTTGGCACTCCTGACAGGAATCGGCTGCGCGGGTGCAGTTACGATATATAATGTATATCCGAAGCGGCTTCTGTCACGTTATCCGGTCTATCTGCTGCAGGGATGGAGCTTTATAATGGGCGGCGGTATCTCTATGCTGATCTTCCGGCCATGGGAATATGCTGTGACACTGGACCGGCAGATTGTAGCAGGGGTTGCAGCTGTTGTGATACTGGGCAATCTTCTGGCATTTAATCTGTACATGGTGGGTGTAAGGCTGATCGGTCCGGAGAAAGCGATTCTGTATGGCTTTGCTGAACCGGTGGCAGCAGCAGTTCTTTCTTCGCTGTGGCTGGGAGCACCTTTTACTATATGGGATTTAGCAGGCTTTATCTGTGTATTTGCAATGCTCTTCCTGTTGAGTATGAAAGGAAATAGGGAGAAGGCAGTTTCGGAGCATCATCTTGTCAGGGATGGAAGTGTTGATAATATAGAAGAAATATGGAAAAAGGGGAATCGGTTGTGCAGAAAAAGATAGCAGTCATTAATGATATATCGGGATTCGGAAGATGTTCCGTTGCGGTATCGCTTCCAATCATATCGTATTTGGGTTTGCAGTGCTGCCCGGTGCCGACGTCGATTTTCTCCAATCATACCGGTTTCCCACAGTTTTTCTTTGATGACTATACAGATCGTATGGAGGAGTATATCGATAACTGGAAGAAGCTTGAACTGCAGTTTGAGGGAATTGCCACAGGATTTCTGGGATCTGAGAAACAGATTCAGATTGTAAAGAAATTTATTCGGGAGTTTTCTCGGAAAGATACACTGGTAATTGTAGATCCTGTTATGGGTGATTACGGAAAACTATACTCTACCTATACGGAAGAGTTATGCCGGGAAATGAGGGAATTGGTCAGGATGGCAGATATCACAACTCCGAATCTGACGGAAGCCTGCAATCTGACTCAAACACCTTATAAATCTGCAGGGTGGCGCAGAAAGGAACTGCTTGCCATGGCAGAGAAGATAGCAGCTCTGGGACCGTCCAAAGTTGTGATTACCGGGATCGTGCAGGGTGAGTTTATTGCCAACTATATTTATGAAAAAGGGACAGAGCCGAAGCTCATCCGTACGCATAAGGTGGGAACCGAGCGCTCCGGTACAGGTGATGTGTTTGCATCCATTATCGCGGCAGATGCTGTCAAGGGAGTTCCTTTTGATAAATCAGTGCGCAAGGCATCGGGATTTGTCAAGAAGTGTATACTTAAATCAATTGAGATGGAGATTCCCAGGACGGACGGAGTGTGTTTCGAGGAAATCTTATACCGGTTGAAGCGGGACTGATTATAGAATGGAGAATATAGCAATGGTAATCTTATATGAAATCTATGAAAATATATATGTAAATCTTACAAACAGGTGTCCCTGCGCCTGTACCTTCTGCCTGCGTCAGACGAGAGATGAGATGAATCATTCCGGCAGCTTGTGGCTGGAGCGGGAGCCGAGTGTGGAGGAAGTGAAAGCGGAGTTTGATAAGTTTGATATGCAGAAATATAAGGAAGTGGTATTCTGCGGTTTCGGAGAACCAACGGAGCGGTTGGAGGAGCTGCTGGAGATAGCAGCTTATGTGAAAGAGAAGTTTGATAAACCAATTCGGATCAATACCAATGGTTTATCGGATCTGATCTGGCATAAAGATACAGCATCTATGTATCAGGGGCTGATAGATACTGTTTCCATCAGCCTGAATACACCTAATAAAGAGCGGTATTATGAGCTGACCAGAAGTAAATTTGGAATAGATTCTTTTGATGCGATGCTGAACTTCGCGGGGAATGTAAGTAAATACGTGCCCCATGTGGTGCTTTCCACCGTTGCAACTACCTTGACAGAGGAAGAAGAGCAGCAGTGTGCACAAATCTGTAAGAAGCTTGGTGTGACCTACCGGATCAGACCGTGGGAAGACTAAAGGCTGTATTCTAATTCAAAAGGATAGCCGTCTTTCTTATTAGCTTCTGATAAGGTATCGGTTTCAATGATATAGAGATTTTCGCCTTTCAGGACTTCCTTCATTTCTTCTTTCAAGGCAGAAAAGTCTGCTATATGGGTAGAGATTCGACGGCAGGCAAAATCACCGGATGGAATGGTGACAATGGATTCCTTGGAAGTCTCGTCTGAATTTTCCGGTTTGCCGGACAGTGTTAAGAACATATGTCTTTGGTAGGAACCATTTTCATACCGGTGTAAAATGCCCGAGGGGTAGGCGGCGGTAAGCCCCATTTGCTGTGCAGTTACGAACAGTTTCAGAATATACTGCCCATAATATTTAGGGGTGTCGTCGTCTTCTAATGGAACAATCAACAGAAGCCGCTCTTGAATCTCGCTGTGGTAGAAGCCGTCCGGGAGCAGGATGCCGCTCTGACTCTCGGGTATTTTAGCAAGGCCTGTAACAGGGCTTGCCATATTCTGCAAGGTCTCCTGCAAAGTTCCCAGACAATTATGGATTTCCATAATTTTCTGTTCTGCCAGAATCTTGCCGTCATAAAGTAGTTTCTGTAGATTAATGGAGCCGTTCTCTACATAGTTGTTCAGTTCTTTCAGGGGAATGCCCAGTTTGATACAGACTGTGATGGCATCTAACAGATAGAGCTGGTCCTGCGTATAATAACGATAGTTGGTCTCAGTATTGACGAAGGCCGGCTTTAAAATTCCAATCTGGTCATAGTAACGCAATGATTTGATGCTTACATTCTTTAATTTCGATACTTTCCCGATGGACATATACTGGCTCATAAACTATCCCCCTTGGTAAGAGTTTGCTAAGTCATATTCTGTCACATCCTGACAGGAAAAACAACCCTTTTTAGGAAACTTGTGCCTGAGAAAAATCCGTATACATTATCTGGTATAGAAATTGTCCGTATAGGAAGTGCCGGATACAGAAAAGTGATTTCAATGAAAAATATGCTGCCAAAGATATCTTTGGCAGCATATGATTTAACCCATTGTCACAACTACATTGTACTCTGTCTTGCCCTTCTCATAAGGAACGACACATCCATCCAGAGTCTTACCATCCACGGTAATGGATTTCACACCCTTTTCCACATTGTCGGGGTTAACAACCTTGATATTGTAAGTACCTTCACGGAACTTTCTGGTGATCTCGAAGTCGCCGAAGTCCTTCGGTACACAAGGATTAATGCTTAAGCCTTTATGGGTAGGATACACACCTAAGATGTGCTGTGATACATTGACAAATGTCCACGCAGCAGTACCGGTCAGCCAGCTGTTCTTGGCTTCACCGTGGAACTTGGCATCTGCACCGGCTACCATCTGGGAATATACATAGGGCTCTGTTCTGTGGATCTCGCTGAATTCTTCCACATAAGCAGGACAGGTCTTCTGATAAATCTCGAAAGCTCTGTCGCCGCGTCCGATAACAGTCTCGGCAATGGATACCCATGGATTGTTGTGGCAGAAGATACCGGCATTCTCTTTATATCCCGGCGGATAAGAAGAGATTTCACCAAGCTCTAAGTGGTATTTGGTATATGCAGGCTGTAAAATCATGACACCGTACTTGGTATCCAGTTTTTCCTTCACGGAATCAAGTGCTTTCTCTGCAAGACCTTCTTTTACACCGATGCCTGCTAACGGACAGAAGCCGTTGGATTCAATGTAGATCTGTCCTTCTTCACATTCCTTAGAACCAATCTTATGACCGTAAGCATCATAAGCGCGAACAAACCATTCGCCATCCCAGCCGTCTTTTAATACGGCGTCGTACATCTTTTGTACTTCTGCACGGGCATAATCTGCTTCTGCCTGATCACCCATCAGCTCACATAACTGTGCATATTCTTCACCATATTTAACAAACATACCGGCAATGAATACGGATTCTGCGACAGGTCCTTCGGAAGGGCCGAAAGTCTGGAAGGATTCACCCGGATGCTCAGAGAAGCAGTTTAAGTTCAGACAGTCGTTCCAGTCTGCACGTCCGATCAATGGCAGGTTGTGAGGACCCTTGTGATTTACAATATAATCAAAGGAACGTTTCAGGTGGTTCATTAAAGGCTGTGCCACGGACATATCATTATCAAACGGAACCATCTCGGTTAAGATGCTTGTGTCACCGCTTTCACGCACATAAGCGGAAGTGCCGGCAATCAGCCATAAAGGATCATCGTTGAAGCCGCTTCCGATATCTGAGTTACCCTTCTTGGTCAGAGGCTGATACTGATGATATGCGCTTCCGTCCTGGAATTGGGTGGAGGCGATATCAATAATTCTCTGTCTTGCACGGTCCGGAATCAGATGAACGAAACCAAGCAGGTCCTGACAGGAGTCACGGAAGCCCATGCCGCGGCCGATACCGGATTCATAATAGGAAGCGGAACGTGACATATTAAAGGTTACCATACACTGATACTGATTCCAGATATTAACCATGCGGTCTACCTTATCATTGGAAGACTTCACGGTGTACTTGGATAACAGATCATTCCAGTATGTATTCAGCGCTGCAAAAGCCTTCTCTACATCAGCATCGGACTGATATTTGGCAAGCATTGCATTGGCAGGCTTCTTATTAATAATGCCCGGAGCCTCCCATTTCTGATCTTCCGGATTCTCGATATATCCCAATACGAAGACAAAGGATTTGGTCTCGCCGGGAGCCAGAGTCACATTAATCTGGTGGGAAGCGATAGGAGACCAGCCGCTTGCGATGGAGTTGGTTGCCTTGCCATTTTCCACTACTTCCGGATTGTTGGCACCGCGATATGCACCAAGGAACGCATCACGGCTTGTATCAAAACCGTCTACCGGTGTGTTGACGGAGTAAATTGCATAATGATTACGACGTTCTCTGTATTCGGTCTTGTGATAAATGGTGGAGCCTATAACCTCGACCTCGCCGGTGCTTAAGTTACGCTGGAAGTTTCTGGAGTCGTCATCCGCATTCCAGAGACACCATTCTACATAGGAAAACAGAGATACATTTTTGGCAGCGTTGCTCTTATTGGTCAATTTTACCTGACTGATCTCACAGTTGTCATCCATAGGAACAAAAGTGAGAACAGAAGCTTCCAATTCATTTTTCATACCGGTAAAGCGGCTATAGCCGATACCATGACGGCATTCATAGCTGTCTAAGTCTGTCTGGGTTGGTTTCCAGCCGGGATTCCATACAGTATTTCCTTCTTTAATATAGAAGTATTTACCGTTGATGTCGTTAGGCACATCATTATAGCGATAACGTGTCATACGAAGCAGCTTGGCATCCTTATAGAAGGTATAGCCGCCACAGGTGTTGGAAATCAGGGAAAAGAATTCGTTGCATCCCAAATAGTTAATCCATGGCAATGGGGTTTTGGGAGTGGTGATGACATATTCACGGTTGGCGTCATCAAAATAACCAAATTTCATAGTACAATTCTCCTTTAATATTATAGTGTTAAATGAATGTGTTACCGAAATTTTGAAGCTTTTAACAAGCTTTTAAAGAAAACGATTAAGTAACTGCGGACAACACATGCCCGTTTAAAGGCAAAATGCATCAATTAATGATGATATATATAGAAAAAATGACTGATTCTATTAAGGAAATTATACAGAAGAAATACATAAAATGCAATAATAATTTGCGAAACCGTTTACATATTTTTGTCTAAAATAGGAAGAAAATATCAAGGGGTGTTAGAAAAAAGTGCAAAAATATGGAGGCAAAAACTATATATATTACACAAAATCATATATTTCATACAAAAGAAATGATTTGAGCGTTGCAAAATTGTAGAATGTGATGTAAAATATTAGTGCGAAAACGATTTCGCAATCATGGATCATTTAAATGACCGATTCCGTGAACTAGAGGAGAGCTAGTGGAAATGGTTTCAATGAAGGATATTTCAATCGCTTGTGGTGTGTCGGTTGCAACAGTAAGCAAGGCACTTAATAATCACAATGATGTTGGAGCAGAGACAAAAGAACATATTAAGCAGGTGGCTAAAGAAATGGGGTATTTCCCTAATTCTGCTGCTAAGGCATTGAAGACAAACCGTACCTATAATATAGGAGTGCTTTTTGCGGAAGAGGCATACAGTGGTCTGACCCATGACTATTTTACTTTTGTGCTTAACAGTCTGAAGAGTACGGTGGAAAAGAAAGGATATGACATAACCTTTATCAATGACTGCAAGACACGCCCTAACAGGATGTCTTACCTGGAGCATTGCAGATATCGCGGCTTTGACGGAATAGCAATCGTATGTACGGATTTCTATACGCCGGAGGTTATGGAACTGGTCCGCAGCAATATTCCGATGGTAACCATCGACCATCTGTTTAACAATGTGTGTGCAATTATGTCAGATAATGTGAAAGGTATGCAGGATCTTCTGAACTATGTATATCAGAAGGGACATCGCAGGATTGCGTATATTCATGGAGCAGATTCGGCGGTTACGCAGAGCAGATTGTCTTCCTTCTATAGAACGGCGGCACAGCTTGGATTGGAGATACCGGATGAGTATGTGAGTGTTGCTGCTTATCGTAATACGGACAGAACTTATGAGGAGACGATAAGACTTCTGAAATTAAAAGAAAGACCTACCTGTATTTTATATCCGGATGATTTTGCAGCATTTGGCGGCATCAATGCAATTAAGGAAATGGGATTGCGGATTCCACAGGATGTTTCAGTTGTTGGTTATGACGGTATCAGGATTGCAAGACATATTGAGCCTACTTTGACGACATTGCATCAGGATACGGAGGAATTGGGAAAAAAAGCGGGAGAAAAGCTGATTAACCTGATTGAACAGCCTAAGACGACTCTGATTGAGCAGATTATAGTGGAAGGTTATGTGTATGAAGGCAATTCGGTAGCTGACCTGAACTGTCCTGATTCGTAGAGAGCTTATGTAAGTATATATAGATATTCATACTATATATTAGTGGGGTTATAAGAAGGAAAAGCGCTTGCGGGGATATCCGGCAGGCGCTTTTCTTTCTGTGCATCTGTTATTTAGGAAAGTTGAAATTTATCAATTAATTCTTCCAGTCCGTGTACACTTTCGCGGCTTTCAGTCAGACTGTCGTATCCGTCTGCGGTTTTGGAAACTGCTTCACAGGATTTGTCGGCAATCATGGTAACGCCGTCCGAAGACTGACTGATGGTCTCATTTACATTGAAGATAGCTTCAGCAATCTCTTCCATCCGATTGTTAAGTTCTGTAACGCTTGCATAGATTTGTGTTACGGTATCTGCAAACTGATTTGCATCTTCTTCGTACCGAACACTGACATCCTGGAAGGATTTATAATCGCTTACAACTGTCTGATCCATAAATTCCATGATACTGTCAATACATTCTGTCATGCTGCGTACTGCGTCGTTGACTTCTTCTACAATTTCATTGATACCGTCCACGGTCTGCAGGGTCTGGGTTGCCAGAGAACCAATCTCTGTTGCAACGACGGCAAAGCCTCTTCCTGCTTCTCCGGCTCTGGCAGCTTCGATATTTGCATTCAAAGCCAGAAGATTGGTCTGAGAAGAAATACTCTTGATATCGTTGGTCAGCTCGTTGATTCTTGCTACTGCTTTAGACTTTTCAACCGCTTCGCTTGTTCTGAGCTTCATATCATCATACATCTGGAAAGCTTTTTCGCTGGAAGCAGTAGTAGTTGCTTTCAATTCCTGCGCTCTGGTTTTAATCGCTTTGGAATTTTCCTGTCCTGTCTGGGCCATCTCCTGAATATCCTGTGAATTGTGCTTGATACTATTCACGGCATCCGTTATCATGTTTGCACTTGCGCTTGTTTCCTGCATGCCTGCGGCAAGCTCCTGGGTCGTTGCGGAGTTGTCTTCGGAAATAGCATTGTTTTCTTTCATAATGGTATCCAGTTTTTCCATGTTGGTTAGGATGGATGCTTTGATTGTTTCCATGCTTCGCAGCATCTCTCGCAGGGTTTTGCGCATCTCACCGATAGCTCTGGCCATTACACCGGTTTCGTCCTGCCGTTTTAACAGATTTTCTACGGAAGCGGATTTGGTAAAATCCAAACGCGCCGTCTTCTGGATAATCTCTGTCAGACGCTTGATTGGATTCGCGATACTCCGGCTCATCAGAATGCCTAATATGGCAGCGATCACGATGGCACCAAGTAACGCAAACAGGATTTTTCTGGAAAGTGTATTGGCGTTGTGTCTGATTTCACTGGATGGTGCATTCAGCCCCAGTTTCATACCGTTTTGCAGTTCTGAGAATACCATCTCTTTGTCGGTGCCGTTATAAGAGTACCGGATGATCTGGTTGGCATTGGCACTGTCGGACATTGCAAGCTTGAGATTTTCACCGCTTCCACCTATTGTAGCTAAATCTGTACCAACTTCCAGCTCCTTGTGATACATAATATTGCAGTCTGCATTGGTCAGAAAAGCATAGCCACTGTCAAAAGATGTGGTTGCATCTACCATATCCGTAAGAACCGAAAAATCGATATCCATACCGATGATGCCGATAGACTGACCATCAACAAACAAAGGTACTACATAGGAAATCATGTACACATTGATATTTTCGTTCAAATAGGGATCCATCCATAAGGGAGCACCGTTTTCTACCGGCAGGTAATACCATCCCACATGGGCAAGGTCTGTCTTGTCATAAATGGAGAAATCCGTAGGCACCAGACTCTCGAAATCGCTCTGAGTGTCGGAACGACTTAAGAAAATACCGGATGTTGGCTCCGTAAATTCGGGATTGTATCTGACATATACACAAATAGCGCCTTCGGTGTTCTTTCCGATTTCGGTTACAGTATCCATTATGTCGTTGGTATAGTCCGTAACATATCTGCTGTCTGTCATAAACCGCCGGACATCCAGATCGTGCAGTGCGATACTGCTGAGAGTATCCACGGATTGTTCCACTCGGGACAGGAGAGCATTCATACTGGATGCTGTAATTTCATTGTTTAGTGTCAGCTCTCGTTCTGCTGCTTCGTTGGAGTTGCTTCTCACATTGGACATACTGAGAATTCCAATAAAGGAAGAGGCCAGAAGCGAGCAGAGAATAATACTGACGGTAATTTTGAATTTAATAGATTTCACGTTATCCCCTCCGATCTACATTATTAAATAATATTATAGAATATTCGACTTTATTTCACAATAAGTAATATGTTTTACATAAAGAACTTTTCGCCGGAATAATATTCTGTTATACTGTTTCTGTATAATTTTGTATGGAATATTTGCGGAAAAGAGGAAGATATCATGAACAGAAGAAAAATATGTATGCTGATCTTGATCGCACTGATTGGCGGATTGGCTGTATATACGTTTGTAAATTCGGGCTCTGCTGATGCGGAGAGCATGGTCTATGCAACACCGCTTGCGCTGTTGCCGTCCGTTATCGCCATTGCACTGGCACTTATTACGAAAGAGGTATATACATCTCTTTTTACAGGAATCATAATAGGAGCATTGCTAAATTCTAATTTTAATCTGGAACGGGCTTTAAACACCTTCCTTTTTCATGAAGACGGCGGTATGGTGTCGAAGCTTGCTGACAGTTGGAATGTGGGTATCCTGATTTTCCTTGTGCTGTTAGGCATTCTGGTATCTGTACTGAATCGTGCCGGCGGTTCGGCGGCTTTTGGACATTGGGCGGCTGATCATATTAAGACGAAGGTAGGCGCACAGCTGGCTACCATGGTGCTTGGCATTTTGATTTTTGTAGATGATTATTTTAACTGTCTGACCGTAGGAAGTGTTATGCGTCCTGTTACGGATCGGCATAAAGTATCCCGTGTGAAATTAGCGTATATCATTGATGCGACTGCTGCGCCGATCTGTATCATTGCACCCATCAGTTCATGGGCGGCTGCAGTAACCTCTTCCGTACCGGCAGATGCCGAGATCAATGGATTTGCCGTATTCCTGCAGACGATTCCCTACAATCTGTATGCGTTCCTTACCATTGCCATGGTATTTGCACTGAGCGTCATGAAAATGGATTTTGGTCCTATGAGCGTATACGAAAAGAACGCACAAAACGGGGATTTGTTTACTGTACATGAAGCGGGGAGTGAGCAGCAGGAGGAAAATGTATATAAGCAGGGCGTAAAAGTGATTGACCTGCTTCTGCCGGTGGGAGTCCTGATCTTTTCCTGCATTATCGGCATGGTATATACCGGTGGGTTTTTCTCGGGTAATGATTTCATCAGTGCATTCGCTTCTGCGGACGCTTCTCAGGGACTTGTGCTGGGTGGATTTGTTACACTTATTTTTACCTTTATCTATATGATGCTTCGCGGTATCCTGACTTTTAAAGAATTTACGGAATGCATTCCGAAGGGATTTGAGGCAATGATTGCACCGATTCTTATTCTTACCATGGCATGGACTTTGTCCGGTATGACGAATCTGCTTGGAGCCAAAGAATTTGTTGCCGGCCTGGTACAGAATTCGGCCAATGCTTTCCAGGGATTTTTACCGGTAATTATCTTCCTTGTGGCAGCTTTCCTTGCTTTTGCAACCGGAACAAGCTGGGGCACTTTCGGAATTCTGATTCCGATCGTGCTTGGTGTATTTCCGGAGGGACAGATGATGGTAATCTCTATTGCCGCCTGTCTGGCAGGTGCTGTTGCGGGTGATCATTGTTCTCCTATTTCAGATACTACCATTATGGCAAGTGCGGGTGGACAGTGTAATCATGTAAGCCATGTTTCTACCCAGCTTCCTTATGTGATTACTGTTTCGGCGGTATGCTGTTTCGGCTATATACTGATTGGTGTGTTAAACGCCTGCGGCCTGATGAGCCTGGCATTTCTCTCGCTTCCTGTCAGCATTGTCTTATTGATCTGTGTATTATGGGTGATTCGAAGAAAGAACAGGGAGTGTTAAGCATGGCATCTTCGGTAATTTTTGATCAAAGCAGGCTGAGAGCCTATGACGGAATGATGAGATTGTGTGAATATTCCGGCGAGACGCAGGAGTGGTGTAGTCAGCTTTGGAACGCAATGCTTTTGGACCGTGAACTGTACGAGGCATTTGTTTATTATCTGGAACATCACGGGTTCTCGGAGGATTTAAAGTGTGAAGGGTATTCCCTGATTGACTGTTATGTCTGGGAGATGGAGCAGGATAATCTGCGCAGGGATACCGGTAAGAATACGGAAGCATGTAATAAGGAAGATATGGTTTTACACGCATTCTGGATGATGGCACAGATGCGTAAATCACCGGAGGAATATTGTAAGAAGATGAACCGGTGGGGGATTGATCAAAGTATGTAATATGGAGACAAGAAGAGAATGAATCGAAATGAGTTTATTGATAAATTGCAGCGTACGCTTGCCGGAGGATTAAACTGTAATCAGGTGGCGGACAATGTGCGTTATTACCAGGAATATATTGATACGGAGATACGCAAGGGCAAGAGCGAAGCGGATGTCCTTGCCGGGCTGGGTGATCCAAGACTGTTAGCCAAAAGTATCATCGAGGCTAATAAGCATGCCGGTGTTAATGAGGGAACGAACCGGACTTATGATGAAGAAATGGCAGAGGATAGTCCGTACGGTAGTGAAAACAGCCGCGAAGATACGTATTATGATGCGACATCCGGGAGCGGCAGGGTGTTTCGGGTGCCGGGGTGGCTGATTTTGTTAATAGTAACGGTGGTTGTTATCCTGATTATTGGCGTGGCTTTTTCTTTGATTTCCGTGCTTGCACCAATTATTATTCCGGTTTTGATCGTGATTCTTCTGATCAGGATATTCCGTGACAACACATAACAAAAGACCATTCGGGTAAATGGTCTTTTGCGGGGAGTATAAAAATTAATATAAGGGTCTGTAAACTGAGAATGAAGGGGTATCTCTGTTTACAATGCTTATTATATACTGTTGTATAAGGAAAAACAATTCAAAATAGTACCAAAGTACCACGACCTGTTTTGTTACTTTTGAATAAAAAAATAGTACTAAAGTCCCAGACAACCTCTGAATAAGTTATGATCAATTTTCTCATACTATTCCTGTAACATCAAAACAATCAGGAGGTATGGAAGATGTCTAAAAATGATTTTAACCAGAACAACCAGAATAATCAGAATGAGAAACAGCAGGACAAATACAACAACAGCCAGAACAACTCTAAGAACAGTACAAAGAACAGTTCCGGTAACAATTCTCAGGACAATCAGAAGAACAATCAGTAGCCTGGGAACGGTCAATCAGAAACCGCAGATTTTGACAGAGGAAGGAGCCTTTATGCTCCTTCCTCTTTTGCGTATAAGATATGTATCTAAGGTGGCCGACTGCTTGTGAATGTCCTGATTAGAGATTGACACCCGCCCACATCCATTTTACAATGAACCTATGGAAAAATTAGAGTATATTGTGCCCTGTCATTTTGGACTGGAGGCGGTTTTAAAAAAAGAAATTATGGAATTGGGATACGAAATCGTATCAGTGGAGGACGGAAGGATTACATTTGCGGGAGATACGCAGGCGATTTGCCGTGCCAATATTTTCCTGCGCAGTGCCCAGAGGGTGTTGGTTAAAGTTGGCAGTTTTCATGCGGAAACTTTTGAAGAGCTTTTCCAGGGAACCAGGTCGCTGCCATGGGAAACGTATATCCCAAAGGATGGGAAATTCTGGGTGGCCAAGGCAGCCAGTATCAAGAGTAAGCTTTTCAGTCCATCGGATATTCAGTCTGTTATGAAAAAGGCTATGGTTGAACGTATGAAGAGCGTATATCGTCAGGACTGGTTCGAGGAGAGTGGGGCCTCTTATCCGGTTCGTGTTTTTCTGATGAAGGACGAGGTGACGGTAGGACTGGATACTACGGGAGAGTCTCTTCATAAAAGAGGATACCGGAAACTTACGGCCAAGGCACCCATCGCGGAGAATCTGGCGGCGGCACTGATCATGCTGACCCCTTGGAGAGGTAACCGTATTCTGGTTGATCCGTTTTGCGGCAGCGGAACGATACCGATTGAAGCGGCTATGATGGCGGCACATATGGCTCCGGGTATGAATCGAAGCTTTCTTGCTGAAGAGTGGAGACATATTGTGGAGCATAAGAGCTGGTACCGGGCGGTGGATGAGGCACAGTCCATAGTGAATACGACTGTGGATACCGATATTCAGGGATATGATATTGATGATCAGATGGTGTCCATTGCCAGAGCGAATGCAAAAATGGCAGGCGTGGATCATATGATACACTTCCAGCGCAGAGGCGTGGAGCAATTGAGCCATCCGAAAAAATATGGTTTTATCATTACGAATCCGCCCTATGGAGAAAGGCTGGAGGATAAGAAGAATCTGCCGGAACTGTATCATATGATCGGTGAACGGTATATGGCACTGGACAGCTGGTCTATGTACCTGATCACGGCTTATGAGCAGGCAGAAGCGGCGATTGGAAGAAAAGCGGACAAGAACAGAAAGATATATAATGGTATGATGAAGACTTATTTCTATCAGTTTATGGGGCCCAAACCGGGCGGGAGCGGAAGATAGCAATGCAGCAGAACAGACTAATGAAAAGAACGGCCGTATATTGTATTGCGTTCACGTTTGCGGCAATGAGTGCCATGCTGTATTATTCTGCTAATAAGATTATTGTTGTGGCGGATATAGCACAGGATGAGGTGGTACAGTCGGCAGAGCATGAAGGTGCAGCAGGCGAAAAAGTCACCGATAAAACACGTATCAACATTGACAGAGACAGTCGGGATTCGAATTACTTCTGTATTCCGTTACCGGATAACGTGAAACCGGAAGAGGTAACACTTGAGAATCATTATATGAATCAGGAGCTGTGGGTCAGCATTGATCTTAAGGACCCGGAGGATCAGAGAGAGTTTTACGAAAATCAAAGTGTTTATGGGGACTGTGAAAATGTGCTGGATGGACACTTTGATGTGGAGAAAAAGCGGATCTGCCTGAGGTTTTCCCTGACCGGTGTATTTGAATACCAAAGCGTCTTTGAAAATAATACTCTTTATGTAAAATTTGTGCCGCCGAAGGAGGTTTATGATAAAATTGTTGTCATAGATCCGGCATACGGAGCAGACGAGAGCGGTGGCGAATCAGAGGGTGTTAAGGGCAAAAATATTACGTTGGATATTGCGAAGGCATTGAAAACAAAGATGGATGAAACTGATATCAAAGTATATTACACCCGTATGGATGACAGCAATCCGGATGACAGAACCCGGGTGCGGCTGGCGGTCGCTACGAATGCAGATATGTTGATCCGGATCGAAGTCGGCAGTGCAGAGAGCAGCAGGACATATGGAACAGAAGCAATTTGTAACAGTAGCTTTTTTATTCCGGACTTTGGCAGTGTGGAATTGGCGGATCTGCTGGAGCGTGAAGTGGTAACGGCCATCAGTGGTAAAGCGAACGGGCTTGTGGAAGTGACGGAGGCAGACGCGGTCATCAGGGAAGCTACTGTACCCGCGGCCGCTATTAAAGCAGGATATCTGACCAATAGCCAGGAATTCGTTCTGCTTCAAAGAGATGATTATATTGAAAGGATTGCGGATGGCATCTGCCGGACAATTCAAAATGTGTATGATAAATAAGGTGCAATGCAGACAGAAAAATGCGAAAGGATAAGAGATGCAGTGAAGCCAAAGATTATTTTTGCCACCGGCAATGAGGGGAAGATGCGGGAGATCAGAGCAATTCTGGGCGACATGGATGCAGAGATTTGCTCGATGAAAGAAGCGGGGATTCAGACAGATATTATTGAAGATGGCAGGACTTTTGAGGAAAATGCCATAATCAAGGCAAAGACGATTGCAGCGCAGACCGATGCTATTGTACTGGCGGATGATTCCGGTCTGGAGATTGACTACCTGAATAAGGAGCCTGGAATCTATTCAGCAAGATATATGGGGGAAGATACGCCTTATTCGGTGAAAAACAAGAATCTGATCGACAGGCTTGCGGGCGTGCCGGACGAAAAGCGAACAGCCAGATTTGTGTGTGCAATTGCGGCAGCCTTTCCGGATGGTGAAGTGGTTACGACCCAGGGGGTAATCGAAGGCAAGATAGGTTATGAAGAAAAGGGGAGCAATGGATTTGGATATGATCCTATTTTCTATGTGCCGGAATACGGATGCAGTACAGCACAACTTACCGAAGAACAGAAGAACCGGATCAGCCATCGTGGAAAAGCGCTGGAGGCTATGAAATTAGAACTAAAGAAAAGGATGTCATAGGTGATTTATGAGAATACTGATCGTAAGTGATACTCATCGCCGCAATGAGAATTTTCTGCGGGTTGTGGACAAAATCGGTCCCCTGGATCTTGTTGTACATTGCGGTGATGTAGAGGGAAGTGAATATGTTATAAGCGAAGCGGCAGGCTGCCCGGTAGAGATTGTGCAGGGTAATAATGATTTCTTTTCGGATCTTCCGAAGGAAAAGGAATTTATGATCGGGGAATATAAGGTGTGGCTGACGCACGGACATCATTATTATATTTCCATGAATAATGAAATGATCAAACAGGAAGCGCGGGCAAGAGAAGTGGATATTATCATGTGCGGACATACTCATAAGCCGGTGATCGACAGGGAAACTGATCTGACGCTGATTAATCCCGGTAGCATCAGCTTTCCGAGACAGGAGAACCGTAAACCCAGTTACATACTGATGGAGATTGATGCGGAGGGAGAGGCGCATTACACATTAAATTATATATAGAAGAAATTCTTCCTTATAAAAAGTTTTTTGAAAAGTGAAAAAGCGGTTGACAGACAAAAGAGCGTATTATATAATGTTAATTGCGTTGTGAACAAATCGGCGCAGGATACCTTTCGGGGTGTGGCTCAGCTTGGCTAGAGCGCCTGGTTTGGGACCAGGAGGTCGCAGGTTCGAATCCTGTCACCCCGACGCAAGTTGAAAACATAATATGAATATGCGGGTGTAGTTCAATGGTAGAACACCAGCCTTCCAAGCTGGATACGTGGG
>JBJELE010000023.1:0-9995 GCA_051878995.1 Lachnospiraceae bacterium | reverse complement strand
TCCCCGTGATGACAAAGGCTAAATCATTCTTCATAACGATATAGACCGCATTTTCGATGGTTACAATCTGCAGCTTGGATGCATCCTTATAGTCCGTACCGTTCAGTGCATTGTACATCTGCAGCAGTGCCTCTCTGTCCTTCTCAAACAGGAACCGGAACAGTCTGTCCTTCGTCTGCCGGTGCACCTTATGCCTGCCCCACCAGAAAAACCACCTTGTCCAGAAATGTACTTTCTTCTGTTTCTTACTCTTCATACCGTATCCTCCCATATACCGGCAGGATACCGTGACAGCCAGTGCTCTCCATGCTTCCAGTTCCTGCCTTATTTAGTTAAAAGTAAAAGAAAATCTGACAGAAACTGTCTGAATGTACGAGATGTACATTATTTAGAATTTCTCTGATGGTTATATCATAGAATATGTTTCATTGTTTGTCAATCATTTTTTGACGGAATTTAAGTCTTTTTTCATTCAAAAACATCTTTACATCATCATATACTCTTTCTCACAATCTTGTTTTGTTTCCAGTAAATCCCTGTCTTTTGTTGTAACTTCTATATCCTTTTCCAGTATTTCTATCTTTTACAGGGGATTGATCTCTACTTGGTTTTCCTCCGGGCTTTCCTGATTCAGATCTATGACAGATTTTTCCACCAGAAAATATTCTCCCATTGCATACAAAATTATTCTTCCATCATCCAATAAATACAACTGCGGAAGAACATCATCACTTCCTGATGCTGCAAAACCCGGAAATACACTGATCTCAATATACTCATCTTGTATCATATCTTTCGGCAACATATCATCCCGCAATCCATAAATATTATCCCTAAGCTTTACTTCAACCCTATAATTAGGATCCGATATCTCCACCTTCTCTAACAGATACTCATCTGTTGCGCGACCACAGATTTCTGAATTGGGCAGTCTGGAATTGTCATATGTCACAAATAATCCTTCACTTATATCAATTTCTTTTCCTATCATCAAGTCTGCTTCACCCTGCGGTAATAATATTTCTCCTCCCGAATCCAATGCCGGATAAAACTTAGTGGGTAAAAATTCTGCAACAATATAGGTTCCATAAGTCTCATGCAATATAGTCTCCCTATCTTTTGCTGACAGTTGTTTGTCCGGTATAACTTTTTCAGTTTCTTTCTCCAGCTTCTCCAAAAGAAAATATTGTCCACTCAATGATGAATACATAATTATGTTATCTTCCATAACAAAATATTCCTGATCTCCCCATGGTGTTGCCACT
The DNA here is from genome assembly GCA_051878995.1 of Lachnospiraceae bacterium. GTDB lineage: Bacteria > Bacillota > Clostridia > Lachnospirales > Lachnospiraceae > UBA3282. The sequence continues at coordinate 8,730 of JBJELE010000023.1, read as the reverse complement.
TGAATACTAATCTTGCCAACAATCTTTTCACTATACTTCTTTAAAGTATATGCGAAATCTCCATACGGTACCCTTTCATACCATTCAGAGTCTGGATTAAGCGTCTCCCATTCATATACCGGATTTTCAATAAAGATTCCTTCTATCATATAATTTCCGGAAAAAAAGATTCTGTCATCTCGCTTTCCTAATCTGCGGACTGATTCATATGTTTCTAACATGTCCTCTTTGATTTCAATAATATGGCCAATCATCATATCCGCTTCCTGAACAGTCAGTGAATCAAATTTATAATGTTTATAATATTTTGTTGGCCAGAATTCCTTAATTTGGTATGTGCCATAATACTGCTTTAAAATATTTTGATTCTCCTCATCTGTATTAATTATTTCTTCGTCTGGCAGATAAACTTCCTTGTCACTGTCTTTTGTTTCTTTAACCGAATCTATTTTCATACTTATTTCCGTTTTGGGAACAGAATAGGTTTTTACAGTCTTTGCATACAACCAAACAATTATTAGGATAATAATTATAACTCCCACACTGATAATTTTTTTCACTTATATCCCATCCTTAATTTTATTCCGGTTACTCGATATGTTATATATGCTGTTTCTCAGTTATTTCACGGCCTATTAAACATGCCCTCTGTGGTAAACACCTGATCTTTCGCCGACATCTGCAGGCTTCCGTGATATTCCCGTAAAGTCTGTTCCACGTTCTCCAATCCGATTCCATGGTCTCTGCCCTTATTTGATACAGGTCTGCCCTTTTCATCCCACTGAATATCATTGATATAGGTATTAGAAATCTTCATATAGATTAATCCGTTAAAGGGATGTATTTTTAACTGTATCTTTTTCTCTTTGGATGCTTCGCAGGCTTCCACCGCATTGTCCAGAAGATTACCAAATATCGTAGTGATATCTATGGGCTGCATGAATCCGAGATCCACTTCCCGGATATCTACATCAAAGGATATATTCTTCTCTTTGCAATACTCTGCCTTATCATTTATGATGATATTCAGAATTGCATTCTCACAATAAGGAAACATTAACAGCGGTGCTATCATCTCCTCAAAATTATCCACATACTCTTTTCGCTGCTCGGATTGCCCTTGTTGTTCATATGCATCTGCAATCCTCATATGCTTGCGCACATCGTGGATGACCGCCAGCGTTTTCTTGTGATTTTCCATCTGTTTGATATAATACTCATAATTACTTTGGGCCTGTCTCTCATACAGCATCAGCTTGTATTTCAAATCCTTATTTTCTGCAAAAGCATCCAGCAGATAGAACAGATACAGATTAACGACGATAATAAAAATCCCATCTACCATCAAAAACAGATAATCCCTATCAGTTAACCCATGCCTTATGAGAAATAATATCTCACCGATATTAACGAGTGCGTACGCTGTTATGATTGCATAGATAGCCCACTGTCCTAAAGATATTTTATCTGTTCTTTGCGGGATAAATAATCGTTTCAAAAATAAATAATACATCAATATCACCATAGCCGAACCACATATCGTACGGACAAATTCAACGATGTGCGCATTTTCCCCCGACCCTACCTGTATAAACTGCACACTTACTTCTACAAAAATACCGCCCAGGGCCTCGCAAATCGCATAAACAAATACAAAGGCCACATTAGTCATATAATATCGTTGTCTGCTCAGATTAGAGTCATGATAAAATATCTTACTTGTAATAAGAACGATACTGATCCAAAAAGTGATATTAAGCAATGGATTATTAAAGAGATATATTAGCAGGTTTAATGCACAGCAAAAAATCGCCCATCCTATGTACGGCAGTCTCTTGGATAGCAGACGTTCATATCTTGTATTGAAAAACTGAAAAGCAAAGAATACAGATATAATACAGGAAATCAGTTTTCCCACATAATCCAATAACTGCATGTTTGAAATAATCGTATCCATACTTTATCCGTAGGTAACTCCTACCCCTCCGTCATCCTGATTCTCTGGCCGCCTCTATCAGCTTTTTTCTGATTGCAGATGCCCTTTTCTGGGCTAAATACACTTCATCCCCGTTTTTCATCACTAACGTCTGTGCAGTTATTCTGTCTATATAACACAGATTAACTACAAATGCCTGATGGGACATAGCAAATCCATACTTTTCCATCTTTTCTGCAATGCTCCCTATCTTATCCCTGCATAGATAGGTATTATCCTCCGTCACTATCTTTACCTTTCTGTCCCGATACTCAAAGTAATATATATCTGCTGCCGGCAGCTTAATCATCGTATTATTTTGAGACAGAAAGGTTACTATATCATTATCATTGGCGGGCTTCTGCCTGTTTCGAACCTTCTTTATGGCATCGGACAGCATTTTGAAAAAATCATCCCTGTTAATCGGCTTAACCAGATAACCAAAAGCATGCAGCCGGTTAAGGGCTACCAGTATCTTTTCCTTGAGGTTGGTTGTGTAAATAATAGTAGCATCTTCATGGCTGTTTTGGAATTCAAGTCCGACCTGGATGCCGTCCTTCTGATCCATGATAATATCCAGAAACAGAATATCGGGAACAAATCCACTGTCAAGGAACTGCTCGCCTGATTGAAATTTTTCTAAATGAAATTTATCAGATGATTGTAACAAATACCATTCTATCAATTCTGAAAGCTGTTCGGTATCCTGCTTATCATCATCGCATATTGCAATGTTTATCATATTCTTAGCTTTCCTTTCACACTATCATTATGAAATAGTTTACTTTATTTTGCAATAATGATTATGCTCACTCTTCCCCAACATTCCTATGGTTTTCTTTTCAAACCTATGCTATACTAACTATGTATATCCAGATAAGATTATAAGACTGCACAGGAGGCGTTCAAATGGACTGGCAGAATCAAAACGGGAATCCCAACAATGGCGGGAATCCTTATAATAACGGCAACCCTTACAATAACGGAAATCCTTACAACAATGGAAATCCCTATAATAATGGCAACCCCTACAACAATAATGGCAACTGGCAGTACCGCCCCGCTCCGGTAAAACCTCGGGGAGACGGCATGGCTACCGCAGCTATGGTGCTGGGCATTATTTCCATTGCCTGTCTGTTTTTCATGCAGATTTATGTTCCCTTCATCACAGCCGGAATCGGCATTGTACTGGCAGTGCTTTCCAAGGGTCAGGCACGCAAGATGTTAGGAAAGGCCAAGGCCGGACTTACCTGCTGTATCGTCGGACTTGCAATGGATATTCTGTTATGCGTGGGCAGTGTATATCTGGTAATTAATCTGCCTAAGCTTATGCCGGACATGGTAGAGGAAGTCAATGAGATGTGTGAAGAAGAGTATGGCATCTCTTATTATGAACTGATGGATGAACTTGAGAATTTATGGAATACAGATGAATCGGATATGCTGGATATCCCGCAACCGGAAAGGTAAGGTGATTAGATGACTATTGGTGGAATTACTAACCTTTATGGAAGTTATACCAATCCTTACAACAATTATGCAAGTCCACAGGAACAAGAAGGCAACGAGCATGTTGTCATCCGCAATCCCGGTGAATCCACCGAGAAGCAGGCCGGTAAGGAATCTTCTCCCGCCGAGTGCAAGACCTGTAAGGAGCGCAAATATCAGGACGGCTCTGACGAGGACGTTTCTTTTAAATCCGCGGCGCACATTGATCCCGATGCGGCTGCTTCCCGTGTCAGAAGCCACGAGCAGGAGCATGTAAGCAATGCCTACAAGAAAGCCGCACAGAACAACGGCAAGGTAGTATCCTGTAATGTATCTCTTCACACGTCGGTCTGTCCGGAATGTGGTCGTACCTACGTGTCCGGCGGCACAACTGCCACACAAATCAAATATTATAATGAAGAAAATCCTTATCAGAAGGAAATGAAATCCTCCGATGCTGTCAATAAATATCGTGGGATGAATGTGGATATTGCCTGTTAAGCAGACACCACAGGATAGGAGCAATTATGAATTTATTTAAATCTTCCGCAGAGCTTAAAGCCTCTGCCAGAGAGCACATGTTTGGCCATTACGGAACTGCGATCGGCGCATATTTTGCTGTTATGTGGCTTCCGTTTTGTCTGATGGCCATGCTTTTTCTTTTCACAAACACAACCACTATATTGGGAACCATTATATATTATTCACTCAGCTTTATAATCTCTGTTTTTATGGGGCTGCTTGTTTCCGGCAACTGCTTTCTGTACCTGAAAATCAGTTGCGGGCGACCGGTCACAGTAGGAGATATCTTCTATGGTTTCCGCCTTTGTCCCGATAAGGCGCTTATGATCCAGCTATGGATTACAGCAATCAGCTATGTTGCCAATCTGCCTATGATCATAATCGGCTATCAGCTGACATCATCCAAAAACTCACTCATACTGATACTGCCCTATTCACTGGCTATGATTCTTTCCTATGCAGTATCTATCATACTCAGTCTGATTTATCAGCAGGCTTTCTATCTGTTACATGATTTTCCGCAGTATTCTGCCAGAGAACTGCTTACCATGAGCCGCAAACTGATGAAAGGGCACAAGGGAAGACTGTTCTATATTTATGTCAGCTTCCTTCCGCTCGTTCTGGTATCGCTGCTCTCCTGCGGAATCGCGATGTTATGGGTTGCTCCTTATATGGCTGCCACACAGGCAGAGTTCTTCCTGGATGTGATTAAGAATTCTGATCCCGGGAAAATGTACAGCTAAGTAGTTACGTAAAAAAACTTTGCTCATAATAAAAGTGCCGCGGACAGACTCGTCGCGGCACTTTATTTTTATTTCTTATAAAATTGTTACCTTAATTATTGATCCAACGCAGATACGCATTGATGAACGGATCGATGGCACCATCCAGCACGGCATCCACATTGCCGGATTCTTCACCGGTTCTGTGATCTTTTACCATTGTATATGGCTGCAATACATAGGAACGGATCTGATTACCCCAGCCGATTTCTTTCACATCTCCACGGATATCAGACAGCTTCTCTGCATTTTCTTCCTGCTTCAGCATGAAGAGCTTTGCTTTCAGCATCTGCATCGCCTTGTCCTTATTCTGGAACTGGGATCGCTCATTCTGACAGGTTACCACGATTCCGGTAGGAAAATGGGTAATACGGATTGCCGAGGATGTCTTATTAATGTGCTGACCGCCCGCACCGCTGCTTCGGTAGGTATCAATACGGATATCTTCATCCTTGATCTCAATATCCACATCTTCCTCTATATCAGGCATTACATCCAGCGATACAAAAGATGTCTGTCTCTTGCCCTGTGCATTGAAAGGTGAGATACGCACCAGTCTGTGCACGCCTTTCTCCGATTTCAGATACCCATAAGCATTCTCGCCATTGATCTGGAATGTAACAGACTTGATACCGGCCTCGTCTCCATCCAGATAATCAAGCACTTCCAGGGAAAAGCCTTTTCGCTCTGCCCATCTGGTATACATACGGTACAGCATGCTGCACCAGTCACAACTCTCGGTACCGCCCGCACCGGCATTCAGCTTCAGAATCGCGTTATTCCTGTCATACTCACCGGACAGAAGGGTACTGATACGGATATTTTCAAAGGTCTCTTTGAACTGCCGCAGTTCCTCTTCAATATCAGGTATAATGGCAGGATCATTATCCTCATAGCCCATCTCAATCAGCGTCATGATATCATCATACTGACCGGACAGGCTGTTCATGGTATCTACAACGTCCTTCAGGCTTTTTGCTTCCCGCATCTTCTGGTTGGATTTCTCCGGGTCATCCCAGAAACCGGGTGCCTGCATTTCCATTTCTAATTCTTCAATCCGCTTCGACTTATTTGCTAAGTCAAAGTGAATCCCTCACTTCCGCTAAGGGACTTTCATAAGCTAAAAGCTCGGATTTCATGTTATCCAATTCAACCACTTAACGTCACCTTCTTTCTATTTTCAACATTTGTCTTAGACAGCGTACTTTGCTGACTTAGAAAATCTTCTTAACCTTTTCTTCCGCAGCACTGTTTATACTTCTTACCGGAACCGCAAGGGCATGGATCATTCGGATATACCTTAGCCTCCATACGTCTGACCGGTCCTTTCTGAACCGTATCATCCTTATTCGTACCGGTTACCTTTGCTACCTGCTCTCTCTCTACCTTCTGTTCAATTCTGACATGGAAGAGCAGACGGACGGTTTCTTCCTTGATGTTCTGCGTCATTTCGTCGAACATCTCATAACCGCTTAATTTGTACTCTACCAACGGATCTTTCTGTCCGTATGCCTGCAGTCCCGCACCCTGACGAAGCTGGTCCATATCGTCTATATGATCCATCCACTTTCTGTCAATGACTTTCAGCAGGATAACACGCTCTATCTCACGGATGGATTCCGGCTCCGGGAATTCTGCTTCCTTACTCTCATACAGTTTCACAGCCTCTTCCTTTAACTGCTGCTTCAGGCTGTTCTTCTTAGGCTTCAGAACACGTGTTGCGCTAACAGGCTGAAGCGGTATGGTCGGAAGCAACAACGTATTCAACTCATTATAATCCCACTCTTCGAAGTCTGTATCATCACCGATACAGATGTCCACGCTATTCTCTACGATATCCGTAATCATCTTATAGATGGCATCTCTCATGCTCTCGCCATCCAGTACACGGCGTCTTTCCTCGTAGATGATCTCACGCTGTTCATTCATAACCTGATCATATTCTAAGAGGTTCTTTCTGATACCGAAGTTATTGCTCTCAATCTTCTTCTGTGCCGACTCAATCGCTTTAGTCAGTGCTTTATGCTGAATCTCCTGTCCCTCCGGAATGCCCAGCGCATTGAACATGCTGATCATTCTGTCAGAGCCGAACAGTCTCATCAGATCATCTTCCAGAGAAATATAGAATTTGGATTCACCCACATCTCCCTGACGGCCGGAACGACCACGTAACTGATTATCAATTCGTCTTGATTCATGCCGCTCCGTACCGATAATCATCAGACCACCGGCAGCTCTGGCCTCTTCATCCAACTTGATATCCGTACCACGGCCTGCCATGTTGGTGGCGATGGTAACCGCACCGTGGATACCGGCATCTGCTACAATCTCTGCCTCCAGCTCATGAAACTTCGCATTCAGCACCTTATGCTCTATGCCATTCTTCTTTAACAGGGCACTCAGTTCCTCGGAAGAATCAATGTTGATCGTGCCGACCAGCACCGGCTGTCCTTTGGCATGAGCCTGCGCTACTGCTTCCACAATAGCATGTAATTTCTCACGTTTTGTCTTATAAACTGCATCCTGATGGTCAATACGGGCTACCGGTTTATTGGTAGGAATAGCCACTACGTCCATTCCGTAGATATCCCGGAACTCCTTTTCCTCTGTGAGTGCGGTACCGGTCATTCCGGCTTTCTTATCAAATTTATTGAAGAAGTTCTGGAACGTGATAGTTGCAAGGGTCTTGCTCTCTCTCTTGACCTTTACATGCTCCTTCGCCTCAATCGCCTGATGCAGACCGTCGGAATAACGGCGTCCCGGCATGATACGTCCGGTAAATTCATCTACGATCATAACCTGATCGTCCTTAACAACATAATCCTGATCACGGAACATCAAATTGTGTGCACGCAGTGCCAGAATAATGTTATGTTGAATCTCCAGGTTTTCCGGGTCGGCCAGATTCTCGATCTGGAAGAAACGCTCTACCTTGGAAACACCCTGGGCTGTCAGATTAACTACTTTATCCTTCTCATTTACAATAAAGTCGCCTGTCTCCTCACGCTCTACACCCATGATGGCATCCATCTTGGACAGTTCTTCCATATCCTCACCACGCTGCAGCTGTCTGGCCAAAATATCACATGCCTCATACAGCTTTGTGGACTTACCGCTCTGACCGGAAATAATAAGTGGGGTTCTCGCCTCATCGATCAATACCGAGTCAACCTCATCGATGATGGCATAATGCAAATCTCTTAACACGAGCTGTTCTTTATAGATAACCATGTTATCACGCAGATAATCGAAACCAAGCTCATTGTTGGTTACATAGGTGATATCACAATTGTAAGCCTCTCTGCGTTCCTCCGGCTTCATGTCGTTCAATACTACACCGACTTTTAAGCCCAGGAATTCATGTACCTGTCCCATCCATTCAGCATCACGCTTGGCCAGGTAATCATTGACTGTGACAACATGTACGCCCTTACCCTCCAGGGCATTCAGATAAGCCGGCAGAAGACAGGTCTGGGTCTTACCTTCACCGGTTCTCATCTCAGCGATACGTCCCTGATGAAGTATAATACCACCCATCAGCTGTACTCTATAATGTTCTGTGTTCATTACACGTCTGGCAGCTTCTCTGACTGTGGCAAAAGCTTCCACCAGCAGATCATCCAGAGTCTCCCCTTCTGCCAGTCTCTTTCTATATTCTTTAGTCTTATCACGCAGCTGTTCGTCTGTCAGCCCCACCATTGTAGGACGAAGCGCCTCAATCTTATCAACCAGCCCTGTGATACGCTTAATTTCTCTTTCACTATGTGTTCCAAATACTTTCTGTACTACACTCATGATTTGCCTTTCTTTTTTCCTTTCCAAGAAGTCCCCCTCATCATATCAAAACGCTACGGTATATTTTAACAGATTCAAGGGGCAAATTCAACTGGTAAAGAGATTATTCAATTTCAGTGGTGAAAGGTAAAAATTTTTCGCAATAAATCTGCTTATTTACTGCGGACT
>JBJELE010000022.1:0-10792 GCA_051878995.1 Lachnospiraceae bacterium | reverse complement strand
GGTACGCACGGTGGTGTGAGAGGACGGGAGTTAATCACTCCCTCCTACTCGATTATTTAGCATAGTCGATGACACGGCTCTCACGGATTACATTTACCTTAATCTGTCCGGGATATTCTAATTCAGCTTCAATCTGTTTAGAAATATCTCTTGCAAGTAATACCATGTCAGAATCGCTAATCTGTTCTGGAACTACCATAACACGAATCTCTCTACCTGCTTGAATAGCAAAAGATTTATCAACACCTTTAAAATTGTTTGAAATGTCTTCTAATTGTTTCAGTCTTGTTGTATATGTTTCTAATGTTTCTCTTCTAGCACCGGGTCTTGCCGCAGAAATAGTATCAGCAGCCTGTACCAAACATGCGATCAGACTCTGAGGCTCTACATCACCATGGTGAGACTCAACCGCATTGATAACAACCGGGCCCTCTTTGTATTTTCTACAAAGTTCAGCTCCCAGCTGTATATGAGAACCTTCCATTTCATGGTCAACAGCCTTACCAATATCATGTAATAAGCCTGCTCGTTTCGCCATTCTGACATCCAGACCCATCTCTGCAGCGAGCAGACCGGATAACTGAGCAACCTCAATAGAATGCTTTAATGCGTTCTGACCATAACTGGTTCTAAATTTCATCTTACCAAGTAATCTTACGAGTTCAGGATGAATGCCATGCACACCTACTTCAAGTGTTGCAGCCTCACCTTCCTCTTTGATCATTACTTCTACTTCTTTCTGCGCTTTTTCTACCATTTCCTCAATTCTGGCCGGATGAATACGTCCGTCCACAATTAATTTCTCAAGTGCAATCCTTGCAACTTCCCTACGAATAGGATCAAATCCGGATAAAATAACTGCTTCAGGCGTATCATCAATAATTAAATCAACACCTGTCATTGTCTCAAGAGTTCTGATATTACGTCCCTCTCTACCAATGATTCTTCCTTTCATCTCATCATTGGGAAGCTGTACAACAGATATTGTTGTCTCAGAAACATGATCCGCAGCACATTTCTGAATGGCTGTTACAACATATTCCTTCGCTTTCTTATCTGCTTCTTCCTTTGCCCTGCTCTCCATCTCTTTGATCATGACAGCAGTTTCATGTTTCACTTCATCTTCAACAATTTTCAACAAATAATCTTTTGCTTGTTCGGAGGTTAAACCTGAGATTCGTTCTAGTTCCTGTAATCTTTGCTCGTTCAGCTTTGAGATTTCTTCACGCTGTTTAGCCAAAGCTTCTTCTCTCTGTGCCAAACCTGCTTCCTTCTTCTCAATAGCATCCGCCTTCTTATCGATGTTCTCTTCCTTTTGCTGAACACGACGTTCATATCGCTGCGCCTCTGCACGCCGTTCCTTGATCTCTTTGTCAAGTTCATTCTTGGTACGAATAGACTCTTCTTTCACTTCAAGCAATGATTCGCGCTTCTTCGCTTCAGCAGTTTTCAGAGCTTCGTCAATAATTTCTCTGGCTTTCTCATCCGCGTTACCTAATTTAGCTTCTACAACTTTCTTTCGATAGCTGACCGCAACTAATGCAGATACCGGAATAGCAATTACCAGTGTGATGACTACTGCTACCACAACTTGCCACATTACAGGAGCACCTCCTTATTTAATTTTCATTGTACATAATCTATTGTAGAATGTCGTCATTCATAAATACCTACATTCTATAATTAGCAAAATTACAACACTTAAATTTTATACTGAAAATGATGTTATGTCAAGTGAAAGTGCTCTGCAGATTATATCCGGACGAAATCCTTTTCGATAAAGAAATCCGTACATTTTCTGCTGTTCCTGCTTTGTAGCTGTATCTGCACTATATTTTTTCTTTTTCAGAAGTTCCACAGCCAAGCGTATCTCATCCTGTTCCACTCCCATTTCTTCCAATTCCTGAAATGATTTATGAATAATCTCTTTACTGATTCCTTTTTTCAAAAGATCTGTTTCAATACGATTTCTGCTCCTGCTCTGCATATGATATTCAATATAATCCCTCGCATAGCGCTGATCGTCAATATATCCGTAGGATTCTACATAAGCCAATGCTTCCTCAATACATACCTCCGGATATTCTCCCTGCCTAAGCTTATCCTCTAATTGTTTTCGCGTGTAATCTTTGGATCGAAGCAGATTCATACTCCGTAGTTTTGCCCTCTTAGGCAGAATCTGCTTCATAATATGTTGATAGCTTTCCGATGAAAGCTCCTGATCTTCCTCGATGTGAAACTGGCGCAGTTCGCCTTTATATAGAATAAAGGCAAACTGACCGTCTAAATAAATCCGATAACGTGATTTAGATATTCCGACTATTTGCGTTATAACCATAGTCATTCTCCATTTCAGTAATAGTCCATAACGCCATTACTTGTCTTGCATTTCTTTTTCCTTAGACTTCTGATTCTGCGCTGTTGTCTCCGGTTCATCTACTTCCAGATTAAAAAGTTCCCTGACTTTTCTTTCCACTTCTGCACACACTGCAGGATTATCTTTCAAATACTGCTTTGCATTCTCTCTTCCCTGTCCTATCTTATTGCCTTCATAGGCGTACCATGCACCGCTTTTGTTGATAATATTATTGTCTGCTGCAAGATCCAGGATATCTCCTACCGTAGAAATTCCTTCACCAAACATGATATCAAACTCTGCTTCCTTAAACGGCGGTGCAATTTTATTCTTAACTACCTTTACTCTTGTTCTGTTACCGATTACTTCACCGCCCTGTTTCAAAGATTCGATCCTTCTGACATCAAGACGTACAGAAGAATAGAATTTCAATGCACGACCACCCGTAGTAGTCTCAGGATTCCCAAACATGACTCCTACTTTCTCACGAAGCTGATTAATAAAGACAACCGTACAATTGGACTTACTGATAACCGCTGTCAGTTTACGAAGTGCCTGGGACATCAGTCTTGCCTGCAATCCTACATGAGAATCTCCCATATCACCATCAATTTCTGCTTTGGGAACCAGTGCCGCAACAGAGTCTACTACAATAATATCTATTGCACCGGAACGAACCATAGTCTCAGTTATTTCTAAAGCCTGTTCTCCGCAATCCGGCTGGGAAATATATAAATTATCAATATCCACTCCTATATTCTTGGCATAAACAGGGTCAAGGGCATGTTCCGCATCAATAAATCCGGCAATGCCGCCTCGCTTCTGAACCTCTGCAATCATATGTAATGTAACAGTCGTTTTACCACTGGATTCCGGTCCGTAAATCTCTATAATCCTTCCTTTAGGAATACCACCCAAGCCTAATGCAATATCCAGACTCAATGAACCTGTTGGAATGGTCTCAACATTCATTTGTACGGAAGGATCTCCCAATTTCATGACAGCTCCCTTACCAAACTGTCTCTCTATCTGTCCTAAAGCCGCATCCAATGCTTTTAATTTTTCGTCTCTTTCCATGTTCTGTTCTCCTTTTCTTATAGAACATTCGTTCTGTTAATAGATTAAAACAAATGTTCGGTTTTGTCAATATTGTTTTATTGGTTTTATTCTATCATTGTATATGTCCGATAAATGTCACTCTACCCTCCTTCCTTAATAAAATATGAAATAATGGAAATCGTGGCGAGATGCCGGATATGTATATCAGATTCCATTTCTCAGATAAAATAAGTTTATCAAATAATACCGTTATGTGCAATATCCTCCTTCTGATATTTAGCAAAAATATGATAAAAAGCATGAACGTCATGTCAGACATTCATGCCTTTATCTTTTAAATAACGATACCGGTAATCCTTAAAAGACTTTCAGGTATTGCTCATATTCATCATAGGTAACAGTTACCCATCCCTCTTCATAGTTAAAACCAATCTCCATACCCTGAGGAGTATAGAATACAATTACATCCGGGGAATTAAAATACTCTGTAATCTGCTGGTCTGTCATTGATGTCAGATAATAAATTTCACCATTTTGTTCGTCACTTCTGGTTCTGAAATCCACGGAAAAATCATCATCGATCGATAACATATCTTCATTATCAAGCACTACCCCATTCTCCATATCAATGTTGATACAATACAAATATACATGATCATAATAATCTGAATACACCGATTCTGAGAACACAATGCTAAGCTTTTCCTCATCCATATATGTAACATAACCGGATGCAAAAGCATCAAAATAACTATCCTCATTATCTTGTATATATTGCTCATACTCTTCTTCAAAATAATCTGTAAAGAACGTCGTTTCATTCTGGATAACCTCATTCAGTTTATCCAGATTAGGTACATTCTTACCTTTAATGACCGGGTAAGAGACCATAATAGAAACGTTCTCATAATCCGTATCATACTCGTAATAATCAAAATCTACAGAATAGGAAAGATTACTCTTGATATCATCATGTAACGTATAATACTCATCGTCATCATAGTTATAATCATCGTAATACGAATCGTCATAATCATAGTCGTCATCATAATCTGAATCATCGTAATCATAATCATCATCAAAATTGTAATCATCCTGATTATATCCCACGTCATGTTTCTGCTCGGATACCAGATCGATTGCTTTATATGCCAATGCAAAAACTGCCACCAGGAACAGGATAATGATGATAACTATTATGGCAATAATGAGACCTGTATTGGACTTCTTCTGGGGCGTAGCGTAAGGACTGTACTGATTATTATAATTTCCTCCATTATTCTGTCCCGAGTAATATGTATTGCCATTCTGTACCGGTTGACTGCCATACGAATTATAATTCTGCTGATTGCCGTATGGATTATTATTCTGCTGATTGCCATACGGATTGCTATTCGGCTGATTGCCATACGGATTGTTATTGGGCTGATTGCCATACGGATTGCTATTCGGCTGGTTACCGTACGGATTGCTATTCGGCTGGTTAGCATACGGATTATTATTGGACTGATTGCCGTACGGATTGTTATTCAACTGGTTACCATACGGATTATTATTGGGCTGATTGCCGTACGGGTTGTTATTCGGCTGGTTACCGTATGGGTTATTATTTGGCTGAGCACCGTATAAATCAGTATTAGTCTGGCTTCCATATGGATCAGTATTGGTCTGACTGCCTGAAAATAAACCCTGGGTATCTACTGTGACTGTATTCTCCACAGATTCCCGGGCTGACGAATCAACAGACACATTTTCCTCCGCGCTTTCTCTGCCGGATACATCAGGTGTTGCGTAAATGTCTGCATTACTTTCAGAAGTATATGGATCTGTAGTCGTGCTCATTTGACTATTCTCATTGTTTTCGTTGTCCCACTGGTTCATATCACTCATTCGTTCCTCTCCTTTTACCCTGTTTCACTTATCCCTATGCAATCCCCAACCATTTCATACCTGTAAAATCCTGTTTACTATCGGTCAGAAATGGCATCACTTTGTAAAATACATTTTCTCATCAGTTCCAGTGCCGCAGAGACAGCATTTTCACGGATTTTGGCGCGGTTGCCGCTGAAATGGCATTCCTTTACGGTAATCTGTCCGCAGACGCTGCATGCTATATACACAAGTCCTACCGGCTTCTTCTCTGTTCCGCCGTCCGGTCCTGCAATACCGGTTGTCGCCACACATACATCCGTTTTGGTCAGAAATGCTGCTCCCTTAACCATAGCCTTTGCCGTCTCTTCACTGACAGCACCATACTTAAGTAAAGTGTTTTTCTTAATGCCCAGCGTTTTCCGCTTTGACTTATTAGAGTAAGTAACAAACCCTGCCTGAAAAACATCTGAAACGCCCGGTACATTAATCAATCTGGCTGCCAGCATACCACCTGTACAGGATTCTACAGTACTTGCTGTCAATTTGTATTCTTTTAAGAGATCGACAATTGCCTTCTCTAAAGTGATGTCCTCTTCCGTAGTATAAATACAGTCGCCAAAACGTGTCTTTAATTCCTTTACCATAGGCTTAACTAATTTTTTAGCTGCCTTTTCATCTTCTGCCCTGGCTGTTACACGCAAATGAACTTCCCCGGTCTTGGCATAAGTCGCTATTGTCGGATTGGTCTGTTTATCGATCAGATCCTTTATCATTGTCTCGGCTTTGCTCTCACCCACACCACATACCTTCACAGTCTTCGAATAGATTACGCAAGACTGCAGCTTGCTTAAATATGGCATAACAGAAGTTTCAAACATGGGAATCATTTCCCCGGGTGGCCCCGGCATCAGTACCATATGCTTGCCATTCTCTGCCATGATAATACCCGGAGCAGTGCCGTTTGGATTATCCAGTACAATACATCCCTCCGGAACCATTGCCTGTTTCCAGTTATTATCCGTAATCTCCAATCCGCGCTTTTCAAAATAATTCTGTATCGCTGTCTTACTTTCTTCATGAAGATACAAATCCTTGCCCATTACCCGGGCTGCCACTTCTTTGGTCAGATCATCCTCTGTTGGTCCAAGTCCTCCGGATAACAGTATAATATCAGCCCTTGACAAAGCCAGACGAATCGTCTCTGCAAGTCTTTCCTCATTGTCCCCTACCACATCCTGATAGTAACAGGAAAGACCAAGGGTCGCACACTTCTCCGATAAATATGCAGCATTGGTATTTACAATGTTGCCCAGTAATATTTCTGTTCCAACTGAAATCAATTCAACAACCATATGAACCATCCATTCTGCTTTACTCTTTCATTCTATTTTGTATCCCTCATAACATCTTTATTTTTAATCAGATAATCTACTAAGGACACTACCGTGAGTATAAGCGCTATCCACATCACAATCGTTGTAATAAGACTGATTGCCTCAATATCCGCAATCATCAGACAAGTCATAACCATCTGAAATGTAGTCTTAAACTTGCCCCAATAACTGGCTGCGATCACAACACCGTTATCTGAGGCAATCAGACGGAAGCCACTGATAATAAATTCTCTGGCAATGATAATGATCACGATCCACGCCGGAATCTTAGCAAGTGCCACCAGACAGATAAGAGCTGAACAGACAAGCAGCTTATCCGCTAACGGGTCCATGAACTTACCGAAATTCGTCACCAGATTATACTTTCTGGCAATCTTACCGTCCAGCAGATCCGTCAAACTGGCAACAATGAATATTGCCAACGCGATCCATTTATCATATGCTGTGATATCCACAAGCATAAACAATACAAAAAACGGAATCAGTATCACACGAAACAATGTCAGTTTATTAGGTAGATTCATCTTCCAATTCTCCAATCAAATCATATTCATAAGACCCGGTTATCTTTGCTCTCACAAAATCACCGGTCATCAATTCTCTTCCGGTATTGATGAACAGGAAACCATCTACATTGGGCGCATCCTTGTAGGTTCTTGCCACATATGCGTTCTCATCGGCAACTTTACCTTCAATCATAGCAGTAACAATCTGTCCCTTCATGTTCTCTGCCGCTTCAAATGCAATCTCCTGCTGCAGCTCCATCAGTTCCGCCTGTCGTTCAGACTTCAATTCTTCAGATATCTGATCAGGCATCCCGGCCGCGGGTGTATCTTCCTCCTGCGAATAAGTAAATACTCCCAATCTGTCAAACTCCATCTCATCTACAAATTCCATCAATTCTTCATGGTCTTCCTCGGTTTCTCCCGGGAATCCGGTAATAAGAGTTGTTCTAAGACAGATATCCGGGATTTCTGCGCGCAGCTTCCTGACTATATTAGTCAATTCTGCTTTATTGGTCCTTCTTCCCATTCTTTTTAAAATTCTGTCAGAAGCATGCTGTATAGGAAGATCCAGATAATGACATATTTTCTTTTCTTCTTTGATAACCTGTATGAAAGCATCATCTATCTCTTCCGGATAGCAGTATAAAATACGAATCCAACAGATACCATTGATCTCACATAATCTGTGAAGCAGTTCGGGAAGCGCCTTATGTCCATAGAGATCCACGCCATACACAGTGGTCTCCTGTGCCACGAGAATCAATTCCTTTACACCCTGTTCTGCCAGTCTCCGTGCCTGCTTCAACAAATTTTCCATAGGTATGCTGCGATAATTACCACGCACCTTCGGAATAATACAATAGGTGCAATGCTTATCACAGCCTTCTGCAATCTTCAGGTATGCATAATGTCCTCCGGTCGTGACTACACGCTCTGCCTCAGCAAAAGGTTTTACATCCAGACTCTTATAGTGATTAACCTTTGTACCATGCAATACTTCTTCAATGGTTTTTACCACTTCATCAATTGCCATAGTTCCGAGAATGGCATCTACTTCCTCGATCTCTGTCTGTATCTCCTCTTTGTAACGTTGTGCAAGACAACCTGCTACAATCAAAGCTTCAATCTGTCCACTCTTCTTTAACTCTGCCATCTCCAAAATCGTATTAATACTTTCTTCCTTGGCATCATTAATAAAGCAGCAGGTGTTAACCACTACAACATCTGCTTCCTTTTCATCATCGGTAAATTCATACCCTCCCTTTGCAAGAAGGCCAATCATCATTTCAGAATCTACCAGATTCTTGTCGCATCCCAGGGATACAAACAATACTTTTTTACTCATATTTGATTACTGTTCTCTCTTTTCCTTTAACACACTTGTACTGCCAATAACATGCTTACTCGGCAACTTCCTCAGAGACTTCCTCTTGCGGAATTTCATCATTCAAAATCTTTATTTTTCCCTGATTTAACTCTTCTACTGCCACCGATAACGCCTTCTTGCCTTTACCGTCAACCAGTGCATCGTCACCGGCAATAATCTGTCTCGCTCTTTTGGCAGTGGCCATCACAATAGAATATCTGCTGTTTACAACCGGATCTTCGCCTTCTTCTACCTCACTGTTTACTACTTTAATTAATTCTGCATAAGATGGATGTAACATTATTTTTCTCCTTCCAATTCTTTTCTCATTTTCTCTATAAAATCCTTATTCCTTAAGGGAGTATTATGAGCTGCTGTAATAATCTCATGAAGCTCTCTGACACATATATCTAAATCATCATTGATTACAATATACTCGTACTCTTCTATACCTTCTGCCTCTTCTATGGCACGGCGCATCCTTTTATCAATTACTTCCTTTGTCTCAGTTCCTCTTGCTTCCAGTCTACGACGCAACTCCGCAGCGCTTGGCGGCATCACAAACAGCATCAGTGCATCCGGATACTGTTTCTTCACTTTAAGAGCTCCCTGTATCTCAATCTCTAAGATTACATCCTTGCCACTTGCAAGCTGCTCTTCCACATATGCTCTGGGCGTCCCATAATAGTTGTCACAATAGCAGGCATATTCAATCAATCCGTTTTCTGCGATTTTCTGTTCAAACTCATCCTTCTTTAAGAAAAAGTATTCTCTGCCGTTTTCTTCACCCGGTCTTGGATTTCTGGTAGTAGCAGATACGGACAATGCATAATCATCATACTCCTGCACCAGTTTCTTCATTAAAGTACCCTTACCTGCTCCCGAAAACCCGGAAACCACAATCATAATACCTTTACGCATCTTCTGTCTCCCCGCCTTCTGTCTGTGCTCTGTTAGATATCGTTTCCGGAAGAAGTGCAGATAGAACAATCTGACTGTTTTCCATTACCAAAACTGCTTTCGTCTTACGTCCCTGTGTAGCATCAATAGCCATACCTGTCTCCTTTGCCTTCTGTACCATACGTTTGATAGGTGCAGAATCCGGACTGACAATAGCAATAATCTTCCCCGTATTTACCACATTACCAAATCCAATATGAATCAGTCTGCCCATGTTATTCTCCGTCGATTCTTTTACTCTACTCGATATTCTGAATCTGTTCACGAACCTTTTCTATTTCCGTCTTCAACTCAATCGCGCGATTTGAAATTTCAAGATCATTGGCCTTTGACAGAATCGTATTGGCCTCGCGGTTCATCTCCTGGGCAATAAAATCAAGTTTACGTCCAATGCTACCGCCCTGAACCAGATTTTCTCTGGTTGTTTCGATATGACTTCTTAAACGTACCAGTTCTTCATCCACGCATACCTTGTCTGCAAAAATCGTCACTTCCATCAGAAGTCGATTCTCATCGACCTTTGTATCCTCCAGTAATTCCTTTACCTTATCCTCTAATTTCTGTTTGTATTCTGCTATGATCTGAGGAGAACGTTCTGTAATAAAATCTACATGAGTAAGCATGCCATCAAGCTTGGCGATCAGATCATCTCTCAGGTTCTCGCCTTCCTTGATCCTTGTCTGAACGAAGCCCTCTGCAGCTCCCTTAATGGCTTTATCCAGAAGCAGCCATAACTCTTCCTCATCAATGGTCTGCTCTTCCATAGAAAAGACTTCCGGATATCGGGAAAGCGTAGAGACACGGACATCATTGTCCAAAGAAAAGTCCTCTGCCATTTGAGACAGATACTTTACATATTCCGCTGCCAGCTCTTTATTATACTTCACACACACATTGGACTCTGTAAGATCCTCATATGTGATGAAAATATCTACCTTACCGCGCTGAATATAATTTTTCAGTTCATTACGGATCGCTGCTTCAAAAAAGTTCAGTTTCTTCGGCATTTTAATGTTTACATCTAAATATCTGTGATTGACAGATTTCATTTCAACGGTAATCTTACGTTCACCCTCTGCCACTTCACATCTGCCGAAACCGGTCATGCTTTTTATCATAGTCGTTTTCTTCTTTCTTCTATTGTAGACGCATACGGATAGACCCACGCATGCAAACTATATTATAAAATAATCCTGAGAAGTAGTCAAGGAATCTGATAACTTCTCAGCTCCGAAAGGCAAATTCTGTTTTATGCCTGCCAGTTTTATGAAATGTGTGT
>JBJELE010000021.1:0-11032 GCA_051878995.1 Lachnospiraceae bacterium | reverse complement strand
GCCTGAAATCTCTTCCAAATTCTCAATAAACTTTCTGTAAAACTCCTTTTCCTGCCTGTAGTGCAGATGCCACAGAATTGCCAAATACATTCTGATAATCTTCTACTCCATTTTCTCGATTTATCACCTGACGCACCAAAAGTTGAGAAATGTAATTCATCTTACCACCTTCAAGATATGATGTTGTTTTTGATTGACATTACACTCATATTCAGCCTGAATCATCTTGAAAAGCACCGGATGGAAATGCCTCAAAAAAGCATCCAGAATTAGTAAAAATGAGTGTATACCACCTGTATATCACTTGTGTACCACGTGTATATAACGACCTCAAAATAACGTAAATTATCTTCTATTTATGAATATTCTGACAATTCACATGTCTTTCAATAGATAAAGAAAAGCCCCGGAAATTGAACATTTCCAGGACTTCTCCATATAATCTTTATCTTAAAAATTCTTAATTAAACAATTCCCTGTGCCTTCATAGCCGTAGTACAAGGCTTCAGTGTTTATGCGGCTTTCATGACTTTTTGTATATTATAGACATATTACTATCACTCCTCTTCTTCCATTTGTATCAACTTTTTCGTTTCTTCCGAAAGTGGTAGTTTATGAATTTCCTGTCCCCTTGACAGATATGTACATTCCCTATAACTTTGTTGGTAATAATCCTTCACGAAAATTGCCAGAACCTTATTGGTCGGCTGAGATAGCTTCTTTACATCTTCGTTGTACAATGATACAGGAAAGTCTACACATTTTCCTGTTCTGAAGCCAACACTTAAAACCGCTTTTGTATTTCCCACAAAATAATCTGCTCTAATATAAATTCCACTATTGATAAAATTACCAATCATACAATTATTGTATAGTAGCTCTGAAAGATGCGGAAGAACCATTAATTTCTGCTGTACTTTCCCTTTATCATCAATTTCAAAGTCATTTTCAGAAAGTTTTCCATCAAGACAAGCCGAATAAAATTGCTGTGCTGATAATCTCGCCTTTACTCCCGTCATATGTAAAAAATTCATATCTCGAAATCCTACACAAACTGTTTTCGTTTCGCTTGCTTCCTGATAAACAATCAGGAAATGCTTATTATTTAATTTCAACTCATATTCCTTAGCTGCATTCACAATAATTGGCAGTGCTGTTTTCTTATCGTACTTTGCCATTCATACTCCCTTAGTCACAAAAAGGTTGCCCTTTCGGACAACCTTTTTCATTTCTCTGAATGCTGATTTTTCTGTTGTCTGCCAACCGTCCGCCCTTTTATATGCGGCTTAAATGTGGAGTTTTTCTGTTGCTCCCCAACCTGCCGGCCTACGAACCAGCTAAAATGTCAGATTTTTAAGGTGTCAGCACACCCAGACAGACGTATCTGTCTTTACAATATAATTATATAAAGTTATGTTTTTTATGTCAATACACCAAAAATGTTTTACTCATGCATCTTCTTGATTATATTCTATATCTGGCATAACCACATCCACAGTACCAAATTCTTCATCCAAACTTGTATTGACATCATACACATTTTTATAATGTTGCTTTTCCTTATCTGAAAGCATATCATGCCAATCCATTTTACAGGTATTGATTCCTCCCTGTATGTACTTTATTTGATCCATTGCACTACTTAACATGAGTTTTGTTTCATTATCTAAATCATTTTCTGTATCTAGATAATTCTCGATTTTTTGTAAGCTGTATTTGCTGCTGATTCAATATAGTTAATATGTCTATATGACTTTAGCGCCAATTCCTCTTCTTGTTCTTTAAACTCTACTTTAGAGGATTTTTTGGTTAATAACCACGAAAAAACAATACTACCAAATATATTTATAACAATTGCTGAAAACTCTTCTAATCTACCTGTTGACGAGAAATATATTGCACCAATTACAACGACTGCTGATAACATTAATATAAAATTATCCAAATTGGTATAGAACTTACGCAGAAATTCATATAATGGAAGATTTTTAGAGCGAATTCTACCCAATAAGTAACCTACAAGAACGCCAACAATCAAAGCCACAATAATATCAGTTTGCATATTTCTTTCCTATTCTTTCACCGTAATAATCTCGCATTTCTGCCAATGAAATAGGATTCCTCGAATACATACTTACAGAACAGCCATTTCTCGCTTTCTTCCAAGGTTCCTCCATGTGCGTTATTCTTTCCAATTGATCTGCCTCATACCCTCCATACACATCATATACCTGATTCAAAAACTGGGGTATTGAATCATCTTCAAAAAAAAATGGGCTCTTTACTTTGTGGAATCATTTCCCATCCCCATCCTCGATACTTACTATATAAATCTGGGGAAACAGGTCCATGAACCCATGCTTCAAACCTATTAGGCACTAATGGTTTACCGTAATTAGCCAAATACCATGCTTGTGCAAAATAACACAATTTTTGAAGTTCTTTGTGAGTCATTGCTTCTTTAGAAAGGAAAAAATTTGCCACATCATAAATACTCTCCACAATAATTCTCCTTTCTCTAATCTCAGATAAGTTTAGTTCCATATATAGTATACACTATCTTCTTTGCTTTGTTAATCATTTTGGAATTATTTCATATAAGATTTCGCAAAAATATCTGGTTTTCTCTTTCCTACACCATAGATTTATAAATGTATATTACGTGTAACTTATAAGTATATTATATGTATCTTACCATATTTCACCCGTCAAAATCATTGTATATTCTGCACAAAAAAATATATTAATGCAAAAATCAAAAAATGCCGAATTCGAGCCATTATCAGCCAAATCCGACATTTTTCATTTTCATATTATTTGTGCGCTTTTACTATTACACAATACCCTGAGCTTTCATAGCCTCTTCTAAGGTGTCCGCAGATTTACCGGGATTTTGAGGTCGTTTGTATATCACGTGTATAGAGTGATTGTCGAACAATTTCGATTAACATGGGAAATATTTATTCTACAGGTTTAATAATCACGCTTCTATTGTATATAAACCAGTTTGTTCTTAGACCGATTATATGTTTTTGAAATGCTGCCATGTCAATATAATCATTTCATCAATAACTTATACGCCATCTCCATTTGTTTCTTAGTTATTCTATATTTTTTCCACTTCTCTTTATAATAATCAATAAATTCTTTAGATAAAGATTCTCTTTGTTCTATTAATTTCATCAGTGATGTTACTATTTCAACAAAATCACAAGTAGAACGTACATTACTGAATATAGTTCCTAATTCTATAATCACTGCCTTGTTTATCCTTAAGTCAAATGACGGTTCTGATATTTGATCAGCACTTTTTTGTCGGTCCGCTTGGCTATTGCGTCCTACTTTTGTTGCAAAAATCGTTTGTCCATATCCAGTTCTACACACAAAAGTTACAGCATACATATTTCTCGAAAATGTCTTTTCATTTCGAATTTCTATTAATTCTAATTTGCCAAACGGTAATACCTCAATCATTTCGCCAATAGTCAATTTACTTACTTGCTCACAACTAAAAAGACGATATTGCTGTTTCTCGTCAAAAATTTCTTTTCCTTCTAACAACCAAACAATAAGTTGCTCAAAAACTTTATAGTCTTGTACTCCTCGAAGTTCAATAGGAATCCAACTATCCCCATGCAAAGCACCAAATAATGCTCCTACCATAGATCCCAACGTGTCTGTATCTGTATTTTTTAAATTTATCGTTTCCATTAAACCTTTATATGGATCTGCCGCATATTTGGAAAACAAATATATCGCAATAACTGCCGAAACGTTTCCAGCCCCATTTACCTTTTTATCAAAACAGCATAATTTCTCCAAAATTCCATTCCCAATATCCAGCACTCCTTGTACTATACCCTCTCTTGCAATTTTGAGATACTCAACTGTTTCATTTACACAATCTTTCCATAAAATGTCATAGTCTATGCTTAGATACCTCTGTGCCTCTTCTTTCCATGCCTCTATATTATTAACTTTTGGTAAATTTCCCCAAACCTCCTTTTTATTTATTAATTCTTCAATTAGTTCTCCATACTCTAATGTAGTTTCTAAAGAAAATATATACGCTAAACTATATGCATATAGCATAGCACCAACTAAAGCCCGGGGATGTCCGTGAGTATACATTCCATTAAGCAAAACCTGCTTCATGATATATTCAATATCTTCTTCATTTTTTATGACATGCGGCATAATCCTCATTACAACACCATTACCACCAGCCATGTAATAAGATTGTATTAATTTCTCATCATTCCTCTCATCCCATGGTGAAATACCTTTCGCCCATACTTTTGCCGCACGTTTTGTAGCACCTCCACCTCCTCTTTGATACTCCAACCATGCTGGCAATTCAACTTGTCTAAAATAAGTCCCCCACTGATTTCCTCTTAAAAGACTTCTAAGAGTGGCAATCAGTAATTGGGTGTCATCACTATACTCTCCTGCACATATCCTCTCTTCATATGGCCAATACCTACCTCCGCATTTTCTACTCCACTCAACAAATGCGTTTAATTCATTGTAATGTTTATTCAAATTATTGCTATTTTGTTCATTAGGCCAACCAAGCGCATCACCTATAGCTGCTGCCAGCATTGCCCCCTTATATTTTTCAGAAAATATTCTTTTCATATTCATATCTCCTCATAACGTTTTTCAGAAGGTACCATTCCTCGATGAATTTTTTCGCTCATTACTCGCTCAAATAATTCTGGAGCTACATAGACATCAATATTTGGAATTTCTAATGTTTTCCATTCCGCAATTTTTTGCTTCGCTATACTTTCATCCTTAAAAGCAACTCCTGTAATAAACTTTCTCGGAATATTAGAATAAACTAGCACTTCTGCCTGATCATTCGTCGGTATATTACTGAACATATTTTCATTTCGTGAAAATCCATCTACATTATGGGCAAATATTCCTAAAAAACCTTCATATCCTTTTTTTATATATGCACCATACCTTTTTGCAGCATTAACAGGGCAAAACTGAGTTGTTTCCAATGTGGCAACTATAGGATCAATAAAAATAATCGCCCAATCCGGAAAAATATGATTATTATCTTTAACTCTCTTATAATACCAATAATTAGGATACTGAATCGAGCAATTCACATAATCTGTTTTTCCATCATACCTATCTGTATCATTTTGAACCAATATGTCCTCATCAATAAAGTCAACAGCCTTTATCCCTTCCTCTGAACTTAAAATGTGTAGCAATTTATTCGTATGTACGAAATGGCATAACCTAGTTATATTTCGTTTTTTTATCTCGCTTTGGATTTCAATGATCATTTTATTTCCCTTTCAATATAAAGATTATCTACGTTATCTGGTAATAATTCTGTCTTTTCTCCACTATATGATATAATTAATCCACTTTTAGCTCTAGTAACCGCAACATAAATTAATTTAATATCTTCCTTCAGTGCTTCATCACGACTTTCTAATGCCTTGACTTTATCTTCTCCTGGAAGATATTCTTGTGAACAAAACGGTAACATAACCAATTCAAATTCTAATCCTTTTGCCGAGTGATAGGTTCCTATTGATATCCTGGCATTTATTATCATTGTTCCCATTTTGTTTTTTAAAATCTGTGGTTTTATGCCTTTCTCCCTTACTTTCTCCTCAACTATATTGACTAACTCTCGGTTTCTCACAAGTATTGCAACACTCTGTCTTGCAGAAGCACTTATTGCATTCTCTACAACCCATTTCAATTCATTCTCTTCATTTTCAAACTTAACCAGTGCCGGAAGTGGCGATGATGCTGTCGGCATAATTGGTTCAACTAAATCGGAAATACTTTCAAAATATTTTGATTTTGAAACAGCAATAGCAAATCGTGCTATTTCTCTGCTATTTCTATAATTCCTGTCAAATCTCCATATCTTTCTTTTCTCAATATTTAAGCCAGCATCTCTCCATGATAATCTCGAACCATAAATCTGTTGTGCGACGTCTCCAAAAAAAGTTAGTGATCCATCTTGAGGGATTGCATTCACTAATGATTTAAGCATAATCGGAGATAAATCTTGCCCTTCATCTATCACTATATGCTTGTACATTCTCTCATTTTGATCTGATAACAACTCACTATAAACTGTTTGAGCAATATCCTCCCAATCATACCAATATCCCTCTTCTTTTCTAGTTTTTTTGTATTCTTCATAAACTGCATAAAAATACTTTCTATTTTCTCGCTTAATCCTAGTATCAGACCGTCCAATTCTTTCCGTTGTCTCATACTCCGATAAAGTCGTTATACCCATTTTCTCAATCCAACTAATTTCTTCTAAAAATACTGTATCATCTCTCTTGTATGTATTATTCGCTGGATTTTGTGACCGCAAATTTTCCAATGCCCGCCTAATTAAAAGTAATTTTTTTGTATCACCATCTTCTATTCCCGACACAATACCATTCCAACGTGGCATCTTTCCTCTACTTGCCAAATACCCCCTCGCGAACTTATGATAATTTCTCACATGAATATTTGGTGGGAGTTCACTTCCAACAATTGCTTCTAAGTATTTAACTAACGTTGTATTAAATGTGATTAAAAGTATATTATCTTTAGGACTATAATTTGCCAGCCCTATTGCTCTGTAAATTGCCAATGTGGTTTTTCCGCTTCCAGCGGTTCCTAAAACAACATTATGCCCTATTGGCTTTAAATCTAAAACTTCTAATTGTATTCCTTTTGGTTTTGGTAATGCCATTTTATCCCTCCATTTGTAACACAATAATACTCTATTTTACTATTTCTTCTCACCCATAAATTGTATATCAGTCCAAGAAATCTTGTAAATAATAGGAGCTCTTTTCATTTATAAAACTTCAATAATTGTTAAAAAGCCGCAAAAAATCCTGCCACCGGTTCACCACCCGGTAAATCTCCACATACTCTTTTCCAGTCTTATACAGCACGACATAATTCCCGCAAATCACATATTTATAATCCGTCCGGAAGCTGACCCTCTTAGCAAGATCAGCTCCCATATACGGAAACTGCTGTATATTCTCAATTCGAGCATATATCTCCTGAATGGTCTTTACTGCCATTTCTTCATTGTCTTCCGCAATATACTCTTTAATGTTCTTCAAATCCTCTGCCACAATAGGATTAATTCGCAATTTCATCATAGGCTATACCCCAACAGATTTCTTCAGTTCATCCAAACTCATCCAGGCGCTTTCATCCTTAACTGCTTCTTCTGCTTCCTGCAGCTTCATCAACAGCTTTTTCTCTGCCTTCTCACGCTCATAGTCCTCAATATCCATAACCACAAACTTGCCTCTGCCATTTTTGGTCAAAAATACAGGTTCTCCAATCTGACAATTTTTTAGAACTTCATTATAATTTCTCAAATCTGATACAGGTAATATATTCGGCATAAAATCAGCTTCCTTTCTTAGATATAGTCTCTTTAATTTACATATATATTATACGAAAAACAGCTGTAAAATTCAACGTGAAATTTTACAACTATCTTCCTTAAGTGTTTTCAATCCTTCGTCATAAACTCCATATATTTTCATTCATAACTCTTCGTTTTCGAAAAATAAACGTATAGCAAATTCGTGAAAATCTTTAAATTCCCCCTCACTTCTATACTATTCCTGCAACAATTTCACCACATCCCCAATTGTCACAATCTCGGTTAGTTTTCGATCAGGTATCTCTATGCCAAACTCATCTTCAAACGCAACGATAATATTTACCACATCGAGAGAACTAAGTCCCAAATCGTTCAAGAGATTCGTTTCCATACTAATTTGTTCCTTTGGTACATCTATATATTCCTCTAAAATATTTCTGACTTTTTCTAACATGATTCCTCTCCATTTCAATTTCTCTTTATCTTTCTGGTTGTGGTTTTCTCAAACTCCTGCTCTCTCACCACAGTTTTTGCAATTTTCTTATAATTAGGCAATGCCTTGTTCAAAGCCATAATATCTTCCTGGATCTTCATCTCAGCGTTAGCTTCCGTTTGCTTATCCAAGTAGACTTCTGCCTGTATCTGCCCATCCTTTTCTGAAACAATGACCTCTTTCACATACGTAGACCGCAGAATTTTCTGTTCCAGTTCCTCCGGTGAGACGTTTTCCCCGTTTGGCAGGATAATCAGATTTTTCTTTCGCCCTGTAATATAGAGCCAGTTATCTTGATCCAGTTCGCCTAAATCTCCTGTTTTAAACCATTCACCCTCAAACGCCTCGACTGTTGCCTCCGGATTTTTGTAATAGCCTCTCATAACGATCGGACCTTTTACCCAAATTTCCTTCTCGACAATCTTGACCTCACATCCTGTCACAATTTTTCCTACAGAATCATATTTCTTGCATCTGTCCGTATTGCATGCCACTACCGGTGCACATTCTGTAATGCCATACCCCTGTACGATATTGATTCCCCATGATTCAAAATCTTTGATTATCTCCGGTTCGATATAGGCACCACCACCTACCAGCAAACGCAGATTACCGCCCAACTGTTCCAATATCTGAGCAAACAGTTTTCTCCTGATATCGATATGGCATTTATACAAACCTCGCGCTGCCTTCATCACCATCCGTACCTTTTTCTTCTGTCCTGTCTTCTCGATTTCTCTCCATATGTTCTTATAGATTGCTTCAATCACAAGCGGCACTACTATCATACACTGCGGCTTGTAAACCAGCAGATTTTTACTCAGATATTTCAAGCTGTCATTGATACAGATTGTAACACCGCAGCACATCGGAGTCATCATACCTGCAGTGATCTCCAATGTATGATGGATCGGAAGAATGGACATAGTGCTGTCATTCGTTGTCAAGTACGTATAGCTGCTTCCGTTCATGGCATTGACTGCCAGATTACCATGCGTAATCATGCACCCCTTGCTCTTTCCAGTTGTCCCGGAAGTAAATACAATTTCCGCAAGGTCATCCTTCATTGGACTGCCTGTCCAAATATTTGTTTTGTCCATCTGTTCCATCAGTTCAAAGAGACTATCCCTGTTATCAGCGTGTTGCATACAAATACATCTGACAGACAAATCGGAATCCTTTTCTATTTGCTCTGCAACATCTATATATTCCTTGTCAAAAACCAGACACTTCACATCCGCAAAGCGAATCAGTTCCATGAGATCTTCTGTCGGAAGTTCCTTATCCAACGGAACCGCTATATTTTCCGAACACATAGCAGAAAAATAACTGATGACCCATTCATAGCTTGTCTTTCCGAGAACCGCTATATGACTTCCGGCTTTAAAAAGGCTATGATAAAGATCTCCTACAAGCTGAATATCATGCAGAAATTCCTCTTTCGTCTTTTCTCTGATTTCTGTACCTTTCTTAAAGCGAAATACCGGATTGTCATGATAAGATTTCGCGGTTACCTCTACGACATCCTTTACCGTACTTAATTCATATTTAATCTCATAAAACGGATATTCAGTCTTCATGCGCATCTACCTCCAGATAACCCAGTTTTGTAAAATAATCAATGTACCCTTTCACATACTCAAAATCAATTTTCGTCCATGCAAACCCAAGCTGCTTCAGATAGGATAATGTAAAGTCATTTTTGATATGAATATTGGTTTCGTAATTCAACCTTCCCTCCTGATTCATATCATTCATAAACGCCTCATAGATATAAGCTTTGTTCTGGCTGACAGTTTCCTTTAAACGCCGGGCAAATGTTTCTCCATCCACTACCTGCATCTCTATGGACAATTTTTTTAAAATCTCGAACAGCTTGTCAAAATATAGATTCTGGTTGGAATAAACATGGAAAACGGTATGCTCCATGCTAAAACGCTTTGCAATCCGCACAACGGCATCTGCAGTATCATCCACAGGAGAAAATTCACTGTAAAGCGGCATCATATAATCCGGCAGACAGCCAAGTTCCGTTGCTGCTTTGATTCTGGATAAAAAAGCATTTTCTGTATAATTGGGTTGGAACACATAGTCACTGCTACGGTTCGTCAGATTCCCGACACGGATGATATTTGCCTGTAATCCCTGTAACATCGCATCCATTACCACACACTCCGCTTCAAACTTACTTCGCACATATACGTTAGAAAGCGACTGTCCCTGATACAGACAATTCTCCCCGAAACAGCGCTCTTGCGTTGCAACCTCTGTATCAAAACTGTCTGCCAGACTGTTGCCGGACACGCTGATCGTGCTGATATGGATAAAGTGTGCACCGGTTCGCAATGCATAGTCTGCCATGTGCTTAGTGCCAAGCGTATTCACCTTATAAAAATACTCATACGAGCCATAGTGTTTCACAGTTGCTGCTGCATGGATCACCATATCTACTTTCTTTGGTAATTCATCGCTTAACTTTTCCTGTGTGATATCACCAACAATCGGAATAATACGTGTACCAATTAAGTCTGCATATTTATTTCCAAAATAATGTTCCAATATTTGTGGAAATCTTCCTCTCCTGTCATCCGGTTGTTTGCTCCGTACCAGACAGTAAATCACACAGTCTTCATCCTGCAATAACGCATCTGCGATATGTGCTCCCAGAAATCCGGTAATTCCCGACAACAATACACTTTTAATCGGTGTTTCCTGCATCTCATAATGGTCGGCTATTTTGTTTTTATCCAGTATGGATTGATACTTTTTAAATTTCTCCGGGTGATAATCCTCTTCCAAAAGCTCCGGTTCCTCTTTCCTGTCTTCCTGTAAGCACTTTACGAGTTCCGTTACGGTAGGATGATCAAAAATATCCTGAAGCCTAAGCTTTATGCCTTCCTCTTCTGCCCGCACGACAAACTCCATCGCCTTTAAGCTGTCACCTCCATAGGAAAAGAAATCATGCAAGATTCCAATCGGTCTGTAATCCAATACCGCTTCCATGATGTTGCAAAGCTTTCGCTCCTGCTCTGTTACAGGCTCTATATATTCACTTAAATCCTCACATTTCATCTCCGGCACGGGCAGATTCTTCCTGTCCGTCTTCCCGCTCGGGGTCATCGGCAGCCTTGACAGGTGCATGA
>JBJELE010000020.1:0-48320 GCA_051878995.1 Lachnospiraceae bacterium | reverse complement strand
GAGAAGACGGGAACCATGTGAAGATTATGAAGGAATTTGGATTAAAGTAAACAGCTGTAAAGCGTGTCACAAGGCCTGACTTTCATGCTGACGGCAGCTACTGTCTTCGCTCACCATAGCCACTGTCAGGAAGAAGGGCAGTGAGAACACCATGAAATACACATATCTGAATTCCGTAGCCACCGGTGTGGCGATCAGAACGGTAAGAAGTAAGGCAACATTCGGCAGATAACAAATCAGTTTCTTAGATTCCTTTCGAATGATAACACTTCCGATACTGAACAGCATAACCCAGCAGGCTACGCCCATGCTCCACAGAGTACCGTATATTGGTACCATACTGCCCAGCTTGATGGCGATTTCCTTTGTCTTGATTACCAATGGTCCGCCAATAAGCGGCGTGTGTGAAACTCCGAGATCGGTGGCGCTGACACCTTCGGCTTCCGCTACCAGATAGAAGGAATCCGGATACCAGTAGCCGTAGGTCTGCTTGACATAGGCAGTCAGATAATCACCGGGATATTTTAAGCCTAATTCCAGCCAGAGCCTGAAGAATTCGCCTTTGTGCGCTACCAGATAGTCCTGATTGCCCGCCCGCACTAATTCTTTGATATTGTCTGCAAAAGTGGGATTGTATAAATCCTTGATATAGGTAAGATCCACTACATTTTCCACAAGGTCCAGTTGCTCGGGGGTCAGTTCCCTGTCATTGCAGATGACCGCCGTAATCTGCTGCATGGGAATACAGACTGACTCAATGAAATCAGGCTGTTCTACCCGGCAGGCATTCATGACCGGATATTTGACAACAAGGGCAATGCCCACAATACCAAGGATGGCAGGATAGAGCTTCTTCATATTTTTCCTATAATAAAACAGCAGGAAGGGACAGCAGTACAGGAAAGCATACCAGCCGTTGGAACGGAACAGACATATCATAACACCTGATATAATAAAAACAAGCAGTTCCTGACAGCGTATTTCATGATCCATCATACGAAACATAGCACAGCTAAAGAGCATTACCGCTGCCGCAAAGGGAATGTCCTTCCAGATGGTTACGGAGAATACTGCATGATAGGGAATCAGCGCATAGAATGCCGTAATCAGTAAGAGTACGAAGGGTCTGACTTTTCTGCGGCGCAACGTATTGATGAAGTAGGCGGTACTGCCGGCAAGCAGACACATTTGAAACAGCGTATAACAGGAAACGGCGATTACCATGTTGTGAGTCAGAAAATAACCGGTCTCATAGCATAACTTAAATACCAGTGTGTGCACCCATGGGTGATGGTTGCTGTAAGGAATCACACCCAGCACCTGTTCAAACTGATTGATACTGTCGGGTGTCATGATTCCCGGATACTGATAGAGATAATAGGGCAGCCAGCATAACAGGCAGAGGAAGAAGGACATGCCTGCTGTATGATTCCTGTATAAATTAATAACATGTGTGATGATTATAGAAAGTCTGCGATATCGGCAGGAGAATACATAAGGTACATCCTGATAGCATGTATATAGAGTTTCCTGCAACCGGTTTATGTTACAGGTATAGGAGAAGAGAAATTTTAACAGATAGTAAAACAGTATGGTAAAGCCGGTAAAGGTAATCAGAATGATAGAGAAGCGGAACATTCCGTTGGTTAAAAGTTCTATATAATGAGGATAGTCTACCAGCATATACAGTATTGTAAAGAGCATGGCAGTGACCAGAGACACAAGATTGGTTTTGCGGGAATGCATGATGGAGTCGTCTATCACACAATTCTCAATTTCCGCATGATCCAGCAGAAACAGGTTGAGTCTGCTCAGCCTTTTACTTACATGCCGATAGAAGAAAAATACCAACAGAAAGAAGACAAAGGTCAGAATATTGCCGGGTTCCATCCGGGCTGCTTTCATCAGCGCCCAGGTGGTAAGGAAACTTTCGAAGAGATGTAATAATAATGTCCGATTGATTCTGTCACGCATAAGTACTCCTTAGTCATATCCGCCATCTGTTTTATATTTTTTTATAGTTAATTAATAGAGTAATCCATATGGGAAAGACTGTCAATCGGTTAAAACTGTGCGGTCATGTAAATTTTTACTTGCAAATCTTATAAGATGGTGCTAACATAGCATATGTAATACAAATAGTTACTAAGGTAAAGAGTGGACTTGCGAGTCCACTCTTTTCTGTGAAAGGAAGAAGTTTGTAGGAGGCGGAAATGTCAAAGAGAGAGACATATGAGACCAGAACAGAGAAACTCCTTGTGCCCATCGCAGAAAAATACGGGGTAGAAATCTACGATGTGGAGTATGTCAAAGAGGGGAGCGACTGGTACTTACGGGCTTACATTGATAAGCCGGAGGGTGTTAATATCAATGACTGCGAGAATGTAAGCCGGGCTTTGTCGGATGTGCTGGATGCGGAAGACTATATTGAGGATGCCTATATTCTGGAGGTAAGCAGTCCGGGACTTGGCAGAACTCTTAAGAAAGACAGACATTTGGAGAAGAGTCTGGGAGAAGAAGTAGAAATCAGAACCTATAAACCCATTGATAAGCAAAAGGAATTCTCAGGTATCCTGAAAGCATATGATAAGGATACGATAACGATAGAAGAGGATTCCGCGGAGCGTGTATTTGCACGGGAAGACATTGCACTGATCAGACTTGCATTGGATTTTTAAGAAATTTACAGATACTATAAGGTAAACATAGGAGGATAACGGAAAATGAATAAGGAATTAATGGAAGCACTGGATATCTTGGAGAAGGAGAAAGAGATCAGCAAGGAGACTCTTTTTGAGGCAATTGAGAATTCTCTTATCACAGCCTGCAAGAACCATTTTGGTAAGGCAGATAATGTGAAGGTTGAAATCGACAGAGATACCTGTGATTTTCTGTGCTATGCGGAGAAAGAAGTAGTAGAGGAAGTAGAGGATGATGTAATGCAGATTTCTCTGGAGGATGCACAGAAGATTTCCAAGAAAGCTAAGCTGGGAGATATGCTCCATGTGGAGATCAAGTCTAAAGAATTTGGACGTATTGCAACACAGAATGCAAAGAATGTGATTTTACAGAAGATTCGTGAGGAAGAGAGAAGTGTTATCTACAATCAGTACTTTGAGAAAGAGAAGGATGTAGTAACCGGTATCGTACAGCGGTATGTAGGCAGGAATATTTCAATCAATCTTGGTAAAGCAGATGCATTATTAAATGAAAGTGAGCAGGTAAAGGGCGAGAACTTCAAACCTACAGAGAGAATTAAGGTATATATCCTGGAAGTAAAGAATACTCCTAAGGGTCCCAGAATTCTGGTCAGCCGTACCCATCCGGAACTGGTAAAGAGATTATTTGAGTCCGAGGTAACGGAAATCAAGGACGGAACGGTAGAAATCATGAGCATTGCCAGAGAAGCAGGCAGCAGAACCAAGATCGCAGTTCGTTCCAATAATCCTAACGTGGATGCAGTCGGTGCCTGTGTAGGTATGAACGGTGCCAGAGTTAATTCCATTGTAGATGAACTGCGCGGTGAGAAGATAGATATTGTGAACTGGGATGAGAATCCGGGTAATCTGATTCAGAATGCGTTGTCTCCGGCTAAGATCGTTGCAGTATTTGCAGATCCCGATGAAAAGACAGCCAAGGTCGTTGTACCGGATTATCAGTTATCACTTGCAATCGGTAAGGAAGGTCAGAACGCAAGATTGGCCGCCAGACTGACAGGATATAAGATTGATATTAAGAGTGAGACGCAGGCAAAGGATGCTCCCGGCTTCCGTTATGAAGATTATCTTTATGATGATGATGAGTATGAAGAAGGCGAGTATGAAGAGGGCGAGTATAGCGAAGAAAGCTATGATGAAGAACAGTAGTTTTCTCTGACAGGAGGATTCCTATGGCTAAGAAAATATCCATGCGCCAATGTGTTGGCTGTGGAGAAATGAAGAATAAAAAGGATATGATGCGCGTTTTAAAGAGCGCAGAGGGACCGATTGTTTTAGATATGACCGGCAAGAAAAACGGACGGGGTGCTTATCTGTGCATGAATAAGGAATGTCTGGTCAAGGCGAGGAAAAACAGAGGACTGGAGCGTTCTTTTAAGATGAGTATTCCTGATGAGATATATGAGAATCTGGAAAAGGAGTTCGAGGATGGCGGATATGAACAATAAACCGGTGAAAGATAAGGTGTTATCTATGCTGGGTTTGGCCACTCGCTCCCGTAATGTTGTCAGTGGCGGATTTGCGACGGAACAGGCTGTGAAGAGCGGTAAAGCATATCTGGTTATCATAGCAGAGGATGCTTCGGATAACACCAGAAAGAAATATAGTAATATGTGTGAATTCTATGAGGTGCCCTATGTTTATTACAGTACCAAGGATGTGCTGGGACATTCGATGGGCAAGGAAGAGAGAACCACTCTTGCGGTGACAGACGAGGGATTTGCAGATTCGATACAGAAGCATTTAGAAGATTCGAAATAGTTGGAGGTAGTTAGCATGGCGAAAATGAAAGTACATGAGCTGGCAAAAGAGTTAGAGAAGCAGAGTAAAGAGCTGATTGCTTTTTTGCAGGATAAAGGATATGAAGTGAAAGCAGCACAAAGTTCTATCGAGGATGAGGCTATTGAACTGGTTCGGAAGGAATTCGGATCAGGCACTGCGAAAGCCGCGGAGTCTAAATCGGAAGAAGTAAAAGCAGAGCCAAAGAAGGAGATGCCGAAAGCAGAGGCACCAAAGGCAGAAACTGCACAGACAGAAGCCCCGAAAGCGGAGGCACCAAAGACAGAAGCTGTCCAGACAGAAGCCCCAAAAGCAGAGGCACCCAAGAAGAAGAAAATTATCTTCGTCAGCAATCCGCATAATTCCAAGATGCCCGGACAGCGTATGGCACAGGGAAACGGCAATGGCGGTAATGCGAATCGTAATAATAATGCCAGACCGGCAGGCAACGGTGCCAGACCGGTACAGCAGCAGAATGCCCCACATAAGATTATCAGACCGACCCAGAAGCCGATTCCGGTAACGGCAGAACCTTATGAGGTAAGACAGAAACAACAGCAGGAGCGCAGAATGGAGCAGCAGAAGAGGGAACGTGAAAATACTGCTGCGCAGAATAGTAAACAGGCGCCCGGACAGGAGAGGGTAGTAAGTGCAGGAGAAAACCGCAGACCTGAAGGTCAGAATAGGCCGGCTTATAACAATAATCAAGGGGATCGCAGGAGCAGTGCTGGCAGTGCGCCTGGTAACAGGGGCGGTGCAAATAACGATCGCAATCAGAGAAGCAATGGAGGGCAGGACAATCGATTCCGCAAAAATAGCAGTCCCAAGGACTTTGCGCCTGAAGCGCCCAGAGCCGATATGGAGAAACATCGGGATGAAGAAAAGCGCAGGGCAAATCAGGACAGAGACAAACGCTCCAAGAAAGATCTGATCTACGAAGATGATGATATGGCGATGAAGAATCGCAACAAGGCAGGCAGATTCATCAAGCCGGAGAAGAAGGTGGAAGAGGCAGTTGAAGAACAGATTAAGGTAATAACTGTTCCTGATACACTGACCATCAAGGATCTGGCAGATAAGATGAAGATTCAGCCTTCCGCTATTATTAAGAAATTGTTCCTACAGGGCAAGATCGTGACGCTGAACTCGGAAATCAGTTTTGAAGATGCTGAGAATATTGCCATTGAGTATGAAATCATCTGTGAAAAAGAGGTTAAGGTAGACGTTATCGAGGAGCTTCTGAAGGAAGATGAGGAAGACGAGGCAGATATGGTGTCAAGACCTCCGGTTATCTGTGTTATGGGTCATGTTGACCACGGTAAGACCTCCCTGCTGGATGCTATCCGTAAGACGAATGTGACGGATAAAGAGGCGGGCGGTATCACACAGGCTATCGGTGCTTACACTGTAACCGCCAACGGACAGAGTATTACATTCTTAGATACACCGGGTCATGAGGCATTTACAGCGATGCGTATGCGTGGCGCCAATTCCACAGATATTGCTGTTCTGGTAGTGGCAGCGGATGATGGTGTTATGCCACAGACGGTTGAGGCAATTAACCATGCCAAGGCTGCAGGCATTGAGATTATTGTGGCGGTTAATAAGATTGATAAGCCCAATGCCAATATTGATCGTGTCAAACAGGAAATGACGGAATATGAACTGATCCCTGTAGACTGGGGCGGATCAACAGAGTTTGTTCCGGTTTCCGCAAAATCGGGAGAAGGAATCGAGACGCTGCTTGAGACAATTCTGTTAACAGCTGAGATTCTGGAGCTTAAAGCGAATCCGAACAGAAATGCCAGAGGTCTGGTCATCGAGGCAGAGCTTGATAAGGGACGTGGGCCTGTAGCTACTGTACTGGTACAGAAGGGTACTCTTCATGTGGGTGATTTTATCTCCGCCGGTGCCAGCCATGGTAAGGTAAGAGCGATGATCGATGACAAGGGAAGACGTGTGAAGGAAGCAACACCTTCCACTCCGGTAGAGATATTAGGTCTGTCTGATGTACCAAGCGCAGGCGAAGTATTTATTGTGCATGAGAATGATAAGAGCGCTAAATCTTATGCAGAAACCTACAAGGCACAGCATAAAGAAGAAATGCTTGCAGATACTAAGACAAGAATGTCCCTGGATGATCTGTTCAGTCAGATTCAGGAAGGCAATCTGAAAGAGCTGAACCTGATCGTGAAAGCAGATGTACAGGGTAGTGTGGAAGCTGTAAAACAGAGCCTGATGAAGCTTTCCAATGAGGAAGTTGTGGTTAAATGTATTCACGGCGGTGTAGGTGCCATCAATGAGTCTGATGTATCCCTTGCTTCCGCTTCCTCTGCTATCATCATCGGCTTCAATGTAAGACCGGATGCTACTGCCAAGGCGATTGCAGAGCGTGAAGGTGTGGATGTAAGACTTTATAAAGTTATTTATCAGGCAATTGAAGATATTGAAGCAGCTATGAAGGGTATGTTAGACCCGATCTTTGAGGAAAAAGTAATCGGTCATGCCGAGGTGCGTCAGATCTTCAAAGCATCTGCAGTCGGCAATATTGCCGGTGCCTATGTCACCGACGGTGAGTTCCAGAGAGGCTGTAAGATCCGTATCAGCAGAGATGGTGAGCAGATCTATGAAGGTGCACTGGCATCCTTAAAGAGATTCAAGGATGATGTCAAAGAGGTTAAGGCCGGTTATGAATGTGGTCTTGTCTTTGAAGACTTTGACAAGATGCAGGAGCTTGATATCGTAGAAGCATATATTATGGTAGAGGTACCACGCTAGGACAGATATAGTATTTTTGAAATTGTGATAGTGGGAATATAGAGGAAATATGGACTATGAGAAAGAACAGTGTTAAGAATACCCGTATCAATGGGGAAGTGCAGAGAGTGCTGGCAGAGATTATCAGGGGGGAGATCAAGGATCCGCGAATCGCCCCTATGACCTCTGTGGTGGCAGTAGAGGTTGCGCCGGATTTAAAGACCTGTAAGGCATGGATCAGTGTGCTGGGAGATGAGAAGGCCCAGGCGGATACTTTGGCAGGTCTTAAGAGTGCGGAGGGATATATCCGCAATCAGCTGGCCAGAACGATCAATCTGCGCAATACGCCTCAGATCACTTTTATCATGGATCAGTCTATTGCATATGGTGTTAATATGTCCAAATTGATAGATGAAGTGAATAAAGATATGAGAGCTTCTGAAGAGAATGCTTCCGATGAGGAAGAGAATCTGTCATAGGAAGAGTGTATGAGCAGAGCTGGAAGGAATTGGTAGTTGATGAGAATAATAGATGAAGTAAGAGATGCAAAAACAATAGCAATCAGCGGTCATGTAAGGCCGGACGGAGATTGTGTCGGTTCCGTGATGGGATTATATCTTTATCTGCAAAAGGAACTGCCCGGGGCACAGATTGATGTGTATCTGGAGAAGCCTTCGACTATTTTTGATTGTATCAGTCATATTGGAGATATTAAGACGGAATGTCCGGCTGATAAGGTATATGACGTATATTTTGCGTTGGATTGTAATGATGAGCGGTTGGGCGATGCGCTGCCGCTCTATGAAAAGGCAGGTAAGAAGATCAATATTGATCATCATATCAGTAATACCGGCTGTGGTGATATCAATATCATTGAACCCCGGAGAAGTTCAACATCAGAGCTTCTCTATGAGCTGATGGATCCTGACAGGATAGATGAGGAAATTGCGAAGGCTGTTTATATCGGAATCATACATGATACGGGCGTATTTAAGTATTCCAATACATCACCCAGAACGCTTCAGGTGGCAGCGGAACTAATCCGTTTTGGCTTTGATTTTCCGGCGTTAATAGAGAAAACTTTCTATGAAAAGACCTATGTACAGACCCAGATCATGGGCAGGGCGGTCTTAGAGAGCGTACGTTTTATGGAGGATCAGTGTATCGTCAGTATGGTAAGCCGCCGCATGATGGAATTCTATCAGGTGGAGCCGAAGGATTTAGACGGTATTGTAAATCAGCTGCAGGTTGTAAGCGGTGTAGAGTGCGCGATCTTTATGTATGAGACCGGCACCCTGGAATACAAAGTAAGCATGCGTTCTGCCGGTAAAGTGGATGTGGCTGCGGTAGCCATGAAATTCGGTGGCGGCGGTCATGTGCGGGCAGCGGGATGTACGATGAACGGTACATATCACGATAATATTAATAATCTCTCGATAGAGATTGCGGAGCAGCTTAGGAATCATGTATAACGGAATAATCAATGTATATAAGGAAGCCGGATTTACCTCCCATGACGTGGTAGCCAGACTTCGTGGTATTTGTAAACAGAAAAAAATCGGACATACAGGAACGCTTGATCCGGATGCGGTGGGAGTGCTTCCTGTATGTTTGGGTTCGGGAACGAAATTATGTGATATGCTGACAGATTGGAACAAAGAGTATATCGCCCGGTTGCAGTTAGGTGTGGTAACAGATACGCAGGATCTGTCAGGAAAGGTCCTGTCCCGGGCCGGAGCGGATGAACTGGCATCCTTGACGGAGCAGCAGGTGCGAGAGGCGGTAATGAGTTATTTGGGGTCCTATGACCAGATTCCCCCTATGTATTCTGCCCTGAAGGTCAATGGTAAGAAGCTTTATGAGCTTGCCAGGGAAGGGAAAGAAATAGAGCGTAAACCGAGAACGGTACAGATAGAGGAAATAGAGATCATCAGAATGGAACTGCCGGTAGTGGAATTTCGGGTTGTGTGTTCCAAAGGGACTTACATCAGAACTTTATGCCATGATATTGGTGCCGGATTGGGCTGCGGCGGAGCCATGCAGTCTCTTACCAGAAGCAGGGTAGGAGATTTCCGGCTGGAGGACGCCCGTACTTTGGCAGAACTTGAAAAACTGCGGGATGAGAATAAAATATCAGATGTTATCACACCTCCTGATGCTGTTTTCGCACAGTATCCGACGGTTACGGTAACAGAAGCCGGTCAGAAGTTTGTACAGAATGGTAACAGTTTCGGAATGCGGCAAATGGCATGCATGCTTCCCCAAGGGGCAGAACGGGTCCGTGTGTATGACAGCAGTGGAAGATTCTATGGTATATATAGTTATTGCGAAAAGGAAAGAATATTTAAGCCTGTTAAAATGTTTTTATGATCAGACCGGGAAAGGTATTATATGCATATCATAGAGAATACAACGGAATTTCAACTGGATAGACCGGGTGCCATTGCAATCGGCAAATTTGATGGCATTCACCTGGGACATCAGAAATTGATTCAAAAAATTATAGAGCAGAAAGCAAAGGGATACCTGGCTACTGTTTTTACTTTTGATACTTCGGCAGCAGCTTTTTTCGGAGGAGAGGAAAAGGAACTGACAACCAGGGCAGAGAAACGCATTGTTTTTGAAAAAATGGGTGTCGATGTGCTGATAGAGTTCCCGTTAAACAAGGAAACAGCAGCTACGGAACCTGTAGAGTTTGTGCAGAGGTATCTGGTCAGTCAGATGCAGGCAGCCTATATTTGTGCCGGTACAGATCTGTCCTTTGGGCGAAGGGGAGCCGGTAACTATGAATTACTGCAGCAGTATGCTGATAGTTACGGTTATCAGGTAGAATTGATCGATAAAGTCAGAATAGATGGCGAGGAAGTGAGCTCCACCAGAGTAAGAGAGGCTGTTCGCGCCGGACAGATGGAAGCAGCCGCACGGATGCTGGGCACACCATACAGTGTGAGCGGCAGTGTGGAACATGGAAGAAGACTGGGTCGTACGATTGGAATGCCTACAGCCAATCTGCTGCCGGAGCAGGATAAGCTTCTGCCGCCCAATGGGGTCTATTATTCCAAAGTGCTCATGGGAGACAGGATATACCGCAGCATTACCAATATCGGCTGTAAACCCACTGTCAGTGAGAATCATATCATGGGTGTGGAAACCTATCTCTATGATTTCACCGGGGATATCTATGGAAAAGACATAACCGTACAATTACTGGCATTTCGCAGACCGGAAATGAAATTTGATGGCGTGGACAGTCTGAAGGCACAGATGCAAAAGGATATTGCAGCAGGACAAATTTTTTCGGATAAAGACTTGTAAGAAGACAATCTTTTCATTAAAATAGAAATGATATGATGTTTTAGCTGCATAAGTACAAACGAAGGGAATATTGCAAAGATGAATCTATCGATCATTCTGTCTATGGCGGGCGGACTGGGACTGTTCTTATATGGTATGCGCATCATGAGCGACAGTATTGAGAAGGTTGCCGGTGCAAAATTAAGAGGAATTCTGGAACGATTGACGAAGAATCGTTTCATGGCTATTTTAGTAGGTGTTTTTTTTACGGCTGTGATTCAGTCATCATCGGCGTGTACCGTTATGGTGGTCAGTTTCGTTAATTCGGGTCTGATGAATCTGACACAGGCCGCAGGCGTTATCTTCGGTGCCAATATCGGAACAACGGTAACGGCACTTCTTGTTTCTTTTAAATTGGAAAAAGTAGCTCCGATCATTCTTCTGGTGGGTGTGCTGCTTGTCATGTTTGTCAAAAAACAGAAAATTTCCCGGTTTGGAGAGGTTATTATAGGTTTCGGTGTATTGTTTATGGGGCTTGGCAGTATGTCAAGTGCCATGAGCGGTATGAAGGATTCGCCGACTGTTTTACATATGTTTGCATCCTTACAGGAGCCTCTTATGGCGGTGCTTTTGGGAACAGTGCTTACTGCCATTATCCAAAGCTCTTCGGTTACGGTCAGTATCATGGTACTGTTGGCTAATCAGGGCCTGATGAATATGGATATCTGTATGTATATCATATTGGGCTGTAATATAGGTGCCTGTACGTCTGCTGTACTTGCTTCCTTAAACGGTAAGAAGGATGCCAAAAGAGCAGCAGCAATCCATTTGATCTTTAATGTGATCGGTACGGTTATTGTGTTTATTATCTTTAAGTTTGCCGTGAATCCGATTGTGGACGTGCTTAATGCAGTGGCAGATAACAACCCGGGACGTGTTGTGGCTTATGCACATATGTCGATCAAGATATTCCAGGTTATCATCATGATGCCGTTTATTAAGGGAATTGTTAAACTGACTTATATGGTAGTACCCGGTGATGATAAGAAAGTGGGCTATCGGGACAGCTATCAGTTGAAATATATCGGTGAGAAAGTGGTATTGAATCCGGCTACGGCTGTTGTAGAAGTGATCAAGGAGTTAGATCGTATGGCTTCCCTTGCAAGCGAAAACCTGAACCGTGCCATGAATGCACTGATAACGCTGGATAAGGATGAGATAGAAGAGGCCTATGAGGTTGAGAAGAACATCGATTTCCTGAGCCACGCGATTACCAATTACCTGGTTAAAATTAACCAGACTACCTTGCCGATTGAGGACTTGAAAAGTATTGGTGCGTTGTTCCATGTGGTAAATGATATTGAAAGAATCGGCGATCATGCTGAAAATATTGCGGATGCCGCAGCCCAGAGAATCGAGACAGGAGTTGGTTTTTCCAAAGAAGCCCAGAAGGAATTGGGGGAGATGCTTGACATGGTCAATACCATACTGCGGTTCTCCTTTGAAATGTTTGTGAAGAGCACAGAGGAGCATACGGAGGATATCAGGCATCTGGAAGAAGCCATAGATGAGAAGGAAAAGGAATTGCAGCAGAAGCATATAGACCGGCTTGCCAACAATGAGTGTACGCCGGAGGCGGGCGCGCTGTTCTCCGAAATTGTATCCGGATTGGAGAGAGTCGGTGACCATGCAACCAATATTGCCTTTGCAAATACCTATTATGAGCAGCAATAGATAATAGCTGGTATTTTTATGTAAAAGCCTTATTTTGTTGACATAGTGGGAATACATTGTTATAATGACCTTCGAAATGTTACAGAAATGTTACAAATGTGTAATGAATGTTACATGAGAGGAATGAAGGGTATGAAAAGACGTGAAATCCTATTCCTGTTGGCAGGTTGTCTGTTGTTTATGACACCGCTTCAGGTACAGGCAACACCGGTAGATCATATTTTTGCGGTTGCCGAAGAGGGAAAAGAGACAGAAGCAGAGATAGAGACAGAAATCGTGCCGGAGGCAGGGACCAAGCAGGATCAGGAAGTTGCAGAAGATAATAAGCTTCGTTCCATGTTGGATGAGATGTCAGTAGGTTCCGCCCTGATTGGCGAAGAGGTCTTCCGGGAAGAAACAACACAGGAAGAGACGGCGCAGGAAGAAACTGCGGGAAAAGAGAGCAGCAATGCGCTCAGCAATATTTTGGGGGCTTCCACAGTTGGCTCGAGCGTAATCCTGGAGTGTACCAAAACAGAGATAGAATATGCTGAAGCTTATGAAAAAGCCAAGAATGCCAATTGGGGATATACCAATCTGGGTATTGCCGATGTAGAGAGCGGCAATCTGAATATTCGTGCAGTGGCTGCAGAGGATGGCAAGCTGGTGGGCAAGCTGCCGAAGAATGCCGCCTGTGAGGTCATAGATTCGGATGGTACCTGGGCACATATCAAATCCGGCGAAGTAGAAGGTTATGTCAGTGAGGAGTATCTGCTGACAGGGAT
Organism: Lachnospiraceae bacterium; assembly: GCA_051878995.1. GTDB lineage: Bacteria > Bacillota > Clostridia > Lachnospirales > Lachnospiraceae > UBA3282. The sequence continues at coordinate 35,275 of JBJELE010000020.1, read as the reverse complement.
TCCTGCGAAACGTAAAGCAGAGGAACTGGCTACAACCATGGCACGTGTGACAACGGACAGCCTGAAGGTAAGGGCAGAAGCCAATACGGATTCGGAAGTGATTACGATGGTACCTAACGGAGAGGAACTGGAAGTGATAGAGGTAGAAGGTGACTGGGTTAAGGTAGGTCTGGATGATCAGGAAGTATATGTCTCTGCGGAATACGTAGAGGTCAGTTCGGAACTGAGCACTGCCATTACCATGACGGAGCTGCTTTACGGACAGGGTGTTTCAGATGTGCGGGTAGATATTTGCCAGTATGCTAAGGAATTTTTGGGAAATCCTTATGTATGGGGAGGTACCAGTCTGACGAAGGGAGCGGACTGCTCCGGATTTGTAATGAGTATTTTCAAGAAATATGGTGTCAGCCTGCCACACTCTTCCAGAGCACAGGCAAATTGCGGTACGACAATCAAGGTATCGGAGGCACAGCCGGGAGATTTGATTTTCTATGGCAATGGAAAATCCATTAATCATGTGGCCATCTATATAGGTGGCGGACAGGTAATCCATGCCAGCAGCCCTAAGACAGGCATTCGTATTTCCAATGTGACTTACAGATCTCCGGTGAAGGCAGTCAAGGTGCTGTATGATTAATAATATCAAAGTATCCGGCAAGATATTCAGGCAAGATATTCTGCAATTAAAAATACTTTACAATATAAGTACAGTATGGTAGAATAACCAAGTATGATATTCAGCCGATACTCAGAAACGGGACACTCCGACCCATTCTTAGTGTCAGGCGGTTAATAGGGTAATCCCCTATAGGAAGGAGAAATTATGATTTCTAAAGAAAAGAAAACAGCAATTATTAATGAGTATGCAAGAACTCCCGGTGATACGGGTTCACCTGAAGTACAGGTAGCAGTTCTGACAGCAAGAATCCAGGAGCTTACAGAGCATCTGAAAGAGAACCCGAAGGATCATCATTCCAGAAGAGGTCTTCTGAAAATGGTTGGTCAGAGACGTGGTTTACTTTCCTATCTGAAAGAGAAAGATATTGAGAGATATCGTACTCTGATTGAAAAGTTAGGTTTAAGAAAATAGTATCAGAAACATTGGCGGATGTAAGGTTTTACTATGTTCAACCTTAGCCGCCTTTTTTCGCGATTAGAAAGTTTTGGTTGTGATGGGTGGAAGAGGCATCCGAGACCACAAATATGGATACACCCTGTTGTTGCGTCTGTATTTGTAGTTTCGGCATCTTCTACCTAAAACATAGATTATGCTTTCGGACGTTTCAAGGAAGAAAGCAGGATGAAAAGGAGAGAAGATTATGTACAAGAGTTACACAATGGACCTTGCCGGACGTACCCTTCGTGTGGATATCGGCAGAGTCGGCAAACAGGCTAACGGATGTGCTTTTATGCAGTATGGTGAGACCACTGTATTGTCCACAGCCACAGCATCTGACAAACCAAGAGACGGAATTGATTTCTTCCCCTGCAGCGTAGAGTATGAGGAAAAATTATATTCTGTAGGTAAGATTCCGGGAGGCTTTAATAAGAGAGAAGGTAAAGCATCTGAGAATGCAATCCTTACAAGCCGTGTTATCGACAGACCTATGAGACCTTTATTCCCGAAGGATTATCGTAATGATGTTACTTTGAATAATATGGTAATGAGTGTGGATCCTCAGTGTCGTCCGGAATTGGTGGCAATGATCGGTACTGCAATCGCTACCTGTATTTCCGATATTCCTTTTGATGGTCCCTGTGCCATGACCCAGATGGGAATGGTTGACGGTGAACTGATCGTGAATCCGTCCCAGGAACAGTGGGACAAGGGTGATCTGAAGATGACGGTTGCTTCTACCGCACAGAAGGTTATCATGATCGAGGCCGGTGCCAATGAAATACCGGAACCTAAAATGATCGAGGCAATTTACAAAGCGCATGAGATCAACCAGACGATTATTGAGTTTATCAACAAGATTGTAGCTGAGGTCGGTAAACCGAAGCATGCTTATGAGAGCTGTGCGATTCCGGCTCAGATGTTCGAAGATATGAAGAAGATCGTAACACCTGAGGAGATGGAAGAGGCAGTATTCACGGATGAGAAGCAGGTTCGTGAGGAGAACATCAAGAATGTAACCGCTAAGTTCGAGGAAGCTTTTGCAGATAATGAGGAGTATCTGGCTGTACTTGGTGAAGCAGTATATCAGTATCAGAAGAAGACCGTTCGTAAAATGATCTTAAAGGATCACAAGCGTCCGGATGGCCGTGCATTGGATCAGATCAGACCGCTGGCTGCAGAGGTTGATATTATCCCCAGAGTTCATGGTTCTGCCATGTTTACCCGTGGACAGACACAGATCTGTAACGTATGTACGCTGGCACCTTTATCTGAGGTACAGAAGATCGATGGTCTGGATGAGAATGTAACAAGTAAGAGATATATGCACCATTATAATTTCCCTTCCTACTCCGTAGGTGAAACGAAAGTCAGTCGCGGACCGGGACGTAGAGAGATTGGACATGGAGCTTTGGCTGAGAGAGCACTTCTTCCGGTATTACCGAGTGAGGAAGAATTCCCTTATGCAATCCGTACCGTTTCCGAGACTTTTGAGTCTAACGGTTCTACATCTATGGCATCTACCTGTGCTTCCTGTATGTCTCTGATGGCAGCAGGCGTGCCGATCAAGAAGATGGTAGCAGGTATTTCCTGTGGTCTTGTAACGGGTGATACCGATGATGATTTCGTATTGTTAACAGATATCCAGGGCCTTGAGGACTTCTTCGGTGATATGGACTTTAAGGTAACCGGTACCCATGACGGTATCACAGCTATTCAGATGGATATCAAGATTCATGGACTGACAAGACCAATCGTGGAAGGTGCTATCGAGAGATGCCGCCAGGCAAGAGAGTTCATCATGGCAAATTGTATGGTACCTGCCATTGCAGCACCTCGTAAAGAGGTGGGCAAGTATGCTCCGAAGATCATTTCTATCCAGATTGATCCTGAGAAGATTGGTGATGTAGTTGGTCAGCGCGGTAAGACCATCAATGAGATCATTGCACGCACAGGCGTTAAGATCGATATTACGGATGACGGACAGGTATCCGTATGCGGTACTGATAAAGAGATGATGGACAAGGCTGTAGAAATGATTAAGATTATCACAACAGATTTTGAGGAAGGTCAGATCTTTAAGGGTACTGTAGTCAGCATCAAAGAGTTCGGTGCGTTTGTAGAATTTGCACCGGGCAAAGAGGGTATGGTTCATATCTCCAAGATTGCGAAGGAGAGAATCAATCATGTTGAGGATGTTCTTACTCTTGGTGACAAGGTAACGGTTGTCTGCTTAGGTAAGGATAAGATGGGAAGAATCAGCTTCTCCATGAAGGATGTTGCACAGGTATAGCACTATATATAATAGTATGTGACAGCAGTCTTAATCTGCTGGCTTGAACGGAATGAAAAGGGCCGTAGGAGAAATTCTCCTACGGCCTTTTCTAATACGTTGGTAAACGTATTATGGGGTTTATATGTGGGTATTAGGGGATATGTTAAAAACCGTCTTCCGAATCTTCTCATCAGATGGATTCGTGGAAGGTACGGCTGATAACATCTGCCTGTTGTTCCGGTGTCAGTTTGATGAAATTAACTGCATAACCGGATACGCGGATGGTTAACTGAGGATAGTTCTCAGGATGTTTCTGTGCATCTAAGAGAGTATCTCTGTTTAAAACGTTGACATTTAAATGATGACCGCCTTTGGTTGCATAGCCATCTAAAAGATTTACCAAATTATCTACCTGTGCATTCTGTGCCATAATATTCCCTCCTATAATACAATTCATTTAATAATAGTAATCATTACTGTTATCTATATAATATCATTTCAGGAATAAATGTCCAGTCTTTTTATAAATAAAATTGTATTTATTTGGGAACATATAAAATGGATCGTTATAGGCGTAGTTAATAATGCTGATACGGAGGAGCGAGGGAATGGATAAAAGAGCGCAGGAGGCATCATCCGATGATTATTACAGAGAAGAAATGACTGCGTTGCAGTCAGCAATCATATATAAGCTTTCAGATGAACTGTATGCTTTGAGAGAAAGGATGCTGTATCTGATGAACAATCTGTTGGGAATGCGTGATATAGAATCAGGAGAGCATGTAAAACGGGTTCAGGCACTTACCGGCATTCTGGCTCGATATATGGCAAGGATATGCCCGGAGTATCAGCTGGATAAAGAAAGAATCCGATTGATTACCGATGCATCAGCATTACATGATGTGGGTAAGATTGCGATACCGGATGCTATTCTGCTAAAATCGGGACGCCTGACGAAAGAGGAATACAGAGTCATGCAGACACATACAACCAAAGGAAGTGAGATGATCCGTATGATGGCAAATATTGGGCAGGAGGAGTATGGCAGGGTCAGTTATGAAATCTGTCGTTATCACCATGAGAGATATGACGGAGGTGGATATCCGGAGAGACTGAAGGGAGAAGAAATCCCGATTGCCGCACAGATCGTATCGCTGGCCGATGTTTACGATGCGCTGACCAGTGAACGGTGCTATAAGCGTGCTTATACGACGGATGAGGCATATCGTATGATAGTAAAAGGAGAGTGCGGTATTTTTTCTCCGAAGCTTATAGAGTGCCTGAAACTGGCAGGAGCAGAGCTTGCCGAACTTGTGAAAGAAAGCTAGAAGGTTGTCAAAAAGGCGCAGGATTGTGATCCTGCGCCGGCTGCATTGACTATTTCCACAGAGTAGAAAGTTCGCTTGCTTTTTCTTCACAATATTTACAACGATAGATTTCCTTCTGCTCATCTGCCAGTACGAAGATATGGGGAAGCTCCTGTTCAATGGAAGTGATACAGCGAGGATTCTTGCATTTGATGACATTGCGGATCTCTTTCGGGAGCACCAGTTCCTTCTTGTCTACGATTTCCCCGTCTTTGATGACGTTGACGGTAATATTATGGTCAATAACGGCCAGAATATCCAGATCCAGTGTATTGATGTCACATTCCACTTTCAGAATATCCTTTTTGCCCATCTTGTTGCTGCGGGCATTCTTAATAATGGCAACGGTACAGTCCAATTTATCTAACTGCAAATGATGATAAATGGAGAGGCTTTTGCCGGCTTCAATATGATCCAGCACGAAACCTTCTTCGATTTTTCCTACATTTAACATGATATGGTTTCCTTTCTATATAATAATACGATTTATGGGTGTTTAGGCATTGTTACAATATAATAGCAATTGCTATTTTACTTCGATTTCCAACAGGGTAAGGATCAGCGCCATTCTGACATACACACCATATTGCGCCTGTTTGAAATAGACGGCGCGGGGGTCATCATCCACCTCTACGGAAATTTCATTGACACGGGGCAGGGGATGCAGGATCAGCATATCATCCTTGGCAGTTTCCAGCTTTTCTTTATTCAGGATATAGAAATCTTTCAGACGGACGTAATCTTCTTCATTGAAGAAACGTTCCTTTTGTACTCTGGTCATGTACAAAAGATCAAGCTGCGGCATACAGTCTTCCAGACGAATGACCTCCTGAAAGGGAATCCCCTTCTCTGTCAGCATATCTGTGATATAATCCGGTACTTTTAACTCCGGCGGAGAGATAAAGATGAAACGAATATTCGGGTAACGGATCAGGGCATTAATCAGGGAATGAACCGTTCTGCCAAATTTCAGATCGCCACACAGACCGATTGTAAAGTTACCAAGGCGGCCTTTGAGAGAACGAATCGTCAGAAGATCGGTCAGGGTCTGGGTCGGATGCTGATGACCGCCGTCTCCGGCATTGATGACCGGGATGCGGGAATGACTGGCTGCTACCATGGGTGCGCCTTCTTTGGGATGGCGCATGGCGCAAATATCCGCATAACAGGAGATGATGCGAATCGTATCAGATACACTTTCTCCTTTGGCGGCAGAAGAGGAACCGGCATCGGAGAAGCCTAAGACTTGTCCACCCAGATTAAGCATGGCAGCTTCAAAACTGAGTCTGGTACGGGTGCTTGGTTCGTAGAAGCAGGTTGCCAGCTTCTTTCTGTCGCATGCATGGGCATATTTGTCCGGATTGGCCTCCATATCATTGGCCAGATCAAAGAGCTGATCCAGTTCCTCAACTGTAAAATCAAGAGGATTCATTAAGTGTCGCATAGTATATTGGCTCCTTTCTCAAAAAAATAGAAGAGATAGGATCTCTTCTATTTCTATTATTTATTATGATTGAAAAGATAATAAATCATCCACAGGTTTTCTCTTAGGTGCTACAGGTGCCTCGTCGGGATAACCAATAGGAATTAAAGCTGCCAATTCTCTGTCTTCCGGCAACTGAAGCATGTCTTCAATCTTGTCCTGGTCAAAGAGACCGAGAATAACACTTCCAAGACCCTGCTCATAGGCTGCCAGACAGAAAGTCTGGGATGCTACGCCTGCATCATACATCTGCCAACGGTCTTCCTTGGGAGTGCTGAAGGAACCGTCACGCTCAAAACCGCTGCGGTTTTTGATATAGGTCACGGCAATCAGAACAGGTGCGCTGGCAATAATATTGCCATTGTTCGGGAAAATAGAAGTAGCTTCCTTAGCAATCTTATCTTTTAGTTCGCCTTCGATGGCTATGTAACGGGTAATCTGTGTATGTTTCCAACTGGGAGCATAAGATGCCGTTTCAACAATCTGCGCCAACAACTCGTGTGATACGGGCTCGGATTTAAACTTACGGATACTTCTGCGTCCTAAGATACATTCTTGTGCTGTCATAAGAATACCTCCTTATTCTGTATATCATAGTATGTTCCCCAACTACATTTTGTATATCATATCATAAAGAATGTTGGGTTTCAAGATTGCAGGGAATAGTTTTTCAAGCAGTTTTTTGAGTCTTTGGATTGTCGAAAGGGTAGGGGTATGTTATAGTGGATAGAAGAGTTACAAATGGGAATGGAGGAAGCTATGACGGAAGAAATCAAGAATAAAGAGGATAAGGTTGATAAGATAAAAGAGGGAGAGAAGATGCAGGAAGAGACAAAGCAGACCGAGGAGAAAGTAAAAGAATATGTGGAAAGAAAACGTTGGGTATTTTTAGGCCTGCCGTTTACTTTTACCAAATATACTATTAATGATGAAGTGATTACCATTGACACAGGGTTGTTAAATACTGTAGAGAACGACTGTTATTTATATAAGGTACAGGATGTAGAACTGAAAACAAGTCTGATGGAGCGTATCTTCGGATTGGGTACGGTAGCATGCTATACCGGAGATAATACCCATCCGCAACTGTATTTAGAGCATATTAAGCATGCAAAGGAGATCAAGAACTTTATCCTGAGTACATCAGAGGAAGCAAGGAGAAAGCGCCGCACACTGAATACCTTAAATATTGATGCGGATGATCTGGATGAAATATAAGGTCAATCGGGACGGAGTGATTCATCATTTTCTCTGAGAAGCCGTTCAAACAGAAGTCCGGTTATGAACCAACAGGGGGCATAATCCAGGCGAATGACATTTCCAAGGTTCCATTTGGAGCGTGCATAGTTCCAGGGACAGAGCTCCCTTTTATTCAACCATTTGCCGGTAATGAATTCTCCGGTGAAAATCAGGCCGGTATAGACCAGACCACGGAATATGAAGTTACGGTTGCGCATCATACGGCTGATGGGAGCAAGGAAGGCGGCAAGTCCGTAAATGGGGAACATCCATATGGATGTTACACCGGGGAGACGGAAATCCCGCTTGCGGAATGCATGAAAGGCAGTAAAACTTATTTCCAGATACCATCCTAACAGCCCACAGTGTATGAAATTGTGAATAAATTTTTTCATATAATAAGGATTACCTGTCTGCGAAGAATTTATACAGCGTGACAGAAAAAAGTGAAACGTGCAAATACTGTCAGAATATGGAAGACAGGCAGCCGGTAGCAGAAGCAGTGAGCAGGTGGAAGGAAGGGAGTGTGCACATGAATTACAGAGAAGCAATGGCATATGTGGAAGAACTACAGCAGTACGGCAGTGTCATGGGACTGGATACAATGCGGGAACTGTGCGCACGCCTGGGAAATCCGCAGGATCAGCTTAAGTTTGTGCATATCGCAGGAACCAACGGTAAAGGTTCCGTTTTGGCATATGTTTCCACAGTATTGCAGACAGCAGGATATAAAGTGGGTAGGTATCTCTCACCGACGATCCGGGATTATCGGGAACGATTCCAGATAAACGGTAAGATGATTACTCAGGTAGGACTGTGCAGATATCTGGAGATCGTTAAGGAAGTTGCTGAAGCCATGGCAGCAGAAGGATTAGCGCATCCGACTCCTTTTGAGATAGAGACGGCGGTAGCCTTCCTGTTTTTTGCGGATAAGCAGTGTGATATTGTGGTGCTGGAAACCGGACTTGGCGGGTCATTGGATGCCACCAATATCGTAAAGAATACAATCGTGGCAGTTTTTACATCTATCAGTATGGATCATATGGGAATCCTGGGAGAAACGCCGGAGCAGATTGCGATGGCCAAAGCCGGGATTATCAAGAACGGGTGTTATGTCATATCGGCTAAACAGTCTCCGGAAGTGATGAAGATTTTAAGGCAGGCAGCGCTTCTTCGGAAGGCTAAATTCTTTACCGCAGATGTGACCAGGGCGAAGAATATAAAGTATGGTGTGACGAAGCAGCATTTCACTTACGATAAATATAAGAATCTGGAAATTAAGCTGGCAGGGCAGTTTCAGATTGAAAATGCCGTGGTGGCACTGGAAGTGCTGATGGCGCTTTCTAAGCTGGGCTATCCAATTCCGGAGGATAAACTCAGGCAGGGAATGGCAGAGACGAAATGGCATGGCAGATTTGAAGTGATTGGTCAGAAACCACTCTTTATTGCGGATGGAGCGCATAATGAGGACGCTTCTGTAAAACTGGCAGAAAGTATCCGGTTTTATTTTACAAATAAGCGAATCATCTATATAATGGGAGTGTTGAAGGATAAGGAATACGATAAGGTAATCCGTAATACCTGTGAGCTGGCAGAGCATATTATTACTGTGACACCGCCTATTAGTGAGAGGGCGCTGCATGCCTATGATCTGGCGCAGGCAATCCGGGAGTATCACGGAAGTGTGACAGTGGCCGATAGTGTGCAGGAAGCCGTAGAGATTGCTTATCTGCTGGCAGGTCTTGATAAGGATACGGTAATCATCGCATTCGGTTCGCTCTCGTATCTGGGAGAGTTGATGGATGTGGTAGAACATAGAGATACGATCAGGAGAGATTCTCATGGTAGACTTGAAGAAGATTGAGCAGGCGGTAACGCTTCTGCTTGAGGGCATCGGGGAGGATGTGAACCGGGAAGGACTTAAGGACACACCCAACAGGATCGCTCGTATGTATGAAGAAATTTATAAAGGAATGGACGAGGACGCGGCGGAACATCTTTCCAAGACTTTCAGCGTGGCGAGCAATGAAATTGTGGTAGTGAAGGATATTACTTTCTATTCTACCTGTGAGCACCATCTGATGCCGTTTTATGGGAAAGTGCACATTGCCTATCTGCCGGATGGCAAGGTCGTTGGATTAAGCAAGCTGGCAAGAACGGTGGAGGTTTACGCCAGAAGACCCCAGATACAGGAACAGATGACAACCCAGATTGCGGAAGCCATTATGGAGCATCTGAAACCGCAGGGTGTGATGGTCATGGTGGAGGCAGAGCATCTGTGTATGACTATGCGAGGTGTGGAGAAACCGGGCAGTCAGACTGTAACCATGGCTACCAGAGGATGCTTTCAGACAGATCCTAAGTTACAGCAGTATTTCTTTGAGATGATCCGAAGATAAAGGATATTATGAAGGCAGACGGGAAAGCAGATGATCTGACAGAAGGAAACAGGCATAATGGATCGTATTAACAGAATCTTAAATCATGATTTATATAGAACCTATTTGGAACGGAATGAACAGGCAGAAGCGGATCGACGCTTCTGCCGTCATAACATAGGGCACTTATTGGACGTGGCCAGGATTGGTATGTTATATAATCTGGAAGAAAACTATGGGCTTCCGAAGGAGATTGTGTATGGAACAGCGCTGCTGCATGATATCGGGCGTTTCAGACAGTATGAAGATGGTACGCCCCATGAACTTGCCAGTGCAGAGCTGGCGCCGCAGATTCTGAAGGATTGCGGATATACTAATCAGGAAACGGCTGTTATGATAGAGGCAATCCGTAATCATAGGAATGCATCCGTGGCAGATGACCGGGATTTGAACGGCCTGTTATATCGGGCTGACAAAGCAAGCAGGGGGTGTTATGCTTGTTCTGTTATCGAGGAATGTAATTGGAGTAACAGGAAGAAAAATCAGGATTTAATGTGGTAATAGATTGAAAGGAATATGGCGAAAAGGAGTAAGACGACAGTATGAAGATCGGACAGAAAGAATTTGCAGTAAAAGGTCATACTTATGTTATGGGAATCCTGAATGTTACACCGGATTCTTTCTCGGATGGCGGCAGGTTTAATGATTTGGATAAGGCATTATATCATGTGGAAGAGATGATATCAGACGGTATGGATATTGTAGATATCGGAGGAGAATCTACCAGACCGGGATATACCATATTACCTGAGGAAGAAGAAATAGAACGGGTTGTTCCTATTATAGAGAAAGTTAAATCCAGATTTGATATACCGATTTCGCTTGATACTTACAAGGCAAAGGTGGCTCAGTCGGGGATTGCAGCCGGTGCTGATCTGATCAATGATATATGGGGACTCAAATATGACGAAAAGATGGCGGAGGTAATAGCAGAGGCCGGATTACCCTGTTGTCTCATGCATAACCGGAAAGAGCCGGATTATCATGATTATATGGACGAGGTACTGGAGGATTTAAAAGAAACACTTGTTATTGCAAAAAAAGCAGGTATTTCGGATGATAAAATCATACTGGACCCGGGTGTGGGATTCGGTAAGACCTATGAGAACAATCTGGAGATTATTGACCGGATGGAGATGCTGCATAAACTGGGATATCCCTTGCTGTTGGGGTGCAGCCGTAAATCTGTTATAGGACTTACCCTGGATCTGCCGGTATCAGAGCGGCTGGAAGGTACGCTGGTTACATCGGTGTACGCTGTCCTGAAGGAAGCCATGTTTGTCAGGGTGCATGATGTGAAGGAGAATGCGCGGGCCATTAAGATGGCAGAAGCGATTCGTGATGGATATCGATGACAGTCCGGAAGAGCAATTATCAATAATGGATGCCGGACAAAGCAGTAACAGGCGGCAGTCTGTGGGACAGGGAGGCAATTATGGATCAGATTCGGATCGAGAATCTTCGGATATTTGCCCATCATGGGGTCTATGCCGAGGAAAATGAGAAAGGACAGAACTTTTATATCAATGCGGTTTTAGAAACAGATACAAGAGATGCAGGTGTTATGGATGAATTAGAACTGTCGACCAATTATGGCGAGGTATGTCAGCTTTTTCAACGCTGTCTGACAGAGAATACCTATAAACTGATTGAGACGGCAGCGGAGAGAGCCACAGAGGAAGTGCTGCTTCATTTTCCGTTGGTAAGAAGTATTACGTTGGAACTTCGGAAACCGGAGGCACCGATCCCGTTACCCTTTGAGTCAGTATCGGTGCAGATTACAAGAGGATGGCATAGGGCATATATAGCCTGCGGTTCCAATATGGGAGACCGTGTGGCGTATTTGAATTCTGCAGTGGAGGCATTGCGTCGGGACAACCGGTGCCGTGTGATGCAGATCTCCGACTGGATGACTACCACACCCTATGGTGACGTAGAGCAGGAGAATTTTTTAAACGGAGTCATAGCCATAGAGACACTCTATACACCGGAAGAACTGTTGGAGTGTATTCATGAAATTGAACAGAACCATGATCGCCAGAGGAAGATTCACTGGGGGCCAAGGACATTGGATCTGGATATTCTGTTATATGAGGGTTGCGTTATGTACGCGGATACATTGAAGATTCCTCATGAGGATATGCACAACCGGGATTTTGTGCTGGCACCGCTTGCCCAGATTGCACCCTATGAGATGCACCCTGTATTGCAAAAATCTGTGATGCAGCTTTATCACGAGGTAAAGCGGAATGGAGAAAAACATGTGTTATAGAATGCAGAGGTGTTCTGCCGAAATATAGATATGATAAGTCAGATGATTCAGGAAAGGTTAATGAGATATGATGCAGATGCAGGCAAGAAAACTGACACTTGCACAGACTAAGGAAATATATGATCTTTACATGGGAACGGATTTTCCGCCGGAAGAGCTGAAGCCCTTTTACATGATAGAGGATATGTGGAACAGGAACCATTATTTTGCTTATGGATTTTATGAGACTGTGACAACAGTAGAAGGGCCCCGGGAGGTTCTGCGGGCTTATGCTTATTTTGTGGCAGATTATGAGAAACAGATGTTATTATTAGACTATTTTGCAGTGATACCGGATACGCGAAGCAGAGGATATGGTTCCATAGCGTTACAGCAGCTTAGTGCTATATGCGCTGAATGGCAGGGTATTGTGATTGAGGTGGAGGATAATGAACTTGCAGAGGATGAGGCTGTGAGAGAAATCCGTAATCGCAGAATAGCTTTTTATACCCGCAATGGTTGTCATATGACCACCACCAGAAGCTGCGTATTTGGGGTTGATTACCGGATTATGGTGCTTCCTGTAGCGGATGAACGGGCAGAAGAGGATATGGCCCGGAAGGTAACCGGTATTTATCGATGTATGCACAACGAAGCATTATTGAAAGAAAACTTCAAAATAACGGCAGAGTAAGGAATTTTACTCTGCCGTTTGTTATGCGCATTGCGGTGCATGTTTAGGAGTCTGTATATTTTCGAATCATTTTTTCATGTTTTCCAGTGCAGCCTGCATGGCAGCATCAAAAGTAGTCACCTCTACAGGACCGAAGGTACTGGTTTTATAGACGGGTGTTGTCTCATTGTATGCATTGAAGTATACATACCGGGAAGTAATGTTGATATTCTGGAAAACACCTTCTTTGATCAGTTCCTGTGAACTGCCGTCTATGTACATCCTCTTTAATGCAGGAGCATCCTGAGAGCTTACCTGATAGTAGATATAGTCCCCATAGATATTGAACATGTCGATTCGGTCGTTGGTCAATACTTCAACGATGTCGTCATTCATGGAATAGCGGCAAAGTCTGTAATTATTGGCTACATCCATATAATATACATAGCCGTCCTGATAGACCGGATTCCAGATATCTCCTCGCCATACAACATCGGATGTATCGGATGCGGTATTCAGTGCATGCAGATAATGATCTTCATCTGCTCCCTGGTAATAGATAATGCCGTTTACAAAACAGTTCGGATTGATCCGTTCTGCTGCAAGTGTCTGTTTCTCTTTTTTATTGATCTTGATCTTATCTAAAGAAGGACCGGCATTGTTATCATATTTCTCATAATATAAGTAATTTCCACATAACTGCATGGTAACAATATGGCATCTGTCCAGACAGACTACACCGCTTCCGTTTTGTTTGCTGCGATAGATGCCGGATGTCCTGCGGACGAAGCCAAGCCCGGAGCCGTTGGAATTACTGGTCATGGCATAGTACAGATAGTTGCCACCGGCATTAATGGAGGAAACGGAGTTATTGCTCAGTTTCTTCAACTCTGTTTCGTCAGGATTCATGGAATATAATGCATAATTATCATAAGCATTGGCAAAAAAGATATGGTCATCCGTTTCGCAAAAATATCCGCCGTTATTTAAATTACCGGCAGTGTTGCCTGTGGTATAGTCATCATTCAGGGGAATACGCCCGCTGAAAATTACAAGTAAAAGCAACAGGACCAGCACAATGCCTGCTATGGACAAGATTAAAATATTTTTCTGTTTGGTTGTCATTTTTCTATCCTCCGACTACCTTATTATATCTATAATCCGGCTTGCTATCAAGTAGGATTTGGGGTAAGATATTATTGATTATTATTACGAAGCGGAAAGGATTACCAAAGCATGGATTTACTGGAATTACGTAATCAACTGGACGATATTGATGAACAGATTGTAAAGCTTTATGAGGAGAGAATGGCAATCTGCTCCCAGGTGGCTGACTATAAGATCAAGACAGGCAAGAAGGTATTCGATAAGACCAGAGAGGAAGAGAAGCTGCGCAAGGTCAAATCCCTGACACACAATGAATTTAATGCATATGGTGTACAGGAATTATTTGAGCAGATTATGTCTATGAGCCGTAAGCTTCAGTATAATAAGCTGGCTGAGGCGGGAAGTGTGGGCAGACTTCCCTTTATAGAAGTGGACAAACTGGATGTGGAGAAAGCCCGTGTAGTATTCCAGGGGGCAGAGGGTGCCTATTCCCAGATGGCAATGATGAAGTATTTCGGAGAGCAGGTGAACTGTTTCCATGTAGATACTTTCCGGGATGCCATGTGTGCTATAGAAGAGGGAAGTGCAGACTTTGCAGTTCTTCCTATCGAAAATTCCACGGCAGGTATTGTAAATGAGATTTATGATCTGTTGGTGGAATTTGAGAACTATATTGTAGGGGAACAGATTATTAAGATAGAGCATTGCCTGATGGGTTTGCCGGGTACGGATTTTGAGCAGATCCGGACAGTATATTCCCATCCCCAGTCTTTGATGCAGAGCGCTCGTTATCTGAACGAGCATGATACCTGGCGACAGATCAGTATGCAGAACAATGCTTTTGCGGCCCGCAAGGTCAGTCAGGACGGCGATAAAAGTCAGGTGGCGATTGCCAGTGAGCAGGCAGCCAAAATATATGGACTGGATATTCTGGAGCGGGGTGTCAATCAGTCAGAGACTAATTCCACCCGGTTTATCATCGTCACAAACCAGAAGATTTTCTTAAAGGATGCAAAGAAAGTCAGCATATGTCTTGAGGTATCCCATGAGAGCGGTTCGCTGTATCATATGTTGTCGCATTTTATTTACAATAATCTGAATATGACCAAAATTGAAAGCCGGCCTATCGAGGAGAGAAACTGGGAATATCGCTTTTTTATTGATTTTGAAGGGAATCTGGCAGACAGTGCAGTCAAGAATGCGTTACGCGGTCTGCGGGATGAAGCCAGAAGTATGAAGATTCTGGGTAATTACTAACAGCGGGAGTATATGAGGAGACATGAGAGAAGAAGAACTGATCATTTATAAAGAATTCGGTGAAGGAGAGATCTTAAAGGATATGGTCTGGCTGATGGAACATTATCGTTCCGGAGAAGGCCAGGCGAGACCGCTTCTGTATGAATGCATGCACAGATTACTGGAACAGGCGGCGGACCATGGATTTTACGGGAATCTCTGGCATTGTTACCTGACTAATCTATTGGTAAATAATGAGAACAGTTACAGTATGGCATGCGAGATCCGAGGGGCTGTTGAGGGCAGTATTAATGAGCTGGTACTGCATGATATTGCTATTTTCAAGGAATTTTATGATTATGATTTTACTCCCATGCTAGAGATACTGAAAGCTCCGGAATTTTATACGGTTCTGAATTACCAGAGCCCTTCTCAGGACAGTAAGGTATATAACAAGCGTATCCGTGACCGTATCTGCCATCTGGCAGAACAGTTTGTGGAAGATGAGAATGCGCAGGCCATGAAAGCAACGCTGACAGAATTTTACCGGGAGTATGGAGTTGGTAAGTTTGGTTTACATAAAGCGTTCCGTGTGGTGCATGAGGATTCCGGTGCAAAAATTGTGCCGATTTTAAATATTGCACACGTGAGACTGGATGATCTGGTAGGTTATGAGATTCCCAAACAGAAGCTGATTGATAATACGGAAGCCTTTGTTTCCGGGCGAAAAGCCAATAACTGTCTGCTGTTTGGCGATGCGGGAACCGGCAAATCTTCCAGTATCAAGGCAATCGCCAATGAATATTATGACAGAGGCCTGCGCATTATCGAGATATATAAGCATCAGTTTCAGGATCTGAACGATGTGATTGCACAAGTTAAAAACCGGAATTATAAGTTTATTATCTATATGGATGATTTAAGCTTTGAGGATTTTGAGATAGAGTATAAATATCTGAAAGCGGTTATTGAAGGTGGTCTTGAGAAAAAGCCGGATAATGTGCTGATCTATGCAACCTCCAACAGAAGGCATCTGGTACGGGAGAATTACAGTGATAAGGATGACCGGAGGATGGAGGATATGCATGCGGGTGATACGGTACAGGAGAAGCTTTCCCTAGTGTATCGTTTCGGTGTGTCTATCTTCTTCTGCGCACCGGATAAGAAACAGTTCCAACAGATTGTTAAGACTTTGGCAGATCGTTATGGCATTACCATGCCGGAGGAGGAATTATATCTGGAAGCAAACAAGTGGGAACTTTCCCATGGCGGATTGTCAGGAAGAACAGCGCAGCAGTTTATTGATTACCTGCTGGGTAAGCCGGAATAAGATATAATGCTTCGAAACGGAGGAAGATATGAAAACATTTGCAGCGATCGATGTGGGTTCTTATGAACTTGCCATGAAGATTTTTGAAATCTCTTCCAGAAATGGGATACGGGAAATTGATCATATCAGACAGCGTATCGATCTGGGTACAGATACCTTTGCAACAGGTAAGATCAGTTATGAGAGAGTAGATGAACTGTGCCGGACGCTCAGGGAATATGGCGATATTATGAAGGGATACCGGGTGGATGATTATAAGGCTTATGGCACCAGTGCCATCCGGGAGACTGAGAATACCATGATCGTCTTAGATCAGATTGCACAACGGACAGGCATCCGGATTGAAGTGCTGAGTAATTCGGAGCAGCGCTTTCTGGATTATAAGTCCATAGCATCCAAAGGAGAGGCATTTAACCGTATCATTGAGAAGGGTACAGCCATTGTGGATATTGGAGGCGGCAGTATCCAGGTATCCCTTTTTGATCAGGATGCTCTTGTGACGACCCAGAACATGAAGTTGGGGGTACTGCGTCTACAGGATCAGATCGGCAGGCTGAATATCCGTCCGGGACAGTATGAGATGATTCTGGATGAGATGATCAGTTCCCAGCTTGCCGTGTTTAAGAAGCTGTATCTGAAGGACAGGGAGATAGAGAATATCATAGTAGTAGATGATTATATTTCTGCCGTGGTAGGTAAGAATGTGTCAGGGCTTGAACAGGAAAGTATTGAAACATCAGCCATAGGACATTTTCTGGAGCGGGTTCAGGATAAATCTTTTCAGGATGTGGCTGTCAGACTGGATATGCCGGAGGAAAACGTGCCGCTTCTGTGCATATCGGGTATCCTGATCAACCGGATTGCCCAACTGATGGGAGCCAGACTGATCTGGGTGCCGGGTGTCAGTCTGTGTGACGGTATGGCATATGAGTATGGTGAAAAGAATAAAATTATCAAAGAAGATCATGATTTCGAGCAGGATATTCTGGCCTGTGCCCGGAATATCAGCAAACGGTATATGGGCAGCCGTCGAAGAAGTGAGACTTTGGAGAAGATAGCACTGACAATCTATGACAGTATGAACAAGGTGCATGGACTTTCCAAAAGAGAACGGCTGTTATTGCGCATTGCAACGCTTCTGCATGACTGCGGTAAATATATCAGTCTGGTGAATCTGGGTGAATGTTCTTATAATATTATCATGTCTACGGAAATCATAGGATTATCGCATATGGAGCGGGAAATTGTGGCAAATGTGGTTAAGTACAATCATATGGATTTCGATTATTATGCCGTTATGAGACAGCAGGGTTCGGTTGACAGGGAAGCATATCTGACGATTGCCAAGCTGACGGCTATTCTGAAGATTGCCAATGGACTGGACAGGAGTCACAAGCAGAAATTCAAGGATGTCAAGACTACCTTAAAAGACCAGCAATTGATCATCACCGTAGATTCCTCGGTAGATATTACGCTGGAAAAGGGATTATTTACAAGACGGGCGGAATTCTTTGAGGAAGTATACAGTGTGAAGCCGGTTATCCGGCAGCGCAGATAAGAATAAATAGAAGGAGGCCATAGGGAATATGGCAGGTACGGTAGATTTTTCTAAGGATGAATATTATACAAACAGGGAATTAAGCTGGCTGCTCTTTAATAAGCGGGTTTTGAGCGAAGCCAAGGATAAGCAGATTCCTTTATTTGAGCGGTTGAAATTTTTAAGTATTACAGCTTCCAATCTGGACGAATTCTTTATGGTCAGAGTGGCTTCCTTGCGGGATATGGTCAATGCGGGCTATAAGAAGAGGGATATCGCGGGTATGACTGCGGAAGAACAGCTTAGTCATGTGAATGAAGAGACTCATAAGCTGGTGGAACAGCAGTATAACACCTATAACCGGTCTCTGTTGCCCCAGCTTCTGGATCATGGTCTGCATATCATCAGGCATCATGAGGATTTGAATAAAGAGGATGGCTTCTATGTGGACCGTTATTTTGCCGACAATGTATATCCGGTTCTGACACCCATGGCAGTGGATTCTTCCAGACCTTTTCCGTTGATCCGCAATAAGTCGCTGAATCTTGGAGCACTTGTAACGAAGAAAAACGGAGATGGGGAACTGGAATTTGCCACCGTGCAGGTGCCAAGTGTACTGCCTCGTATTGTGATTATACCGGATTCGGAAGAGACGAAGGTTATTCTGTTGGAGGAAGTGATTGAGCGCAATATCCATAAGCTCTTCCTAAACTATGATATTGTCTGTACCCATCCTTTCCGTATTATGCGGAATGCGGATCTGACCATTGAAGAGGAAGAGGCGGAGGATCTGCTGCAGGAGATTGAGAAACAGCTTAAGAAACGCCAGTGGGGGCAGGTAATCCGACTGGAGGTAGAGGAAGGCATTGACAGAAGGCTGCTTAAGCTTCTGAAGGAAGAACTGGACATTGAAAAAGAGGATATCTATTCCATCAGCGGACCGCTTGATCTTACTTTCCTTATGAAAATGTATGGTCTGGAAGGCTTTGATGATTTGAAGGAACATAGCTACTTAAAACCCCAGCCGGTACCGGAGCTGCCGGAGGATGCGGATGTGTTCGCAAGAATCAGGGAAGGTGATATCCTGATGCATCATCCCTATCAGACCTTTGAGCCGGTGGTGCGTTTTATCCGCCAGGCTGCAAAAGATCCCAGCGTGCTGGCCATCAAGCAGACATTGTATCGTGTCAGCGGTAATTCTCCTATTATAGCGGCTTTGGAGCAGGCGGCAGAGAATGGGAAACAGGTATCTGTGCTGGTAGAGTTGAAGGCTCGTTTTGATGAGGAAAATAATATTGTCTGGGCGAAAAGACTGGAGAAAGCAGGTTGCCATGTCATCTATGGACTGGTAGGCCTGAAAACCCACAGTAAAATCACGTTGGTAGTGAGAAAAGAAGAAAACGGAATCCGCAGATATGTACATCTGGGAACCGGTAATTATAATGATTCCACAGCAAAGCTCTATACTGATATCGGGCTTTTCACCTGTTCGGAAATGATCGGTGAGGATGCAACTGCGGTCTTCAATATGCTGTCCGGTTATTCGGAGCCGAGAAACTGGAACAGATTGTCTCTGGCACCATTATGGCTGAAAGACCGTTTCTTATACCTGATCAACAGGGAAAAGGAATACGCCGTGCAGGGCAAACCGGCTCATATTATCGCCAAGATGAATTCTCTCTGTGACAAGAGTATTATTATGGCGCTGTATGAAGCCAGTGCGGCAGGGGTTAAGATTGACCTTATCATCCGTGGTATCTGCTGTCTGAAGGTTGGAATCCCCGGTGTCAGCGAGAATATCACGGTGCGTTCTATTGTGGGTAATTATCTGGAGCATGCCAGAATCTTTTATTTTGAAAATGATGGTAAGCCGGAGTATTACTGTGCCAGTGCGGACTGGATGCCGAGAAACCTTGACCGCCGTGTGGAAATCCTGTTTCCCATAGAGAAGCCGGAGCTGCAGGAGAAGCTGCAGCACATACTGGATTGTCAGCTTAGGGATACGGTGAAAGCCTCTGTCCTGCAGCCTGACGGTACTTATGAGAAAATTGATAAGAGAGGAAAAGTCATCTTCAATGCACAGCTTGCTTTCTGTGAGGAAGCAAGGGAGGCTGCCAAAGCAGAGGCGGAAGTCAGCAATAAGAGAGTATTTATTCCTAAGATGCATCACGAATAATGCGAAAAGAAACGTGTGAATTAACATATTCATAAACAGAAAGGATAAACCCATGAAGATATATTTAGCGTCGGCATCGCCCAGAAGGAAGGAACTCTTAAAACAGGTGGGGCTTTCCTTTAAGACGATGCCCAGTATGGTGGAAGAGAAGATCACGAAGACTGAGCCTGATCAGGTGGTAGAAGAGCTGTCCTATCAGAAGGCAGTGGATGTGTGCGGCAAACTGACTGCGGAGGGGAAAGAAGACTTTGTAGTCATCGGTGCCGACACAGTTGTGTCCTGTTGGGGAAAAATCCTGGGCAAACCGAAGGATAAGGAAGATGCAGTCAGGATGCTGCAGGATTTACAGGGCGGCAGTCATCAGGTCTATACAGGTGTTACACTTGCCTGGAAATATAAGGATATGTCTGCCATGTTTGCAACCTTCAGTGAGTGTACGGATGTGACGATGTATTCCATGACAGATGAAGAGATTAAAGGGTATGTAGACAGCGGGGAACCAATGGATAAGGCGGGTGCCTATGCGATTCAGGGATTGTGTGCAGCGTATATCCAGGGAATCTGCGGCGACTATAACAATGTGGTAGGACTGCCTGTAGGCAGGGTATGCCAGGAACTGAAGAAGCGGGGGCTATTATGATTCGATTGATTGCAACCGACATAGACGGTACCCTGGTAAAAGAATCCACTTCCACCATCTATCCGGAGATGTTAGATGCTATCCGGCAGTGGACGGACAGGGGTAATTACTTCTGTGTGGCCAGTGGCAGACAGTATTACAGTATCCGCCATATGTTTGAAGAGGTGTCTGACAGGATCATCTATCTGGCAGAGAACGGCGCTCATGTGCGGTATCAGGATCAGGACATCCTAGTACAGAAGATGCGCAGAGACTATGTGGAACAGATTATGGCGCAGCTTCGTACCTATTATGATACCTGTGATGTGGTGGTATCTTCCACCGACGGTAGTCTGTTGGAGACGAAGAATGATAAGTTCCTTCAGTTTTTTGCCAATGGATATCATAATAAATACAGGATTGTGGAGGACGTGCTGGCAGAAGGACAGGATATCATGAAGATTGCCATCTACCGGGAAGGCAGTATCCGTGAATTGGGTGAAACGGTGCTGATTCCGCAGTGGCAGGATAAGGTCAAGACCTGTATGGCAGGAGAAGAGTGGGTAGATTTCATGGATGCTTCCGTGGATAAAGGAAATGCATTGAAGGTCATTCAGGACTTTCTGGGGATTTCACGGGAGGAGACTATGGCCTTTGGCGATAATGATAATGACCTGGGTCTTCTCGCGGCAGCAGGAGAAAGCTATGCCGTGGCGAATGCCAGAGACAGTGTGAAAGAGCAGGCAAAGTATATCTGCCCTTCCTATGAGGAAAAGGGTGTGTATCAGGTAATAACAGGTGTTATGAAGAACAGACAGGAATAATCAGATAATTTTGAGTTGTCTGTCTATTGAAGAGAGAAAGGATGAGAAAAATCGATGTTTGATAAGAAAGTATTACAGTGTTTCCTGGACAAGCAGTTACAGCTCTATCCGGAGCCGGTAGCGGAAACTTTGGAAGAGGCAGAGGAATTCTTAGAGGAATGTATGGCTGTGGTAGTAAATTCAGTCAAAGAGGTATGGGAATTCTTTGAGGAAGAGGGCGTTGACATGGAAGGCGCCGACGAAAACGGCATCCTGGAAGCAGATGAGGTATTTGCGGTAGGAGACGGCAGATATCTGATTGTGGAAGGCTAGCGTGACAGCAGCTTCTGCATCATAACGGCCAGACCATTCTTATCGTTATCCAGTTCTGTGATGACATCAGCATGCTTTTTCACATTATCGGAGGCATTTGCCATGGCGATACCGGTGCCCGCAGCCTCCAGCATGGAGATGTCATTTTCAGCATCTCCGGCGGCATAAGCGTCGGAAAGAGGAACGTTAAAGTAATCACATACAAAGCGTACGGCATTTCCTTTGCCGGCACTATGGTCGAACAGTTCCAGATACATGGTGTTGGAGTAAATAGTCTGTATTCTGCCTTCTGCCCAGTCTGCGATACCTTCGCGGAAGGCTTCCAGCTTCTCGAAATCATCCAGACTGACTGCCAGCATCTTATAAGGCTCCTTGTCTAAAGCGGCACTGAGAACAGGAGATATAACAAGGGGCAGGTGAACTTTACGACGATAGAATTGAATCTCAGGATCATCTGCAGGAGAGATGATGGCATCATCCCGGTAGGTATGAACATGAAGACCGTATTCCTGCGCTCTTTGCTGCAGATAATTGACATAGTCCATGGAAAGACGTTTCTCCATAATGATACACTCTTTGTCACAGTCGTAGACAACAGTACCGTTACTACAGGATAAGAGAATGCCCTTCCCGGTAAAACCGAATTCCCTTCGTACCTCCAGCATATTGCTTAAAGGGCGTCCGGAAGAGAGAATCAGCTTATTTCCCTTTGCTATGAATTGATCTAAGTAGGATTTGGTTTCTGCAGTGACTACGCTGTCATTGTTCAGGAGAGTTCCGTCTAAATCAGTAAATAGCAGTTTCATATTGATGTGTTCCTTTTGACTTTGATTTTATCAGTTTTCAGCCGTGGTTATTTCCGATTGCTCCAATACGGCTTTATGGGCTTCTTTGATGGGCGACAGCAGTTCTTCCGGCACGAAGAGTCTGCCATATCCTGTGGCCAGATCCAGTCCGGGTTTGTTGTCTCCGTGAAAATCGGAACCGCCGCTTAAGAGAAGCCGGAATTCATCAGCCAGTCTTCTCATATCATTTTCATCCTGATTGGTATAACTGCTGTAAATCGCTTCGATGCCCATCAGACCGGCTTCCTTCAGGGAAGCAACCAGTTTATGCAGTCTGTCCTTACCCATATGGTAAAGTGGCGGGTGTGCCAGGATAGGAACACCACCGGCGTCCAGAATCAGGTGTACTGCCTGAATGGGCGTTACCTTTTCTCTGGGGATAAAATAGGGTGTATGATCTCCCAGATAGCGGTCGAAAGCCTCCGCACGGCTTCGCACATAGCCGTGGGTATGCAAATAAGCGGCATAGTGGGCTCTTGTAATGACTGCACCCGGATTTTCAGCCTGAAGCTTCTCATAGGTAATGTCGATACCGGCCTCCTGCAGTCTTGCACACATCTTAATATTACGGTTGATGCGGGATTCCACGAAGGCATCTAATTGTGCCTGAAAGGCGGGAGCATCATAGGAAATATACAGTCCTACGACATGCACATCCTTCCCCTCATATTCTGTGGAAAACTCAATGCCGGGGATCACTTCTGTGGAAGGCTTACCCTGACTGCGAAGTAAGGCAGCATAGGAGATTGCTTCATCAAGTCCGTCCGTTGTATCGTGGTCGGTAATAGCAATAGCGCTAAGCCCCTTCCGGATGGCATAGTCCACCAGCTGAGTGGGAGAGAAGCTTCCGTCCGATCTGCTTGTATGGGTGTGCAAGTCTATCTGTTTCTGTTTACTTATCATATTTTAATCTTCGTCTTCTTCCTTAGCGGTACTTGTGTAAACCGTCCGCTTTCTGGCCATTTCGTCACTTGCCAGATATTCGTCATAGGTGGTGATCTTATCGATCAGACTGCCGTCAGGAAGAATCTCCATGATGCGATTAGCCGTAGTCTGCACCACCTGATGGTCGTGGCAGGAGAACAGCTCCACGCCCTTGAATTTTTTCATACCTTCATTCAGCGCTGTAATGGATTCCATATCCAGGTGGTTGGTAGGTTCATCGAAGAGCAGACAGTTGGCGCCGCTGATCATCATTTTGGAAAGAAGGCATCTTACCTTCTCACCACCGGATAATACCTTAACCTTTTTGACACCGTCTTCTCCTGCAAACAGCATACGCCCCAGGAATCCGCGGACATAGGTCACATCCTTTACGGGAGAAAAGCCCATCAGCCATTCCGTGATTGTATAGTCATTATCAAATTCTGCGGTGTTATCCTTCGGGAAATAAGCCTGGGAAGTGGTAACACCCCATTTATACGTACCTTCGTCCGGCTCCAGTTCGCCGGTCAGGATCTTGAACAGAGTTGTCTTTGCAAGCTCGTTACCGCCTACAAAGGCAATCTTGTCATCATGCCCTACAATAAAGGAGATATTATTCAGTACCTTTTCGCCGTTGATTGTCTTGCTGATGCCTTCGACGCTCAGAACCTCATTGCCGATTTCACGCTCCGGTCTGAAGTCAATATAAGGATATTTTCTGCTGGAAGGACGGATATCATCCAACTCAATTTTTTCCAAAGCACGTTTTCTGGAAGTAGCCTGCTTGGACTTACTTGCGTTGGCAGAGAAACGGGAGATGAATTCCTGCAGCTCCTTGATCTGTTCCTCTTTCTTCTTATTGGCTTCCTTACGCTGCTTGATGATCAGCTGACTGGATTCATACCAGAAATCATAGTTGCCGGCAAACAGCTGAATCTTGCCGTAGTCGATATCTGCGATATGGGTACATACTTTATTTAAAAAATAACGGTCATGGGAGACTACGATGACAGTATTCTCAAAGTCAATCAGAAAATCCTCAAGCCATGCGATAGCATCCAGATCCAGGTGGTTCGTAGGCTCATCCAGAAGCAGGATATCCGGGTTGCCGAATAATGCCTTGGCAAGCAGTACCTTAACCTTTTCATTACCGTTTAAGTCGGCCATCATGCTGTAGTGGAGACCGGTGTCGATGCCCAGACCGTTTAAAAGCATGGCTGCATTGGACTCTGCATCCCAGCCGTCCATCTCAGCGAATTCTGCTTCCAGTTCACTGGCACGGATACCGTCTTCATCGGAGAAATCCTCCTTGGCATAGATGGCATCCTTTTCTTTCATAATCTGATAAAGACGCTCATTACCCATGATAACGGTGTCCATAACAGGGTAAGCATCGTATTTGAAGTGATCCTGCTCTAAGACGGACAGACGCTGGCCGGGTGTGATGGTCACATCTCCGCTTGTCGTTTCCAGTGCACCGGAGAGAATCTTAAGAAAGGTGGATTTGCCGGCACCGTTGGCACCGATCAAGCCGTAGCAGTTTCCTTCCGTGAACTTGATATTGACATCCTCGAACAAAGCTTTTTTTCCTACACGTAATGTTACATTATTTGCCTGAATCATTCTAATACCTCTATTTTCCTATATTTTCAAGTTAGACATACAGTTCCTATTATACATAAAACAGCCATATTTTCAAGGGAAAACGAAAATAGCAGCCATTACAGCAGCCCTTTCGGCAAATTGCAGGCAGAAAAATCACTTGCAGTTTCTAAAAAGCGTACTATAATCGGTATAGGAGAAAGATACAAAAGCGGACTGACACAGAAAGCAGAACAATTATGATAGCAGATATTTTATGCAGAATCGCATTAGCCATAGTCATTTTATTCATTATATATATGCATGCCATTATGCCCAGGGTACTTCATCGCCCGGATACGAGCCTCTTTCAGAAAGTATACTTTGCCCACAGAGGGCTGCATGACAATGATGCAGAGGCACCGGAAAATTCAATGGCGGCTTTTCGTAAGGCTGTGGAAGCCGGATTTGGTATGGAAATGGATGTTCATGTAACAAAAGATGGCATTCCTGTCGTCTTTCATGACTTTACACTGGAACGTATCTGCGGTGAGAATATTGAAATCGAAGAATGCACTTATGAGGAACTGCAGCAGTTTACTCTTTGCAGCTCCCAGGAGAGGATTCCGCGTTTTGAAGATGTTCTGTCCATGGTAAATGGCAGGGTGCCTTTGATTGTGGAAATCAAGTCGGAGAAAGTCGATGTGGCTTTCTGTGGCGTGATTGATAAATTGCTTCGCGCATATCCGGGCGAATACTGTATTGAATCCTTTAATCCCATGGTATTGTGGTGGTTTCGCCGGCACCACAATGGTGTAGTGAGAGGACAGCTTTCTTCCAATTTCCGCAAGGACGGAGGCTACACTCATGTTATGTATTTTTTCATGGAACATCTGTTGCTTAATTTCCTGACCAAGCCGGATTTTATTGCATATAACTATAAATTCTATAAAGAGCCGGGAAGAAGAATCTGCCATGGCCTGTATCACCGTCCGGCAGCGGCATGGACGATCCGGAGTCAACAGGATCTGGAGGCGATGAAAAAGGATTTTGACGTCTTTATCTTTGACAGTTTCTGTCCACTTAGGGCGGAATAATGAATATTCGCCAAAAAAATTCAAAAAAGCCATATCTTTTTAGTAATATTTCTCAAAAAATCAGTGCTAAAATTTTCAACTTATGATAAAATAATATAAGCAAGTCCAATAATGCAATACAGGATAGAAAGTGGAAAGGGAGGAAAAAGGGAAAAATATGTCAAAATGGGTATACTTATTTGAAGAAGGTAATGCCGACATGCGTAATCTCCTTGGTGGAAAAGGGGCAAATCTGGCAGAGATGACCAATCTCGGACTGCCGATTCCGCAGGGCTTTACCGTGACAACGGAAGCTTGTACTGATTATTATAACAATGGCAGACAGATTTCCGAAGAAATCCAAAGCCAGATTTTTGCGGCTCTGGCTAATCTGGAAGAGAAACAGGGAAAGAAATTCGGGGATACGAAGAATCCTCTTCTGGTATCGGTTCGTTCCGGTGCGAGAGCTTCTATGCCCGGTATGATGGATACCATTCTGAATCTGGGACTGACAGATGTTGCAGTGGAAGGCTTTGCTGAGAAGACAGGCAATCCGAGATTCGCTTATGATTCCTACCGAAGATTTATCCAGATGTTCTCCGATGTGGTTATGGAGATACCGAAATCTTACTTTGAGAGAATTTTGGACGAGATTAAGGAATCCAAGGGAGTTAAGTTTGATACGGATCTGACCGCAGAGGATTTAAAGGAGATTATCGTCAGATTCAAGAGCATCTATAAAGAGAACAAGGGAGAGGATTTCCCGCAGGACCCCAAGGTACAGTTGATGGAAGCCGTGAAAGCGGTGTTCCGTTCCTGGGATAATGAAAGAGCTATCGTATACCGCCGTATGAATGATATCCCCGGTGACTGGGGAACAGCAGTCAATGTACAGGCGATGGTATTCGGTAATATGGGTGATACTTCCGGTACCGGAGTAGCCTTTACCAGAAATCCTTCTACCGGTGCCAAGGGTATCTATGGTGAATACCTGATCAATGCACAGGGTGAGGATGTGGTAGCAGGTATCCGAACACCACAGCCGATTACTAAGCTGGAGGAAGATTTACCGGAATGCTATAAGCAGTTTATGGAGATTGCCAATAAGTTAGAGAATCACTATCGTGATATGCAGGATATGGAATTTACCATTGAGGAAGGCAAACTGTTCTTCTTACAGACACGTAACGGTAAGAGAACTGCTCCGGCTGCATTACAGATTGCCTGTGATCTGGTAGATGAAGGCAAGATTACACCGGAGGAGGCTGTACTTCGTATTGAAGCCAAATCCTTAGACCAGTTATTGCACCCTACCTTTGATGCGGATGCGTTAAAAGCAGGTCAGGTAATCGGACAGGCGCTTCCCGCATCTCCCGGTGCGGCAGCAGGTAAGGTATACTTTACCGCTGAGGAAGCCAAAGCAGCCCATGAGAAGGGTGAGAGAGTTATCCTTGTTCGTCTGGAGACATCCCCGGAGGATATCGAAGGAATGCATGCGGCAGAAGGTATTCTGACAGTACGTGGCGGTATGACTTCCCATGCAGCAGTCGTTGCCCGTGGTATGGGTACGGCCTGTGTATCCGGCTGTGGAGAGATTGCCATCAATGAAGAGGATAAAGTATTTGAGTTAGGCGGCGAGGTATTCCATGAAGGAGATTATATCTCCTTAGACGGTTCCACCGGTAAAATCTATAAAGGAGATATCAAGACGGTAGAAGCTACCGTAAGCGGTAACTTCGGACGGATTATGGAATGGGCTGATCAGTATCGTACCCTGCAGGTACGTACCAATGCCGACACGCCGGCAGATGCTGCAAATGCAGTAAAATATGGTGCAGAAGGAATTGGCCTCTGTCGTACAGAGCATATGTTCTTTGATCCTGACAGAATTCCCAAGATCCGTCAGATGATCCTGGCAAGAACTGTAGAGCAGAGAGAAAAAGCGCTCAATGCCCTGATTCCGTTCCAGAAAGGAGATTTCAAGGCACTTTACGAAGTTATGGAGGGCAGACCGGTTACCATCCGTTTCTTAGATCCCCCGCTTCATGAGTTCGTTCCTACCGAGAAGGATGATATCGATGATCTGGCAGTAGAGATGATGATGACCGCTGAGGAAGTACAGGAAATCTGTGATTCCCTGCATGAGTTTAACCCGATGATGGGACATCGTGGATGCCGTCTGGCAGTTACCTATCCGGAAATTGCCAAGATGCAGACAAGAGCTGTTATGGAAGCCGCCATTGAAGTGAAGAATGAAAAGGGATATGATATCGTTCCTGAGATCATGATTCCGCTTGTAGGTGAGAAGAAAGAGCTTAAGTTTGTTAAGGATGTGGTCGTGGAAGTAGCGGAGGCTGTCAAGAAAGAGAAGAATTCCGATATCCAGTATCATATCGGAACTATGATCGAGATTCCGAGAGCAGCGCTTCTGGCAGATGAAATCGCTGAGGAGGCAGAGTTCTTCTCCTTCGGAACCAATGATCTGACACAGATGACCTTCGGTTTCTCCCGTGATGATGCCGGCAAGTTCTTAGGTGACTACTATAAGAATAAGATTTATGAGTCAGACCCGTTTGCTAGACTTGACCAGAAGGGTGTAGGACAGCTGGTACAGATGGCAGCAGAGAAGGGAAGAAAGACCAGACCGGATATTAAGCTGGGTATCTGCGGTGAGCACGGTGGCGATCCGTCTTCCGTAGAATTCTGCCACAAGGTAGGACTTACCTATGTTTCCTGTTCGCCGTTCCGTGTGCCGATTGCAAGACTCGCGGCAGCACAGGCTGCGATTGCAGATAAATAGTATATCAAATATTTGCTAAGCAAATATTTTGCTCCCAAGGAAGTAATTTCTTGGGAGTGTTTGTGTTTATGTGAGAAGATGGGAGGGTAGAGGAAAGCATTCCTTGAGGGAAAAGACGATTTTGTATGGTTTAGCGTGGTTTTTGTTGTAATAGTGAGTACGGTGATTGGCAAAAGAAAACGAGTAGACTCTGTGAGAAAGAGAGTTTACTCGTTTTCTTCTGACCCTATTGACCCTGTTGCCTCTAATGGTGTTGATGATTATGCCTTTGCTGTGCCGTCGGCAAACGAGCCTACCACATCTGTGGGTTCCTTGGCACGGGGCAACCCAGCGGGTGGGGCACAATGGAATAATGATTATTCATTTATGCTTAGCAACTTTTCTCCAAGCATCATATCATCAGATATTAGTAAGAGCCCTTTATTGGTGTCGACAATATCTAAAACGCCATATTTTCCGTCTTTTACCCCGTATTCTTTTTTTATTTTCCTTTTGAGAAGTTTTTTATTTATATCATCAATTTTTATATATACTACTTCTGTTCTAGCATAAATCTCTGCAATTTGTAAGATTTCTGACAGAGGTTGGTCTTTAGAAAAGATTTTATGAGTTCTTTTTTCTCCGTCTTCAGATTCTTTACTTGACTTACAACGATTCATGTGTTTAGAGACGTCTGACTGCGATATATTGAAGTGATTTGCTATAACATATGGCTTTGCATCTGGATTAGCTTCAACGAATGCTACAAATTCTTTTTTTATTTACTTTCATAAGTTCCTTGTATGATTATTTAGAAGCTAGTAATCATACAAGATAGTTATGTTTGAAAGTATTTTGATGTTTGTTCTCGGATTTACTTGTGTTACAAGTGTGTATGAGATCAGTAAGATTAACAGGAGCAATAAGTCTGACAGAGTAAAGAAATATGCGGAGAAGTTTGTAAGTAAAAAATAAGTCTTTTCAATAGGGGATGGAAGTTTTTCTTCTTTCCCCTATTGAAATCATTATTATGTTATTATATGTTTTTTTGATTATTGCGTGATTTTTCCATGGTGCTTTGGGGGCTGATGTGTTATAATATTTTCGAGTGTTTATGCCATATTGTATAGTTTTGGAGGTAATAGCATGGGTTTTACACATATTGATTGTTTTAGTGGACCGGGAGGAATATGTACAGGATTACATGCTGCTGGATTTGATACATTAGTGGCAATTGAATTTATACAAAGTTGTGTTGACACATATAAAGCGAACCATCCAGAAGTTCATGTTATTCATTCTGACATAAGAAAAGTGAATGCAGAACAAATACTTCCATATATACCTAAAGAGGGTGTTGATTTGGTTACATCGGGTATGCCATGCGAAACATTTTCGACAGCAGGTAATACTTCAAGATCATTTTATGATGATAGGCAGTTTTTATTCCGAGAGGGAATAAGAATTGCACAAATTGCAAAGGCGAAAATGGTTTTGTTTGAGAATGTTCCAGCAATAGTAACTAAAACTGTGGAAAAAGATGACCCAACATTGATTGTTGATGTACTAAAAGCAGAATTAGTAGAGGCAGGATATGAGAATATGATTCAGGTTGTTTTAGATGCTTCAAATTTTGGAGTACCACAACGTAGAAAGAGATTTTTCATTTTGGCTACTAGAGATAAGAATATTTGTTTATCTGAACCACAAACAACTAATGATAGAATTGTTACAGTTGATGATGCATTTATTGATTTGCCAAATGTTGTTCCAAACAGTAATCAAGCCAAAGAAAAGTATGGGAAGAAGAGTAGTGATTATTCGAAATTGATGCGAGATGATACTTTTTGGAAACGTGAAGAAAATCATACTGATAAAGTTACATATCAATATCCGATGAAACATAGAAAGTGCACATTAGAAA
Organism: Lachnospiraceae bacterium; assembly: GCA_051878995.1. GTDB lineage: Bacteria > Bacillota > Clostridia > Lachnospirales > Lachnospiraceae > UBA3282. The sequence goes on along the minus strand of JBJELE010000020.1, from coordinate 4,162 downwards.
GATTTTCTATGCTGAACCAAGGAGAAAGCCTGAAGGATCTATTTGATAGATATGAAGGTGAAGAACGTGAAAAACTTCAAGAACGTAGAGTGCTGCCAAAGAAAATGTTTATTAAGCGGAACTATCGTCTGGTTGGAAAAGATGCTTCGCCAACAGTGACTTCACATTGTTTAGACGAGTTTGTACATCCAAAGTATGATAGAGCGCTTACTGTTAGAGAATGTGCACGTCTCCAAGGTTTTCCTGACAGTTACGATTTTTGTGGGGGTCCATATATAACACCACATTTGCATAATGATATCCAAGATAAGTATGAGCAGATTGGTGATGCTGTTCCTCCATTATTAGCATATGCATGGGGAGTAAAGATTTCAGAACTATTGGAGATAAAATAATGCCAGAGAGAGTTGATTACACGGCCTTTTGTAAAAAAACATATAATGATGCATGGGAAAGTGCATACCTGATTGAAAGTGTTGGAAAAAAATCAGAAACAGCATTAAATTCAGCAAGACAAACTGCACAAAGAAAGGCTATTGACAAAACATTAGTTGAGTCGCTGTTGAAGTATTCGGATATTATCTCAGAAGATGAAATATGGAGAGAAATTGCAATAAATCACAAATTGAACGTTGTTGGTCTTTCTGATTTCAACATTTCAGAAGAATTGCAAAGTAAGGTTATAGAGAGATGCTTATCAGCACATCAGAGTTGGATAAAGGCTAGCGGTCATTCGTTTGAGAGATATATTTCAAATATAAATAATGATCTATTAGAAAGAAATGAAATTAAGTTTGTTTTACAGTCTGATCTAACTAAAATGATAAAAGATAAAACATTGAGCAATACACCTGAAGATATATCTGGGTTACAATCATGGGGGAAAGATTTTGATTTGTATGCAATTCAAAGAATTCATGATAGTACCTATGTTTTCGGATGTATACAATCTAAGACAAGCATTAGAGATAGGGTTGGGAGAGATGTAACTTTTTCGCAAAATGCTATGTCGGGCTTGTTCTGGTCGGTTGCTGTTACTTTAGACGGTAATTTTTTAAATATGGATGAATTCCGGCACATGGTTAATTCGGGTGGCTCATACAGGACTAATGGGTGGCACGGAATGTATGCAATGTCAGGAATTGAAAAAGACGAAGGCAGAATATATAAAGTTAATGATTCTTTGGATTTATTTGTGAATCATGCTGTTCAAGCTGCTAGGCAGTTTATTGCAGATAGAAGACAGCTGAACGCAAATTGGAAGGCAGAATGATCATTTGCCACTAAAGAGGAGAGAAAATGGGAAAAATAGTAATGGTATTGGGGAATGGATTTACTATTGATTTTATAAAGTATATACGTAAAGAATCTATAGTAAACACGGCAAACTTGTTTTATGATGGAGATGCTGTTGCCTGGCCAGATGGTTCAAATACAAAAGGTTTCTTATCATATAGTCATTGCAAGAATCTATGGAATTTAGGCGCAAGGCCAAAGATGGAGAAAGAAATAGCACAAGAAATAATAGAAGAAATCATTTCTTGTGCAAATACTTTACCGAGAGATAGAATAGCAAGTGATATTACCAACAATATATATGTTAATGCATATTTTGAGTTAGCTGCGTATTTAAAACATCTATTTATTATGTATGATAATGCAATAAAGGATTCAGATATTACTGGAGCTAATATTGCTGAGTGGGGATGGTATAAGCTTCTTAGTAAAGCATTTACAAGTCCACAAATAGAAGAAATTCATATTATTACATATAACTATGATTTGTTTTTAGAGAGAGTACTTCGGTTAAACAATATATCTTTTGACATTGTGGGAATTGACGAAAAGAATAATAAGGTAAAGATATATAAACCACACGGGTCAATTAGCTTTTGTCATCGTGAAAAGGGTGAAAAGGAAGATTTTTCTATTAGAAGGGATATAGCTCTTTATGAAGCAGAATTATCAGATTTTGTAATAGGTAATAATAATTTGGATGAAAATTATCTTGTTAGTGCAATGATCCCACCTTCAGGGGATTCGAGTAGGATGACATTTAAATGGGCATCTGATTTGAGAAAGATGATATCTGAAATGATAAGCAAAATTAGTGCAGAAGATAAATTGATTATTTCTGGTATATCATATTGGCATGTAGATCGAAAAGAAATAGATGAAATCCTGATTAGCTTGCCACCAGATATTAACGCTTATATGGTTAATCCTTATCCGCCTAAGTCATTGGATGCAGTGATGACCTGTTTGTTTGAAAAATATGTATTATTTGTTGACTCAAAGAGAATAGGAGAATTGGCATGAATAGTATAGCGATTTTAAAAAGGGATTCAAATAAGATTACCATTTCGGAATTATATGAACGGTACAAATTAGATAAGATAAATTTAGAACCTCCATATCAACGTAGAGGAGATGTGTGGGATGTTGAAAAACAAGGTTTTTTAATTGATTCCATTTTAAAGAATTATCCAATACCACCAATTTTTTTACATCAAAAAATCGACTCGGAAACAGGGAAAACGATGTATGATGTGATTGATGGGAAGCAGAGATTATCGGCTATAATTGCCTTTTTAAATGGTGAGTTATCTTTACCGCAGTCATATGATGAAGGCGCATATGGAGACTCTAGGCTAAATGGACTCAAGATAACAGATTTAGAAGGAGAGTTACTGGAATATAAAAAACAACTGTGGAGGTACACGCTTTCGGTTGAATATGTAGATTCAGATGATACGTTAATTATTGATTCCATTTTTGACAGACTAAATCGAAATGGAGAACCATTGGAAAGACAAGAACTCCGAAGAGCGCAGTATCATGATACCATTTTACTGCAGATGATTGAAAATGTTACTGCAATCATTAATTGGAATTGTGTTGGAAGCGTAAATGTGGCTAGAATGCAGGATCAAGAATTTGCCTCTGAATTAGTGTTCTTGGTGTTGGAAGGGGAAGCAAGTGAAGGGAATTCTAAAAATTCATTAGATGATAAATATGCGTATTGGAATGTTAAATTGAGCGAAGAGAAAAGTAAAGAAATAGTTTTGGCAATTAAAGATATTGTATCGTTTATAAATGACCTTCATATTGATTTTGATAAATACAAATTGAAAGGTGTAAGCCATTATTATGCTTTATTTGGATTTAGCAAAATAATGATAGATAATGGAAAAGAATCTAAAGAAATAGAAGAAAAAATTAATCTTTTTTATAAGGAATTGAGAAGTCCTGAAACAAGTAATCCTTATGCAGTGCAGTATTCAGAAACAATGAAGTCCAATACAAGGTCGAAGCGTCAAAGGGATAAGAGAATTAATGCTTTAGTAGAAGGAATAAACAATCTATAATTTTGATATAATAGATTTCTATATTAGGGTCAGTAGGATCGATAATTTGAGAAATGATTGCAGAAAAAGATGTTAGGAGGTCACTCTCTAAATGTAGTCAACCCCACAGCCAGCGATTACTAATAAGTAACAGATGGAAAACAGAAACCTCATTGAGTGTAAAAGCTCGGTGAGGTTCTCTTATGGTTTAATATGCATACTAGATTATTGCATCAAGCCGGAGATATGATATACATTTATGTAAAAGAACCTAATAGCCTGGAATGAGTATGATATAGTAAAAGTATCATAGAGGCAATATCATGATAAATGAAGATATTCCTCGGTTATCAAAAGAACATGTATCAGATCCATATGTAACTAATGTAGTCAGGCAGGCTTTGCAGAATAATGATTTTCGTAAGGCTCTTTGGACCGATCGTTATGCACAAATGACAATTATGTCCATTCCGGCAGGGTCGGATATCGGCTTAGAAAACCATGAGAATACCGATCAAATGATTCGTATCGAGCAGGGGCTTGCACTGGTAAAGATGGGAGAATCAGTAGAAAAGATGGATTTTCAGACCAAAGTGCACATGGGCGACACTGTTTTTGTACCGGCAGGCACATGGCACAATGTAATAAATATCGGGAGAATCCCGTTAAAGGTATCCTCTATCTATGCACCACCCCATCATCTTGCCGGAACGGTTCATCATACGAAGGAAGATGCGTGGCGGGAATCGAATTTGTAAATTGTCAGACGGCACATTGTGGGAGGCGCAAACCGCACTTTGATTTCGGTGGAAACA
>JBJELE010000019.1:0-49019 GCA_051878995.1 Lachnospiraceae bacterium | reverse complement strand
ACTCTCTGAATATTCATTTAGAATTTTCAGGGTTGCATTACTGTTTATTTGTCAAAGTGCTGCGTTACTGTGTCTTTCGTTTTTCCTCAGCAACGTATCTGAGTATATCATTCCCATTTTTGATTGTCAACACATTTTTTGATATTTTTTTTATTTTTTTTATCTCCTTCCAAACAGCCCATAAAAAAGGGATTTGATAAGCTTTTATTTCACTTATCAAATCCTTAATTTACTTTCTTATTCTAAAGTTAATGTAGCGTTTTCATTATTACCGCGAAGAATAAAATCTATGGTGTCCACGTTAGTTCCCTGGGGTATTTCTACTATACTAATTAATTCCGCGGAAGACCCGGCTGCAATAATCTCATCATAAGTTTGCATATCATTCAAAAGCATGGTTGCAAGCGCTCCCTTACTGGGCTCCCCATTCACAGAAACACGAAATCTTGCATTGTGTTCTAACATATTTAATTTTATATCTTCTCCGCTGGTGTTTGTAGCCTGGAATTTCAAAACTAATAATTGTGTTCCATCAGTTGCATCTATGGAAAAGAATACGCTTTCCTGTCCGTCCCCGTCTTCACCATTCCAATCCGACGGAGGATAACTGTCTGTCACTTCATATCCGGTATACTGAAATGTAACGTTTTGAATGCCATAATAAGACTCTATCGTAGATGGCACCGTCTCTTCATCCTGACTCACATCTACTACTTCTGTATCATCCACCGGAACAGCTTCTGATTGATCTTTCTCCGGTTCCTGCTCAGGCTCCTCAATAAACTCCTCTGGCTCAGTTACTTCATCATATGCTGAGGTATCTACAAGACGTCGGCTATTGCTTGTATCATATTTAAGCAACACGCCCACTGCATACTCTGATATCAATTGTGTTTCTTCCTGTGTCAAATCAGGCATTGCACCACATCCTGTCAGCATAACCGTTGCTGCAATCCCACACAGAAATATAGTAATCCTTTTCACGTCTATTCTCCTATCGGTTTTCAAATATATGAATAACACTTTACCATATTATAACGTAATAATTCAGTTATGACAAACTTTTTCTTTCATTATATAATTTGTGTCATAAAGAATTCAAACAACAATCAGGCTACATCCAGCATGAACCAAAATTCCACACCATTTTCATAATTAATCACACCATATTCCTGATTCATGGATTCCATAATTGCTTTTACGATAGAAAGGCCGATACCGCTGCCTCCATATTCCCTTGTCCGTGCCTTATCAACCTTATAAAATTTCTCCCATAAATGCTCTATGCTTTCCTGCTGGATCGGATTACCTGTATTAAAAACCGAAATGCGGACTTTCTGTTCCATTCTTTGCACTTTAACATCAATGATCTTCTCACCAATGGCATAATTGATCGCGTTTGAGAAATAATTCATAAATACTTCTTCTACTTTAAATTCATCTCCCCATACATAAACAGGTGGATAATCTTCCATTCGCACCGATATATCTTTCTGCTTCAACAGAATTTCTGAAGAAGCAATATAATTCTTGATTAATGCCACGATATCGAACCGTTCCATATTCACAACATCATTTCCGAATTCCAATTGATTCAAAGTAAGCAGCTTCTTTACCATGATATTCATTTTATTGGCTTCATCCATAATGACATCACAATAGAACTCCCGGCTTTCTTCGTCCGAGTCGATTCCTTCTTTCAATCCCTCTGCATATCCTTGTATTAAGGCAATGGGCGTCTTTAACTCATGTGAGACATTGGAAAGGAATTCCTTACGCATCTCATCAATCTTATCCTTCTTTTCTATATCCTTTAGTAACTCATTATTGGCTGTTTTAAGTTCTGAGATCGTTGTTTCCAAAGTTTCCGATAACTCATTGATATTATTACCCAGCACAGATATCTCTGTTTTTTCCTTGCCTGTATATTTTGCTTCAAAATCCAGATGTTTCATACGTTCCGATATATTAGCAAGTTCAAGAATAGGTTTGGTTATTCGATTGGACAACCAGATGACCAATAATGCACTGACAATAACTGCGCCCAGGCCCACATACGCGAGAAAACGATTTGATATTTTAACACTTTCCTGAATACTCTCCAATGCGCTTCTAAGCAGGAAAAAATAACCGTTATCCAGCACTCCCCACATCTCCAGATATCCGGTCTGAGTCCTGTAGTCTGTAACAAACTGCATTTTATAATTATCAGTTGATAGAAGTAACTTACTTTCATCAACACCACGAAAAATATTATCAAACAGATGTTGAATTGCTGTCTGAGGATCATTCATGGATGCTTTGACCGTCTCTGACTCACCATCTGCCACAAGTACATGAATATTATATTTTTCACATATTTTTTGAAGTTCAATATCGTATTCGTCAGAGGTTATATCTCCCTCCATGGAAGCCTGGTTAATACTATAGTATGCCTTAACAAGTGCATTCTTCTTATTATTAATATAATATTTACCCAATAATGTAGAATTCAGAATGAAGCACAGTAAAATTGTCCCCGTGATCAACATGATAAACATCATTGCAAATTGTCGCCTCATAGAATATTTCATATATATTCCCTGCCTTTTTGGTAACGTTATCATTTCATCTATTATTTGTCAATATAGACACCAATTATGAAAAATGTGTGAATTTTCATTGAAATATCTGAAAATATGCGTATAATTAAAATATATACTGTAACTTTATCGTAACATTTCGTAACAAAAGACAAGGACAACTATATGGATAAAGGAAAGAAAAATGAACTTTTTAAAACATATCAACAAATAGCTGCCGAATTTTCTTCCTGTATGAATGACTATCTCTACGTCTATGATATACAGTCTGATACCTACTATATTTCTGAGCAGGCAACCAGACGATTCGCCATTCCATGTAATGTATTTCATAACGTTCTGGAAACGCATCGGCAATTTGTCTATGAGGAAGATATCGAGATACTGATTGAAGATTTACAGCAATTGATCAGCGGAACCAAAAACGAGCACAATCTTCGTTATCGTTGGCTTGGAATAGACGGATCACTCATATGGATCAATTGTCGCGGACATATTATACAAGATGCCGATGGCAAACCTTCTCTGATGATTGGCTGTATTAATGAAATTGGCAAGAAGCAAAATGCGGATAATATCAGCGGTCTGTTAAAAGAAACTGCTTTGGAAGAACAACTGTCGCATTTTCCTGACCTTTCCAATGGTTTTATGCTGCGGATAGGCATTGATGATTTTAAATCAATTAATGAAAGGCTCGGTGTAGAATACGGAGACTACGTACTTCGGGAAATATCCTCTTGTATTCAGAATTGCCTTTTTGCCAACCAATATGTATATCGTCTGGCTTCCGATGAGTTTATGATTCTGGATGTATCCGGTTCAACCGTTGCCGATATGAAAGGGTTATATCATACGATCCGCTCTGCGGTGGATCAACTGGTAGCTCAGAATCAGTATGAAGCCATTTATACGATATCAGGCGGTATCGTTGCCTGCAATGATATTGTTCCTCTCACCTATGATGAGGCAATGAAGCTGTCTGAGTTTTCCTTAAGCGCAGCAAAATATCTTGGAAAAAATCAAGTATATATATTCCATGAACTTGATTACACTACATTTTTGCGTAAACGTGCTATAAGGCGCTGTCTGCGTAAATCCGTCTCCAATCACTTTGAGGGCTTTGAACTTTATTTCCAGCCAATCATATCCACGTTGGATGAAACCCTCTATTCTGCAGAAACATTATTACGTTTCCGCACACCGGAAGGAGAATTCCTCTCTCCGATGGAATTTATTCCGATTTTGGAGGAAAGCGGACTGATCATCCCGGTTGGAAAATGGGTAATGCGTAATGCCGTTAGGATATGTAAGGATTGTCAGAAATACTTCCCGGATTTTAAAATATCCATTAATTTATCTTATATTCAATTACTAAAGAGTCCTGTTTTTGCAGACATCATGGAAGCGCTAACTGAATATCAGCTTACTCCCGGCAGTCTGATTGTAGAGTTAACCGAAAGCGGACATCTGGAAAATAATACCGCCGTACATAATGTATGGAAGAAACTGAAGAATGCCGGAGTGCAAATTGCTATTGATGACTTTGGCACGGGCTATTCCAACCTGCAGAATATCGGCGACCTGAGACCACACATTGTCAAAGTAGATCGTAATTTTACTGTAAAGTCACTACGGAATGAATATGAGCGCCAGCTCATGATACATATCATACATATGGTACACAGTATCGGACTTCGTCTTGTGGTAGAAGGCATTGAGACAACAGAAGAACTTTCCCAGATTGTTTCTCTCGATCCCGACTATATTCAGGGATATTATTACAGCAAGCCCTGCCCGCAAAAGGAATTCTATCAAAAGTTCATAACCGGATAGATTTTTTTCCAAAAGATATCCTAATATAAAGAAGAGTGACAGCCACCTGACTGCCACTCTCTTTTTATTCTCTTCTATTCTTTTTTATCATCTTCCCGGATTTCTGTCTCAGTTTCCGATACCTTTTCTGCTTTATGTTTCTTGCTTACTTTCTTTGCCGCTTTTGCTTCTTTTTTCAGCAATTTACGTTCCTTGCGGCTTCTCTTGTCAATGATCAGGTAGAAGGTCGGCATCAACAACAGGATCAATATGGTAGACGCTACCAGACCACCGATAATAACAAGCGCCATTCCCTGCATCACGACAGAACCATCTCCGATTCCCAAAGACATCGGCACCATAGACAGAATCGTAGTCAGTGTTGTCATCAGAATAGGTCTTAAACGCATCTGTCCGCTTCGAATAAGCGCATCCTCCAGAGGCATTTCCTCTCTAAGATGGTTCGCCGTATCCACATATAAGATACCATTGTTTACTACGATACCCACTAACATCAGCACACCCATTAAGGATACCATACTGAGTGTTGACTTGGTAATAAACAGTAATCCAAAAGAACCAATTAAGGCAAAAGGAATACTCATCATAACCATCATAGAAAATCTTGGAGATTCAAACTGCATAGCCATTACAAGGAAAATCAGGAATACCGACACCAAAATAGCTGTAATGATTGCGGTAAACTCATCAATCATCATCTGATCCATTGTGCTGGTAGCTCTGGATACTCCTTTGGGTAATATCAACTGCTCCATACCCTCATCTGCTGCTTCCTGGGCTGTATATTGAGCATCTGCCGTTGTATTGGCAGTTACAGCAATCTGATAGACTCCATCTACTCTGTATAAAGTTACCGGTGAATCTGTATACTGTACTTCTGCAATTTCAGAAAGCGGTACCTGCGTGCCATAAGGTGTGCTTAATGTCATATTTAACAAATCATTCATAGAAGCATATTCATCAGCAGGATACTCCACACGAACAGAATATTCCTCACCATTTCTGGTCAGTTTCGCTGCTTCCGTACCGCTCAATGCATTATACATCTCACCAGCCACCTGTGCCGGAGCAAGACCAACGGACATACTCTTAAGCGGATCAACTACCACTTCGGCCTGTGTTGTCGCCTCTCCCAGACTGGAAGATACCTGAAGGACTCCCGGTATCTGACTTAACATCTGTTTTACCTGCTTGGAAGCCTCTTTCAGATCATCCAAATCGCGTCCTTCCAAGTCAATCTCAATACCGCCGCTCATCATGCTGGCCGTACTGGCACCACTGGTCTCAATACTGATATCCATATTGGTAATATTCGCCAACTGCTTACTATACGCTTCAACTGCCTCATCAGAAGATAATTCACAGTCATCTGCCAGATACGCTGTCAATTTAGCAGAATCTCCCGAAACACTATAGGAATAGCTCTCAACATTTTCATCATTTGCTGCCATCTCTTCCAGGAACTTGGTCTGTTCTTCGATGGTCTCCAGCTTCGTTCCGGAACGGAAGCTTGCCGTGATGGAGAAGGCGCCTTCATCAGCAGAAGGCATCAGTTCTGTATGAATACCTGTGACAAGCATAAAGGCCGCAATCAGCAGGAAAATCGCTATGCAAAGGACAAGCCCCCTCTTGGGTAACAGCTTATGTAACAATTTTTCATAGCCGCTGTTGAATTTGCGCAACATTTTATTGATTGGAAGTTCCTTCTTCTCATTTGGCTTAAACTTTGCAAAAAGAAGCGGAATAATCGTCATTGCTATTACTAATGAGGTCAGCATCGCCATGATAATCGTCATACCAAGTTCAGAGAATAACTGACCGGATAATCCATTCATGGTACTAAGAGGCAGATATACAACCACAGTAGTAATTGTTGATGCAATAATCGAAGCCGTTACATACTTCGTGCCTCGAAGGGCAGCCTCCTTATAGTCTTCCGTCTCGTCCCGTAATCGGAAACAGCTCTCCAGTACGACAATAGAACTGTCAACCATCATACCGATTGCAATAACCAATGCACCCATCGTAACGACGTTGAAGGTAAACCCGAGCATATTCATACCGATCATCGTTGCAAACAGGGAAAGTGGCATAGAGCTTCCTACAATCAGACTGGCTCTCAAGTCTCCGAAAAAGGTAAACAACACAAACATGGAGAGAATGACACCCAGTACCATCGTACTTGCAACAGAAGACAACGAGGAAATAATCATGTCACTGGCATTATAGATTGTATCAATCACTACCGTATCATTTCCTGCCTGTAGTTCTGCCAATTTCTGGTCTACCGAGCGGGTTACATCTACTGTGCCGTAGCTTTTCTTCTTTTTAATTGCAATAGTAATGTCTTCTTCACCATTGTAACGGCTGATACTGTCCGCTTCCTTCTGGCTCTCACTTACCGTTGCCAGTTCAGACAGAGGAACAACCTGTCCCTTCGCCGTCGTAATCGGAATGTTCTGAATCTGAACCACTCCGGAAATATCCGTACTGCTGGATACTGCAATATCCTGAGTACCCTGGCTTACATGACCGGCCGGTACCGTAAAGTCCATTGCACCAATAGCCTGAGCAATACCGCTCATCGTTACCCCATACTGCTTCATGGCCTGAGAATCCAGTTCCACTTTAATATAGTTCTCTCTACCACCATATACAGATACCTCAGCCACACCGGACAAAGTCTCCAGCTCCGGCACTACCGTATCATTTACGTAACTGAGCACATCGCTGTCTCCCACAGCCGTAACAGAAATATCCATGGTCTCCACCTGATCCATAGCCATCTCTATTACGACAGGTTCTTTTACATCCTCCGGCATACCGGACTTAACTGTCTCCAATGCCGTTACCAAATCCATATAAGCATCATCCAGATCTGTTCCGTAATCATACTGGAACATAACCATGGACACATTCTCTGATGACTGTGACTGATAGGTCGACACACCACTCTGCTCAGAACCGGCCGCCTCTATTGGCTTGGTTACCAGTTCCTCCACACTCTCCGGGTCTGCCCCCGGATAAACCGTATATACTAACAGCATAGGCATTTCCATATCCGGGGTCAATTCCAAACGGAATCCGGGTACAACAGAAAGCCCAAATACAACTAATGCCAGAACAATCATTGCCATTGATACAGGACGTTTCAAGGCTAACTTCGTTAAATTCATTCCGTCGCCTCCATCCTATTCTTCGCTTCCGACTTCAGCATCTGCCGTTGCATCTTCGTCAGCTACAGCCTCATCATTGACAACTGCCGCTTCACCATCTTCTGTCATAATAGAGATTTCTGCACCATCTCTCAGATTTGCCGACCAGCTTATGATAAGCTGATCTTCTGCGGCAAGACCCGACAGAACAGTCATTGTATTCTCATCAAAAATACCTGTTTCAATATCTCTACGTTCTACAATATTGTTAACTGCCATATAAACATATGGCTGGCTGTCATCATAATATACTGCATCATAAGGAATCAGCAATGCATTATCCTGACTGTATGTCTCTGCAATAACCTTCACACTACATCCTGTCAACAGGCTCTCATCCGGAGCATTGACACATGCCTTAACTGCAAACAGACCTGTGGTCTGGTCAATCATACTTCCAATCTCTGTAATAGCCGCATCATACAGCTTACCATTGCGGTCTGCCTGAACCTTCTGACCTACCGAAAGCGTATTACGTATTCCTTCACTGACATAGAAAGTAATCATCATGGTTTCTTTATTCGAGATAACAAATGCCGGATTTCCCTGAGACGCAAAATCATGAGCCTCCACATTGACCGCCTCAATCACACCACTGATGGGAGCTGTCAGTGTATACATATCTAACTGATACTCTGCACTGTCAATGGCAACCTGTGCACCTTCCATGCCTACCTGTGCAGCATTAACGCTTGCTGCCGCGGAATCGACACCCAATGCTGCAGTCTTCTTATTCGCATCCACAACCTTCTGTGTATCACCGTAAACCTGTTCTGCAGTGATATTAAAAACTGCTTCAGCCTGCTCTTTACTTTTATATGTATCTGCAAGGGTTTCCTCAAGTTTCTCCTTACCATCATCGATGGAATCAATTCCCTCTTTGACCTGTTCATAAGCTGAATCTAATTCACTTGCTAATTTATCTGCTTCTTCGTAAGTAGATTTGGCTGTTGCAAGCTTTCCTTTTGCGTTTTCCAACGCCACGTCAACATTTGCCTGACTACCATACTCACTAATCAGATCTGCAATTTCCCTAGGATCAGTAGGCTCCAATCGAGTAACTTCCGCTGTTGCCGCCTTATACGCAGCCTCTGCCTGCTGCACATAAGCATTCGCCTTATTTTTGGCATCTTTCAACTCATCCTTCTTATCCTTGGCATCCTTTTTATCTTCATCCAAATCTGCCATCTGCTGATAGATATCATCAATACCACCTTGAATGTTATCTACCTGTGTCTGCAACTGATATAACTGCAGATTCTTCTGTCCGCCCATCTGCGCATCCAACTGTGCCACAGTACCTTCATACTGTGCCTGGGCAACCTCGTATCCTACCTGGGCAGAATTTACACTGGCCGCAACACTATCATACTGTGCCTGGGCACTGGCAAGCTGCAGCTCTGCCGCCTCAGAATCAAGTTTGCATAACACTTGGCCCGCTTCCACCGTATCGCCAACAGAAATCTCTGTACTTAACACCTCTGCCGATACCATAGGCATTACATAAACTGATTCCTGCGGACTGATGGTACCCATAAACTCATTTTTTAAAGTCAACTTACCCGCTTCGGGATTCTGTACCTGAACAGGAATCACTTCACTCATTACTTCTTCCGTACTTTCCCCTTGACCACATCCCGTGATCGTGGAGCCCACACTTGCCGTCGCCAACAACAGAACTAACATTTTACTGTACGACTTGACGTATCTTTTTTTCATTCTTTTCTCCTCCTAGTGTTTCGTCCATTTTCTAAAATACATCTTTTTTTTGTAAAATAAAACCCAATTTCTTTTATTTAAGATTAATTTAAGATTTATAAACAGATGCCTTCACAAATTCCAAATTACTATATCAGATCATTTTTTATTTTGCCACTCAATTTGAAGTATGTTGCATATTTGAGCGATAAGATGCAAAAAGAGTATATCGTCTCTTACCCCAAAAGTCGATATACTCCCATAAATTACATGCATTATTAATAAATTTTCTCATAACTGTCTGCTAACAGCTTACATCATTCCGCTTCAAACTTGTAACCCATGCCCCAGATCGTTTTAATCATGTCACCCTTTGCTCCCATCTTGCTTCGAAGCTTCTTCACATGCGTATCAATGGTTCTTGCATCACCAAAGTAATCATAGTTCCACACACTATTGAGAATCTTCTCTCTGGATAACGCAATACCCTTATTCTCTACGAAATAAGTCAAAAGTTCGAATTCCTTATAGCTTAACTCTATCGGCTGTCCATCCACGGTCACACTGTGAGCTGCCTTATCAATACGGATTCCACCTGCCTCCAGCAGATCATCGGCACTTACCTGACTGGTTCTGCGCAGGATAGCTTCTACTCTCGCTACTAAAATCTTGGGGCTGAACGGTTTGGAGATATACTCATCTACCCCCAACTCAAAGCCCTGTAGTTCATCTCTTTCATCCGACTTCGCCGTCAGCATAATGATAGGCACCTTGGAATAGGCCCTGATTTCCCGGCACACCTGCCAGCCATCCATCTTAGGCATCATCACATCCAAGATAATGAGGGCAATATCATTCTGTTCAAAGAAAATATCTACCGCCTGCTGGCCATCTTCCGCTTCCAATACATCATAATTGCTTTTAACAAGGAAATCCTTTACCAGCTTCCGCATACGGCTTTCATCATCTACTACCAGAATCTTAAGTTTATCCATATCAACACCTACATCTTTCTGTCACATCATCACATTTTTTATATGTACCTATGTTATTGACCTATCTCATATCTTTGTCAGTATACGATATAATTATGTTCAAATTGTGACAAATTCAGGAGTTTTCATAAAACTATGGCGTAATATTATACTTTCTTTCTGCTTCTCTTACCGCCTGCTCCCGTTCCTGCAATTGTTGCTCCCACTCGGAATATTCATTTATCACGGCCGTCCTGTAATTCACAATATTGGGAACATCACTTTTCCAGGAAATAACAAACATCCCTATCACAAGGATAACCAGAATCACATTAATCAAAAGCGAGGTAAGAAAACGTCCCTTATATTCTATCTTAGGCCTTCTTGCAGCAACACTCCGTCTGATAGAGCTGTTATTTTCTGTCTTATTACTAAATGTCCCATACAACGGAACCGGTTGTATCTTTTCCGCCGGGACTCCCCATTTTATCATCTCCACCTGCATTTTTCGCAAATAGGCAAGCCCGATTGGTGTCAGAAATACTTTATTTTCAATTGCCTTATTATAAACAAGCAAAACATTCTGTGGTTTCCGGTAATCAAGATGCTGTTCCAGATTTTCCACCTTTTTTTCTTCCATTCTTGCCGTCTCTGCATCAGCAACAGTGGCAAATTTATATCCGCCTACAATCAGTTCATCACTGTTTTTATCATTCTTGTCCATGTTCATTACCCCTGCATTATTTTATTTCTCCATTTTAGCAAGAATAATGCCTCCTTTCAACCACAAAAAAAGGAACAGCCATTTCGACTGTTCCTCTATGTATTACATCTTGAATATGTTCATGTTCTGTTCCAGACCATTGGCCACATCCTTAAGTTGTGAAGCATTTTCGGAAATATTGTAAACAATATTGCTTACCTGTGTTACAGATGCAGAAGTTTCTTCCGTGCTTGCCGCATTCTCCTGCGCAATCGCCGTTAGATTTTGAACCACATCTACTACATTTACTCTTGCTTCATCCAGTTTCTTGGTCTTGTCCGCAATTCTGTTTACGCCATCAATCGAAGTATTGATTCCGTCTTTCACCTGTGCAAAGATCTCATCTGTTTTCTCTACACTGCTGATCTGCTTACTCATAATCTCTTTGACCTCATCCATGGTCGCAACGGACTTCTGGGAATCTTCAATCAGGGAATCAATAATACCCTCAATCTGTCTTGCAGACTCATTGGACTGCTCTGCCAATTTCTGAATCTGGCCTGCAACTACCGCAAATCCTCTTCCCTGTTCACCGGCTCTTGCAGCCTCAATACTTGCATTCAGGGATAACAGATTTGTCTCCTCAGCAATGGATGTGATAAGAGAGGTTGCTTCCCTGATCTTCATAGCAGATTCATTGGTTGTATTAGTCTGTTCATAGATAATATCAATGGCCTCTTTCGCCTGGGTATTAATCTTCTCTAATTCTACCAGTGTAGCAGATGCCTCATCACTGGATTCCTTCATTTCATTTGCATTGGTAATCAGATTGTCAACTTCCTGTGCTGTCTCCTCTACCATATTGCCCATCAAAATGACATTCTCTGTAGCTTTCTGTGTCTCGTCAGCCTGAGAAGATGCTCCTTCGGCAATCTCCGATACGGCCTTCTCTACCTGCTCTACAGTAGAAGCGGTCTCGGATGCATTGTTATTCAGAGAATCCGATGCATTGAACAACTGCTGACTCTGATCTCTTAAATCAGACACCACATTTGCCAACTGTCCGCGAAGTTCTGCCACAGCACGACTCATCATACCTGTTTCATCTTTTCTCGCAACCAGCTTCTCCTGACCCTCAATCTCTGAGAAATCCATATGTGCCAGTTTACCGACAATATCTGTTACCTGAATGACAGGCTTCACGATTCTATTAACAATAAAGTATGCAATCAGTACAAAAATCACAACCAGTACGATTGAACAGAAGGTCCCAATACCGATAACCTCTGTAACCGGTTTCATAATCTCGTCTTCATCTGCAGAAATTACCAATATACAGTTACCTTTTTCTGTAATTGCATAAGCTGCATACTTAATTGCGCCTTTAAATTCATATGATACAACTTCCGGTTCCGGAACGGTTCCTGCCTGCAGCTTTTCAACCACACCTTTTACTACGGCATTTTCAACCGGCTGCCCTACTTTATCCTTCGTCGGATGATATAGCATAGTACCGTCAGCAGATACCAGATATGCATAACTGGATGTTACGCCTTGGATACCGACTCCTTCAAGAGTTGCTGACAGATTATTATAATCCGTAGCTGTATTATAACCCTGTGTTTCAATCTGCTGCTCAATTTCTGCGCCATAAGCTACAGTCAGATCATATAGATAATTCTGATTAAGTTCCATCAGGTGTTCCTTGACATTGTCTATATAAATGACGGAAACAAAAATTGCCAATGCCGCCATCGCCACAACTAAGACTGCCAGGATTTTGGTTCTGACAGATTGAATCACTCCAACCTTATCTGCGTTTGCTTTACTTATCTTCTCTTTTTTTGCCATAACCGTACCTCTCCTAATATTGAAATCTAAGTAAAAACTTCTTAATTATTTTAACGCAAAATCCATATATTGTCTACGAAAAGCTTACATAATTTTCCCAAAATTTACACAAAATCTGCTATTTTCTCTCCAAAAATAATGAAACGGAAACTCATGATACCAAGCCTCCGTTTCATTATTAAATCTGTATGGTTAGACGGTAGTTCGTTTCTACCGCGTCGAGTGGACCAGACGGGAGTCGAACCCGTGTCCAAAAGCCCATTCCCTGTCCTTCTACTATCATAGTCTGTCATTTCGGATTACTCCTCATTCCCTCCTGTATCAGGAAACAGACACCCCGATACATTCAGTAGCTTCATCATACGCCCACGGGCTCAAAGCTTTGCCCGTGTCGTTTCCTACATAGTCGATGCCCGGTTCTTAATGTGTAGGTGCACTAAGTCGGACAGCTGCCATTAGGCAGCGTATGCTAAATTATCTTCAGCGTTTATATTTAGATTCGCGATTTAACGCATCAGCCTGCGGATAGCTTCTCCAGCTGCAAGACCCCTGTCGAAACCTTGACTGGCCCATATAAAATTATTATCGGCATGTTATGAGAGATTCTTAATCTTAAATTCTCTTTCATGCTCTCTTCTTAGATCTTTCTTAGCTATATCCTGTCTCTTGTCGTAGAGCTTCTTACCTTTTGCAAGACCAATCTCCACCTTTGCCCTGCCATCTTTGAAATAAACCTGCAGCGGAACGATAGTATAACCCTGCTCACTCATTTTACCGGCAAGTTTCCTGATTTCCAGCTTATGCAGAAGCAGTTTCCGAACACGAAGCGGGTCTTTATTAAAGATATTCCCTTTTTCATAAGGACTTACATTCATACCATACACGAAAGCCTCTCCGTTCTCAATCCGGACAAATGCTTCTTTGATACTGCACTTCCCCATCCGTAAAGACTTAACCTCTGTTCCGTGAAGAGCAAGCCCCGCTTCATATTTTTCTTCTATAAAGAAATCATGATATGCCTTCTTATTATTGGCTACTAATTTCATCGCCTCTTTTGCCATTTTACATTACACCTCTTTGTCATCCTCATCATAAGGAATTTCAAAATCAACCGTCCTGGTCAGTCTGTCTACGCCTTTTACCATAATACGCAGTTTTTCACCTAACTTATAGGTTTTCCCGGTATCACGCCCCACCATCTCATAGCTGTTCTCATCATAATAGAAATAGTCTCCCGGCAGCGTTGACACATGGATCAGACCTTCCACTGTATTGGGCAGCTCCACATAGATGCCCCACTGGGTTATACCGGATATGACACCCACGTATATTTCTCCGATTCTGTCAGCCATATATTCCGCTTTTTTCAGCTTCTCAGTCTCTCTCTCCGCTTCCTCTGCACGACGTTCCATTTTAGAAGAATGCTTGGCAACCTCCGGCAGTTTTTGCTCATAGTGCTCAATCCGGTTCTCCTTCATTTTGCCCCGCAGCTGTTCTTTAATAATGCGGTGAATCTGCAAATCGGGATAACGTCTGATAGGAGAAGTAAAATGACAGTAATACTGGCATGCAAGCCCAAAATGTCCTGTACATTCCACCGTATATTTAGCCTGCTTCATGCTTCGTAGCGTAAGCCTGCTGATCAGTGTCTCTTCATCTGTATCGGTAATTTTACCAAGCAGCTTCTGAAGTTCCTTCGGATGTACCTCTTCCCCGGTCAATTTAATATGATAGCCAAAATTCTGTATAAATGTTGACAGCTTCATAATTTTCTCCGGATCGGGCTTCTCATGGGTACGGTATACGAAAGGGATCTCCAGCCAGAAGAAATGCTGGGCTACCGTTTCATTGGCAATCAACATAAAATCTTCTATGATCTTAGTCGCTACATTCCGCTCATAAGGTTTGATTTCCACAGGATGACCCTTCTCATCCAGTATAATCTTACTCTCTGCAAAATCAAAGTCAATGGAGCCTCTTTTATGCCGCTTCTTACGAAGGATTGCAGCCAGCTGCTCCATCATCTCAAACATGGGAACCAGCGGTTCATATTCTGCCCTTTCAGCCTCATCCTTATCTTCCAGAATCTTCCTGACAGAGGTGTAGGACATTCTCCGGTCCACGCAGATAATAGTCTCCGCAATCCGGTAATCTACAACCTCGCCCTTTTCATTAATGGTCATCAGACAGCTTAATGCCAGTCGGTCTACACCCTGATTTAAGGAACAGATTCCGTTTGACAGTTTATGGGGCAGCATCGGGATCACACGATCCACCAGATATACACTCGTTCCTCTTTCCAGGGCTTCCCAGTCAAGAGCAGAATTTTCCTGTACATAGTTACTTACGTCAGCAATATGCACTCCCAGATGATAAAGTCCTTTTTCATCCTGAAATAAGCTTACCGCATCATCCAGGTCCTTGGCATCCTCGCCATCAATCGTTACCATCTGTAAATCCCGCAGATCCATGCGTCCATTCCTGTCAGCATCCTGTACTTCGGAAGGTACGCGCTCCACCTGATTCATTACCTTTTCACCGAACTCTACCGGCAGTCCGTAGCCTCTGACAATAGACATAATGTCCACACCGGGATCATTGATATGCCCAAGGATCTCTACAACCCTGCCTTCCGGCTTGTGTCTCTCATCACCGTAAGAAGTCAGCTCTACTACTACTTTATGCCCGTTCACCGCCCCTTTAGAACGTTCCTTTGGCACAAAAATATCCACACCGATTTTAGTATTATCAGGAATCACAAAACCATAATTCTGGGACTGTTCATAAGTTCCTACAACCTGTTTCATGCCGCGTTCCAGGACCTTGACCACTGTTGCTTCCTGACGTTTTCCACGCTGCCCCGGCAGCAATCTTACCATTACACGGTCCTCATGAAAAGCACCATTTACGTGTTCTTCCGGAATATAGAAATCATTCTCACATCCTTCAACCTCTACAAAACCAAATCCTTTGGCATTACTGATGAAGGTCCCTACCAGTTGATTTTCATCCGGCTTACAATATTTCCCCTGTCTGGTAATCTGCAATTTCCCCTCTGACAGAAGTGCCTGCAGCACCTCTCTGAAGGCTTCCCTGTCTTCTTTAGACACCTGCATGAAGGCTGCCAGTTCCTTTTCCTTCATTGGGACGTACATCTCATCTGCTACAAGCTCGCATATTAATTTTTTACGTTTTTCAAATCTCTCATCCAGCTCTTTCTTCATATCCAAAACGTCACCCTATGATATCATTCCCGTTTTTCATATTATTAATCTGCGGGCTTTCTAACTCTGCTTATACGAGTACTTTCTTATTACACAAAAAGCACTCTTATGCAAGAGTGCTTTCCATTTAAAATATGGTCAAATTCAAAACAATCGCAAGTACCATAAATCCAATAGCCAAACTGGTGGTAATCTTAACCAGCTTACCCTCCATGGAACGTCCTTTGTTCTTGCCCCAATAGGTCTCGGCCGCACCGCTTACCGCTCCAAGTCCTGCTGTTTTGCCTTCCTGCATCAATACCAATATAACAAGTGCTATACAAATAATAATATAAATAATCGTCAATGTAATTCTAAGTGCTCCCATTTCCACACCTCCTAATGTCAAGCAGACTTTATCTTACCACAGAACTGTTTGTTTCGCAATATCAAAAACAAAATTCTTTCAGAAAACGCCCTTAAGCTCACAGAACAAATGCGTCAAAGGCATCCTCTTTTGTATTCTGTTCACCGTGATAACGCATAAGATATGCCTTCATCTCCGTATGGTTATCTCCCATATCTTCCATCATGCTCTGAAAATTCTCCGTTGTCACACATCCCAGTTCTGTCAGGAAACGATAGTATTCTCTCTCATCTCCGTGCTCCTCCAGCACTACAAGCCAGGTCTCCTCTGTGGCCTGTCCCTTAATATGTTTTAACAGATAGTCCTTCAGATAGGCTCTTGTAGCTTCCGGCAGTCCGTAATCATGCATCAGGCGCAGCATTGCCAGTCTGACTTTGCCTCTTCTTTGCTGCGACATATAGTATTCCAGATTATTCTCTTTACTGCCGTAATCCTCTTCACCGCATAAAAGCATCCTGGAGAAACCGTCAGCATCATCCAGTTCCATGAGATTTTGCATTCTTGCATCCCACTGGGCGAGCCAGTTATCTGTCCCCGCATTTTCGAAATCAAACAGATAAAATGCATTCAGTCTGCTCATCGTAGCCGCCAGCAGATATCCCACATCGATAGTCTTCTTTCCGGTCATATCACCTTGTTCATCTATGATTTGTTCCAGCCTGTAACATTCCTTGAAAGCTCCCTGTCCGATTTCCAGCTTATGATAGGGTAATACTATCTTTGTCAGCTTTGCACAGCATGCAAACGCCCAGTCATCTATCCGCATAATACTTGCCGGCAGAGTAATCCGCTTCAGCATCTTATTACTTAAGAACGCCTTTTTCCCTATGCAGGTTACCGGGCAGTCTTCCATCTGATCAGGAATGACCACTTCCAAATCCTTCCCACGATAAGCGATAATCTCGGCCTGATTGTCAATCAGCCTGTACTGTAAGACTCCCTGTGGAGTATCTGCTTCTTTTATCCTCATAACAAATAACCTCTTTTAAAGGCTCAGCTCCTTAATCTGCTCTATCAACTGATCACTTCGCTCTGTCAGCATCAGTTCCTCATTGTGACGCTGATAATCCTCACAGCCATACATACTGATAAACTTAGCACAGTCCGCTTGTACCGTACACTCTGTTACAAGAATCAACATCTCATTGCCCGAACCAAACACATCTTCTACAAACCGGAACAGATAGTGCATTCTGTCCTTCAACTCAGTCGTATCCTGCTTATATTGGAGCACTTTGGCATCAAAGCTCTCCTTGATCTTTGCAAATGCAGTCTGTGCATCTGATACATCTTCTATCCGGAGTTTTTTTGCACACTCATTTAAAAATCTCACAATAGCACGACCCTTAACCTTATCCCTTGCAGATAATGCACCTGCTTTCTGTAAAGAATCCATGGATTTCTGACGCCCCTCTGCCTGCATTTCTAATAAAGCAAGCAGCTCGTCGCTACTGCAGCCGGATTCCATCTTAGCCTTAACAGCCTTCAGCGGATTCATCAGTTCACCCAGCATATCCGACGTCTGGATATTTTCTTTCACATCCTGCTGCATCCGGTCAATCAACATGCCCATTAATGATAATCTTTCATCAAAATCAGCTTTACGTGCCTTATCCTTCGCCTGTTCACTGACTTTGCCGGAAAGAATGTCTTCTACTTTATAGTCATTCTGATACTTTCTGTACAGATCATAATATGCTGTAAATTCCTTAACGACCCGGTCATTTCTGATATATTGTCCCACAAAAGATTCCTCTACCGTGAGACCTTCTTCCTCATAGAGTAACAGCATCTGGGATAAATCTTCCCAGCCTCTGGCCGTAATATAGTTCTTTCCCTTTACCGTAGTCTCTACCTGATAGAAATCCTCTTTCTTGAGATCCAGATAATTCGTAATTGCGGTGTGAATCCCTCTATCTGCGGCATATTCTCTCCAGGCAGCATAATCTGCCTCCACCTCCAGTATTTTCATACGGTCTAAGGTTACTACATCGAATTCCCGCACGGATTTATTATATTCCGGAGGATTACCCGCTGTCACAATAACCCATCCTTCCGGCACCTGATGTCTGCCAAACACCTTATATTGCAAAAACTGCAGCATGGAAGGTGCCAGGGTTTCTGAAACGCAGTTGATTTCATCCAGAAACAGAATCCCCTCCTTCAACCCGCTTTCTTCCATCACATCATAGACAGAAGCAATGATCTCGCTCATAGTATACTCTGACACATCATAAGACAGATCCCCGTATGTTTTATGGGTAATGAAAGGCAGTCCGAGTGCCGACTGTCTTGTGTGGTGAGTCATGGAATAAGATACCAGAGCAATCTGCAGTTCCTGGGCGATCTGCTCCATAATGGCCGTTTTACCGATACCCGGAGCTCCCAGCAGAAAAATAGGCCTCTGACGCACCACTGGAATCCGATATTCTCCCTCTTCATCCTTCTTTAGATAGATTTTAACCGAATCTTTAATATAATTTTTAGCTTCTTTAATGTTCATATGTCGTTACCTGTTTCCTCTATTTATCATTCTTGTGCATATGCTTCGATATCCTCTTCCTCCAGAACCAGCTTGATCGCCCAGTTCGGTACCTTCGGGGTATTGTCATCCTCCTGCAGGAATACAAATGCCACTTCATAATCCGGCATGCTTTCCGGATAGATTCCATAGCCATCCGTAAAATAAATCAGTCCCTTTAAATTATCAAATTCCTTCTCTTCTTTCAGCTTCTCCACATAAGCAAAAACCGGTCGAAAATCCGTCGCGCCGAAACCGGTCAGCTTCCCCTCTCTCATAAAGGTCTCCAGATCTTCCCACTGTGTAATCTTGATATCCTGCTGCACTTCGCTGTCACACTGTATAATGTGTACATTAATTTTATTAAAGAAATTCTCACTCTGCTGCATGATACTGTAGGTCTTCTGCAAAAATGCCTGTACCAGATCTCCCCGACAGGAGGCTGAGGTGTCGATGGCAATCACAAAATCCTTGATCTTATTGCTGTCTTTATATTCCAGCGGCTCTACCAAAGGCATATTGCCATAAGTATTGAGTCCGTAGGTATAATAGATATAATCAAATTCATCATCATTTACCTGGATTGTCTCCCCCATCACCATGAACTTCTTGAGAAATCCTGTATAATCATAGCGTTCCCTGGTAGCCTCCTTCAGATTCTGTTCCATGCTCTGTGCATTGTTTTTGTCTTTACTGAAGCTCCTTAAATCCGCTTTGATACGCTCACTGACCTTGCGCCACTCTTCCTGAGACAATTCCAGTTCTTCCTTGCGATCCCAATAAATATGTTCATCATAATGGCATAACGCATTCCAGTCTTCCCACGCTTTCCGGGAAGGTTCCTCGATCCGAAAATGTCTGTATATCTTTTCTGCAGTCAGACCGCCTGCCTGCTTTCGCATAATATCCAGCCTGTTTCGCAATGCATCATCCGAAGACAGTCCGGTCAGATGCAGATTCAATTCCAAAATCGTATTTTCAACCGCAATATCCGTGGCAAGATTCCAATACTCCCTGTTCAGCTTGTCCGTCTCCATTGCATGATAGAAAATACAGTGCAGCAAAGTATGCAAGTAGAGTCTTGCCGCATAATGGGGTTCTGCCTGATACTGCCTGAGCAGCCTGACCGGATCATAATATAGCCTTAACCCATCAAACAGATGCGCTCCTGTTTCTTCTCTGCACTCCACTTTCAGCTTAGAAAGTGCCACATCCAGAAAACGCATATTAATCAGCAGTCCATCATGGGCGAGACGGAATATCTCATCGGCAATCTGTCTTATCTGAAGTTTTCTGTCAACTTTTTCTTCACTCATATCATCATCTTATCATATCAATACAAAGGTCTTCAACAGATAAAGTATCAACAGGTGGGTCGGATAGAATATGTAAAAGAACCACTTAGCGGCTTCTTTACCATGCTCTATGCGTTTTCCGTTATAAAGTATCAAAACAGTAAAAGCTGCTGCCAGAATGCCAAGTCCTGACAAAGCACCATGTATCACCGCCGTGGTAACATTACAATTCATCTGCTCAGCATAGTCTATCATATTGCATAAGGAAAAGGCTATATATGTTATGCCAAACCCCCATGCCATTTTCTTCCGGTCTCCGGCACTTCTGTATAACAGTATCGTCAGCATTGGTGCAATAAGGGCCCAGTCGCTGTTCATGGTTGCCACGACCAGTAACGCGCAAAGCACGGTACTGCCCGTCGTATTAGGGAATTGTTCCATCACGATCAGAATCAGATAACTGCACAACAACGTATATATCATGTTTAAAGAGCCATCCTGTGCCACCAGTCCGTATGGTATCTGTGATAGGATTGCAAACAGCATGAGCCTCAGCCCGTATTGCTTCCTCGATCCGGTATATTGGAATCCCTCTACCAGAAAAAAGCACATAACCGGAGCCGTAAAATAACCGATGTCCTCGAATACCTCATGCAGCACCGGAGATAAAGGTATGAGATTTATATATGCAATATGATTTAGCAGCATGGTAAACATAGCCATGAACTTGATTGCATCCCGATTAAACATTTTTAAGTTCCTATTGGCTGTTTCCATTTATCACAACTCGCTTTCCCTTATTTCGTAATTATCGCCAGCCTTTGTTTGACAGAAAAATAGGCCATTGAACCCTATTAATCAATCGCCTGTTTTCTTCCGTATATATTGTTGATGCCATAGCCGCCATATTGGCTGCAATGGCAGAGTTTTTTACTGAGCAAACGGATTGTACTGCTTTTCATGCCCAATGGTCGTGCTCTC
The DNA here is from genome assembly GCA_051878995.1 of Lachnospiraceae bacterium. Taxonomy (GTDB): domain Bacteria; phylum Bacillota; class Clostridia; order Lachnospirales; family Lachnospiraceae; genus UBA3282. Next base: position 27,736 of record JBJELE010000019.1, on the reverse strand, counting down.
TCCATGACCCGGATATACCTTCGTTTCATCCGGAAGGACAAATAATTTCTCTTTGATTGATCTGGAAAGCGCACTCATACTTCCCGTAGCCAGGTCTGTCCTTCCAACCGACTCCGCAAAAAGTGTATCACCCGCAATCAGAATCCCTGCTTCCTCAAAGTAATAACAGCAACTTCCAACCGTGTGTCCCGGCGTAGCAATCAGTTTGCAGGTCATATCCGCAATGGTAATCTCCTCGCCATCCCTCAGATATTTGTCCGGAATAACCGTATAGGGTCTTCCCACCTGATCCGACACATTGGTGACGGCATCCTCACAGAGTACTTTCTCCTCTTCGTAGGCATAAATCGGGGCACCGGATAATTCACGCAGCTTATTGGTTCCCCAGATATGGTCAAAATGACCGTGGGTCAACAGAATACCTTTGACCTGAAAACCCTTTTCACGCAATGCTTCATAGATGTAATCTCCCTTATCTGCCGGATCAAAGAAGATCACATCACTGCTTCCCTCTCTGTATACAAAATAGCAATTCGTCTGACAAATTCCTATCATAAGTCTGCCGATTTTGATTTGGGACATGATATGTTCCTGCCTTTCTGTACAAATTCTCTCTGTTTCACTAGCTGCCAGAGATTTCTTCTTGGTGTTATGTTAACCTGTCGTTCTTTCAATATCAATAACGCTTTCAATTGTTCTGATCTTATCAATAATACGCTGCAGCTCTTCTCTGCTTCGTATCTCAAAGCTGACAGACATAGTTGCCGTTCCCTGCTTACTTGTTCTGGTATTAAGCGCCATGATATCAATATTCTTCTCTGTCAGGGCTCTGGAAATATCAGCCAGCAGACCATTACGGTTATGCGCATAGATGCTGATCTCTGCAAAATATTTGCCATCCACATCCTCTGTATGCTGCCATTCCGCATCAATCAGACGATGTCTGTCAATTTCCGGCAGATTCAAAACATTAACACAATCCGTCCGATGAATGGAAATACCTCTTCCTCTTGTTACGAACCCGACAATCTCATCTCCCGGTACCGGATTACAGCATTTGGAGAAACGTACAGCCACATCATCGATCCCCTTCACAATAATACCACTGGTACCCTTCTTTTCCCTGCCACGGTTTACCTGTGTATTGCCTTCAATCTCTGCCATGATTTCGGCATCGGTCATCTCTTTCTTGTGATCCTGGTCATACAGTTCCTGCATCCGGTTGATGATCTGTCCCTCTTTGAGACCTCCATGCCCGATAGCAGCCAGAACAGAATCCCAATCCTGAAAGCCGTATTTTTTCATAATGGCTTCTTCATATTTAGGAATCAATATATCAAGGGTATTGATGGCTTTTGCCTTACAATATGCCAGAACCAGCTCTTTACCTTTAACAATATTATCTTCTTTTAGTTCATTCTTAAACCACTGGTTAATCTTATTTTTGGCTTGGGTGCTCTTGACCACATTGAGCCAGTCTCGGCTTGGTCCCTTGGAATTTTGGGAGGTCATGATCTCTACTCTGTCGCCGTTCTTGATCTCATAATCAATATTTACCAGCTTGCCGTTGACCCTGGCGCCGATCATCTTATTACCTACGGCACTATGAATACTATATGCAAAATCTATGGGCGTAGAACCTGCAGGCAGATTCTTCACATCTCCGGTAGGGGTAAAACAGTATACATTATCGGAAAACAGGTTCAAATCACTCTTTAAGAGCTTCATGAATTCCTTATTGTCTTCCGCCGTCTGCTGCCATTCCAGAATCTGACGCAGCCAGACAAGCTTTTCTTCCTCCTGGGTCTCTATTTTCTTACCATCGGAGGCTTCCTTATATTTCCAGTGGGCAGCAATACCATATTCTGCTGCTTTATGCATCTCATAAGTACGAATCTGTATTTCAAAAGGCTGGCCGCTGCTGCCGATCAGTGTCGTATGAAGCGACTGATACATATTTGCCTTCGGCATGGCAATATAATCCTTGAAACGTCCCGGTATCGGCTTATACATCTCGTGGATGACACCCAATGCCGCATAACAGTCCTTTACCGTATCCACAATAATGCGCACCGCAAACAGATCATAAATCTGGTCTATGGTCTTGTTCTGGTTCTTCATTTTCTTATAGATGCTGAAGAAGTGCTTGATTCGTCCGTCAATCTGCGCCTTTATACCTGCTTTATTAATATGCTCGCTGACTTCATCAACAATCGTCTGAATATACTTCTCACGGACACTCTTACGAACCGCAATCTTATCTACCAGATCATAATAAGCCTCCGGCTCCAGATATTTTAAAGACAGATCATCTAATTCTACCTTAATCTTAGAAATACCAAGCCTCTGCGCAATAGGGGAATAAATATCAAGTGTCTCTCTCGCTATCTCCTGCTGCTTCTCCGGACGCATATGCTGTAGTGTACGCATATTATGCAGTCTGTCCGCCAGCTTAATCAAAATGACACGGATATCCTTCGCCATGGCAAGAAACATCTTACGTAAATTCTCTGCCTGCCGCTCCAGCTTCTCCGCATCTTTATCATAATTGCCATGCTCTCCATGGAAATTCAGTTTCTCTAACTTAGTAACACCATCGACCAGCAGCGCTACATCTGCACCAAACTGCTCGCTGATCTCCTCATCCGTCATAATGGTGTCTTCCACCACATCATGCAAAAGTCCGGCTACAATCGTTTCCTTATCCAACTCCAGATCTGCCAGAATAATTGCCACACAAAGCGGATGGATAATATAGGGTTCTCCCGATTTACGCACCTGATCCTTATGTGCCTCGGATGCAGTCTTATACGCCTTCTCAATCAGCGAGATATCATCAGACGGATGATACTTTCGCACACGAGTAATAAGCTCCTCATACAAAGTCTCAGGAGTTTGAAATTCTTCAATTGATTCTATTCGTCCATCATCAAATACTACTTCTTTTTTCTCTTCTGTCATGATCTTCTCACCAGCCGCTTCGCTTTGATATGATACCGATATTGTCTATTATAATCGCAAATCATATGCAAGTCAAAATAAATATAACCAAAAAGGAGACACAGTATACACTGTGCCTCCCTCTTCCGGCTCTAATTTGCTCCACATATAAACGAACCTTTTGCTGGGAAGAAATTGCCAAGCAATTTCTTCCGGCTCTAATTTGCTCCGCAAATTTGAGCCTTTTACATCATTCCACCCATTCCGGCGCCACCTGCGGGCATAGCCGGTTCTGCTTCTTTGATGTTAGCTACTACGGATTCTGTTGTTAACAGAGTAGATGCTACACTGTTTGCATTCTGCAATGCACTTCTTGTAACCTTGGCAGGATCCAAAATACCTGCATCTACCATGTTAACATACTGTTCTTTTAATGCATCAAAGCCAACACCAATCTCAGATTCTCTTACCTTGTTGATGATAACAGAGCCTTCCAGACCTGCATTTGCTGCGATATGGAATAACGGAGCCTCTAATGCTTTCAATACGATCTGCGCACCTGTCTTCTCATCACCTTCCAGTGTATCAGCTAATTTAGCAACTTCCTTGGATGCATGGATATATGCGGAACCACCACCGGAGATGATACCTTCTTCAACAGCTGCTCTTGTTGCTGCAAGGGCATCTTCAAGACGAAGCTTAGCTTCTTTCATCTCTGTCTCTGTAGCAGCACCTACACGGATAACAGCAACACCACCTGCTAACTTAGCAAGACGCTCCTGTAATTTCTCTCTGTCGAAATCAGATGTGGTTTCTTCAATCTGTTTCTTAATCTGGCCGATTCTTGCCTGGATTGCATCCTTATCGCCTTCACCATCTACGATAACAGTGTTCTCTTTCTGTACTTTAACGGATTTTGCACGTCCTAACTGATCCATTGTTGCATCTTTTAACTCAAGACCAAGCTCAGAGCTGATTACCTGACCACCTGTAAGGATTGCGATATCCTCAAGCATTGCTTTTCTTCTGTCACCATAGCCCGGTGCCTTAACAGCAACGACATTGAAAGTACCACGCAGTTTGTTTACGATCAGAGTGGTAAGGGCTTCACCCTCTACATCCTCAGCGATAATCAGTAATTTGGAACCGGACTGTACAATCTGCTCCAGAATCGGAAGAATCTCCTGAATGTTGGAAATCTTCTTATCTGTGATCAGGATATACGGATTATCCAGATTAGCTTCCATCTTATCCATATCGGTTGCCATATAAGCAGAGATATAACCTCTGTCGAACTGCATACCTTCTACTAAGTCAAGCTCTGTCAGCATTGTCTTGCTTTCTTCGATTGTGATAACACCATCGTTGGAAACCTTCTCCATAGCATCTGCTACTAACTGTCCTACTTCCTCATCACCTGCGGAAATAGCCGCTACTCTTGCAATATGCTCCTTACCATTTACTTTGGAGCTCATCTTGGCAATTGCATCAACTGCACAATCTGTTGCTTTCTTCATACCTTTTCTTAAAATAATCGGGTTAGCACCTGCTGCCAGGTTCTTCATACCTGCATTTACCATAGCCTGTGCCAGTACGGTAGCTGTTGTAGTACCATCTCCTGCTACATCATTGGTCTTGGTAGCTACTTCTTTCACAAGCTGTGCACCCATGTTTTCGAATGCATCCTCTAACTCGATTTCTTTTGCAATAGTAACACCATCATTGGTAATCAGGGGAGCACCATAGGATTTATCAAGAACTACGTTTCTTCCTTTCGGTCCAAGTGTTACTCTGACGGTATCTGCTAACTGGTTTACACCAGCCTCTAAAGCTGCTCTGGCTTCTGCGCCATATTTAATTTCCTTTGCCATATTAATTGCCTCCTAATTATTCTCTTTCCTATTTACTATCTGTAATACGATTAAAAAATTATTTACAATATCTTAGATCTCATAAGAAACATTTTACTCGATTACTGCAAGGATATCATTCTGTTTCACAATAATGTACTCTTCTTCCTCGAGCTTAACCTCTGTTCCGGAGTATTTGGAATAGATAACCTGATCGCCGACTTTCACTTCCATCTTTACTTCTTTGCCGTCAACAACTCCGCCGGGGCCTACTGCAATAACCTCTGCCTGCTGTGGTTTCTCCTTACTCTGACCCGGTAAAACAATACCGGATTTGGTAGTCTCTTCTGCAACTAACTGCTTCAATACAACTCTGTCGCCAAGTGGTGTTAACTTCATGATAATTGCCTCCTTATTTTAACCATTTACTTCTTTCGATTATTCTGTTAGCACTCATTCTCTTCGAGTGCTAATCACTAGAACATATATTAGCTTTATATGCAGGTGTTTGCAAATTGGTCTATCATTCCATTTTAATTCTATTCTCTCTTTTTCTCATTATTTCTCTTGTTTTCTCTCGTTATCTCGTTTTCATGCAGAATAAGGAATTTAATATTTATTTTATAATTGGTTTATCTTTACAAATAATTCCCTATTTCCAGGGATAAAAAAAAAGAAAGTCATGTCACAAAACATCACTTTCTTTTCTGCATTGTCCTTATTGCAAATCTTTATCTCTGTGTAAAAACCACGCTTTGACGCCTACACCTTCAGTCCATGTTCCAGCCTCTCACGATATCCTTCTGCATTCTTTACTTCAAATTTGTTATTGAACATCTCATATTCAGCATCCGGTAATTTGTCCTGCAGCACCTCTTCCACGTTGGTCTTGTAGACCAATCCGCAGGCCACAGACGGTGCCAGAACCGGGTCTTCATAACCAAGGCAGGCCTTCTGTACCCTGTCACAATATGCTTCAGCCTCACCATCCTCCGCCATGGGAATCAATATGATAAAAACATCTCCGTCTATACGCCCAATCACATAATCCGGCTTCGCTTCCTGTTTCAGAATATCGGCAATGGTCTTGATCAGCCTGTCACTCTCTTCATCCCCAAAATGATCATTCACAAACTTCCAGTCATTGATGTTCACATTGATCACTGCCACAGGCACCACCTCAGCCCTGTCAATAACCTTCATACGTTCTTCAAAGTACAGTTTATGATACACTCCTGTAAGTGCATCCTCTTTCTCTCCTCTGGCAGTCTGTATATGCTGTACACCTATCTGTTCTTCCAGCTCATCCAGATAAATGGAAGACTCCGTATGTAAATATGCTTCCTCACCCCACTGAGACAGCATAGCGGCCAATTCATTCAGAAGCTTCTCTGTCTGTGCAAGCTTCTGTTCCGGCACCTTGTCGGTTCTGGTATACAAGTGAGCAATCGTTCTGCCGTAAACCTTAATCTTACGCCCCGGCTCGCCTACCACATCCGGTGTAAAGCCCGCAAAATTGCCTACGGAGATAACTTTCTCTCCATGTCTCTCCGTCAACAGGATTTCAAGATCAGTGACTGCACACAAAGCCTTGCAATACTCTGTCAGAGTGTCCATATGATACAAGTTATCTAACGCATAATTTTTGACATTTTCTTTGATTCTTTTCTCAAAAGGAATTGCCTTATAATCCATCCTGTGTAACCTCTCTTTATCCCCAAATCAAAATAAGAAATACACTTTTAGTATACCGTTTTTGCTGTCATTTGTCTAGAAATCCTTTATTGAATCATTGAAAACTAAACAAATAATAACCTATGTGCATTACCTTCAAGTATTAGGTTAATCTCTTTCTCTGTAAGTCCTGAATTTATAACATTTTGAACAGATACCCGCTGTGAAGTCCACGGACTGTCAGAACCAAATAGTATTTTATCAGCACCATGTTTTCTGACAATTCTTACAAATTTTGATAATTCTAAAACACTGTTACAGGAAGGAAGCTTATCATCAAATGGAATAATTTTATTAATACTAAAAGAAGTATCAAGATAAACATCTGCACCGGCAAGATCACTTTCTACCATATCCCATTCGTTAAAACCGCCCATATGTGCAAGAACGAATTTAGCAGGCTTAACAATATCAATAGCCTTAAGGATATATTTTAAACTGCTTTTATCATTCCCCGGAAAGCTAATATCCTCTCCTGCATGAACAACAGTAATCAAATCAAGTTCAGAAGCTATATCAAGTATCCTTAAGTACATAATGTCATCCATCCTGACATCCTGCGCTACAGGATGGATTTTAATCCCCTTAAATCCTGCTTTTTTAATATTGCCAAGCATAGACAGGATATTCGTATCTTCAGGATGAATGGCTGCAAAATAAATTAGTCCTGTCTCTGATGACAATTCATTTTTCTTGACACTTCTTGCATTGATAGCATTTGCCTGCATAATTCTCGTTGCTACAGGAAGGACTACTGACAAACTAATATCATTGTCGGAATCTGCTTTCATAAGTCCTGAGTCGGTGCCATCTGTATAGTTTCTTATGTTAGCACTTCTTCTTAGTTTATCAACAGCTTTATATGCTATATGATCTTCAAAAGTATGTGTATGAAAATCAATCGTTCCCATTTAACAATTCTTACCTAATTCAAATGCCTTTTTGTTTAAATCAAGGAATTTGGCAGGAACAATTTCATTCATAGTTTCTATCCAGATACTTTCCGGAACATCATTAAACAATGTAGATAATTTACCCATCAATGCAATATTCACTGCCTTGCTGGAGCCTGCCTCATTAGCAACCGAAAGAAAGTCTCCTGCTATCACTTCTGCACCTGTATTCTTAAGTTTCCCCTCGATATCATCGGGATACTTTGACGCCCCGATAATAACCGGCATAGGCTCCATACGCTGTGTATTAACTAAAATCTTACCGCCCTGCTTAAGATATTCAATCCATCTTGCAGCCTCTAATAATTCAAAGGAAAGAATGATATCTGCCTCTCCCTTATCAATGATAGGAGAATAAACCTTCTGACCATATCTTACATATGTTACCACAGATCCTCCTCTTTGGCTCATACCATGAACTTCAGAGACCTTAACATCATAATTCATCTTAAGCAGAGCAGCACCCAGAAGTTTACTTGCTAAAAGAGTACCCTGTCCACCTACACCAACAATCATAATATTTTTCGTTTCCATAGCTACTCTCCTAACGCTCCTAACTTACACATCTGTGTACATACATTACATCCTACACAAAGTGTTGTATCAATGTTAACCTTACCATTTGTGACACTTATAGCCGGACACCCAATGCTCATACATTGTTTACAGCCGACACATTTATCTTTATTTACTTTAATGGCAGGCTTATGAACTGTACCCTTAATCATTACACAAGGTCTTCTGCTAATAATAATAGACGGCTCTGAAACAGATAGTTCTTCTTTAATAACCCTTTCGGTTTCAGCAAGATCATATGGATCTATGACCGTAACACGATGATAACCAAGTGCTCTGCAAAGAGCCTCCAGATCAACCTTTCCGGCCGGTTCTCCACGAAGATTCTTACCGGTTGTAGGATTTTGCTGATGTCCTGTCATTCCCGTAATAGAGTTGTCCAGTATTATGACTGTGGAATTGGTCATATTATAAGAAATATCAGTTATACCTGTGATTCCTGAATGAATAAAGGTCGAATCACCAATAACACCAACACTCTTTTTCTCTCCCTCTTCTTTCATTGCAAGGTTAAAACCATGAAGACCTGAGCAGGACGCTCCCATACATACGTTTAAGTCCATAGCATTTAACGGTGCTACAGCTCCCAGCGTATAGCAGCCTATATCTCCATAAACCATGCAATCAAGCTTCTTAAGTACATAAAATACGCCTCTGTGAGGACATCCTGCACACATAACAGGCGGACGCATAGGAATTTCATCCTGTATCATATTACCACCGGGAATGTTCACATCACCAAATACCTCAGGCATTTTTTCCTTTAAGCAATTCTTTATCAGATTTTGTGTAAATTCGCCACAAACAGGGAAAATATCCTTTCCGTAAACATTGAATCCCTTACTTCTGCAATAGGTTTCAATAATTGGATCAAGTTCTTCTATCACAATGATTGTTTCCAAATCCTTTGCAAAATCCATAAGCAGCTTATCCGGTAACGGATATACCATTCCAAGCTTAAGAATGTTTACTTTGTCACCAAATACTTCCTTTGTGTACTGATAAGAAGTACTGCTTGTAATAATACCAATCTTACTGTCAGCCTTTTCAATTCTGTTGATATCCGAAGTATCCGCATATTCAATAAGCTCAAGCGTTCTTTTTTCTACTCTTATATGCGCATCCCTTGAATTCTTTGTCATCATTACCTTGGTAGGATCCTTTACATAAGGAACCTTAGGAGGCATATTTCTTTCTTCTAAATGAACCACACTTTGAGAATGCGCAACTCTGGTGCACATTCTGACAAATACAGGAGTGTTATACTTTTCAGATATCTCAAAGGCTTTTTTCGTGTATACTCTTGCCTCTTCAGAATCAGAAGGTTCAAGCATAGGAACCTTAGCCGCTATGGCATAATGTCTTGAGTCCTGTTCATTCTGTGAAGAATGCATCCCCGGATCATCTGCTACAAATATAACAAGTCCTGCATTAAGTCCCTGATAAGAAATTGTAAAAACCGGGTCAGCCGCAACATTTAATCCCACATGCTTCATTGCGGAAGCCGCTCTTACTCCGCCCAGCGAAGCACCATGCGAAACCTCAACTGCAACCTTTTCATTTGGAGCCCATTCACAGTAGATTTCTTCATAGCGTGCAGCCTCTTCCGTAATCTCTGTACTTGGTGTTCCGGGATAGCTTGATACAACCGAACATCCTGCCTCATACAATCCTCTGGCTATGGCTTTATTGCCCAGCATTAATTCTTTCATAAACCAACATTTCTCCGTTCTATATTTATTCCTTAGTTATTTGTTTCTTTCTCTACCAGATTAGTAGCTCCATACATTTCGCGAAGCTTCGGCTTTTCAATTTTGCCTGTTGCATTTCTGGGAATCTTCGTGAAAATGATTTTCTTAGGCCTTTTATATCTGGCCATTCCAAGACAAAACTCATTTACTTCTTCTTCAGTAAGAGTCATACCTTCCTTAGGCTCTATAATTGCCGCAGTAATTTCTCCTAAGCGTTGGTCAGCCAGTCCGATAACAGCCACATCCTTGACCTTATCATTCTTTCGAATAAAGTCCTCTATCTGAACAGGATATATATTTTCACCGCCGCTTACGATTACATCCTTCTTTCTGTCCACAAGATAAATAAATCCATCTTCATCCTGTTTGGCCATATCACCGGTAAAAAGCCATCCATTCCTTATCGTTTCCTTTGTAGCTTCCTCATTGTTATAATAACAGGTCATTACACCGGGACCTTTCACAATAAGCTCACCAACATCTCCGGGCGCAACATCTGTAACTCCATCCTCTTTAACAATTCTGCATTTCCATCGATAGCCCGGAATGCCAATCGCTCCTACTTTATGTATATTTTCCATGCCAAGATGCACACAGCCGGGACCTGTAGATTCAGAAAGACCATAGTTCGTATCATATTGATGATTCGGGAAATACTCTTTCCATCTCTTAATCAACGACGGAGGAACCGGCTGTGCCCCTATGTGCATTAATCTCCACTGGGAAAGATTGAAATCCTTAGGATTTAAATCTCCTCTGTCAAATGCATCAAGAATATCCTGTGCCCAAGGTACCAATAACCATACTATGGTACACTTTTCATTAGATACTGCTGTGAGAATCGTTTCAGGCTTTGCACCCTTTAAAAGTACCGCCTTGGAACCGGCAACCAAAGAACCCATCCAGTGGAATTTAGCTCCGGTATGATATAGTGGCGGAATACACAAAAAGACATCATCCCTTCCGGTTTCATGATGCTTTTGTTCCATCTCAGCAGCCTGCGTCAATGATAAATGTTTATGTAAAATAGCCTTTGGAAATCCTGTCGTACCCGAAGAAAAATAAATTGCTCCAAAGTCTTCTTCCGAGATTTCAATATGAGGTCTTTGGCTGGAGCAGTCAGCTACAAGTTCCCGATAGCTTTCAGCAAACAACGGGCAACCATCTCCCACATAGATAAGCAGACGATTTTTGGATAAAACATCAGCATTCTGCTCGATTCTACCTATAAACGCAGGATCAAATACAATAACATCAACCTCGGCAAGATTAGCACAATACAGAATCTCATCAGCATCATACCTGAAGTTAAACGGAACGGCTATAGCTCCGGTTTTTAAAATACCAAAATAGATAGGAAGCCACTCCAGACAGTTATACATAATAATAGCTACCTTATCGCCCTTTTTGATACCTCTTCCAATAAGCATATTAGCGAATCGATTGGCTTTTTCATCAAACACCTTCCAGGTGATTTCCCTTCGATACGGAGTAAAAGAATCTGCCTGGATTAAATCAAATTCCTTCCAGGTTATTCTTCTGGTATCCTTTTCTTCAGGATTTAATTCAACTAATGCAACCTCATCCCCATAAAGATCTGCATTTCTTTCTAAATAATCAATAACTGGCATAATAGTCCCCCTTTTATATCATTCACCTAATGAAGTTTTTCTTGAAACCTGTGTCTTTTCCTCATAGCATGCAAAGGTTTCATCAATAAGCTTTTTATCAGGTTTCTTAGTAAACATACTAACGACAGGAACAATGATAAAACCTGCAAGCATAGCAATGGATCCACAGTTTATCGGAGACTGCATGATCTTTGGAAATGAACTCCTTGCAAAAATATTCATCAACATAAGTACTGATGAGAAAATAAAACATACCCAGCAACTTGCCTTGCTAACCCACTTGCCATAAAGAGAATACATAAAAGGTGCAAGAAAAGAACCTGCAAGAGCTCCCCATGAAACTCCCATAAGCTGGGCAATAAAGGTTACCGAACTCTTATACTGAATCAGTGCAAGCACAGAAGAAATAGTTATAAATACTACAACCAAAATTCTAATACATAACAATTTTGATTTTTCAGACATGTTCTTAACAAAATTATCCTCTAAAAAATCAATGGTAAGCGTTGAGCTTGAAGCAAGTACCAAAGACGAAAGTGTTGACATGGATGCCGATAATACAAGAATTACAACCAGGGCGATAAGCATCGGAGACAAATCCGAGAGCATTGCCGGAATAATGGCATCATAGCCTTCTTTTGCAACATCAACCTTATCTCCAAAAAGTCTTCCAAAGCCACCTAAGAAATAACAGCCTCCTGCAACAACAAGGGCAAAAACAGTCGAAATAATAGTTCCCTTTTTAATCGCAGATTCATCTGTAATAGCATAAAACTTCTGAACCATCTGAGGTAGTCCCCAGGTTCCTAATGATGTGAGTATAACAACAAATAAAAGATTGACAGGGTCAGGTCCTATAAAGGATGCAAAAACTCCGGGAGTCGATGAAACTGTTTCATCCGTTACTCTTGCAAGTCCGTCAAAAGCAGCCATAAGTCCACCTTTACTCATCAGGACTGCTGCGATAACTGTAACGATACCAAATAACATTATGATTCCCTGTATGAAATCATTTATTGCCGTTGCCATATATCCTCCGGCAATAACATAAATCGCAGTAAGGATAGCCATAAGTATAATGCAGATAGAATAATCAATATTAAATGCCATTCCAAATAGTCTTGAAAGTCCGTTATATAAGGATGCCGTATATGGTATCAGGAAAATGAAAACGATAACCGATGCCCCAATTTTTAATGCTTTTGAATCGAAACGCTTTCCGAAGAACTGTGGCATTGTAGCTGAGTCAAGATGCTGACTCATTATCCTTGTTCTTCTTCCCAATACTACCCAGGCAAGCAACGAACCGATAATAGCATTTCCGATTCCTGCCCAGGTTGCAGAAACACCATACTTCCATCCAAACTGGCCTGCATAACCAACAAATACAACTGCTGAAAAATACGAAGTACCATAAGCAAAAGCGGTAAGCCAGGGGCCAACTGCTCTTCCTCCCAAAACAAATCCATTTACATCAGTAGCATTCTTTCTGCAATAGAATCCTATCCCGATGATGACAGCAAAATACAAAACCAGTATTAATACCTTAATCATATAAATCAGCATTTCAGTTTCTCCCTTGCCCCATTTTCTTTAGTATTTTTACGCTTTAATATTTTTACGCTTTAACGCTTTCGTGTATCAAAGCACCGATAGTATTGTACCAAAATAGTCAGCTTTATTCAAGGAAAAAAGAGAACCGACTGTGCCTATTGCACAATTTCGATTCTCTTTTCCTCTCATATTGCCAGAATTTTTTTTGCCGCTATTTGTCCAGTTCATATCTGCCTGCCTTCAGCTTCTCTTCAAAGGCTGGTTTGGGCATAGGTCTGTCAAACAGGAAGCCCTGAACCACCATACAGGACATATTCTTCAGGTATTCCATCTGCTGTCTGTTCTCCACTCCTTCTGCCACGACCTCCATATGCAGTTCATAGGCCATTCTGATAATATTGGAAAGCACAATTCTGTCATTCTCTTCCAGACAGTCCAGAAATGCCTTGTCCAGCTTTAATACATCGGCCGGGAAAGAGCGAAGCAGATTCAGGGAAGAATAGCCTGTACCAAAATCATCAATTGATAAAGCCACATTATGCTGCTTCATTTTTCTCATAAAATCTATAAACTGGTTCGATTCAGATTCATCAACCGTCTCTGTCAGTTCCAGTTCAATATATTTACTTTCCAGTTCATACTTATTAAGAATATCCAGGACATTCTCTGCCAAATTCGGATTAGAAAGATGTCTTCTCGACAGATTCACGGAAATTCTCACCGGTTCGATTCCCTTCCCAAGCCATTCCCTGATATCTCTGCACACCTGTTCCAATATGTAGAAATCCAACATGCAGATCATTCCGCTCTGCTCCAGAACAGGCACAAATTCAACAGGCGGAATCAATCTCCCGTCACGCTCCCAGCGTGCCAGTGCCTCAGCTCCCACGATTCTATAATGCTCCGTCTCCACCTTGGGCTGATAATAGGCTTTGAATTCCCCCTTATGAAGCGCCTCTGCAAAACCGGAAGCCACCTGCTTCTCCCGAAGCACTCTCTGCCTGATTGCTTCAGAAGCAAAGACATACGGCTTATTCTCTATATGCTTTGCATAATTAAACGCTGTCGCACATTCATCAATAACCACTCCACAATGTCTGACATCCTCATCTATTTCAAAAACACCCGCTATTGCACTGATTTCCACGGGAATCTTTTGATTCCTAAGCATACCATAGGTTTGCACTCCGGACAACAGCTTCAGGAATTCTTCCGTATGTTCTTTTAGGATTAAAGCAACAAAATTATCCCCGCCAAGTCTGCCGACACATTCTCCCGGCTGTAAAAACTCCTGCAATTTCTCTGAATATCTTACAATAATCATATCCGTCTCTCTTGCACCGAAACGCTTATTGACCAGACTGAATCTTGTAAGATTAAAATAAAATGCATCGTATCTGCTAAGTTCTCTCCGCTCCAACAATTCATCTACATAAGTCAGAAAACCGCCTGAATTGGGCAGCCCGGTAAGACCGTCTGTAAGACTCAGTTTCTTCACGTGATTGATTAGTCTCCATCTGCCACTGTGAAAAAACAGAACTGTCAGTACCGTATCCAAGTCCTTCTTTTCTTCATCTGAAAAGGTATCTGCACCCTTGGAACAATAGATCAGATAATTTACAGTTCCTCCTTCTCCTGTCCGAAATTCTTTGCAATATCCCGGTTGCTCTTCTACATCACCACCAGCTTCAAATAAGATAATTTCTTTTTTGTCACCCTCTTTGGTATAAATTGAGGAGGGCACAAAGAATCTCATAAGTATTTTTCCAAGATGATACCTATCCCTTAACAGTTCAAAGGCCTGTGGAGATATGGCTTCTGTATCATCTGCCAGTTCTAACGTATGTATAAATTCTTCCAGGTATTCTTTGTAAATCATGGAGTTTTCTCCTTTTTATCCTATTATACTTATCGGATATAACCAAACCGTAACTTCACAAATGTTTTTTATTTTCTTCATTTTTCTTTCTTACTTTTAATGAATTTTTGTATTTCTACAGTTTTATTATATTTTCTCGCTTGTTTTATGTAAACACTTATTTCACCGCGTTCAAAGGAGAATTAAGAAAAAAGCCTCTGGTAATTATTCCCAAAGGCTTTTATCTTTTTAAATTCTAACCAATAATTCTATTGTATTATGCATTAACGATCTGACCAAAATCAGGTTTCAGCGCTGCGCCACCGATTAAGCCACCGTCAATGTCATCCTTGGAAAGAAGCTCTGCAGCGTTAGATGCATTCATGGAACCGCCGTACTGGATACGAACCGCCTCTGCTGTAGCAGCATCATACATCTCAGCAATAACCTCACGGATCATCTTACATACTTCCTGTGCCTGATCAGCAGTTGCTGTCTCGCCTGTTCCGATAGCCCAGATAGGCTCGTAAGCGATTACAAGTTCTTTCACCTGATCTGCTGTTACATCTGTAAGATCCCATTTAATCTGTCTTGCAATCCACTCTTTATATGTGCCTGCTTTACGAAGAGCTAAAGACTCACCGCAGCAAAGGATTGGCTTAAGACCTGCAGCAAATGCTTTCTTAACTTTCGCATTGATAAGGATATCATTCTCACCAAAGATATCTCTTCTCTCGGAATGTCCGATGATGATGTACTCAACACCGGCTTCCTTAAGCATAGGAGCAGAGATCTCACCTGTAAATGCACCTTTGTCTTCAATATAGAAGTTCTCAGCACCAAGCTTAACATTGGTTCCTTTGATAGCCTCTGCTACCGGAACAATATCGATTGCAGGAACGCAGTATACTACGTCAACCGCATCGTTAACTACTAAATCCTTTAATGTTGCACAAAGTTCAACTGCCTGACTGGGAGTCATATTCATCTTCCAGTTACCGGCAATAATTCTTCTTCTTGCCATGATTATATCTCCTCTACTATTCCGTTTTATTCCGTTTTATTTGTCATCAGCAGCGTATACGCCGGGAAGTTCCTTACCTTCAAGGAACTCTAAGGAAGCTCCACCACCTGTAGAGATGTGGCTCATCTTATCAGCGAAACCTAACTGGTTACAAGCTGCAGCAGAATCACCACCGCCGATAATGGTTGTCGCATCTGTTTCCGCTAATGCTTTAGCAACAGCGATAGTTCCTTTTGCTAATGTAGGATTTTCGAATACACCCATAGGTCCGTTCCATACAACAGTCTTAGCCTCTTTAGCTGCCTGTGCAAACAACTCCTGTGTCTTAGGTCCGATATCAAGACCTTCTTTATCAGCAGGAATCTCTGTGGAAGCAACATACTCAACAGCGATTTCAGCATCGATAGGATTCGGGAATCCGTCAGCTACAGCTGTATCAATAGGAAGAAGAAGTTTCTTGCCAAGTTTCTCAGCCTTAGCCATCATTTCCTTACAGTAATCAAGTTTCTCGTCATCGCAAAGAGATTTTCCGATTTCATATCCCTGTGCTTTGAGGAATGTGAATGCCATACCACCACCAATGATAAGAGTATCACACTTGTTAAGAAGGTTATCGATAACGTTAAGTTTATCAGCAACCTTAGCTCCACCAAGGATAGCTACGAAAGGACGAACCGGATTCTCAACTGCATTTCCAAGGAAATCAATTTCCTTCTGCATCAAATATCCAACTGCATTTGTGCCACCCTTCTCTTTGATGTATTTTGTTACTACAGAAACAGATGCGTGTGCTCTGTGCGCAGAACCAAATGCATCACATACGAAATCATCAGCAAGGTCAGCCAGCTCTTTTGCGAAAGCCTCACCAGCCTCTTTTACTTTAGTCTCTTCTTTCATACGGAAACGAGTATTCTGAAGAAGTACTACATCTCCGTCTTTCATTGCTGCAACAGCAGTTGTAGCAGCTTCACCTGTTACATTGTTATCATTAACGAATACTACAGGCTTTCCAAGCTTCTCTTCAAGAGCCTTAGCTACCGGAGCAAGAGATTCCTTCTCGTTAGGTCCTTCTTTAACCTTACCTAAATGGGAGCAAAGAATAACCTTAGCACCATCAGCAATAAGCTTATTGATTGTCGGAAGAGCTGCTTTAATTCTTGTGTCATCTGTGATAACGCCATCTTTCAGTGGAACGTTAAAGTCACATCTAACCAACACTCTTCTGCCTGCTGCGTTAAAATCATCTACACTTTTCTTGTTTAATGACATGAGTATGTCCTCCTGTTTTATATTTTGATTTCCTCTAAATCAATAGAGACTCGGCCCAACGGCCGAGCCTCTTTAATCAATAACGTATATTGTTCTATACAACAGTAATATGAAACCTTAGAACTTCTTCACGAAATAGCCTTTGCTATGAGTGATTTAGAAGTTCTTTTCATACTATGCTAACTCAGAGAAGTACTTGATTGTACGAACCATCTGAGATGTGTAGCTGTTCTCGTTATCATACCAGGAAACAACCTGTACTAAGTTATCTTCGCCAACCATTGTCTGTGTTGCATCGAAGATAGAACCATATGTGCTTCCTACGATATCGGAAGAAACGATTTCATCCTCATTGTAACCGAAGGACTCTGTAGAAGCTGCTTTCATAGCTGCATTGATCTCTTCTTTAGTTACGGATTTCTCAACTGTTGCTACTAAGATTGTTGTAGAACCTGTAGGAGTAGGAACACGCTGAGCGGAACCGATTAATTTACCATTTAACTCAGGAATAACTAAGCCGATTGCTTTAGCTGCACCTGTGCTGTTAGGAACGATGTTTACAGCACCTGCACGAGATCTTCTTAAGTCACCCTTTCTCTGAGGACCATCAAGGATCATCTGGTCACCTGTGTAAGCATGAATTGTGCTCATGATACCGGACTTGATGCCTGCTAAGTCATTTAATGCTTTAGCCATAGGAGCTAAGCAGTTTGTTGTACAGGAAGCTGCAGAAATGATTGTATCTGTAGGCTTTAATGTCTCATGGTTTACATTGTAAACGATTGTAGGAAGGTCATTTCCTGCAGGAGCGGAAATAACAACTTTTCTAGCGCCGGCATTGATGTGTGCCTGAGCTTTCTCTTTGCTTGTATAGAAACCGGAGCACTCTAATACAACGTCAACTTTTAACTCACCCCAAGGGCAGTTGTTTGCATCGGGCTCTTTGTAAATTTTAAGAGTCTTGCCGTCAACTGTGATTGTATCTTCGCCAGCGGATACTGTATCTGCTAATGCATATTTACCCTGAGAAGAATCATACTTTAACAAGTGTGCTAACATTTTAGGGCTTGTTAAGTCGTTGATTGCTACTACTTCATATCCTTCTGCACCAAACATCTGTCTGAATGCAAGACGACCGATACGGCCAAAACCATTAATTGCTACTCTTACTGCCATTTTTTAGTTCCTCCTAAATAATGTTTTTTTATATAACTTTGTCTGCTCAAGAAACTGAGATTGACAAAATTTTGTCAGCACGATTATTTTACCTAATTTGTCCCAAAAATTCAAGACGTAAAACGAAAATAATTTATAAATAACTGTAAAAACTTGGTAAAACTGCATTTCTGCAATTTTATGTCAACAATTATTGTATTTTCTGTGCAAATTAAGTACACTAAACAAAGATAATAATAATGTAAAAAGGAGTACACATATGCCCATTACAGCAGATTACCATTTACACTCTTCCTTCTCCGGGGATTCTGACACCCCGATGGAGGCTATGATACAGCAGGGGATTACATTAGGACTGACACAGATGTGCTTCACGGAGCACAATGACTTCGACTATCCGGTCACAGACCAGGATCCTGCCGGCAAATTTGAACTAAATCCCGATTCCTACCTATATGATTTCATCAAATATAAAGAAAAATATGCCGATAAAATCAATCTCTGTTTCGGTGTGGAATTAGGACTGCAACCTCATTTATCCAGAAAAAACGCTGCTTTTGCCAAAGCGCATGAATATGACTTTATCATTGCTTCTTCCCATCTGTGTAACGGTAAAGATCCTTACTATCCGTCTTTTTACGAAGGCAGAAGCCAGGAAGAAGCTTACCGGGAGTATTTTGAATCCATCCTGGACAATCTGAAGCTTTTCAGTAATTTTGATGTCTATGGCCATATTGATTACGTCGTACGATACGGCCCGACCAAAGATGAGGGATATTCTTATGAGCTATACCGGGATATTCTGGATAAGATTCTGAATAAGCTTCTGGATATGGAAAAAGGAATCGAGATCAATACTTCTGCACTGGCCAAAGGGATGAAAGAGCCTAATCCCTGCATCGGTATTTTACAAAAATATCATGATCTGGGCGGGGAGATCATTACCGTTGGTTCAGATGCCCACTCTCCTGCACAGATTGCATATGCTTTCGACCGGGCGGCAGATATATTGAAAGACTGCGGTTTCCGGTATTATACCACCTTTGAAAAACGCAGTCCTTCCTTCCATAAATTATAATCAGCTCTGAAAAAACATAACTGAACTATTGCAGCTGGGCAATCAGTTCCCGAAAAAAGGACTGGCTGCCCTCATTCTTCGGTTCTTCATCCATAAAATGAATCCGGTCATGATAATCCGGCACCACTCTCATAATAGATCTTCTGGCCAGTTTCTCCTGACTCTTATTGACACAAATGATATATCTTCCCTCTTTCTGTTCCGGAAAAGAGTTTTTGTGCGCCTTTTCTTCATCTTCTGCCAGATTAACTGACGCAAAGCCAGTCATTTCAAATTTTTTCTTGAATTTAATAAAAAACGAAATATCCTCTCTGAAGAATACCTTCTTGATTCTCTCTTTTGTAGCGCTATCATATACTTCGCAAAGTTCAATCTCATTATTTACTTTTACTTTTGTTAATTTAGATTCTACCATCACAACCTCTTTTCTGCCGTATTTCCTCTTACTGTACGACTTTCCAAGCGGACTCATAGTCCTTACACAAGTAAGTTTCTGCTTACGAGTACCTATCCTATCACATAACCTGTGTAAATGTCGTGAAGTATTCTTGTAGAATTTCTTAAGATTTCCTTTAGATGTCCTTTCCTATGATACTGCCGCCTCCCAGCACATATCCGTCCTCATAGAAAACAACGGCCTGTCCCGGCGTAATGGCGCGTACCGGTTTTGCAAAGGTACATTTGATGATGTCTTCCCCTGCCTTTTCTATCAGGCACTGCTCCCCTGCATGGGCATACCGAATCTTGGCAAGTACAGTTCTCGGTTCGGTCAGATCTTCCATGCCCATATAATTGATCCGATTGCAGTACAGGGTATCTCCGAATACATCCTCCGCTTCTCCGATTACCACCTCATCCGTTTCCGGCCGGATCTGTGTAACGAATACGGGATGTCCCATGGCCAGATTCAGCCCTTTACGCTGTCCCACCGTATAATGGGTAATCCCCAGATGATTTCCCAATACCTGTCCGTCCGTCGTCACAAAGTGCCCCGGTCCCGGCACTCTGCCACCGACTTCTCTGTCAATAAAAGCCGCATAGTCATGATCCGGGATAAAGCAAATTTCCTGACTGTCCGGCTTATGGGCTACCGGCAGTCCTGCTTCCTCGGCAATCTTTCTGATTTCTTCCTTAGTATACTCCCCCACAGGCATCAGCGTATGTGCTAACTGCTCCTGGGTCAGGTTGTACAGGGCATAGGTCTGATCCTTCTTTGCCGTCACGGAATTGCAGATTGCATATCTTCCGTTAGCCAGCTTTGCGATTCTTGCATAATGTCCGGTAGCGATATAGTCTGCCCCGATATCCATACTACGCTTCAGCATGGATTCCCACTTCACATAGCGGTTACATGCAATGCAGGGATTTGGGGTTCTTCCCACAAGATATTCCTCCACAAAATAGTCCATGACTTTACATTTAAATTCCTCTTTAAAATTCATCACATAATAAGGAATATCCAGCCGTTGCGCCACTCTTCTCGCATCATCCACAGCACTTAATCCGCAGCAGCCGCCGTTTTCTTCCTGCTGTTCTCTCTCTTCATCCTGCCAGATCTGCATGGTGACACCCATCACATCATATCCCTGTTCTTTTAACAGATAGGCTGCCACGGAAGAATCCACTCCGCCTGACATGCCTACTACTACTTTCTTTGCCATTGCCTGCTCCTTTATTCTGTCTATTTTCCTCTCGTAAGTTCTTGACACAGCTACCGCCGCATACACTGTAACCATATTAAACGGAGGAATGATGCATCTATGAAATGGAAAAATCCACTTATCAGCGGAACCGTAATTCTGACTCTGACCGGGCTTTTAAGCCGTCTCATCGGCTTTTTCTACCGAATTTTTCTGTCCAATGTATTTGGAGCAGAAGGTATGGGCATCTATCAGCTGATTTCACCTGTGCTTGCGCTTTCCTTCGCCTTGACAGTATCCGGTATTCAGACCGCTATCTCTAAATATGTTGCCAATGAAACAAGCACCCATGACTATATCCGCTCCTTCCGCACCCTATGGACCGGATTTCTGCTTGCCATGCTTCTTTCTGTCCTCTGTGCATCTTCTATTTATTTGTGGTCAGAGCAAATCGCAGTCACATTTCTGATGGAAGAACGCACCGCTCCGCTTCTGCGCATCATCGCGCTCTCAATTCCCATGGCAGCCGTGCATTCCTGTATCAACGGATATTTCTATGGTATCCGCAAAACTGCTATCCCCGCGATTTCCCAACTGGCAGAACAAATCTGCCGGGTGGGTTCTGTCTATCTGATCTATGACATCTGTCAAAAACAGAATATGGAACCTACCATCAGCTTCGCCGTGGTTGGTCTGGTGATTGGCGAGAGCGCCTCCATGATTGTTTCTATTATCGCCATCTTAGCACGCGCTCATAAAGTATTTCCCAGCCAGCGGTTTTTGCCCTGTCCTTCCGATACAGATACAACTGCCCGTAGAAATCATCTGCTCAGTCAGTACCGTCATATTCTTGGACAATTAATGCAGTTAGCCGCTCCCCTATCTGCTAACCGTCTGATCATCAATCTGCTGCAGAGTGTGGAAGCAGTCTATATTCCTAACCGCCTGATGGCATACGGTTTGAATAATGCGGATGCACTGGGCGTATATGGTGTGCTGACCGGAATGAGTCTTCCGCTCATTCTGTTTCCCTCTGCCCTTACCAACTCTATTTCCGTCCTTTTGCTTCCAATTGTATCAGAGGCGGATGCAAACGGAAATCATCGTGCTGTCAGACGTGCCATTATAACTTCCATCCGCTACTGTCTTCTCCTCGGTTTCGGATGCACCGCCGCTTTCCTACTCTTAGGAAGAACCGCCGGACGCCTTCTGTTTCATTCAGAGCTGGCCGGAAGCTTTATTCTCACGCTCAGCTTTATCTGTCCCTTTCTGTACATAGCAAGTACACTGGGCAGTATCTTAAATGGTCTCGGAAGAACAACGCTGACCTTCTGTTTCAGTGTGGTAAGCCTGCTGTTCCGCTTATTGTTTGTCTTCTTTGCCATTCCTGTCTATGGAATCAAAGGCTACCTATGGGGAATGTTAGCAAGTCAGCTATTGCAGACTCTGCTATGCACCATTGCAGCGCTCCGCATATCCCGCAAGACTTGCGATTCTCTATCCAATATACTATAATATAGGTGTTTTTGCCACAACAAATAGGCAAAATATGAATACACACTAAGAGGAGTAATAGAAATGTCTTTCCACTATGTAACCAAACTTCCCACACCGGACGAAATACGGGAACAGTTCCCGGTACCGGCACGACTTGCCGAGATTAAAAAACAGCGCGATGCTGAAATCAAAGATGTTATTACCGGTAAGAGTAACAAATTTCTCGTAATTATAGGACCCTGTTCTGCCGATAACGAGGATGCCGTATGCGATTATGTAAGTCGCCTTGCCAAAGTCAATGAAAAGGTAAAGGATAAGCTGATCCTGATTCCCAGAATTTATACGAATAAACCACGTACCACAGGCGAGGGCTATAAAGGAATCGTCAGCCAGCCCGATCCCGAGAAAAAACCTGACTTTACAGCCGGTCTGATTGCGATGCGCAAAATGCATATCCATGCCATAGAAGAATCCGAACTGACCGCGGCTGACGAGATGCTCTATCCGGACAACTGGGGTTATGTTGAAGATATATTATCCTATGTAGCAATCGGTGCCCGTTCCGTGGAAGATCAGCAACATCGCATGACTGTCAGCGGTTTTGACGTGCCTGCGGGTATGAAGAATCCTACCAGTGGTACTCTGTCTGTTATGCTCAATTCCATTTATGCAGCACAACACAGGCACTCTTTTATCTACAGAGGCTATGAAGTGGAAACAAACGGTAACCCTCTGGCCCATGCAGTGCTTCGTGGTTCCGTCAATAAACACGGCCGTAGCCTGCCAAACTACCATTATGAAGATCTCTCTACACTATATGAACTGTATCAGGATCATGATTTACAGAATCCTGCATGTATCATTGATGCCAACCACAATAATTCCAATAAGCAGTTTGAACAGCAGATCCGTATTGTCAAAGAGGTTATGCACAGCCGCAAGCTGAACAAAAATATCCATAGTATGGTCAAGGGTGTCATGATAGAAAGTTATATTGAAGAAGGCTGCCAGAAAATTGGTGAAGGAATCTACGGCAAATCCATTACGGACCCCTGTCTGGGATGGGAAGCCTCTGAACAACTAATATATGATATCGCAGAATGCGAATAAAGACTGTAGATTATATTAGAAAAGGATAGGCCGACTGACCTATCCTTTTTAATAAGTATATATCTTCCGCATATGAATTTTCACATTATCCTCTCGGATGCGCCTTGGCATATACTTCGCGAATATGATTGTGATTCATATTTGCATAAATCTGTGTGGTAGAAATATCAGAATGTCCCAACATCTCCTGCACACTTCGAAGATCTGCCCCGTTCTCAACTAAATGGGCTGCAAAAGAGTGTCTTAACGTATGAGGCGTAATATCTGCCTTGATACCTGCTCTCTTCGCATAATATTTGATCAATTTCCAAAATCCCTGGCGGCTCATAGGTTGTCCTGAGCAGTTGGCAAACAGAACATCCGATGATTTATTCTCCAGCATAGCTTCTCTGGTTCCATCCAGATATCTTGCCAATGCATTCTTGGCTGCCGCTCCAAAGGGAATGATTCTCTCTTTGTTACGATCTTTACACAGGATAAAATTCATCTGCATATTCACATCAGAAACTTTCAAGGTAATTAACTCCGTTACCCGGATACCGGTAGCATATAAAAGCTCCAGCATGGCCTTATCGCGGATTTCCTTAGGACTGTCTCCGGATGGCTGCTCCAGAAGTCTCACCACTTCATCAGGAGACATGATTGAAGGAATCTTCTTCTCAATCTTGGGAGCCTTAAGCTTCTCAGAAATATCCTCCGCTATAAGCCCTTCCTCTACCATAAAATGATAAAACGCCTTCAAAGAAGCAATATTTCTGGACACAGTCGCTGCTGCAAACTGATTATCCTCCAGATACTTCACATAATCACTCAAATCCTTTGCAGACACATCCTTAGCCTCAACAATACCTCGAGAAGCCATGAACTGTTTTACTTTTTCCAAATCTCTCTTATAAGACAGTTCCGTATTATTGGAAGTATTCTTTACATTATGTAAATATGTGATAAATGCATTAATTTCTTTCTCCATGTAACCGGAAACCCTTCCCTGCACATTTCTTTTATGTAAATCAAATGATCGTCTGCCTATCATTATAATCAGAATTTTGAAGAAAAGCAAATAGAATTTTTCCCGATTTTATGGGCATTTCAGCAGTTTTCTATAGAAAGCACAACATATCGCCGACCCGCCATTTTATGTCTACTATATCTTGGTAAAATTAGGCTAAAAAATTTTTCAAAAAATTTTAAGTGCCAAATGTAACACTTGAGGATTAACATAACTCTCTAGCAGGCATCCTATTATGACAACTACCACAATTCCAAGCATCTGCATACCCTTTTTTAAATAGAATTGTCTGCTGTACCGTTCCATACTATCCACATAGTTTTCTCTGGAATAAAGCACCCGATTCATACCTGCAGCCCATATAAATAGTGCCACATATCCGGGGACCAGCAAAAAACCTTGGGGAAAGATACCTGCCACCATCAGGATCAATCCACGAATCCCATATCGAATCACTGACACAGATAAAAGGCACCCGGCTGTAAGCCCCAGATAACATATGTAAATACATATGGCAGATATCCCAAACATCGTGGTTGCCAACAGTCCCAGAAGACAAAGCGTAAACAATCTATGCTTTAAAATATAGCCAAACAATCTTCCACAGTCCAACGTGGTATACCCCAGCTTCTTCAGCATATCAGTTCCTAACAGCCCACTGTCTTCTATCCATGTATCATGTCCTACATTGACAATCAGGATTCCAACAAATAGACCGATCATAAATAAATACAGCATATAATAGCAGTTCCTGGCAAAAGACTGGCGCAAAGCATTCCCTTCTTTCCTCATCTTGTCTGCACTATTATATGCTGTATCCAAACTCATCAGACCATTTACATACAGTATTTGTTTTTATATGCCAACAAAGAAGCCACTGTCTTACCATCCTGAATCTTACAGTCATAAATCATCTGAATCAGATCCTCGATGTCATAGCTCATCACATCCAGAAATTCATCTTCATCCAGATGCTGCTTCGCCGGCTTCAAATCTGTTGCTACATAAACATCAATCTTCTCATTACAAAATGCCACCGTGGTACGAAGTGAGATGAGAAGTTCCAGTTTTCCTGCCTTATAGCCGGTCTCCTCCTCCAGCTCTCTTGCTGCTGCTATATCAGTCGGTTCATCGGCACCATCCAGCCCGCCCGCCGGGATTTCCAATGTCTCCCGATCCAGGGCATTTCGATATTGCTTTACCATCAACAATCTGCCGTCTTCCTTTACTGCCACAACTGCTGCGGCTCCCTTATGCTTTATAAAGTCCCACTTTGCTATATTGCCATTTGGGATTTTAATGGTGTCCTGATAATAATCTATAATGGCACCCTTGTGTATCAGTTCTCTCCCTATACGTTCATACTGTTCCATGTTCATCCCTATCCTTTCTTACGATTATCATTTTCCTCTGTATATGAACAGTTTCCTGTTACATAAAATATGGTTTCCGAAACATATTTTATAACGGAAACCATATCTGCCTCAATACATACCTATTATGCTGCCAGCAATTTCTCTACACTGACCAACTTCACACATAACACAAACAAATCTGTTGCCGCCGCCATCTCTTCCGGTGTCGGGAACGATGGTGCAATGCGGATATTGCTGTCTTTGGGATCTTTGCCGTATGGGAAAGTCGCTCCGGCACCCGTTAGAACAACACCAGCCTCCTTGCATTTTGCAACGATTGCCTTTGCACAACCTTCCATTGCATCAAAAGAGATAAAATAACCGCCTAACGGTCTGGTCCACTCACCGATTCCCAGACCTGTCAATTCTTTATCAAGCACCTCCAGAACCGCTTCGAACTTCGGACGCATAATAGCGGCATGCTTCTTCATATGGGCTAACATACCATCCAGATTCTTAAAGTATCTCACATGACGAAGCTGATTGATCTTATCATAACTGATCGTCTGCACTGTCATGGACTGCTTAATGAACTCAAGATTGGCCTTGGAAGCTGCCATAGCTGCAATTCCGCCTCCCGCAAAGCTTACCTTGGAAGTAGAGCAGAATTCAAATACCATATCCGGGTTGCCTGCCTTCTCGCATTCACTGAGGATTTCCAGTATTTCATCCTGTTTATCGTCATAAAGATGATGAATGACATATGCATTATCCCAATAAATTCTAAAGTCCTCAGCCGCCGGTTTAAGATTGGCAAATCTTCTTACTGTTTCGTCTGAATAAGAAATTCCCTGCGGATTCGAATACTTCGGAACACACCAAATACCTTTGACCGCCACATCTTCCTGCACATATTTCTCTACCAGATCCATATCCGGGCCGGTTGGCGTCATAGGAATCGTAATCATCTCAATTCCAAAATGCTCTGTTATTTTGAAATGTCTGTCATATCCGGGTGCAGGACATAAAAATTTAACTTTATCAAGCTTGCACCACGGTTTACTGCCCATAACTCCATGTGTCATAGATCGCGATACCGCATCATACATAATACTCAGACTGGCATTTCCATATACAAGTACATTCTCCGCCGGAACTCCCATCATTTCTCCCATCAGCTGTTTTGCCTCCGGGATGCCATCCATAAGGCCATAATTTCTACAGTCTACGCCGGCCTCTGTTTTCATATCTGAGTCAGAATTTAATACATCCATAATATCCATCACCATATCAAGCTGTGCCGGAGTCGGCTTTCCTCTGGACATATCAAGCTTAAGCCCTTTACCTTTTGCATCTTCAAAAGCCTTTTCCAGTTCTGCTTTTAAAGATACAAGTTCTTCTTTACTCATCTCTTTATAGGGTTTCATAATAATACCATACCTCTCTCTCAACCTGCAAGCTTATATGTGTGCCGTGCACACATTACGCAAGACACAAATTATTTGTGAATATTCCGGACGATTGAATAATTGTATACAATCATACACTGCTAACTATTCTACTACATATCTTATCATTTAACAAGTATGAAGATAAGATATTTTTCACACAAAATCCTATCTATTTATGGTAAATCTACATAAAAAAGCTCTGTAGATTTCTCTACAGAGCTTTTAATACGTGCGCCTAGCGGCGCACGTTTCCAACGGGTGCAAGTCCCGAATCCGCCCG
>JBJELE010000018.1:0-11382 GCA_051878995.1 Lachnospiraceae bacterium | reverse complement strand
TTAAGGCAGGAGCGAAGAAAGGGGGCGAGCAGTAATGTTTTTTCCACCAAGAGATATCGTAGAACGGGTGAAAAAGGAATATCCCTCCGGTACAAGAGTAGAGCTTATCGAACTGAATGACCCATACCGACATTTTGATGCGGGTCTTAAGGGAACGGTCAGCTGTGTGGATGATACAGGCACCATCCATGTGGATTGGGATAATGGCTGCCACCTTGGGATTGTGTATGGCGAGGACTCATGCCGGAAACTGGACTGCGTAAAAACCATTTGTTATGGAGAAGAAAAAGTGTGGGATAACCGTGATGAGGCATCAGCGTTTTTCCTTAAGGGAATGACAATGTCAGAAGGCAGTGAGCAGTCCAGATATACAAAGATTTATACAGAGATTATGATGGGAATGGCTGTCTGTACCGATGAAGAGTAGCCATCATAATATACACAAATAAACCAACTGATCTGTGCGGGTCTTTTGGCTGCTGTAATACACACAATTTGAGCCGCAAATATTTGTGTAGTATCTTCCCATGTAATCGTTGCTATTATGTGCGTTTAGAGTGATATATGTACATACCAAAAACGAAGGAGGTACACAGGTATGTGGCATGAAGGAACGATAGGAATTCCTACAAGTGATGGAGGTATGAAGGTTGCACATTATTGGGTTAAGTCTTTTGATGAACCCTCACGTTGGGGAGTCAACAATGGTAGGATATCAAAGCTTATGATTAAGATTGATGGTAAGATTGTAGCCAACTATGACAGAGGTTGGGATATCAAGCCGGATGAGGATGATGAGCAGGCAAACATAGCACTTTGCATTTGCCTTGACCAATACAATTAAGAATTTGGCGAAAGCCGAGGGGACCCGGAAGGGTCCTTTTTCGTGAAAGGAAGTGAAAAAGTGGCAAAAAAAAAGACGTTTGTACCTGCTAGATATATGGCAGAAGATTCATATTATGACGAGGAACAGGCAGACTATGTTGTGAATTTTTTGCAGTGTTTATCTTTAAGTAAAGGACGATGGGCAGGAGAGCCATTAAGATTACTACCTTGGCAGGAAGATATAATTCGTAATGTTTTTGGTGTTTTAAATAAAAAAACAAAGAAGAGACAGTATAAATCTGCGGTGATCTTTGTCCCTAAGAAGAATGGGAAGAGTTCATTGTGTTCGGGGATTGCACTATATTTGTTGTTTGGTGATGGAGAAGCATCACCAGAAGTGTTTTCTGCTGCTAGTGATAGGATGCAAGCAAGTATTGTAATGGACGAAGCTCGTGCGATGTGTCAAATGACTCCTGCACTTAAGAAAAGAGCAAAAATCAAAACAGCATCTAAAAGAATAGAGTGTCCATCTAATAATGGATTTTACCAAGTTTTGTCTGCAGAAGTTGGAACAAAGCATGGATTAAACATAAGCGGTCTTATTTTTGATGAAATTCACGCACAGCCAAATCGCAAACTGTGGGATGTATTAACGAAGGGTGCTGGAGACTCTAGAGAACAGCCTTTAACATTCGCTATCAGTACAGCTGGAAATGATACGAATTCAATTGGTTATGAGTTGTATCAAAAATGTAAGGATATTATTGAGGGAAGAAAAACGGATCCGACATTTTTTCCGGTGATATATGGTGCTGATGAAGGGGATGATTGGACTGACCCCGAAGTATGGAAAAAAGCAAATCCTAGTCTTGGTGAAACAATACAAATGGAAACGGTAGCTGAGGCTTGTGAGTCTGCTAAACAAAATCCAGCAGAAGAGAACAGTTTTAGACAACTTCGTCTTAATCAATGGGTAAAACAGGCCGTAAGGTGGATGCCGATGGAAAAGTGGGATGCCTGTGCAAGCCCAGTAAATGAAGATGATTTAGAAGGGCGAGTGTGTTATGGAGGTCTTGACCTTTCGAGTACTACAGACCTTACATCTTTCTGCTTGGTGTTTCCACCCCTTGACGAGGATGATAGATATTATGTCCTTCCTTATTTCTGGCTGCCGGAGGAGACACTTGATTTACGAGTCCGAAGGGATCATGTAAATTATGACCTTTGGGAAAAGCAGGGATACATCCAAACAACAGAGGGAAATGTGGTTCACTATGGATATATAGAGAAGTTCATCGAGAAACTTGGGGAACGATTTAATATCCGTGAGATTGCATTCGACCGTTGGGGAGCCGCCCAGATGGTACAGAATCTGGAAGGAATGGGATTTACCGTAGTTCCTTTCGGACAGGGATTTGCATCCATGTCACCACCAACGAAAGAACTGATGAAATTGACACTGGAACAGAGGATTGCACATGGAGGACATCCGGTTCTCCGCTGGAACATGGATAACATATTCGTCCGTACTGACCCGGCGGGAAATGTGAAACCGGATAAGGAGAAATCCACGGAGAAGATTGACGGTGCTGTAGCAACCATTATGGCACTTGACAGGGCAATCCGCTGTGGGAATACGACATCTGAAAGCGTATACGATTCAAGAGGAATACTCGTTCTCTGAGAATATGCAGCTGCCAACACGGATTCGCTAAATAGAAGGTGAGAACATGATTATTATGAGTTTACTGGGCTTCCTGTTAATCCGGGAAGCCCTTAACAATATTGAGAATCTATAGGAGGAACTTATGGGACTTAGAGAGTTTTTTGGATTAGGACAGGCGAGGGATAAGCCTGTGGATACTGTTGGCGGTGGTCCCTCTTTTATATTTGGAAGGACAAACTCCGGCAAAGCAGTAAATGAAAGGTCGGCTATGCAGACCACAGCAGTATATGCCTGCGTGAGAATCCTTTCAGAAGCCATTGCTTCGCTGCCACTCCATGTTTACAAATACGATGAGAATGGTGGCAAGACGATGGTGACAGACCATCCGTTGTATAAAATCCTACATGATGAACCAAACCCAGAGATGACTTCATTCGTGTTCCGAGAGACCATGATGAGTCATCTTTTAATTTGGGGAAATGCCTATGCGCAAATCATAAGGGATGGAGCAGGAAGGGTGGTTGCACTGTATCCGCTACTTCCCAACCGTATGGAAGTAGACAGGGATGAGAAGGGAAATCTCTATTACACCTATTCCAGACAGAGCGATGAGAATCCATATCTGAAAGAAACCAAAGATTATATTTTGAAGCCGGAAGAGGTACTTCATATTCCGGCACTGGGGTTCAATGGACTCAAAGGATTCTCCCCCATTGCGATGGCTAAGAATGCTGTGGGAATGACGCTTGCCTGTGAGGAGTATGGAGCATCATTTTTTGCAAATGGTGCCAATCCAGGAGGGGTTCTGGAACATCCCGGAGTCCTGAAAGACCCTGCAAGGGTAAGGGAGTCATGGAATGAAGTGTACCGTGGCAGTAACAATGCCCACAAGGTTGCCGTACTTGAAGAAGGCATGAAGTATCAGCAGATAGGCATTCCACCGGAAGAGGCACAGTTCCTTGAAACAAGGAAATTCCAGTTAAATGAAATAGCAAGGCTCTATCGGATTCCACCCCATATGATTGGAGATTTGGATAAGAGCAGCTTCAACAACATAGAACAACAGTCCTTGGAGTTTGTGAAATATACCCTTGACCCCTGGGTAATCAGATGGGAACAGTCTTTGCAGAAAGCACTTTTCCTGCCGGGAGAAAAGGGAACCTATTTTGTCAAACTGAATGTGGATGGACTCTTGCGTGGAGATTACAAATCCAGAATGGAGGGATATTCCATTGGACTGCAAAATGGTTTTATGTGTCCGAATGATGTCAGGGAATTGGAGGACTTAAACCCAATCCCGGATGAGGAAGGTGGAAACCTGTATCTGGTTAATGGTGCATTATGCAGGTTAAAGGATGCAGGAGCATTTGCAGATAAAAACACAGATGCAGGCAGTCAGGAAGAAAAAATAAATAACAGAAAGCGAGGAAAGTCATGAAACGAAAGTTTTGGAACTGGATCCGAGATGAAAGCGTACCCGAGGAATCGAGGACGCTTTTTTTGTCGGGAGAAATCTCTGATGAAACATGGTGGGGAGATGAAACCACACCACAGATGTTTCGGGAAGAACTGGAAAGCGGAAGTGGGGATATAGCCGTATGGATTAACTCTCCGGGCGGGGATGTGTTTGCAGCGGCTCAGATTTATAACATGCTCCGTGATTACAAGGGAAAAGTCACTGTCAAAATCGATGGACTGGCAGCTTCGGCCGCCTCCGTTATTGCGATGGCGGGTGACAAGGTAACCATCAGTCCGGTTGGGATGCTTATGATCCATGACCCCATGATGATGGCTGTTGGAAATACACGGGATATGGAACAGGCAATTCATGTTCTTAATGAAGTGAAGGAATCCATTATCAATGCCTATGCCGCAAAGTCCGGCTTATCCCATAAGAAGATTTCAGAACTTATGGCAAATGAGACATGGATGAATGCCAAAAAGGCCAAGGAATTAGGTTTCGTGGATGAAATCCTGTTTGAGGACAGTGCCACGGAATCTGCACAAAAGACAGAAAGCACCAAGGAGGAGAACCCTCCCAAGGATACCACGCCTGAGAAACCAAAGAATGTGTATCCGGTTACGGATGTTCTTTTCAGCCGGAAGGCTGTTGAAGATAGTTTCATTGCAAAAGTAAACGAGACGGTACCCAAGAATCAGGGTGTCCGTATCACAGATTTGGATAAGAGACTCAGCCTTTTATCCCATTAACAAGGAGGAATTTATTATGAGTAAGATTTTAGAACTTACAGAGAAGAGAGCAAAGGCATGGGAAACTGCAAAGGCATTTCTTGATGCCAAACGTAACGCAGATGGTTTTGTATCCGCAGAGGATGCAGCTACTTACGAGAAGATGGAAGCAGATGTTCAGAACCTGACCACAGAGATTGAGCGTCTTGCCCGTCAGCAGGCTATTGATGATAAACTGGCACAGGCAACCAGTAAGCCTATCACCATGCAGCCGAATGCACAGATGGAAACCGAGCGTGCAAAGCCTTTCAGGGAAAGAACGGAATATAAGAATGCAATGATAGATGCACTTCGTACAAACTTCCGTAAGATTTCCGATGTTCTGCAGGAAGGTGTGGATGCCGATGGCGGCTATCTTGTTCCTGTGGAGTATGATAACCGACTGATCGAGGTACTTAAAGAGGAAAACATCATGCGTGGTCTTGCTACCAGAATTACGACTTCCGGAGAGCATAAGATCAACATCGCAGCAACCACACCTGCCGCTTTATGGGTGGAGGAAGGCGGAGCCCTTACCTTTGGTGATGCAACCTTTGACCAGAAGTTTGTAGATTCCCATAAACTCCATGTAGCAATCAAAGTAACAGAGGAACTTCTGTATGATTCTGCATTTGATTTGGAGAAGTACATTATCACTCAGTTTGGTAAGGCGCTTGCAAATGCTGAGGAAGATGCGTTCTTAAACGGTGATGGTAAAGGAAAGCCTTATGGTATTTTCGATGCTGCAACAGGCGGCGAAAGCGCAGGTACACTTTCTGCTGACATTAAGGCAGATGATATCTTCGACCTTATCTACAAGTTGAAGAGACCTTATCGTAAGGGTGCATCCTTCATTATGAACGATAAGACCATTGCACAGATTCGTAAGTTAAAAGATAACAACGGACAGTTCTTGTGGCAGCCTTCTCTTGTTGCCGGAGAACCGGATCAGATTGCAGGCTACACCGTTCGTACCTCTGCTTATGCACCGGAGAATGCGATTGCTTTTGGTGATTACTCTTATTACAACATTGCAGACCGTGGTGCCAGATCTTTCAAGACTCTGAATGAGTTGTTTGCAGGAAACGGTATGGTTGGTTTTGTTGCAAAAGAGCGTGTGGACGGTCTGTTACTTCTTCCAGAAGCAATTCAGATTATGAATCTTAAGACCGCAAGCACCACCACAACCAAGGTTTAAGGAGGCTGGGATATGATAGTTGCATTGGAAACGGCAAAACAATATCTTCGTGTAGATTCAGCCGATGAGGATGTTTTGATTCTTGGCATCATAAATTCAGCGGAAAAAATCTGCAGGGATATTCTCCGGGTAACACCGGAGGAGTCCCTTTCGGATACACCGGAGATAGAGATTGCCGTTTTATATGCAATTGCCTATCTCTATGAGCATCGGGAAGAAGCTGACCATCATGCCTTATTGAGCAACCTTCGTAGTCTTCTTGGAGGGGACAGGAAGGAGGCGTTTTGATGCGTATTTCTGCCATGAATGTAAGAATCACGATTCAGAAGAACGAAGTCATAACAGACAAGATTGGTAATCACAGAAATGAGTGGAGTGATTACCATTCCTGTTATGCTACTACAAGCACAAAGACTGGAGAGCAGGAAGAGGAATCTGCATCTCAGACCGTGAATAAGGAACGACTTGATTTTACGGTCAGATATTCTTCGGAAACAGCAGCTGTAACCCCGGATGGGTTCCGGATTCTTTTAGGAGAAAGAATCTATAACATTATCTCCGTGGATAACATGGCTTTTAAGCATAAGAGCCTGAAATTCCATGCAGAACTGACAAGGAGGTAGCCATGAAAACCGTGTCGATTGATGAAATGGGAAATGCCATTGCCAAGGAATTTGAAGACTATGTGGAACTGTCTGCGTCAAAGGTTAAGACCATTGTAAAGGATGTGGCGGATGATGTGAAAAAGAAGATACAGGAGAATGCTCCCGTAGATACCGGAGGCTATAGGAAGTCATGGGAGATTACACAGACTTCCAATTCTTCCCTTGGTGCAACTTATGTGGTTCATGCGAAAAAGTATCAACTCACACACCTTCTGGAATATGGTCATGCCAAGCGTGGTGGGGGAAGAACAAAGGCAAAACCCCATATCGCAAAAGGAGAGACCCTGGCTATCGCAGAACTTAAGAAAGCAGTGGAGGCAGGACTATGACGGCAGAAGAAGTAACAAAGATGATAACGGACATGGGACTTCCTTTTGCATATCATCATTTTGCAGAAGGAGAATCCCCGGATCCGCCTTTTGTTGTATACCTCTATCCGGGGGCAGATAACTTTGCTGCCGATGGGGTTGCATATTTTAAAGTGAACAGACTTCATATCGAACTTTATACGGATTATAAGGATATCGATATGGAGGAAAAGATAGAGACCGTACTTACAAAGTATGGTCTTTTTTATGACAAATCAGAAGTCTGGATTTCAAGCGAAAAGCTGTATGAAGTCCTATATCAAATGGAGGTATAAGCTATGGCTAAGAATAAGGTCAAATTTAACTTGAGTAATGTTCATTTCGCTCCCTTGGTGGAAGCTGATAATGGAACGATATCATGGGACACTCCGATTCCAATCCCTGGTGCGGTATCTATTTCACTCGATCCGGAAGGCGAACCGGAATCATTCTATGCGGATGGTATCGAATATTTCATTGTCAATTCCAATCAGGGGTATGCGGGAGATTTGGAAATTGCACTGATTCCTGAATCCTTCCGTACAGGAATCTTAAATGAAACATCCGATTCCAATAACGTACTTGTGGAGAACAGCAACTCACAGGTGGGGCATTTTGCACTGCTTTTTGAGTTTGATGGTGACCAGAAGAAAATCCGTCATGTGCTGTATAACTGTTCAGCATCCAGACCCAGCATTGCATCCAAGACCAATGAGGCAAGTAAGGAAGTACAGACAGAGAAACTGACCATCAAGGCTCGTCCGCTTGCAAATGGACTTGTTAAGGCAAAGTCCGGTGATACCACAAAGGCTACGGCATATAACAACTGGTACAAGGCTGTATATCAGCCGGATGCAGTGGGTGGTTATGATGCTGAGATTACAGATGAAACCACCGGGGCATAAGGAGGATTAGCATATGGGAGTAAGAAGGAATATTGAAATTGACGGGAAGGAGGTGGCATTCAAAGCGAGTGCCGCCATTCCCCGTATTTACAGACTAAAATTCCAAAGAGATATCTATAAGGATATCTCCCTTCTGGAAAAGAGTCTGGGGGATAATACGGAAGAGGAGAGCAATCTTGATTTGTTTTCCCTTGAGATGTTCGAAAACATTGCTTTTATTATGGCCAAACACGCAGACCCTTCCATCCCGGATGAGGTTGAGGACTGGCTTGATGAATTCAATACCTTCTCAATCTATCAGGTTCTTCCTCAGCTGATTGAGTTATGGGGAATGAACATCAAAACGGATGCGGAGGCTAAAAAAAACTTCGCCCAACAGAGCGTGAAATGACAACGCCCCTGTTCCTGCTTAGATGCTTGCAGATAGGTCTGAGCCTTCGTGACTTAGACCTTCTGACGGTGGGAATGGTTAATGATATTTTTATCGAAAATCAGAATGATGACTATGAGTATGTTCCGTTAGCCACCCAGGAGGACTTTGATAAGTTTTGATTGAGGTTCTGCTTTGATTCCTATATAATCAAAGCAGACGGATTCCCAGTTTTAGGAATAAGACAAATTTGAATTTTGAGGAGATTTTGGAATGGAAAAAGATAAGAGTTGTGTAATTGCAGATATAGCAGATATGCTTTTGGAAAATAACAAGACTGCAGCAAAATCAATTATTTCTCAAGAGTATCCACATACATATTATGAAATCGAAAAAAGAACATATACCATTGCTCAAAAAATGAATCAGTTTATTATCGATGGATTTATTGACCGATACACGGGTGATAAACTCTTGAACCCAGGAATGCTCAAAATTATATCACATTATTTTCCAGATGAATTTCCATACCATTCTCATTGGAAAATGACAGAGACTCATATTGCGTATTGGGAATTAATCCCTACAATAGACCACATTTATCCTATTGCAAAAGGTGGAGTAGACGATGAGAAAAATTGGGTTACAACTTCAATGAAGAACAATTCTATCAAGAGCAATTACACTATAGATGAGATTCATTGGAGCTTATATCCTAAAGGTGATATTTCAGATTGGGATGGTCTTACAACTACATTTCTTCAATTAGTTAGAAATGATAAGGAGTTGTTGAATGATGCTTATATTAAAAGCTGGTATAAAGTTTCTCAAATTTATGAAGACAGATTAAAGGGATAGAAAACTTCGTTTCGATTAGTGAAGCGTAAAATTTCAGGCTTGTGGAGAGATTGAAAAGTAACAGAAGATTTGAATTTATCTAACAGTTTAGAATTATTGAACTGTTAATTAAATAATTAGGAGGAAATGATGGAAAGTAAAGTGTTTGATGTTGAAGCTGCTGGACTAACCCTTCCGTATAAATTTTATACATTCGATTCTATACAAGATGACCTCAAAAAGATTTTTGGAGACCAAGTCAAACAATATGATATGTCAATTTATAAAAAATGGAGCCAAATTCGTCAAGACAAAAACGATGAGACGAAATACTTTACTTATATTAAATTCTTTATTGACATAGAGACAAATAAAACATATGGTCTTATCGGCGGAAAAACTAATTATAATTGTCCAGATATTTCATTATATGATGAGGAAGAAAATGAGCGTAGATTTGGACGCCTATTCATGAAAAATGATAAATATAAAATGAGTAATGTGATACTTGTTGTTCATCATAAAACAGCAGATGAAGACTCGATGCAAGCGATTTTTATTGAAAGGTACGTTCAACGAAAATATAATCTATTTGATAGCTAAATTTCTATTTGTAGAGATGTGAAAATTTCAGTAAGCAGGTGTGTTTAACTGAGAGACGAATTTGAAGTTGAGGAGGTTCTATCATGACAGAAAAAGAAAAAGCAGCAGCGGGTTATTTATATAATGCTAATTATGATGAAGAAATATTGAATGAGATAAGCAGATGCAATGATTTGTGTCATGAATTTAATCAAATAAAGCCTTCTGACCGTGAGGCACAAGGGGAAATTTTAAAACAAATTTTGGGAACTATGGGAGAACAGGTTACAGTAAATACTCCATTTTGGTGTGATTATGGGTATAATACCTCTGTGGGCAATTATTTCTTTGCTAATCATAATTGTCAGATACTTGATGGTGGAAAGGTGACATTCGGAGATCATGTTTTTATTGCTCCTAACTGTTTGTTCACAACAGCAGAACATGCTCTGGATGCAGAACAACGGAATGAAGGACTTGAAGTAGCATTACCTATTACTGTCGGAAATAATGTTTGGATTGGAGCAGGAACCATTGTTCTTGGTGGGGTTACAATCGGTGACAATACTGTTATAGGTGCTGGAAGTGTGGTGACAAAAAGCATTCCTTCCAATGTAATTGCGGTAGGTGTTCCGTGTCGTGTTGTACGAGAAATTACGGCTGCGGATAAGGAACGCTATCCGGTATATAGGGGAGAGTGATTTGTTTCAATTTTATGGAGAGAATGAAAGCAACGGAAACTTCAGTTTGTTGGAATAATGATGGATTATAAACTTAACATTTAGGATTTCTTAATAATCAAGGCACGTACCTTCGGGTAGGTGCTTTTTTCATGCTCATTTTTAGGGGAGGTGGAGAGTAAATGGCAAACAGAATAGCCGGAATAACCGTGGAAATTGGCGGAGATACTACCAAACTTTCCACAGCCTTAAAGTCGGTAAATTCGGAAATAAAGAGTACCCAGTCACAGCTTAGGGATGTAAATAATCTTTTGAAACTGGATCCCGGTAATACGGAACTGATTACTCAGAAACATAAATTGTTAGCACAGGCGGTTTCGGAGACGAAAGAGAAGTTGGCGCAGTTAAAAGAAGCCGCCCAACAGGCAAATGAAAAACTTGCAAGTGGTGAGATTTCACAGCAACAGTACGATGCCCTGCAGAGGGAAATCATTGCAACGGAGCAACAGCTGGAAAAACTGGAACAACAGGCTGATCAGTCTGCCGTGGCATTACAGAAACTTGCCGCCACCGGGGAGAACATGAAAAAACTCGGTGATAACATATCATCCGCAGGGTCTACCCTTACCAAAACAGTCACGGCTCCGGTTATCGGACTGGGAACGGCGGCAGTAAAGACAGCAGCGGATTTTGATTCTGCGATGGCACAGGTACAGGCAGTGTCCGGTGCCTCGGGTGATGAATTTGAAGCATTGAGGGAAAAAGCAAGAGAAATGGGTGCAGGTACCAAGTTCTCGGCAACCGAGGCGGCAGAGGCTATGAACTACATGGCAATGGCAGGATGGAAAACCTCAGATATGATTTCCGGTATCGAAGGTATCATGAACCTTGCGGCTGCCTCTGGAGAAGACCTTGCAACCACATCGGATATTGTAACAGATGCCCTGACAGCATTCGGGTTAACCGCTGCTGATTCAGGGCATTTTGCTGATATTCTGGCGGCAGCTTCTTCCAATGCCAATACCAATGTATCCATGATGGGTGAGACCTTCAAGTACTGCGCACCCATTGCAGGTGC